>DIOL01000022.1:3402-3588 GCA_002423895.1 Bacteroidales bacterium UBA5515 | reverse complement strand
TTTAAGTGTTACAAAATACTAGTTTCAATTTAAAAAATCAAAGAATTGTTGGAAAATGTACTTGATCTTGAAGATGACTGTTTCCTGTTTTTGGATTCTATCTCCCAATAGAGTGAAACTGTAGCCTTCGCTAGAATAAAGACCTTCGTTAAGGACATGGCACTGGATAACGGTGGGTGTAGTTCA
>DIOL01000022.1:0-3257 GCA_002423895.1 Bacteroidales bacterium UBA5515 | reverse complement strand
GGGTCGTGCCGACCGCTCAGAGTCCTATTTATTATGCAACGTTTTTTAAAATTCAAATTCTAATTTTCTTTGAATCGAATTATTTGACATATAATTCCAAATACTATAATCAATATCTCTTCTCGAAATATCAAGTATATCTGCAGCATATTCAACTATTTTTTTTGCAGAATGATAGTTATAGTAATTTATATTGGCTTGACGTAAAAAATTAATTATATGTCGATCAACGGTAATTGTTTCCACATTCATTAATTTGAAAAAATAATCGAGAGTTTTGTTCCCAATACCTTGTATAGATAAAAAACTTTTCAAATTCATATCTATTGTTAAATGCTTATGTAATTCATTTGTTGTTTGAATCGAATTATCTACTAAATAATCTAAGACAAATTGAAATCTATTCAGTTTTATTTCATTTTGCCAATTAAGAAAATTATTTAAACCTATTTCATTAATTGTACCTAATAAGCCATCTAAATTATTAGCAGAATAGAATTCATTATATACGCGTAAAACCCTTGGTAAAACAACTGTTCTGTAATTTAGTCCGGCTTGTAGAATAATATCAGTTAATACAGCTCCTAAATGATTATTATAAAAACAAGAATTACTTATAATGATATTGAAATCTTGATGGTTTTCAATAAAATTAATCAGTTTGTTTATTTCATTATTTTGACTCATTCACTTAATTTTTTTAAAGCTTCTAATCGATCAACACAATTAGGACATGCTCCACAAGGAATTTTGGGAGAAGCTTGACAGGAAAAGGTTTTACCAATTGGAGCACCTAACTCAATTCCAAGCTTAGCAACCTCGTATTTAGAAAAATCTCTAAAAGGCATTTCTATTTTGACAGAACCATATTCACTCAGAAGACTTTCTAGATTATTAAAAAAGTCATTTGAACAATCAATTTCTTTTGCGTGATTGCTGTTAATAAATGCAGAATAAACATAATTCATTTCTAAAGTCCTTGCAAAAGAAGCTGCTATTGTAAGTAGTAAAACGTTTCTATATGGAATGTATAAATCTTCGGCAGTCACTTTTTCTTCCCAAAGATTTGAAGGGATGATAAATTTTGATTTTGAGTATTTATAAATTCCAGATACATCAATTATCTCAATTTTGTTTACATAATTTTCGGGCAAAACTTCTTTTAATCTTTCTAGTTCTGTTTCAAAACAATGTTGACTATAATTTATTATTAACGGTATAAATTCAATATTGTTTTTTATTAATAAATAACATAACGTTGTAGAATCTAAGCCACCCGAAGCTAATATGATTCCTTTTTTTAATTCTTGCATAAAATAGCACTTTTTATAAATGTCTCACTTATGATTTCATCCATATTGTTTGTAACAATACTACAAGTATGTGTTAGCATACAATTTTTAGCAATATTGTAAGGATCGTAGAGTAGTACTGGAATATTTCTTTCTGCAGCAATACCAATTTCGACTAAAGTTCCCGGATCATTGTATAACAAAACACCGATTACAATATTACATTCTGAAAGAAGCTTCATATCGTTATTATAAAATTCTTGTTTTTGCTGGAATGTGTCATTTTCTTTCATCTGACCATTCTCTTTAATTGGTCTTCTTGGAGAAAAATTGTGATATAATAGACTTTTTTCAAGTTTATCTATAAGTTTTGTATCTACAAAATCAAAATCGGGAGCAGCTATATAAATATTTATTGTTTTTCTCTTTTCCCAGTTTAATACTGTTCCCTTAAGATTTACAAGATCATTAATTGGAACTTTTAATAATTGTCTTACCGCATTTTTAAAATTTTCTGGGAATGTTGTATCGGCGTACTCCATTGCAATATGAGAGGCTAATGCTAGATTTTCTTCAATATTGTTGAATAATGAAGATTCAAAAATTGCATTAAAAACATCCCCTACTCCTACAGAATGTAAAATCGGTTTTGTTTGTGATGCTGTTTGATATGTTTTTTGTTCTATGAAATTATATAAACGAGTTCCGCCTCTATTCTCTTTGAATATCAATAAGTCACAATGCCCTTTGAATAAGGATGCAAAAGACTCAAATGAAAAGGATTTATTTTTTATATAAGTTTTAAAAATCTCACTTGATGTTGAAATGTAAATATTTCTAAATCTAAAATCTAAATTAGTAAAGTCATTATAATTCATATTTGCAAGTTCAATACTAACAGGATAATCCCCAATTTTATTTAATACTTCCGAAATGTTGTATTGTCCACTTGTAATCAATATGCTGTCGCATTGAGGCAAAGTAAAATCTAAATATTTATACTTTACGTTATTTCTTAGAATAAGTTCATATCCTTGATCTCCAATTTCTCTAACTTCTTCTATTAGAATTAAATTAGGAGCATTTAAAGTTTCAGCAACTTTTACAAATGCTGGGTTGCCATAATGAAAGATATAATTTGATATTCTGCTATCTAAATAGGTAGGTGAAATATATCCAAGACTATACGATGATGATATAGCCCAAAGTGCTCTTGCGGAATGAATTATTCCACCAAGCCTCATTTTTAAATCTTCATTATTTTTTTTTAATGCTACATCAACTAAAATATCTCCTATCAAACAAATATTATTCATCTGGAGAAATGTTTATTACAATTGAATTAATTGGTTCTGTGGATGTATTTGAGACAATACCGGAATATGTGTAGCTTTCCATACATCTCCTTAAATAATTGTATTTAGTTGGTAAGTTCCCTATCTCTTGGTTATTTAGTAATGCCACAATTCTTTGACCGTTAAAACTTATAATAACTTCTGAATTTATTATTGGTAAATTGTTGTTTGCTACATAGTATTCAGAAGTGTCTATATCTTCTAACTCTGTTCTAAATGCTCTTTCACATACATCGTCAAAGGATGTTCCTCCTTGTTTTGGATTATTACCTGAATATCCTTGATAATCAGTGAAATTTCCTGAACCTGTACTTCCCATAATTGTTTAATATTTAGTTGTTTATAATCGGTTTTTTTAATGTTGCAGAACGGCAGCAATATGCAAATTTGGGGATTACGGAGCGATTTACTATCTAGCTACACAGCACTTGATGGGAGCCACAACCTTTGAATAACCTATAAAACCCCAATTTTGTATATTGCATGTTGAACTAAACTCGCATACGCGGGTAGCTCTTGACAAAAGTACCTGATTCTTTATATATTCGATGATTTTTCACAACAAAAAAATTCCGAATATGAGAAAGAAATCAGGTTTTACTTTTGTCGA
>DIOL01000015.1:71682-71842 GCA_002423895.1 Bacteroidales bacterium UBA5515 | reverse complement strand
ATGCAAGGTGGCAGGATGCAAAATTTAAACCTTATCTTTTTAAATTATAACAAGGCTTTGATAAACTTTTTTCAAACATAAACTTTTTTTCCAGTATATCTTATTCATAAATCAATGTTGCTTTTTCACTATATGGTAATTAAAATCTCTACTTTTATTC
>DIOL01000015.1:18422-71584 GCA_002423895.1 Bacteroidales bacterium UBA5515 | reverse complement strand
TCTGACAAAATCATATAACTTTTTAAATAGTGAATACATATGGATCCATATTCTTATTTAAAATTGAAGAAGTATTATTATCATTTTTAATAGCAGAATATTAGGTATCAAAAAAAAGAAAAAAGAAATTTTTGTTGGTTAATTCATTATTATGGTATAATTTTGCAATCCAATTACATGATTTTAATTTAAAATAAAATATAATGAGACCTAACTTTAATAATGTTGACCTCAACGCAAAGGAGAACAACTCTTCAAAAGCATGGGAACAATTAGAAAATAAAGAAAAAAACTGGTTGACAGCTGAACAAATACCTGTTAAACCAATCTACACTCCAAAAGATTTGGAGGATATGGAACACCTTAACTATGCAGCTGGCGTTGCACCTTTCCTTCGTGGACCATATTCAACAATGTATGTAATGAAACCTTGGACTGTAAGACAATATGCTGGTTTCTCAACAGCAGAAGAATCAAATGCATTCTACAGAAGAAATATTGCAGCAGGACAAAAAGGACTTTCAGTTGCTTTTGACCTTGCAACTCACAGAGGATACGATTCTGACCACGAAAGAGTTGTTGGGGATGTTGGTAAGGCTGGAGTTGCAGTGGATTCAATATTAGACATGAAGATTCTCTTTGATCAAATTCCATTAGATAAAATGTCTGTTTCAATGACAATGAATGGTGCAGTACTTCCAATACTTGCTTTCTACATCATTGCAGCAGAAGAACAGGGAGTTTCAATGGACAAACTGAGTGGAACTATCCAAAACGATATTCTTAAAGAGTTTATGGTTAGAAACACTTACATTTATCCACCAAAACCATCAATGAAGATTATTGCTGATATTTTTGAATTTACTTCTAAGAATATGCCTAAATTCAATTCAATATCTATTTCAGGTTATCACATGCAGGAAGCAGGTGCAACTTGTGATATTGAAATGGCTTATACTTTAGCTGACGGTTTGGAATATTTGAGAGCAGGAATAAATGCAGGAATGAGCGTTGACCAATTCGCACCAAGACTTTCTTTCTTCTGGGCAATTGGTATGAATCATTTCATGGAAATAGCAAAAATGAGAGCAGCAAGAATGCTTTGGGCTAAATTGGTTAGTCAATTCAATCCAAAAAATCCTAAATCACTTGCACTAAGAACACACTCTCAAACATCTGGATGGTCTTTAACTGAACAAGATCCATTCAACAACGTTGCAAGAACATGTGTTGAAGCAACAGCAGCAGCACTTGGACATACACAATCACTACATACAAATGCACTTGACGAAGCAATTGCTTTGCCAACAGATTTCTCAGCTCGTATTGCTCGTAACACTCAAATCTATCTTCAAGAAGAAACAAATATTTGCAAAAGTGTTGACCCATGGGCTGGTTCTTACTATGTTGAAAGCCTTACTCACGAAATTGCACACAAAGCATGGCAACATATTCAAGAAGTTGAAAAACTTGGAGGTATGGCAGCTGCAATTGAAAGTGGAGTTCCTAAGATGAGAATTGAAGAAGCAGCAGCAAGAAAACAAGCTCGCATTGATTCAAATAAAGATACAATTTTAGGAATTAATAAATATCGTTTGGATAAAGAAGATCCAATTGAAACTCTTGAAGTTGACAATACTGTTGTTAGAGAAGCTCAATTAAAACGTTTAGCTGATTTAAGAGCAAATCGTAATGAAAAAGAATGTCAAGAATCATTGGAAAGACTTTCTGAAGTTGCAAGAACTGGAAACGGTAACCTGTTGGAATATGCAATAGATTGTGCAAGAAAGAGAGCTTCATTGGGAGAAATCTCTATGGCATTGGAAAAACATTTTGGACGTTATAAAGCAAAAATAAATCTTATTTCAAACGTGTATAGTGCAGAAACAAAAGATAGTTCAAGCTTTAAGAAAGCAGTAGAACTTGCAGATAAATTTGCTTCAATGGAAGGACGCCGACCAAGAATTATGGTGGCTAAAATGGGACAAGACGGACATGATCGTGGAGCTAAAGTTGTAGCAACAGGATATGCTGACATCGGATTTGATGTTGACATGGGACCTCTTTTCCAAACTCCAGCAGAAGCAGCAAAACAAGCAGTGGAAAATGATGTTCACGTTCTTGGAGTTTCATCACTTGCAGCAGGACACAAAACTTTGGTTCCTCAAGTAATTGAAGAGTTGAAGAAACTTGGAAGAGAAGATATAGTTGTTATTGTTGGTGGTGTTATTCCTCCTCAGGATTACGATTATCTATACAAAGCAGGAGCTGCAGCAGTATTTGGTCCTGGATCAATTATCTCTGAATGTGCAATAAAAATACTTAACCTACTAATTGAAGCTAATAAATAGTTTACAGTAGATTAAGTTCAAATAAAAAAAATAACTCCTTATTCTAATTTTAGAAATAAGGAGTTATTTTTTTAGACTGATTAGTCTGAATTAATTTTATAACATTCCAACAAATCCTATCTTTATTACAACATTATTTAATCCAAAGTCAGGGAAATCGGATACCTTTTGCTTTGAAAGTGACAAATAAGAATTGGAATAATAGAATGTATGGCGATATTCTCCTGCAAGAACAAAATATTCTTTTGGACTTCCAAAACGAAATTCTAATCCAAGTGGAATATAGAAATTGTTGTTCTGATTAATAGTCCAAGCATTTCCAGCAATGGAATCCATAGTTAAATTATTGTCTGAAGTTCTTACATAATTGTATTGAGTTGCATTTACTCCAATCCCAACTCTTGGAACTATCATAAATTTTTCATTTTTCAATTTAATAACAGGATAACCTAAATTAAAACTAATAAAAGATGAAAGTACATTTAATTGTTTATTGTTAGATTTATTTATACTTCCTTCAAACCCAAAATCAAAAACAAATTCCATTCCAAATGGTGTTGCCCCTCCAAGATTAAAAAGCAATCCATAATTAAAGTCATTAATATTAGTCATCCCTAATTTATTATTTATTGCTTTATTATCATTAAGGAATGAGCCAGTAAAACTTAAACCAGTTATTAACTTTGCTTTTTTCTTATCGCTAACAATCTTTTCCGGTTCAACCTCTGTAGCATTTTCGTAAATATATCTACTTACATTTACTTCTTTTTCAACGGTAGTTTTACCATCTACATTTGTTGTAATAATTTTTGTAGTTATGGTTGAATCACCAACTTCTTTTGTTTCTACAACCGTTGTTGTTGTTTTACTAACATTTTGTCCTTGTGAAATTGCACAAGCTCCAAGAGCAAGGACTAATAGAATTGTCTTTTTCATTTTTAGTTATTTTGATTAATGTTTATTGAAAATTCCTGTTAAACCTATTTTTACTGCTAAATTATTTATTGTAAACTTTGGAAAAGCATCCACTCTTTGAAAAGTATTCGGAAGTAATGCTCCTGAATTATATACATTAAAACGATATTCAACTCCAAAAGACAAATAAGAAATTGGCAATAATCTGTATCGAAATTCAACTCCCAAAGGTACATATAAATTATGACTTAAAACCGCCCACGAACTTTCTTTTAATTCTTCTAATGATATTGCTCTACTGTATGTTCTTGAATATTGCAAATTAGTTAAATTATATCCCAGTCCAGAATAAGGGACAATCATATACTTATCATTCTTTAATCTAAAAGGATATCCAAAAGTTAATGTACCAATATTTGAAATTGAACTTAGAGTTTTATTACTTGTTCTGTTTATTATTGATTCTACTCCATAGCTTACTTTAAACTCTATTCCATCTCCAAATCTCCCTCCTAAAGAAATATCTCCTCCAAAATTAAGATTATTTATTCCTTTCATTTCCAAAAGAGAATTTAATCTTTGATTATTATTGAGAGTTGTAATATCTAAATTAATTTCTATCAAGAATGCCTGGAGATTTTTCCTTTTAATATTTTGATTCGAATTATTTAATGATGTTGCGTTAGAGCTTTTTTTATTTATATTTACTTCTTCTGTTTTCAATTTAGATAAAGAAATAATCTCCTGCTCAACCTTTACCTTATCTCCAATTGTTGTAGTTGTTATCTTTTTGTAAAAAACAGAATCTCCAATCCTTTCACTTTCAATCCTTATATTTTTGTTTTGGGAAAATGAAGCAATAGAAAAGCAAATAAGAAATACTATTAAAAGTATCCGTTTCATGATTTATTAGTTTTTTTAGTTTGGTTAACTTTTATTATAATTTGAAACGCAAATAATAATTTATATATTGCATCGTTTTATATCATTATTAGAACTAATAATTTATTTTATGCTTAAGAAAATTGCATTTACCCTGTTGCTTTGTTGTGCATTTTTTGTTTCAAAGGCTCAACAAGAAATTTATGAGGCTTACTCTTTTTTAAATCTGCGTTCCTCTGCTCGTGTTGCAAATCTGGGGATGGATTTTCTTGCCTGGAAAGTTAACGATATTTCTGTTGGTATAACCAATCCTTCTATATTATCAAAGGAAATGAATAATCAGTTTGCAGTTGGTTACACTGATTTATTTGCTGGAATTTGGCAAGGCAACGTTGCTTATAGTCACACTTTCAACAAAATTGGTAGCTTAAGTTTTGGTTTAAACTATATCGGTTATGGAAAATTCCAAAGAACTTTACCTAATGGAGATCAAGTTGGAGATTTTACTGCTAATGATTATATGTTTACCTTAGGTTGGGGAAGAATGTTGGATAGTAATATTTATATTGGGGCCAATCTTAAACCTGTTTTCTCTCAATACGAAGATTATTCTTCAATTGCATTAGCTTTTGATTTAGCAGCTACTTACATAAGCAATAACAGAAGCTTTACAGCAACACTTATGGCAAGGAATTTTGGGACTCAACTTAAATCATTTAATGATATTGAAGAGAAACTTCCTTTCCAACTTGAACTTGGTATTTCAAAAAAACTAAAGCATGCACCTTTGCAACTCTTTGCTATGGTTACTAATTTGCAGAAATGGGACTTAAGAGAAGATGATCCTTTAAATCCAAGAGATGAAATAGATCCTTTTACAAATGAAATTAAAAGAGAGAATCATTTCTTAGGAACTTTAGATAATATGTTTAGACACTTGAATGTTGGAGCAAATTTTGAACTTTCAAAAAGTTTCTACTTAGCCTTTGGTTACAGCTGGAAACAAAGTCGTGAAATGTATTTGAATGATGCCTTTTCTTTGTCAGGCTTTTCCTATGGATTTGGAATAAATATTAAACGTTTTCAATTGAGCTATGCAAGAAATGAATACCATAAATACGGCTCTCCAAACCATTTAACTCTGCTTGTTAAATTGTAGGTTTCTTTCAAATCCTTATATAGAAACACATTCCTTTTATATTTGAAAAACATAATAGACATCTCCTTAGGTTTTTATGCTATAGGATTTAGTTTATATAATGTTATTTTCATTTACGATAGTTATCTCGCAAGCCCAAGATAGTTATCTCAGATTAAAAAAGTGCGACTTTTTGATTAGAAAGTGCGACTTTTTTGGTTGGGAAGTGCGACTTTTTGAGTTTCGTATAGTTATCTCAAGCTTCTCGAATAGTTATCTTTTGCTTTTCGGATAGTTATCTTAGATTAAAATAAGCTTATAATAATTCTTCAAAATAATGTTATGAAGTCAAGAGATAGTATTTTAGTGAGTTAGGATAATTATTCTTTTGCAACTGCTTTTCTAACGCAGAGAATTTATTTATTATAGAAAGAAAGAATTATTTTCTCTTTTTATTTGGAAGATTGTAATTAAGTCTGTAAGTTTGCCGCATATTATAAAAATAAAACTATATCTCAATGATTAGTATTAATAACTAATGCAAATGAAAAGTAAATTTTTAAAACTAAGTGTCTTTGCCATAGTAGTAGTAGCACTTTTAAGCCTTGGTTTCTTATCGGCTTGTGAGGATAAGGATGACACAAATAATAATATCATTGAACCTAAACTAAGTGTAATTGATACTACTTTAGGAATAGGTGTTCATTGTCCCTCTTTATATGGCTTTAGAGATACAATATTTTTAATTAATGGAAATGAAGAGCTTCAAACATTATGTCCAGATGCAAGAACATTTGATTTTACAAAAGGTTCTTTGTTAATATTTAGAGGACATCCTACTGCAACTCGAGTAGGTTCAATTAATGGAGAAATAGAACAAGTTAGCAACTTTGAATATATTCTAAAAATAGATATTTCAATGACGATATTAGCAATGCCTGATAATCCTACTGTTTATTATTGGACAACAAAGAAAATACCTTCCAACTCTACAATCACTTTACAAGTAACAACAGATGAAATAACACCCTAAAATATAAATATGATGAAAAAGTTATTAATGATATTTATCAGCATATTTATGTATTCCAATGCTTCTTCCCAAGAAGTAAACATGAATAGATGGATAGAAATTATTTTAAGGGATGGATGGAGAGCTGATGGTTCAAGAACTATATGTTTTAAATATTCTGGAGATTCTGCAAATACTAAGATAAAAATTGTATCAGGAACTTTTGAAAGCATAATAACAATAGGAGAATATTGGCCTACTATAAGCCAAGAGTTCAGATTTGGTACAGATACAATGCGAATATATGGGAATGTTAAGAAATTTACAGCCTTTGCTAATTTTTATGTAGATAAAGTTGATCTTGATAATAATACAGAAGTAACTTATTTAAATATTGAAACAGGGAGAGTTAATGAACTAAATATTACTAATTGTACTAAAATGCATTCATTGTATTGCAGTGGAATTTTTTCAACTATTGATTTATCTCGATTAACGGAATTGGTATATCTCAGTCTAGGATACAATTCTATGCTTACAAATCTCAACTTAAGCAATCAGACAAAATTAAAATATCTTGATATTTGTAATACTACTGTCTTAACAAATATTCATATAAGCCATTTAAAAGAATTAGAATATCTTAATATATGTGGGTCTAATTTAGCAAGTATTGATATAAGAGGGCTTAATAAATTAAATATGATTGATTGTTATAATACCAAGTTTTCAACCACTGGTTATGATTCAATATTCTGTGCACTTCCTGAAACTGATACTTATAGTGAGATTCTTGTATATAGTGAGTATTTCCCTTCATATTATAATACTATTATGGCAACAAACTCACAAAATGCAATTTCAAAAGGATGGACTGTATTACAATATTTAGAGCCATTTGTTCATCCTGAATATCCTTTTCCTATTGGAGGTTTTTTTGAATTGTTTCCAACCACTGGAACATTTGATTGCAGTACAATAGGGATAGAAGATATTGATGTTGATATTGTTGAGGCAAAGGTTTATCCTAATCCTGCAATTGATTATTTAAGTATTGAAACAAAGGAAAGAGTTCAAAGGTTTGAGGTTTATGATGCTTTAGGTAGAAAGGTTATTTCCAAAATTCCTAACCAAAATAATTTCTCCATTGATATATCCAATTTTGAACAAGGAATATATATTCTAAAACTCCAAACCAAAGAAGGCATTGGAAGCTATAAGATAGTTAAGAATTAATACTATCTTGCAGTCTCTACAACTCCTGTTTGATGATTTAACTCACTTCCTCTTAGAGAATGAGGGATACAAAATATAGTTATCATTACTGAAAAAGCAATTATTGATGTAATTCTAAATATTTTCTTTTTCAAAAACAACATATTAATAAGGAGTATGACTAAAGCTATTAAGGTTTTATTGTCTGTTAAGTCGTATCCAAAAGGAAATCCACTCCAATAAACTCCAAAAGCATATTTTTGAACAATTGGTCCAAATATAAATCCACCAATAAAAAGAGTTATTAGTGTTAGAATAAGATAGCGAACAACATTCTTTTTGTTAGCAATTGCTAAAATTAGGCCATAAGCTGCAAAAAGCATGGAAACAAACATAAATATTATATGAGGAATTAGAACTCCTGCAGGAACTTCGCCTTTAAAACGGACTATTAAAGCATCTTCTTCAAAAAGATTTTGGTCGTTTATCTTTACATAGTATTCTAATTTCCCTGCATTAGGTTGAATAGGTAAATCAGCAATAAGTTTTTCATCTTTTCTATGAAAGTTTACTGAAGTAAAGGCATCATTAGTAGGATATTTCCTGTAAATAAGTTGAGCATTTGCAGAAGTGTCAGCAATATTTAGCGTTATGGTATTGCGATTTGCAGTTGCTGAGCGAGGAAATGAAAGTTTGTATTCTTTATTATTTATTGTTATTGTAGTTTTCTTTGGATTTGTTGGACCAGTTTTCCTTTGATAAACACTTGTTGCAAGAGTTAGAACAATTGCAAGAGCCCAAAATAGAGCAATGGTTGATTTCTTCATAATCAATTATAATTTAATCTTAAGTTCTTTGGTTTTCCCTTCTCGTTTTATTTTGACTTTATATGTTTGATTCTCTTTTAAAGTTCCAAGAGCATCCATATAGGAATAAATATCAGTAATTTTTTTGCCATTAAGTTCAATAATAATGTCTCCTGTTAGCATCCCTGCCCTATCTGCTGGTCTTCCTTTTGAAACATTTTCAGCTTTTATACCATCAGTACTTCCTGTTACATCAGGCATAATACCTAATGTAATTTTAACATCTGACATATGTCCCTTATTTTTTGTTTCAGCAACCCTTCTAAATCTTAGTTTATTCTTTCTGTTAGCTACATCATTAGCAATATCATAAGCTAAAGATGAAACACTATTCATCCCTTCATAGTTTAATTTATCTGGGGTATCGTATTGAGTGTGATAAGTTGAATCAGCTCCAGTTGTAACATAGAAAACAGTAATATTCTTAGCATAGAAAGATGCATGGTCAGAAGGAGCAATTCCACTTGGAGATAAAGTAACCTTTAAATTGTTTTTCTTTGCGTATTTCTTTATTATTTTTTCAGATTCTTTAGAAGTTCTGCTACCTCCTACTTTTATAGAATTGTTGTTTAGCTTTCCAACCATATCGAAATTTAGCATAGCAACAATTTGTTTTGAATCAAAAGGTAATTCCTCTACAAATTTCTTTGAACCAATTAAACCTTTTTCTTCACATGCAAAAGCAATAAAGATTATACTTCTTTTGGTTTTTATTGGAGAAGTTGAAAACTTTTTAAGCAAATCGAGCATAAGAGCAACTCCAGAAGCATTGTCATCTGCGCCATAATGAACCTTATTTGTTTCTTTAGAACGAGAGCCACCCATCATTGAACCTAAACCTAAATGATCAACATGAGCACCAATAACTATATATTCATTTTTAAGTATTGAATCACTCCCTTCCAAAACTCCAACAATATTTCTTGAGAACTTGTTCTTTGGACCAGCTTGCTTACTATTCATTGTAATTGATTCCATATCTTTGAATGCAACTTCTTGATAGAATGTTTCAAACAAAGGTTTAAGATTTGCCTGTTTAAAGATATTGGTTATATAATCAACAGCCAAACTATCCCCTTTGGATGAAGGAAGACGACCTTGCAACTCTTCTGAAGCAAGATAATAAACAGCTTTTTCAATATTATAATCTGAAATTTTGCCTTCTTGACAAAAAAGATTCGCAGTTAGAAAAGATAAAATAATTAGGATTAGGGTCTTTTTCATATTATGGCAATTAAAAAGTTTAGTTTATTAATCGTCTCTTGGCTGAATTATCATTCCCCATTTTCTTTTAGAAGCACTTTTATCCAATATCTTTATTTCTTCAATAGCATATCTTCCATTTGGATGAATACCTATAACATCAATAATTCCATCATGTTTCTTCAAAACAACCTTACTTAGAGAATAATTATTCTTTCTTTTCCATTGTTGGGTGAAACTTTCTTCTGGAGTTTCTGGACGATAGTTTGGACAGTCCCAAATATGAACTTCTGTCTGGAAAATTTCTCTCCAACGATATCCATTATAAGACCAAATTCTAATTACATTTAAATTAGACCAGTCTCTATTTACTGACATAAAAGAAATCTCATCACCACCATCACCATCAAGGTCTCCTTCATTTATTAGAAAGAAAACTCCCAAATCTCCAGGTAAATCAAGTGGAGTTATATCATCATTATCTGAAAAAAGCTTAGTTGCACTTTCATATAACATTTCATCAAATCCATCTCCATCCCAATCACCTCTAATTGCATTACGTGTGTTTACATTCTTATTCCAAGTCCATGATGCTGGGTCAGAAGTATTCTTAACTACATCTGTCCATGGTTTTATTTTTTCTTCGCTTTGGATATTTTCGTTATCATCTTGAGCAACTAAAGTTTTAGCTCCAATCAACATTATTAAAGCAAAAGCAATTAAAATTATTCTTTTCATATCAATGAATTGTTTTTATTTTTATATAACTTCTTCGTATCGTAGGTTTTCAATAATATAATTTTGTCTTTCTGGAGTATTATCTCCCATAAAGAAAGCGAGAACTTCCTTAATCCCACTTTCCTTATTTAAAAGAACTGGGTCTAAACGAATATCCTTTCCAATAAAATGTCTAAATTCATCAGGTGATATTTCTCCCAATCCTTTAAAACGAGTAATTTCAGGATTAGTTCCAAGTTTAGTAATTGCAGACTGTTTTTCTTCATCAGAATAGCAATAAAAAGTCTTTTGTTTGTTTCTAACTCTAAACAAAGGTGTTTGAAGAATGTAAACATGTCCAGCTTTTACCAATTCAGGGAAAAACTGCAAGAAGAAAGTCATTAACAACATTCTAATATGCATTCCATCAACATCGGCATCGGTTGCAATTACAATATTATTATATCTTAAATTTTCCAAGTCTTCCTCAATATTTAAAGCTGACTGCAAAAGATTAAACTCTTCGTTCTTATAAACTAATTCTTTGGTTTCTCCATAACTGTTTAGAGGTTTTCCCCTTAATGAGAAAACAGCTTGTGTGTTTACATCTCTTGACTTTGTTATTGAACCTGATGCAGAATCCCCTTCGGTAATAAATAAAGTTGACTCTAATCTTCTGTCATCTTTTGTATTGTAATGAATTCTGCAATCTCTAAGCTTTTTATTGTGAAGACTTATCTTCTTGGCACTTTCTTTTGCAATTTTTTTAATACTTGCAATATCTTTTCTTTCCTTTTCGCTTTGAACAATCTTTTGAAGAAGTCTTTCTGCTGTTTCTGGATTTTTATACAGATAGTTATCTAAATTTCTTTTAACAACATCTATTATAAAGTTTCTTACAGTTTGTCCTTTACCATTTGGTTCCATATTGATTGAACCAAGCTTGGTTTTGGTTTGAGATTCAAATATTGGTTCTTGAATTCTTAAACTAATGGCACAAATTATTCCAGAACGAATGTCTGATGGTTCATAATCTTTCTTGTAAAACTCTCTACATACTTTTGTTAATGCTTCACGAAAGGCTTGTTGATGAGTTCCTCCCTGAGAAGTGTTTTGACCATTTACAAAAGAATAGTATTCTTCTCCATAAGCTTTATCGGAGTGAGTAAGTGCAAATTCAAAATTATCTTCTCTAATATGAATGATTGGATATATTATTTCAGAATCAATATTATTATCCAAAAGATCATAAAGACCATTCTTTGAATAGTATTTCTTATTATTATAGGTTATTATTAGTCCTCTATTCAAATAAGCATAGTTCCAAATCATCTTTTCAATATATTCATCAATGAAAAAATAATTACCAAATAATTCTCCATCTGGAATAAACTCAATAACTGTTCCATCTTCCAAATTGGAGCTTTCTATCTTATTATCTTTTACAACTTCTCCTTTTGAGAATTCAGCATCTTTAGATTTTTTATCTCTAATGGATTGAACATAGAAATAACTTGAAAGAGCATTTACAGCTTTTGTACCAACTCCATTCATCCCTACTGACTTCTGGAATGAAAGAGAATCGTATTTTGCTCCAGTATTTATTTTTGAAACACAATCAACAACCTTACCCAATGGAATTCCTCGACCATAATCTCTTACCCTAATCTTCTTGGTTTCAAAATCAATGTCAATATCAATATTTCTTCCAAATCCCATGGAAAACTCATCTATGGAATTATCAATTACCTCTTTTATAAGAATGTAAATACCATCATCTGGCGAAGCTCCATCACCCAATTTTCCTATGTACATTCCTGGACGAAGTCTAATATGTTCGTTCCATTTTAATGATTTAATGCTTTCGTCGTTGTAATTGGCTCTATTTATTTCTTCTTCCATTGTCATAGAATGCAAAAATACAAAAACTTTTTGTTTGTTGTTTACATTTTCTTTACTTTTGCTGTTTGAATAGAAAAACAATATATTATTATGAAAAAACTAAGCCTATTTTTATGTGTTTTATTTATTTCCATAAGCTTTTCTTCCTTTGCTTCAAATTCTCAATTTAATCCACCAACCAACTTAACTGCTTCAAATATTTACTTTGATAATGCAACTCTATCGTGGAGTTCAGATACCAATGCTTATTTATGGATTTTATCTTATAATATTTCTCAAAGCAATACACCTATTGAGCAAGTTCTTTCTACTAATTCGACTCAAGTATTTAATTTAGTTTCCAGTATAACTTACAACTGGAAGGTTAGAATGATTGACATAAATGGAGACACAACCCAATGGTCTGAGGTTGCAACTTTCCAAACTCCAGATGAAATTACTGGATGTGATAATATTTCCGGATTAAGTATTGATGCAATGGGAACTAATGGAATTACAGTTCAATGGCAAGCTAATCCAAATCAAAATCAATGGGAAATTGTTTATGGAGAATTAGGTTCTAATCCTGATTTGGATGGGACAAGAGCAATTGTTTCAAATTATTTCTATGTCATTCCTTCATCTAATTTAATACTTAATAACTGGTATCAAATTGCAGTAAGAAACAAATGTTTGGGAGCTAACAGTGGATGGTCATATATAAATACTCGTTATATTTCTAATCAATTTTACGACCTTCCTGTTCAACAAACCTTTGAAAGTGATGAACAAAATGCAATATTTGGGTTTGTTAATGGCTCATTAAACCCTTGGGTTCTTGGCAATGCTTACAATACAACTTTAGATGGAAGCAATTCTATTTACATTTCAACAACTGGAGGTACAAACAATAATTACTATCCTTTAGTTTCTGCAATCAGTTATGCTTATATTGATGTTTTAATTCCTGATTACGCATCAAGCTTTTACTTAGATTTTAAATGGAAATGTTTGGGAGAAACTTCAAATGACTTGATGAAAGTTTATTTACTAAATTCTAACTCCGCATTAGATATTTACCAATTGCCTCAAGATGTAAACAGAATTGGACAAACTGCATATAATAATCAAAACTCCGATTGGCAAAGTGAGCATATTGAAATTCCAGCTGCTTATATTGGACAAGTTAGAAGATTGGTTTTTGCCTGGCAAAACAACTCCTCAATTGGAGGTTTGGGAGGAGCAATTGTAGATGATATTTACATTACTGGAAGATATTGTGCAACTCCAACCAACCCTACTCACAGTTATGTTTCATCCAATTATGCAAACCTTAGCTGGAACTTTGCTCAAGGACAGGAATTTTTCAATATTCAATACAGAAAGATTGGAACAACAGCTTGGAGCGAAGTAGATGGAGTAACTTCTAATCATATATTAGATAACTTGGATGATAATTCAACTTATATTTACAGAGTTCAAGCCGATTGTGGTTTAGAACAAAGTTTCTTCTCCGTAACAGATACTTTCACAACTCTAATTCGTTGTCTTGCTCCTGAAGATGTTCATGCTATTTCTTATTGGACAGATAGTGCAATTCTTACCTGGAGTGATGATCCTAACGTTACTCAATGGATATTGGAATATGGAGTAGATAATGGAGAAAGCACAAACTACACAAGAAAGATTGTTTTCTCAAGACAGGACACTTTAAGAAATCTTACCCCTGACACTTATTACAATGTAAGAGTAAAAGCCATCTCTCTTCAAAATGATACTTCCATTTATTCAAACACATATCGTTTCCACACACTTTGTCCTTACATTACTCAATATCCTTCAAATGAATTACCAAACAGCATAACATGGACAAACCCTAATGGATATTCCAACACATATTCCTGCTGGGAAGTTAAGGGAGACACATTACTTTCACCTGTTTACGACTTATCTCAAATTGGATATCCAGAACTTTCATTTAAATTTCAATTCTTAGATAGCGTAGCTTCATTTACCATAACAAAACTATTAGTAACTAATAATGGAAACATATTCTACAACCTAAAAACCCTATACCAAAGCAACACATTAGCAAATAATACCATTGAACTTCCTCAATATGTAAACGAACATTTTGTTAGATTTGCTTTTGTACCTTCATACTATCAAGTTTCAGTTGCAAATATTGAGATTAAAGATTTCAATGTTGTTGAAAGATGTAAATCACCAGCAGAAATAACTGTTTTGGAACTCACTTCAAACAGCGTTAGTATTGATTGGACAGAATATTCAAACAACACAAGCTGGGATATTATTATTACAGACACCATACTCAACACTTCCTCTAACTTTTCAACAACAATTCATCCTTACCAAATAAATAACCTCATCCCAAATCGCCCTTATAAGATTTGGATAAGATCTAATTGTGGAAGCGAAATGGATAATAATTGGACAAAAACAGTTATTCACACCCTTGAAGATCTAAGCTGCCCAACTCCAACCAATTTCTACGCTTATCACATTGCAAGCACAAAAGGCGATGAAGCCATATTCTGCGGTTGGGATGCCTTAGAAAACACAATGTGGGAATTCCAATACAAACAAAAATATGCAGTAGACTGGACAAGCCTTATCCTATTCACAAACCCACAATATGTTTTGAGGAATTTGGATATGGAAACAGAATATATGTTTAGAGTAAGAGCAATCTGTTCTTTAGCAGACACAAGCTACTGGTCAAACACAGTAAATGTGAGAATAAGCGATTTAGAAGACATCATCGACTATAGCAAATTAGTAAAAATCTATCCAAATCCAGCAAAAGACATTCTAAATATAGAAACAGAAACTAACGACTTTAGTCAAACCAAACTAATAGACCAAAATGGTAGAATAGTAATGACTTGGGACAAACTACCAAACAATATAAACGTTTCATCATTCCCTCAAGGCAACTACTACTTGCAGATTAACACCCCTCAAGGAAAAGTAAATAAGAAGATAATTATTGTAAGATAGATTCTTACAACTATCATTTAAAATAGTAAAATAATTATCTAAAACAAAGGCTAACATATTATTAATGTTAGCCTTTCTTATTTTTATTTGATAATAAATATTTCTTAATCTTTTTTGGTAAGCTTGATTATGGTGTTTAGCATCTTTTCTGTTTGGGCGGCTCCTTCTCCTAAAATAAATCCAATTTCCTGTACTTGACGAAGGTTTTGCTGGATTACATCGGTTACTCTATTTATTATTTCTTGAGGTTTATCTTCATTATCATAGAGGTTTCTTATCAAAAGAGCAACTCTTTTATGTGGTATTAATGCAAAGAGTGTTACGTTAACCAGTCTGTCTGAAAACTCAATATCTTTATTAATAAATGCCTCCTCTCCTTTCAAAACAAAGTCAATTTGAGTGGAAACGCTCTTTGGAACTAATGAGTTTACATTTGCACCAATTAATGCAGGGATTATTTCATCTATTTCCTTAGCCTCATCTCCTAATATTTCAATAAATGAAGCATTGGAATCGGCAATTTTCATATTCTCATCAATCACAGCAACCCCAATCTTTAGGTTATGTATCATCAATGACAGGGCTTTTGAGGCTTCTGCATTATGGGTTTGTTGTAGATGAAGAATATCTTTTAGATTATGTATTTCGTCTTGTGAGGATATCAGTTCTTTTGTTGTTGTTTCCAATTGTTGATGGAATATACGATTTCCTTTTTGTGTGTGAGTAAAGCACATGTCTTCAGTTGCTATTCCCTGTGCTATTGCTTCTGCAAGTCCATAGCATGTTCCGTATCCACATGCTCTGCAATCGGTATGTCTTCCACTTGTTGCCTTATCTAATTTTACAAAAGCTTCTTCCATTTCTTCCTGGGTTGGGGTTGGAAGAGTTTGTTTATCTTCTTTGTAATTGCAAATTATATCGGGTAAAGAAGAGTGTTTTAATATATTATTTTCCCATGTCTTTTTATCAAAATTTGCAATTCTTTTCTTTACATATTCTGTAACCAGGTTATGTCTTATAAACTTTTGTCCTTTTGCAGATGATCCTGGTCCTGCAATACATCCTTCACAAAAATAGAGATTGAAATTCTTATTAAACTTATTTCCATATTCTGCAAACTGCTTTACAGCACCAATTGAGTCGTCTGCTCCCTGTGCTGAAATAAATTTCCCTTCAATAAGTGATGTTGACAAATCACATGCCTCAACAAATCCTTCTGGAATTGGATATAAAGCTCCTTCAAAACCTAATGGTGAATCAAAATCGGAAAAAGAAACTGACTCTTCTCTTATTTTTAATTCTCTGAAAATTCTTCTAAGTTCTCTAAATGACAAAACAGCATCTAATCTGGCAGAGTTTTGATGGCGATTAATATCTTTTTTTGCTCCAAGACAAGGTGTAATACTTACTATTTTTAAATCTTTCCCGTAAATATTTCTTAACACTGCTGCTGTTGCATTGGCTGGAGAAACAGTTGGGGTTATGTTGCTTACAATGTCTGTTGCATATTTCTCAATATACATATTCATTACTGGGCAATGAGATGTCAGAAGAAATTTACCTGAATTATCATTAGCAAAATTTGCTTGACGTTTTGCAACTAAATCAACTCCAAAAGCAACCTCTGTAACATAATCAAAACCTATTTCACGAATCATTCTGACAAACTTTCTGTAGTCTGTAATGTCTTCAAATTCTCCTGCAATTGAGGGATCGCAAATTGCAGCTACCTTGTTTTCACTTTTTATTAACTCCTTAACTGCTGCTATTGAGTCCGTCACACTAATAGCATTAAATGAGCAAGCCTTAATACATGTTCCACATCCAATACATCTTTCTTCAATAACTTCTGGATAAATGCTTTCCTTACTTACTTTAATTGCCTTAACTGGACATTTCCTAACGCAAGAATAACAGGAGGTGCAATTCTTTTGATTAAATGTATATACGTTGTTGCTCATAAAATGGTAGTATTATTTAAATACAAAACTAATATAAAAAAGTAAAACTCGCAACTAAATTACTTTTTTATGCATTTTTTTACTCCAAAATTTGCAAATACAATTAAAATAATATATTTTTGCACCTTGAAGATAAAAAGTTTAATGCAGAAATACAAATTTTACATATTATCAGCTCTGTTTGTTATTGGTCTATTTATTAGTCCAACAGTTTCCTTTGAGGAAAGGGCTGATGTTGCATTAAAGTTTGAATCTGGCTTATTGATTAAAAACAAAGTTATTTTTGGATCTTCTGATTCATTTATATCTGTTGCAAAATCTAATTCCAGATCTAATTTAGAATTAATTCTTACTGAAAGAAGACAAGGTTTATCAAAACTTGATAACCCAACCTTTGCAGATCAATTAAGCCTTTCTGTTATCAATAATCCTTTTGATAAGTATTCTTACTACAGAAGTAAGTATCTTCAACGCTACAAGGTAGCAAAATCAATCTACCAGCTCAATTCATTACTTATATAATACATATTAAGTATTTTGTCTGTTTCTAATTGAAAATTCAGGAAGTCAATTAGGAATATTTTATCCTATCATTTTTATGAATTTATTTGTTTTAACGCCGAAATATCGTATAAATGATATAGGAAATTGGGACATAAAGCTTTTTTCAATAAGTAATTACAAACAATTTGACAATTTGTTTTAAACATATTAAGCTACTCTTTTAATAAAAGGGTAGCTTTTTTTATTTTATCACATACCTAAAAACACAAATTCATTCTTAACAATATCAACTCTTATTCTTTCTTTGCGAACTCCTTAATTAGGAATAACAAAACAAGGAATAAATTTAGTAGAATAAGGAATAAATTCGTTATGGTCGTACCATAACTATATTATGGTGGCATGATAACTGTGTTATGGTCGTACCATAATATTAGTAAGGTACGACCTTACAAAAATTAAACCTTGTTTTAATACGCTAAAACAAGGTTTAATTATGATAGAATCAAGTAAAAATAATTTATTTCTTTATTCTTTCTATGGTTTTAGGATTAGATAACTCTCTAAAAGCATCTTTTCCTATCTTTCTATGAGTTGAATTGGATGATAAGGAAAGCTTTTGAGAAAGTTCTAAAGCGTATGGGTGAAGGTAAAGACTTCTTTTACCTATCTGTCTTAATGCCCAATTGACAGCTTTCCAAACAAAATTTCTTTCATCAAAGGCATATTCTTCAATAAGTGGAAGGTATTTTAAAAATTCTTCATCAGGCATTTTCTTAAGTCCAATTGCTAATCCTGCAATTAGAGAAAAGGAAGTTCTTCTAACATATTCCTTTTCACTTTTGCAATATTGAAAAATCTTTTCTTCAGCAAAAGGCGTATATCTATATAGATTGTAACAAGCACCATCAACAATTGCCCAATTATCAAAATCTTCTGTCCAAGAGTCCATTTGCTCTCTTGTGATTTTATTTTTATCGGCAATAAGGGTGGCAATCATTCTTGCTTCATAATATTCTTCTTGCCAAAGCTCAAGAGCAAGTGGATGATTAATTTTTATTTCTTTGGCAATACTTTTTATTTGGGGAGAAGTAATACCTAAAACAATTCCTCCCTTTATTCCAAAATACTTTGCTTGAGCTATTTTTTCTTCATCAGATAAAGAAATTAATCTCTCAACAATTTCTTTTGCTGTATTCATTTAGTTTTTAGGCGTAATAAGTTTTATATATACGGGGAAATGGTCGCTTATGCCTCCTTGATATTTGAATCCTTTATAAGTACTGAAAGGAGTTATCATTGTTTGATTTGGATTGTTGTCGATAAGAAAATCTTGCATAAATATATGTGAAGGAGTTGAAACAGTATCTATTTTTTCAAGCATATCCTGAGTAACTATCATCTGGTCAAAATTAAGCATCTTTCCCATATAAGTATATGAGCCACGCTTATCTTTGTCCTTATGCATAAGATTAACGAAAGTTGGAGTATGGTTATAGTATTTTGCCAACTTAAATCCTTCCTGAATTGTTTTGTCCCAAGGATTATCGTTAAAATCTCCCATAATAACTATATTCTTTTCTCCCTTATCGTATAAATCTTTAGCCTTCTTGTATATTAAATCAAAAACAGCTTTACGAAGAGGACGATTTCTATCTTGATTACGTCTGGAAGGAGCATGAACAACAAAAATATGAAGAGGTACTTTGTTTAATATACCATTAACATATAGAATATCTCTTGTCGGTTCATCAATGATAAGAGATTTATCAACTACAATATTTTCGTGACTAATTACTTTAAACTTATCTTTTCTATATAACATTGCAACATCCATTCCTCTAATGTCACTTGAGTTATAGTGAATGAAATCATAATTACCTTTTTTCAAAGGTGAGTCATTGCAAAGAGCAGAAAGAACTCTATCGCTTTCAATTTCGCATAGACCAATAATTGAAGGAAGATTGCCTTTAGACATGGCAATATAGGTTTTAGCCAAAAGGTCTTTCTTCAGGTTAAAGCGTTCCCAATTCCAATTGCGTGGAGAATTAATTGTAAAGTCATCATCTTTTGAAAGAGAGTCATTTGTTGGATAGAAGAAGTTTTCACAATTGTGAAAAGCAATTATTTCAATTTGAGACTTTAGAAGTTGGGGTAATAGCATAATGATAATTAGAAAAAAATATTTTTTGTATTTACTTATCAATACTCATTAATATTGGTTTTGAAAAAAATAAGGGCGCTATGCAATAATGCAATACGCCCTTATGAGAATTTTGTTATTATTGTGCTTTATAGAAAGGCATTCTAACTACTTTTGCTTTAAGCAGTTTTTCTCTAACCTTAATATAAATTTCACTGTCTTTTTTGCTGAAAGCTGTTTGAACATGAGCAGTTCCTATAGCTATTCCTAATGAAGGTGATTGAGTTCCAGAACATACTTTGCCAATAACATTACCTTCTGCATCACAAATTTCGTATCCTTGACGAGGAATTCCTCTGTCTATCATTTCAAAACCTACAAGTTTCTTAGAAACTCCATTTGCTTTTTGTGCTTCAAGATATTCTCTGTCAATAAAGTTGTTTCCTTCTTCAAACTTTGTTAACCAGTTTAAGCCTGCTTCAATTGAAGATGTTGTATCATCAATTTCATGTCCATAAAGGCAGAAACCCATTTCCAAACGAAGAGTGTCTCTGCAACCAAGACCAGCTGGCATTATTCCAAATTCTTTTCCTGCTTCAAAAACAGCATCCCAAATTTTAGTTGCATCTTTTGGAGAGAAATAAATTTCACATCCACCTGCACCAGTGTAACCAGTTGTTGATAAAAGAACGTTTTCAACTCCAGCAAGAGTAAGGTATTTAAAAGTGTAGTATTCCATATCTTCAACTGGAGTAGAAGTAAGTTTTTGCATTACTTTAAGTGCATTTGGTCCTTGAACAGCAAGTTGAGCGTAAGAATCTGATTCATTTGTAAAATCTTTTCCAAGTTCTAATCCCATTTCTGTTGCAAACTTACTCATCCAGTTCCAGTCTTTTTCGATATTAGCAGCATTAGGAACCATAAAATATTCTGTATCGCTAACTCTGTAAACTAACATATCATCAACAATACCACCTTTGCCATTTGGTAAAACTGTATAAAGGATTTTTCCATCAAATAGTGAATCAATATTATTTGAAGTGCAGTATTGAACAAAATCATGAGCCTTTGGTCCTTTTGCTCTAAACTCTCCCATGTGAGAAACATCAAAAACGCCAACATTATTTCTAACATTATTGTGTTCAATAACTAATCCTTCATAGGAAATTGGCATATTATAGCCAGCAAATTCAGCCATTTTTGCTCCAAGAGCAATGTGCTTTTCTGTAAACGGTGTTTGTTTCATATCTTTATTTATTATTTTATTGAATATATTATTAATATCGTATTTTAGAGTGCAAATTTAGACTTTTTTATTTGTTAATCAAAGCTTTTTAGTTCTAATTTACTTCCATCCCATAGAGCATAACTACTTGCATTTATCCAATCGCTCAAAATTATTAGCTTCTTCGTATCTTCAATTACGTATTCCTTATTTAGGTGGCGATGCCCAAAGATGAAATAATCAATTGGTTTTTCTTTAATTGTCTTTTGACAAAATTTATACATTTCTTCTCTATGTTCCTTATCCATCAAATCTTCTTCAGAGTGAGATTTACGGCTTGCTCTTGACCAGCTGTTGCCGAAAGCAATTGCCCAACGTGGATGAATGGATGCAAACAAAGCTCTAATTATCTTTGAGCCAAAAAGACTTTTCATAAACAAATACTTCCTGTCTGTTTTGTCCAGTCCATCACCATGAGCCAGATAGAATGTATATCCATCAATATTTTGTATTAATTCTTTTGTGCAAACAATCATTCCAATTTCTTTTTGAAAATAATCTCTAATCCACTGGTCATGATTTCCTGTAAAGAAATAAATCTGAGTTCCCCTATCAACAATTGAGGCTAAAGTTCCAAGCAAACGAACATAGTATTTTGGAACAACATATTTGTATTCATGCCAAAAATCAAATATATCTCCCATAAGATAAATTGCCTTTGCATCTTTTTCTGCTTCCAAAAGGAATCGGACTAACTTCTTCTCTCTCAGCAAAGATTCCTCATAATTGGGAACTCCCAAATGCGTATCAGCAACAAAATAATATTTATCTTTTATCATTTCTTATTTGCTAATTCTTTTGGTTGAGCTGAAACAGAATCTTGAGCAGCTTTAGCTTTTGCATCATCAATTAAGTTCTTTAGTCCAATTGTATGTTTGTTATTTGGATATTTCTTATATAACTCAGCATAAACTTCCTCATATACATTGAGGTCTTTGTTAAGGTTAAACAAATAGTGATTATCAAAAGAGCGATACAATGCAATTATACAGGCTAATGAACCTTTATTGTCTTTTAAAAACTTTCTGATAACTTCTTTTTGATGTATCTCCAGCATATTGTACTGGTCGAAAAGCTCTGCCTTAAACTCTTCAAAGTTGGATACATATTTATTTTCATAAAGTGTACGATTGATTTCAGCCAATACAGTGTTGGTTTTAATGTATTCCTGATTTAGTTTATGAAGCAGTTCTGATTCTTTTGAGTTTTTAACTGTATAGGTTGAAGAAAGTGAATTGAAAGAACCTGAAATAATTATATCTTCTTCCTTTTGAGGGATAAGTGTGATGTAATCATTTTCATTTCCCATCAAAACATAAATTGAAGGTTCTTTAATATCATATTTGAATTTAAACTTTCCTTTTTCATTAATTTCAATTGTATCTAAAGGCATTAACCCTTGACCAGTCATTTCCAAAAAATAAAGATTTTTGTTTTCTCCATTTGCCAGTTGTCCACTGATTTTAAAGCTGTCTTTTTTGCTGCATCCAGCAAATACTATAAGCAAAACTATTATTCCTATTATCTTTTTCATAATTCAATTATTAAATCTTATTTGTGTAACTTCTCAATAAATGATCAGCAATTGTTAGAGCTGCCATTGATTCAACTATAACTATTGAACGAGGCAAAACACATTTATCATATCGTCCTTTGTTATCAATTTCATTTATCACTCCATCTTTGCTAATGTAAGAAACTTCTCTGTTTAAGGTTGGTATTGGTTTAAAGCCTACTCTGAAAAAAACATCCATTCCATTTGAAATCCCTCCCTGTATTCCTCCAGAGTGATTTGTTTTGGTTGAAAAATCTTCATTCCAATTGTCCAATTGTTCTGAGCCATATTCCATACATCCTTTAAATCCATCTCCAAACTCAAAAGCTTTAACTGAAGGAATGCTTATCATAGCCTTTGCCAAATCAGCACTTAATTTATCGAAAACTGGCTCTCCCAATCCAACAGGCATATTATTTATTTCACAAGTAATGGTTCCACCAAGAGAATCTCCTTCCCTGTTTATTTTCTCAAATGCTTTTTCAATTTCTTCCTTTTGAGTTAAATAATCCCATTTACCTATTTTTTCAATTTGTGCATTGATTGAAATATTTGCTTTCTGCTTTAAAAACAATTTCGCAATACTTCCTCCAACCACTCTTGACAGAGTTTCTCTGGCTGAAGCCCTTCCACCACCTGAAGAAGCATTAATTCCATATTTTCTGTTATAAGTGAAATCTGCATGAGAAGGACGGAATAATTCTTTTAAATCTTTATAGTCTTCTTTATTATAATTTTCATTCCTGACAAAGAAAGCAATTGGAGTACCTAAAGAAATATTATTTTCAATTCCAGAAGCAAAAATAAGTTTATCTTCTTCTTTTCTTGATGTAGAAATATCTTTTTGAGTTGGTTTCCTTCTTTGAATTTCACTGTTAATAAAATCCAAATCAATAGTCAAACCAGCAGGACATCCATCAATAACTCCTCCAACAAAGTCACTGTGTGATTCTCCAAAAGTAGTCAATTTAAAAACCTTACCTATTGTATTGCCTGCCATTATTTCAAAAATATATATTATCTTAAGCCTTGCAAAATTATTGAAAAAAAAAGTTAGAGCAAAGGTTTTGATAAAATAAATGAAAATGACGTAGATTAAGGAGATATAAAAAAGATATCAACAATAAAAAAGGAGTGTATTTCGTACACTCCTTAGTTTGTTTTATTTTACAACCAATTTCTTAGTTATTTTTTCTTTGTCGGTAATTAAATTTACAATATAATTACCCTTAGCAAGTGAACTTATATCTATTATGGCTTCTTTTCTGTTTAGTGTTATTGCCTTTGCTTTCTTCCCTAATGCATCATAAAACTCTATTTCTTTTATTATTTCTTGACTTTCTATATTTAAAGTATTTTCTGCTGGATTTGGATAAAGCTTTATTGAATTATCAATATTTATATTTTCCACTAAACTTAAACTATCTGCTCTTGGAACTTTTAAGATTGGAAGAAATTCTATAAATGTCTTTTGATATAAATTATAAACTGGGTCGTCAGCAAAACGAACCCATACACTATCTTTCAATAACCAAGGACTCTCTGCAAAGGTTGATGCATATAAAGTGTCGGTTACTGTTGCAAAAGGATTTTGAGCATGGTAATCTATTCCAATATACATTGTATCATAAGGCATTCCACTGGAACGAAGATAATGTTCTAAACAACCTATTGTATCATATAAGCTCCAAGTGCATGGATAGTTAAGAAGAAATCCGTAATGAGTAAGTTCAGGAATATCTCCTACTAATACAAAATCATTTACAGGGACTTCATCAAAGAACATATGTCTTTTATAGCCATCAGAGTCTGGAGTGTGCCAAGGGAAGATAGGAGTTAGAGATAGTTGTTTAAATTCCATATCCATTATACGAAAAAAGACAGTTCCGTTTAAAGAAGGGTCTAAACTTCCATTAGGGACTTTTACTGCTATTCCTATAACTGTAACTGTTGAATCAAAATGATAGGGTTGTGCTACTCCTCTAACATCATATTCATTTCTTGATGTTATTGATCTAACCATAGAACATGGAATATTTGTTCCAGGAAGATTTCCAGAAGAACAATTATAACATTCTATTGAACGTCTTTCATGATAAGTTAAATTCATGTTCCCAAAATAATATTGGCTTAAATCATAAGGATGATAAACTATAGTATCATATTGAGTTTGTGCATTTACTCTTAATAATGCAAAAACTATGGCTATTGTTAATATTATTCTTTTCATATCTATTTATTCTATATTAATTGTAATTATTCTTCTAAACATCTTGTAGTAATTGAAGCATTGCCAGTAGGCATTATGTCCATCTTATGAATTATTGTTGTATTGCCAGGGTAATAAAATCCAGGAACATAAGGATACATTAGAGCAAAAGTACATGGTAATAGATTACCCCATTGAATAAAATTATTCATCCCTGTTTTTGATATTTGATTTGTTGTATAGTTTCTACATTGAACTGAATTAAAACCACCTATATAATTATCAAACAAACCTAATTTCGTTCCAAGACTACCTATAAGAACAAAATGAGAACTATTATATTTTAATATATTATTCCAATCTTGATATTGAAAAATACTATTTGGCATTAATCTATTTGAAATATAATTACTTGAGTTATCATAAGCAGTATTACTCATATTCACATAAAACACATTATCAATATTATTAAAGAATTTATATTTTAAAACTAAAAGCTGTTCTGTTTCTGGAATATATTCTATATCTTTTACAAGTGCTCTTTGGTAATCGTAATCAATGTATGATGTATGAACCACATTGAATGGGCTCACACCTAAATCAATTTTATTTACTATTGTAGCAAAATTATTTCCATTAAAAGAAGAAGAAACTGTAACTAATGCAATATTTTTATCCTCTAATTCTTCTACATAAAATCCAGATTCCCCACTAACAATATTATTATAAGGGTTAAAAGGAGCTAATACTTTATAAGTATCATGATCACTAAAGTCATTCTTATTAAACTTTCTTAGAACAATATAATTGCCATTAGAAGCATTTCCTGTTGATGAAGGATTAAAATAATATATAGAAGCTAAGCAAATATAGTTATCAGTTACTATTAGATCTCTAAATTCTTCATATTCATATGGATTATTTAAATCATCATAGGCAAATTCGTGTCTATATATACTAAATGGATTAACTGAAGGATATGAAGGATTCAAAACTGTTTCGGTTATTTTATAACCAATAAAACAATCATATTGATTTGTATCTGGATAAACCCAACAATCAGGAGTAGGTATAGGAGGATTAGGATCGCCAGGTCCTACTGCACCTACAGGACATTGATATATTGGTGCAGAATAATATTGTTTCCCTATCCCAACAACCACTCTTTCCCCTAAATTATTATAATAAGTCTTTATCTTATTTACATGAGTTGTAGTAGGTACACGTGAATAGTTATATTGAAAATTATTTTGTCCTGAGAATAAATCCGAAATTTTTATATAAGCTATAAAGCCTTGTGTAGAACCTTTAAAGCCTTCATCAACTGTATTCATATATCCACAAAAATATATGGAATCTCCCATAATTGAAAAGTCTTGTACTTTAAATTTGACGGATATATCGGCAAAATTAGACATATATCTACCATTTTCAATCATATAGAACCTACTGATATTTTGCGACACAGTAGTTAAGGCTATATACTTATTCTCTTTGACTTGTCGAATTTTTTGATTGCGATCTGGTAATTGACTATTAGCATCAATTTCATAAGCTCCACTAATAACATTATTTGGAGAGATAATTTGTGATTTTGATGGTTTACTTACTATTATTAGACTTGCAGTCAATAATAGGAGAATCAATAATTTCATTTTCATAAGCTTATTTTTTTATTAGGTTAATATTGTTTTTAGGCTTTAATGCAAAGAATAAATTAGAAAGGAAGGAATTGAATTTACAAAGAAAGGATAATGCTATAATAATAACATAAAGAAGGAATAGGAAATTATAAACATAAACTATCATAAAAATATGATTTATAATTTTCGACAAATATACAATATTCTTCTTTTATAGACAAAATAATATTATAATAATTGTTAATATTAATTTCTCTTGTGAAATTTCTCTTTAAAGGTATCTTATGTTTAAAAAGGATTATTGATGTAAAAAGATGGCATTTTTAAGCAAATAATAAGAACTTTTTATTAATAGATATACTCTTTCCATAAACTCATGATATTAAACTGAGAATTAAAGATAGATTGGAATAGATAATTGCGTTATATACAGATATTTATTTAATGAACAAAATAAACTAAGTCCTTAGCCTCAGAGGACTTAGTCCTTTACCCCTGAGGACTTAGTCCTTGGGCATGGAAGACTTAGTCCTTTGGGGGTAAGGACTAAGTTTATTTTACATAAGAATAATAAACAAAAAAAACCTTATCCTGTTTTATCAGAATAAGGTTTTAAAAATATTATTTTTTCTAACTATTTCTTTTTTGTTGTCTTCTTTGCAGCAGCAGTTGTTGTCTTCTTTGCAGTTGTTGCAGCTTTCTTTGTTGTGGTTTTAGATGCTGTTGTTTTTGTTGCTGTTGTTTTAGTTGAATCTGCTTTAGTTTGTTTTGTTGCTCTTGAAGAAGTTTTTTTAGTTGGAGTTTTTTCAATAATCTCAAGACATTCTTGAAGAGTCAGACTTTCAATTTCTTTTGATTTTGGAATTTTATAGTTACTTCCATTTTGTTTAATGTATGGTCCATAAATTCCATCCAAAATCTCAATTGATTTATCTTCTTCAAATGATTTAAGTACTTTCTTTTCTTTTGAAGGCTTGTTTTTAATTAATTCAATACACTTTTCCAATTCAATTGTGTAAGCATCTTCAGTTTTTGGTATTGAAACATTAGTCTTACCATATTTAATGTATGGGCCAAAGCGTCCAACATTTACAATTACTTCTTCTCCTTCATAATTACCTAAATTTCTTGGCATTTGGAATAACGTTAGAGCTTCTTCCAAAGTAATTTCTTCAATTCTTTGATCTTTCTTCATTGAAGCAAATTTAGGCTTTTCTTCATTTGAAGTTTCTCCCATTTGAACCATTGCTCCAAAACGACCAATCTTTGCATAGATGTTTTGACCTGTTTTTGGATCTTGACCCAAAAGTCTTTCACCACTTGTTCTTTCTGATTTATCTAATGCAGTTAGAACTTCTGTATGAAATGGTTTATAGAAAGAGCTTATCATCTTTTGCCAGTCCTTTTTGCCTTGAGAAATTTCATCAAATTCTTTTTCAATGCTGGCAGTAAAATTATAATCAATTACATCTTCAAAATTCTGAACAAGAAAGTTATTAACTATTGTTCCAATATCAGTTGGGAACAGTTTTGCCTTTTCAGCTCCATAGTTTTCTTTTTCTTTCTTTTCTTTAATTTCATTATTTTGAAGGGTGATTACTTCAACTTCTCTTTTCTTTGCAGGACGATCTTCTCTTACAATATATTCTCTTTTTTGAATTGTACTGATTGTTGGAGCATAAGTTGAAGGACGACCAATTCCCAAGTCTTCAAGTTTTTTAACAAGGGTTGCTTCGTTATAGCGTGGAGGTTGAAGAGTGTAAGTTTGTTTTGCAATTGAATTTGCCAAACTAAGTTTATCTCCTTTCTTTAAATCAGGAAGTTTTGAAGAAAATTCTTCATTTTCTTCATCATCATCTTTTGAAACGGAATAAACTTTAAGAAATCCATCAAAGATTATAATTTCTCCTTGAGCAATATAGTTTTCCTTACGAGTTGATATATCAATATTAATTGTAGTTTTTTCCAATTTTGCATCAGCCATTTGAGATGCAATTGTTCTTTTCCAAATCAATTCATACAATCTTTTTGCAGATGCATCACCTTCAATGGTTTTATTCTGCATGTATGTTGGACGAATTGCTTCGTGAGCTTCCTGAGCCCCCTTACTCTTTGTTGAATATTGTCTTGTTTTAACATATTCAGCGCCAAAAGTATTTTCAATCTCTGTTTTAGCCAAACTTAAAGCCATTTGAGAAAGGTTAACAGAGTCTGTTCTCATATAAGTAATATGTCCAGCTTCATACAGTTGCTGAGCAACAAGCATGGTTTTTGAAACAGGGAAACCAAACTTGCGAGAAGCTTCCTGTTGAAGAGTTGAAGTTGTGAATGGAGGAGCTGGAGTTTGTTTTGAAGGTTTCTTTTCAACACTGTTTACAGTAAAAATTGCACCAATACAATCTTTAAGAAATTCAAGAACATCTTCTTTCTTATCAAAACGCTTATTAAGAGTTGAAGAAAGTATTTTTGTGGATGAAGGAATATTAAATTCTGCAGTAATTTTAAATTGAGATGTTGGAGTAAAAGAACGTATTTCATTTTCTCTTTCAACAATCAAACGAACAGCAACTGATTGCACTCTACCAGCAGAAAGAGATGGTTTAACCTTTCTCCAAAGAATTGGAGATATTTCGTAACCTACAATTCTGTCCAACACTCTTCGTGCCTGTTGAGCATTAACTAAATCAATATCTATTGTTCTTGGATTTTCTACAGCATTAAGAATTGCTGTTTTTGTGATTTCATTAAAAACTATTCTCTTTATTTTTGCTTCATCCAAATTAAGAGCTTCTTTTAAATGCCAAGCTATCGCTTCTCCCTCACGGTCTTCATCGGATGCAAGCCAAACAACCTCAGCTTTTGAAGCATCTTTTTTAAGTTCTAGAACAATCTTTTGTTTATCTGAAGGTATTTGATAGTTCGGTTGAAAATTATTTTCTATATCAATACTGATATCTTTTTTTAAAAGGTCTCTAATATGTCCAAAGCTAGATTTAACAACAAAGTCTTTTCCTAAAAACTTCTCAATAGTCTTTGCCTTTGCAGGCGACTCCACAATCACAAGATTTTTTCCCATAAATATTTTAAAAATTTACAGCTGCAAAAGTACAATAAAAATAAAAACCGCCAATAAAATCTTTTCTTTATATTGTTTTAGAAGAACCAAGCCAAAGAGACTACAAAGCCATTCTGATTTGATTTAACTGCATCATCTGAAGCAGTCTGATGTAATATATCATCAGGAATTTCTTTTAATGGAGTTTGGAAATTATAGAAGTAAGCAACGCTTGCCTGTATTTTCCAAACTTCAAATCCCAATCCAGCATTCAATCCCCAATTAAAGTTTTCTGGAGAATACTTAACTGTTGAAGTAGATTTTGTTAAAGAATAATCAGGTAGAACAATATCACCTGAATTGTGTAGCATAATTTCTAAACTTGGACCTGCAAAAGCAAACACTTTAAAAGGTTTAATTCCTAATTTGTATTTAAAATTAACTGGAATTATCAAATAACCAACACTAACTGATTTTTGCAAATCACTTCCTTTAATTAATTCCAATTCGTATAGAGCTGAAACTTCAAAGCCAATATTAAGAATTGGGAAAATACATTCAGAAGTAAGTCCCAAATTAAAAGGTCGTGAGGTTTCAATTTTTGCATTTTGAATTTCAAGATTTTGAATATTAAAAGGACCTCCTGCTTTTACCCCAAATTTTAATTGTGCATAACTACTAAGCTGAACACACATCAGGCAAAAAATAAAAAATAATAACTTCTTCTTCATAATACTAATTGTTTTTATATATTTGCAATAATAAAAAGTGATTTGAAATGAAAAGCATCCATGTGTTTTTAATTCTTACAATCATACTTTTTTCATCTGCAAAAATAACATATTGTGGAGAAAATTTGTATAATAATTTGAATTTTATTGAAAATAAAGGTCAATGGGAAAGTAGAATTATTTTTAAAACAACTCTTTCCAATGGAGCTGCTTTTTTAGAAAAAAACTGCATAACCTTCTCTCTTTCTGATTATAAAAGAGAATGCAAACACGACAAATTAACTCCAAAAGATCATAATTGTGAAGAAGACAAAAACATAATAAATAATCACGCTTTCAGGCTCAAACTCCTCAACAGTAAAGAATCAAACAATATTATTCCAAACCAAAAAAGCACAAGCTACAACAATTACTACATTGGTAATGATAAATCCAAATGGGTAAATAAGGCTTATTCTTATGGAGAAATACTATACAAGGATATTTATAATAATATTGACTGGAAGGTTTATTCTGAAGGGAATAATATTAAGCATGATTTTATTTTACACTCTGGAGCAAAGGTTGAAGATATTTCTCTTTTCTATGAAGGAATTGAGAAATTAAACATTAAGAATGAAAACTTAGTTTTATATACTTCCCTTGGACAATTAATTGAAGTTAAACCTTACGCCTATCAAATTATTAATGGCGACAGTATTAAAATAGAGGCTGAGTTTGTTCTTAATAACAACATAATTTCATATAAAATTGGAAATTACAATAAGGATTATGATTTAGTGATTGACCCAACACTTATTTTTTCAAGTTACACAGGTGCTTTGTCTGATAATTGGGGATTTACTGCCACTTACGACAAAATGCGAAATGCTTATCTTGGAGGAATTGTTAATGGAATTAATTATCCTGTAACCATTGGTGCATTTCAAACAACTTATGGTGGAGGAAACTGGGATGTTTCTATTTCAAAATTCAGTCATGATGGAGTTAATTTAATTTATTCAACATACTTGGGAGGTTCAGGTTGTGAAATGCCTCATAGTTTAATTGTAAATGAATTTGATGAACTTATTGTTTTTGGAACAGCTGGAAGTAATAACTTTCCTACCACAACTAATGCTTTTCAAAGAATATTTGCAGGAGGAGATTCTGCTTCCTATGATGGTTCAATAGTTTTCAATCAAGGATGTGATATCTTTATTTCAAAATTTGCCCACGATGGAACATCTCTTGAAGCTTCAACCTATGTTGGAGGAACAAAGAATGATGGATTAAACTTCAGAAACTACTATAATGAAAATCAAGTTTATTATTTAGGTAACGATTCTCTTTACAGCAATTATGGAGATGGAGCAAGAGGAGAAATTATAACAGATGATATGAGTAATATTTATGTTGGCTCGTGCACCTTCTCTCAAGATTTTCCAACAACTCCCAATTCATTTAATCCAAATTATATTGGTAAACAAGATGGAGTTGTTTTCAAACTTGATTTCAATCTTTCCACAATGCTATTCTCTTCCTATATTGGAGGAAGTGAGGATGATGCAGTTTTTTCAATAGATACTGACGATGATTATAAACTTTATGTTGCTGGAGGAACTGTTTCTCATAATTTCCCTACAAGTTCCTGGGCATACTCCCCTACTTTTAATGGAGGAAATACCGATGGCTTTCTTTCTTTAATTTCATATAACGGAGAAACAATGCTTGCATCTACTTTTTTTGGCTCTGACAAAAAAGACCTTTCCTATTTTGTAAGAACAGATAAATATAATAATCCTCATATTTTTGGAATTACCAATGCTACAGGGATGACTTTAATTCATAATGCAGCTTATAGCATTCCTAATAGTGGTCAATTTATTGCAAAGTTTTCTCCAAATCTTCAAACCCTTACATGGAGTACAGTTTTTGGTTCAGGAATTGGAAGACCTAATATTTCAACTTCAGCTTTTGCTGTTGATGTTTGTGGAAGAATTTACTGTACTGGCTGGGGAGGCATGGGCAATTTAACTACAAGTAATATGCAAACAAGTTCAAATGCTTTTATGCCAATAACTGATGGAGGAGATTTCTATATAATATCTATTGCTTCCGATGCTTCCTCATTGGAATACGCAACTTTCTTTGGAGCCAATGGAATTGCAGACCATGTTGATGGAGGAACAAGTCGTTATGACAAATTCAGCACAGTTTATCAAGCAGCTTGTGCTGGATGTGGAGGCAATCAAGGTTTCCCAACATATCCTTCAAATGTTTATGGTCCACGAAACCGTTCCAACAATTGCAATGCTGCTGTTTTTAAATTTAATGTTCATGAGGATTATGCTGTGGCTGATTTTGGATTTCCTCCAATTGGTTGTGCTCCTCAAACAATAAACTTTCAAAACTTTGGAAGAGGGACTTCTTATATTTGGGACTTTGGCGATGGAACTATGTCAAATGACACAAATCCATCTCACACCTACAATACAAGTGGACTATATGAAATTACTTTAATAGCAACCTTTGAAAATGGATGTGTTACAACTGACACAATGAAACATACTGTTTTAGTTTTGGGAAATACTTCAAGAGAAATTGATTCAATTGGAACATGCCCCAATTATGCAATTCAAATTGGCATTCCTCCAATCTCGCAGAGCAACTTAACCTTTTCATGGACTCCAGCAGAACTTCTTACTGACCCAACAATATCTAATCCTTATGCTATAATTAATCAAACAACAGATTTCCGATTAATTCTTACAGATGGAATATGCTGGGATACCATTTACCAGAGAGTTTATATTAAAGAATTAGAAATTGATATTCAAGACACCATTAACTCTTGCAATAGTCCAATTGATTTAACTGTTCCTGCTGACTATTACTCCAGCTATAAGTTTTCTTTTTCAAGAGACTTCTCTTCGCTTATAAATTCTGACACAACAAATAATTCAACAATAATATATTTAAATCAAAGCCAATATGTTTACATTTGGGTTGAGAAAGACGGTTGCTCTGGATTGGACAGCGTTTGGATTGGATTCAATGGTACAAGTTTGACAGTTCAAAAAGATGATGTAAGTTGCTTTGGAAACGATGATGGGCAGGCTACTGCAATTATAAGTGGAGGAATTAGCCCTCACACTTATGAGTGGAGTAACGGACAAACTGGAGTCAGCTCAATTTCTGGACTTTCTCCAAACAACTATTGGGTTAAAGTTACTGAAGCCTCTGGATGTAATTCAACTCTTCCTTTTACCATTTCATCACCTTCAACTCTAACTTATTCATTCAATAAGGTTAATAACCCATGTAATGGAATTTGCATTGGAGAAATAAACATTAACCCTTTGGGAGGAACTTCTCCTTATTCAATTCTTTGGGAAGATGGTCAAACTCAATTTTCAATAAATAATCTTTGTTCTAAAGACTATATTTTCACAATAACCGATGCCAACAATTGCACTTTCACAGACACAATTAGCATAATTAATGAAGCTAATTTTATCACTGTTCTAACAAAAAAAGACCTTAACTGTATTGAAGCCTGCGAAGGAGAAATAACTGCAAATGTTGGAGGAGGAACAGCCCCTTATTATTATTTATGGAGTAATGGCGACACAACCCAAACAATAACCGACCTCTGCGTTGGAGATTATTATGTTCAAACAACCGACACTTATGGATGTAAATCTTCAGATACAATATCCATTGTTAACCTGGATATATTCCGTGACTTTGAAATTCACGCATCAAAAACAGAAATTTACGATGGAGAAGTAATTGTTCTAAGTGTAACTCAATATCCAGGATTAACTTATTTGTGGTCTCCATCAACATATTTGAATAATCCAAACAATGCAAAGGTATATGCAACACCACTTCAATCCATAACCTATCAAGTCTTTGTTACCGATGGAAATGGATGCGATTTCACAGACAGCATAAGGATTAAAGTGGAAGTCATTAATTGTGGCGAACCCAATATATTTATTCCAAATGTATTTACTCCCAATTCCGATGGCAAAAACGATGTTATTAAAGTAAGTGGAGAACATATTGAGAAAATTAAATTTATTATTTTTGATCGTTGGGGAGAAGAAGTGTTTGCAACAACAGATCAAAACCAAAGTTGGGACGGAACCTTCAAAGGACAAGACTGCCTTGCAGGAGTATATTTCTATCGTTTGGAAATAGAGTGCGGACTTGGCAGAACATTCAAAAAGAGTGGAGATATAACACTTATAAGATAGCTAAAATTTTAAGAGAAAGAAAAAAGACTAATGGCAAAACAGAAATATTATGTAGTTTGGCAAGGACATAAAAAAGGAGTATTTGAATCGTGGCAAGAATGTCAAGAACAGATTAAAGGATTTCCTCAAGCACAATACAAATCATTTAGCAATAAAATAGAAGCAGAATTTGCTTTTAAAGAAAAAGCAGAAAAACATTTATACGCAAAAGCAAACAATAAAACCTCAACACCATCACAAACCCTAATTTCCGATGCAGGCTCTCCAATTATGGAAAGCATAGCAACCGATGCAGCATGCAGTGGCAATCCTGGAAAAATGGAATATCAGGGAGTAAGCAGCAAAACCAAGAAACAACTCTTCCACTACTACCATCCTTGTGGAACAAATAATATTGGAGAATTTTTAGGCTTAGTTCACGGACTCTCCTACCTCAAACGTCACAACCTCAACCTTCCTCTCTACACCGATAGCGTAAATGCAATGAAATGGGTGAAGCAGAAAAAATGCAAAACCAAACTTGAACGCAACCAAAAGACTGAAGATTTATTTCAATATATTGAAAGAGCAGAAAAATGGCTTCAGGAAAACACCTACACAACCAAAATTTTAAAGTGGAATACAGAAGCTTGGGGTGAAATACCTGCTGATTTCGGTAGAAAATAAATAATAGTTATTCAGCTAAAAAGAATAACGTATTTTTTATCTCCTATTTCGTTTCTTAATAGTTTTGAAGAACTTTATACCCACCATTTCCTTTCTCAATTTAGACTCAGCCCTAAATGAAATTTTACCAACCTTAACTTTATTAGGCTTACATTCTTTCTCGCTATTGCATGCCTCTCCAGTAACAGAAAGACTGAATGTTCCTATTCCGTCCAACTTAATATTATAACCCAACTTCAATCTATTTTTCAAAACAATTGAAAAAGCTTTCAAAGCTCCAACAACATCAGGTTCTGAAAGACTTGTTGCTTCAGCAATATCTCTTGCCATATCTTCCGAACTGAAATGTCCAGCAGAAACTGCATTAGGATAATACTTTACAACCTCTTGACCATCCTTGTCAATAAATTTTTTAGCACTTACACTGTAATACCTCCTCATAAAATTACATATTTTTAAATTAAACAATATCTCTTATTATGTACAATCAACAAACTCTAATAAAATGGAAAATTGAAATAACCACTTTATAAATATTCAAATGATTGATTATAAAATGCAAAGATAAGGAAAAAATCTTACAAAATCAAGTAAAAATTTTGCAACCTGCCAGGATACATAGTGCAAGGTGGCAGGATACATAGTGTAAGGTGGCAGGATACACTCAACATCCTGCCACCTTGCAAAAATTAAATAAAGCATAAAGAAATTTATTCCCTATTCTAAAGAATTTATATCTTGAGTTGAGAAAAATATATGGGAATTAATAAAACTCCCGTCGTGCGGGATTTGTAATCCCGTACGATAAAGGAAAATAGATATTAGAGAAGAATTAAGAATATATAAAAATATTTCCCTAACTTTGGACTTTAAAAAACAATTAAAAAGTTAGTTATGAATAAGTATCGGATTGAAAATACTAATAATAATATAATGAGGAATTACTTATTAACTTGTAGCCTGCAAAGCAAGAAATTCCTCACTATAGAGAAGATGATGAAGAATACTTTGATATTATTTTTTATTTTATTGACTAACTTGTCTTATGGTCAAAAAACTGAATTCAAAATTTATCCCGTTGACGAAAGCAGAAAAGACTCTACTCTTTACAAATTCGTTGAAATTTTAAAAGAAGTCATAATGAATAAAGACACTTCTAAGCTATACAATATGCTTGATGAAAATATTATTTCAAGCTTTGGTGGAGGTATATATGGAAAACAAGGATTTATTGAAACTTGGGAACTTGAAAAACCAGACAGTTCATTAGTTTGGGGATTAATGAAAAGAATTATTGATATGGGAGGTGTATTTGAAGAAGGCGGTGTTACTGAATCAACTCAAGATAGTATGTCTTTTCGCTTTCCTTATACAACTTCAACTAAACTTTTTGAACCAATTTATAAGAAAAACCCAGATTACGATTTTGACCCATACTTTACTATGATATGTATTAAAGAAAATGTGCCTGTATATAAAAGACCAAATAAAAAATCTTCTTTTGTCGGAAAATTAAGTTATGATGTTCTTTGCATAAACTATAATAAGAAAGAACATTATAAAGTAGACAAAACTGATGGCAATAGGGAATGGTTTTATGTAAGTACTTTGGACAAATCAACTAAGGGTTGGATATTATATAATGTTGATGAAATTTATTTTCTTGCTGAATATTCACTAATCATTGAAAAAATCAAAGGAGAATATAAAATTACAGGATTTTTCCCATACGATTAGATTTTCGTAGAGTATAATTTGTAATCACACACTATTTTACTATTTATTTTTTCTTTGGTATAGTTACCGCTTGTTTAGTCCAGTTGTTTAGGAATGAAACTACTTCTTTTTCGCTGTATCCTTCGTCTTTTTCAAGGTAAGCGGAGTTTTGGGTGTGGACTCTTTCGCCTTTTTCGTTAAGGATTACAAAAACAGGAAAACCAAATCTTTCTGGATAGCCTAAACGTTTCATTGCTTTGGGGTTTTCGTTGGCTTTGGAATAGTTGATATGAACAAAAACAAAATTATCATTCAAGGCTTTCTTCACATTTTGATTGGTGTTGGCAAATTCATTAAACATCAAACACCATTTGCACCAGTTGCCTCCAACCATTGCAAATACATATTTATTATTTGCTTTAGCTGTTTCAATTGCTTCAAGCAGTTGTTTATCTCCGTCTTTTGTTTCGTCATATACTTTTTGCGAAAAAAGTATATTGGAGGTAATAAGGGTTACAATAACTAAGATTAATATTCTTTTCATATTCATATCGTTTTAATTTTGCAAATTTAGAATAAATTTATTTTCTCAAATATGATTTGGAAGATATTTGTTTTTTTTATATATTTGCTTTTTAATATTGGTCATCCACATAAATAAAAAATAAAATTATGAGCATTAAAGGAACAAAAACAGAACAAAATTTATTGAAAGCTTTTGCTGGAGAATCTCAAGCAAAAAATCGTTACACCTATTTTGCAAAAGAAGCAAAGAAAGAAGGTTATGAACAAATTGCTGCTATTTTTATGGAAACAGCTATTCAAGAAGAGCAACACGCCAAACAATTCTTCCGTTATCTTGAAGGAGGCATGTTGGAAATAACAGCTATGTATCCTGCAGGTATTATTGGTACAACTCCAGAAAACCTGAAAGCTGCTGCTGATGGAGAAAATGAAGAATGGACTGAACTTTATCCTGAGTTTGCTCGCATTGCTGAAGAAGAAGGTTTCCCAAAAGTTGCTGCAACATTTAAAAGTGTTATGAAAGCTGAAAAAGGTCATGAAGATCGTTACAGAAAGCTTTTGAAAAACATTGAAGAAAATAAAGTTTTTGAAAGAGAAGAAGAAGTTTTCTGGTATTGCAGAAACTGCGGTTATATTCATTTTGGAAAGAAAGCTTTGGAAAAATGTCCTGCATGTCAACATCCTAAAGCTTATTTTGAAATACAACCTCTAAACTACTAATAAAGTTTCACTATTTTATTAGTTGATTTAAATAAAAACAGCTACCATGAATTTTGGTAGCTGTTTTCTTTTTATACTATTGGTTTCTTATTTAAAATGGTTGAGGTGTAAAGGTAACGTTTGATGGAACGTTTTGGTGTTTTTTCAAATTCTTCTTCTTGAAGATATATGTAGGAAATTTGACTGTAGGCAGGAAGTTCTTTGTTTAATTCTTCCTTAATTTTTCTAATAATTGACTTTGAGTGAACAATATCAATTCCTTCCTGGTCTAACATATCCTGATTCAAATAAACCATAGCCACTAACTTTCCCTCTTGTTCCATAACAATGCTTTCCATAACATATTCCATAGAGTTTAGTTTGTCTTCTATTTCTTCAGGATAAATATTTTGACCACTTGGTCCAAGAATCATATTCTTAATTCTTCCTTTAATAAAGAGATATCCATCCTTATCAATTAATCCCAAATCTCCTGTACTGAACCATCCATCTTCAGTAAGAACAGCAGAAGTTGCTTCAGGATTTTTATAATACCCCATCATAACATGATCTCCCTTAACCATTATTTCTCCAACAATATTTTCACTGTCAGCAGAATCAATCTTTATTTGCATTCTTGAGACAACTTTTCCACAAGAACCCTGTTTAAATTCCTTCCAGTTGGAATAAGTAATAATTGGAGCACATTCAGTCATACCATAACCAATGGTATATCTTAATCCTAAGTTTTTAAAGAATGCTTCAACTTCTTGATTAAGAGCTGCACCTCCAATAATAATTTGATTGAACTTACCTCCAAATGCAGTATTTATTGATGATAGTATTTTATTTTTTATTATGCTGTCAATAATTGGAGTATTCAGTAATATTTTAATTAGAGTTTTATCAATCATTGGTTTGATTTTTGACTTGTATATCTTTTCAATGATTAAAGGAACTGCAATAATAAGGTCTGGTTTAACACTTTCAAATGCTTCTGCAATAATTTTTGGACTTGGAACACGTGTTAGAAAATGGATATGCATTCCAACCATAAATTCAAAAATAATTTCAAAAGCCATTCCATACATGTGAGCCATTGGAAGCATTGAAATTATATTCATCCCTACAGTCATTTCTGGCAATTCTTCTGTTGCAAAAATTAGATTGGAGTTTATGGCTTTATAAGATAACATTACTCCTTTTGAAAGGGAGGTTGTGCCAGAAGTGTAGTTGATAATTGCTAAATCGTTTATATTTTCACGCACATAGTTAACATTTTCTCTACGAAATCCTTTTGGATATTTCTTTCTGAACTTCTCTTCAATTTTATGAAATGCTCTTTTGCAAGGAGCACAATTAGAAGAAACCAAACTGAAATCAGTCAAAAGAATAATTCCATTTAATCCGTCCATTTTCTTTTCATCCAAACTTTCCCAAACAACATCACCTACAAAGAGTAATTTTGCTTCGGAATGATTAACGAGATGATGAACTGCTTCTGGTTTGAACTCATGCAAAATTGGAACTGCAACAGCTCCATAGGTAATTATGGAAAAGAAACTTATAGCCCAATTTGCAGAATTTCTTCCACAAAGAGCAATCTTATCTCCTTTTTTAATTCCACTTGCTTCAAAAAATATATGAGCCTTGGCAATTTGTTTTGCAACAAAAGAATAATATTTTGGCTCAGCCTTATAGTCAGAAAGAGCAGGATAATCCCAATGATTCTTTAGGCTCTCTTCAATATTCGCAATAAAACTTTCTCTATTCATAAAAAATAAAATATAAATTGAAAAGGCAAATATAAATAATTAATTATATCTGAAGCAAAAACACAACCTGAAATGTTGATTTATTAAAGAATGATATTATTCTATTGGATGATTATATTGGTCAATCAAACGTTCCGTTGTGTGGGAAAGGTAATCTATAAGTTAGCTTATACCTAATCTATAACTTAGCATATAGCTAAACTATAACTTAGCTCATAGCTAAACTATACTTTACTCATAGCTAAACTAAGGTTTACTTATAGCTAATCCATAATTTTACCCATAGCAAAACCCAAGTTTGCTTATAGCTAAATTACTAATTTACGCTATGCTTATTTATAATTTAGTTTCTGAAAAAAGAAATAGGTAGAATAAAATTCTGCCTATTTCTAACAAAGTGATTGTAATGATTATTGTTTTTATATTACATTATTATGCCTAAAATACTAATTTTCCATTGCATATTTAAATTTTTCTTTATAAGTAAGATTTTTATTGTTTTTTGGTATAGAATTTAACTGCGAAATTGCTCCATCTATACCTTTTTTTGCTGCTTTTTCCAAATTTTCAATAGCCATTTTTGCTGTCTGTTCATCAATGTAATCGCTATGTACATCATAATAAATTTGTTCTATACTTTGATAAATATCCATACAAAAAGAAGAATCATTGTACTTGTTTTCCATAATTATTGCGTATGGTAAAAGTTCACCAGGAGGATAATCAAAGCATTCTATACGAAGTGAAGTATAAGCATCAAAATCACCTCTATACAAAACATCTTCTCTTAATTTTTGAATATCAAGTCCAGTGTCGTTCAATGATCTTTCATGCTTGTCTTTTTTGCTACATGATAACAAAATCAAAGGCAAAATAACTATTAATAAATACCAATATTTCATATCTTTTAATTTTATATTATTCAACATCTTTAGGCTTCTTTCGTGCGGGATTTCTTTGATTCGCATAGTCTATAAGTAATCCCTCTCTGTATTTATTCCTCAATTGGATGATTATATTGATCAATCAAACGTTCTTGTTCATCTTCAGAAATAATTAAAAGAATATCATTCTCAATTAACTCCAACTGACCATTAGGAATTAAAAATTTACCATCTCTCTTAATCATAATTACTAAAGTTCTTTCTGGAAGAACCATATCATTTAGATTATTCCCTTTCTTTAGCATATACTTTGTTAATTGAAGTTCCTTAAGATAAACATTCAACTCTTCTGGAATTTCAACTCCAAAATCACTTGGTTTATTATTATTAGGAAGGTCTAATTTCAAGAACTTTGCAACGCTTTTTATTGTCATACCCTGAACAACCAAAGAAACTAAAGTAACAATAAATACTATATTAAAAATATAATTGGAATTTGGAATATTAGCTACAACTGGATATGTTGCAAAGATTATTGGCACAGCTCCTCTAAGTCCTACCCACGAAATAAAGGTTTTTGATCGAAAATCAACCTTTCTGAAAGGCAAGAGGCACAAGAAAACACTGGCTGGACGAGCAATCAAAATCATAAATACACTTATAAGAAGACCTATTGGAAGTAGATAAATCATCTCACTTGGATTGACTAAAAGTCCTAAAGATAGGAACATAATTAGTTGAGCAAACATTGTGAGTCCATCTAAAAATGAAGATATTTCCTTTTTGAATACTATCTTATTATTACCAACAATTATACCTGCAATATAAACTGCCAAATACCCATTCCCCTTTAAGACGTCAGTTATGGCAAAAGTAAAAAGAATTATGCTAAACAACAAAAGAGGATAAAGTGAAGGATATGGAATTTGTACTTTATTTATTAGCTTAACGGATAATTTCCCAACTGCAAATCCTATTGCACCCCCAACTAAAAATTGTATAAAGAAACTTCCAATAACATTTCCTATACCAATGCTTGAAGAAGATATATATTGTATTAGTGCAATTGTAAGCATATATGCCATTGGGTCATTACTTCCACTTTCTAATTCCAATTTTGGACGAAGATGATATTTGAGTTTAATATTTTGGGAACGGAGAATATTGAATACAGAAGCTGAATCGGTTGATGACATTGTTGAAGCTAAAAGAAGTGCTGTTGCCAAAGGAAGTTTTATATTAGTAAATTCAAAACCTGTTACCCAAAATATAAAAAATCCTGTAAGTAGAGCAGTTATTAATACTCCCAGCGTTGAAAGAACTACACCTTGGGCTAATATTGGTTTAATTTCTTTGTATTTAGTATCCATCCCTCCCGAGAAAAGGATGATACTTAATGCAATCATACCAATGAACTGAGCCAATTCTGCATTGTAGAACTGAACTCCAAGACCATCACTCCCAAACAACATTCCAACAACTAAGAAAATAAGTAAGGTTGGTATTCCAAACTTTGAGCTTGCCCTTGAAACAATAATACTAATAAAAATTAAAATCGCTGCAACTAATATTATATTGTTTGGTGATATATCCATAGTGATTTGTTTTTAAGTTAATTTCTTATACTTTTGTCATATCTCTGATTATGTTTCTAACCTCCTTATCCAATTCTTCTAATGTAGTACAAGTATATATAATAGATAATTTATCTTCTTCAATATTTAAGCCTTTTGAAAAATAGCTCCAATATTCTTTCATCTTATTTACTGATTTAGCAGTTTTCAAAAGCTCTGCATGCAATGCAAGTACACCTTCTTCTTTTTGAAAATATTCATTAGACCTGATTTCAAATGGCAAAAGCGGATTATTTAATAAGCCCCTTCCAATCATCCAATCATTTATTGTTGGAAATCGCAGTTTTAGATTATTGAAATCTTCTTTAGAAAATATATCTCCATTATAAACAACTCTTTTGTTTACTTTAGAAATTACATCTTCAAAGCAATCTAAGTTAACCTTTGATTCATATTTATCAATTGCCAAGCGAGGATGAATAATAATGTTTTTAATTGGATAGTAATTAATGATTGGGATTAGTCTGTAAATATCATCTTTTTCTTCTACTCCAAGACGTAGTTTTAAAGATAAATTGATTGGGATTTTATTTATTACTCCTTCTATTATATTTTCTATTCTCTTGGTGTCTGAGAGAAGTCCAGCTCCCCTATCTTTCTTTAGTGTTCTTTCAAAAGGGCAACCCAAGTTTAAATTCATTTCTTTATATCCTAAAGAAAAAAGAGCTTCTGCAATTTCAATCATTGCATTAATATCATTTCCTAAAACTTGAGGGATTATTTCCATTTTAGAAGTATTATGTTCTTTCAAAACATCTCTAAACTTCCTTTTACTAAAACAATTACTCCCATGTGTAATGGATATAAAAGGAGTTATGGCTTTATCAATAATATTTGGGAAAAGCTTATTATAGGCATTTCTAAACAGATAACCCGTTAAATTTTGCATTGGAGCCATTATAAGCTTGTCTTCGGGAGAAAAAAGCTTTGTTTCAAATACAAATGTATTTTTTGTTTTTATTTGAGGGAATAACACCCTTAATTCTCCATTCATAACTAATAATTATAATAATCTTTCCACATCATACCTAAATGCTTAAGTATTTCTTTTTCTTTTGGATTGTTACCTGTTTCATAAAGTTTCTCCCCAATTAAGCCATCTGGCATAAATTGTATTGGGATAAAATTATTTTCGTAGTCATGAGCATATTTATAGTCTTTGGAATATCCAATTTCTTTCATAAGTGAGGTTGGAGCATTTCTTAAATGAAGTGGGACTGGTAAATCTCCTGTCTTTTCAACAATAGATAATGCTTTTTCAATTGCCATATAGGTTGAATTACTCTTTGGAGAGGTTGCTAAATAAACAGCCATTTGAGACAGTATGATTCTGCATTCTGGATATCCAATTTTGTTTACAGCTTCAAAACAAGCATTAGACAAAAGCATTGCATTTGGATTTGCCATTCCAATATCTTCTGATGCTAATATAACCATTCTTCTTGCTATAAACAAAGCATCTTCTCCTGAATTTACCATTCTTGCCAACCAATAAACTGCAGCATTGGGATCAGATCCTCTAATACTTTTAATAAAAGCAGAAATTATATCATAGTGCATTTCTCCTTTTTTGTCGTAGGAGGTAAGATTTTGTTGGATAATTGTAGATACTTTTTCATTAGTAATTATTGTATCTTCTCCAAGTTGAGTTACCACTATTTCAATTGCATTTAAAAGTTTTCGTGCATCTCCTCCACTTATTCGCATTAGAGCTCGAGTTTCCTTAACTTCAATTGCTTTATTTTCGTTCTCCTTATAGTATTCAATTGCTTTATCAATTAATTGCATCAAGTCTTCCTTCTCTAAGTTTTTAAGAATAAAGACTTGACATCTTGAAAGCAATGGAGTAATTACTTCAAAGGATGGGTTTTCGGTGGTTGCTCCAATTAATGTTATTATTCCCTGTTCAACGGCTCCAAGCAAAGAGTCTTGTTGGTTTTTGGAAAAACGATGAATTTCATCAATAAAAAGAATTGCCCTGTCTCCTTGTTTAGCTTTTTCTATAACTTCCCTAACATCTTTTACTCCTGAATTGATTGCTGAAAGAGAATAGAAAGGACAAAAAAGTCTGTTTGCTATAATATTAGCTAAAGTTGTTTTTCCAACACCTGGAGGTCCCCACAAAATCATTGAAGGGATATTTCCACTTTCAATAGCATTTCTAAGTATTGCACCTTCTCCAACTAAGTGTTTTTGACCTATATATTCATTTAATGAATTGGGGCGTAAATATGCTGCAAGTGGTTTATTCATCTTATTTTATCTATAGATAAGAAAAACTGTATTCCTTTTATTCAAATCAATTTTAGTCTTTTTCCAGCCATTGGCAGTTTTGGTAATTATTTGTTCTGAAGACATTGAAATATCAACTCCAACACATATGGAAGTATTTGGATTGAGGTTTTGTATTAAACTCTCCAACATTTGATTATTCCTATATGGGGCTTCAATAAATATTTGTGTTTGATTAGTTTTAAGGGCAATTGTCTCCAATTCTTTAATCTTTTTTGCTCTAAGCACTTTATCAACTGGCAAATATCCAACAAAGGCAAAGTTCTGACCATTAAAGCCTGAAGCCATAAGTGCCATCATTAATGAAGATGCACCAACCAAAGGGATAACTTTAATTCCTTTATTTTGAGCCATACTGACAACCATCTGACCTGGGTCAGCAATACAAGGGAGTCCTGCTTCAGACATTAAACCAATATTCTTTCCTTTATAGATTGGATCTAAATAGTTTTCTATCTCTTCAATCTTGGTATGTTCATTAAGTGTATAAAATTCTACTTCCTCAAAATCTTTCTTATAACCAGCCTTTTTGAGAAATCTTCTTGCTGAACGCAAATCCTCTACTATAAAAAAATCGCATTGATTTAATAGTTCCAAGTTTACTTCTGGAATAGAATACTTCAAATCATTATCAGCAATTGGAGTAGGGAATAAATATAGTACTGCATTATTCATCTTAAGTGCAAAGGTAATAAATTCAATTGTTTTTCTATTATTTTTAGTTGAAAAAAGACAATAAATAATAAAGTCCCTACTTAATCAAATTTAAATGCCGACTTTTTTTGTTTAAATGCCGACTTTTTAAATTTAATCGGTGACTTTTTAAATTTAATCACCGACTTTTTTTGATAATAAGGAGCTTAAGGTATTTAAAGTCTTTAAACTCATTAATTCTAAACATAATTTTTTAAGATTTATTTTGTTTTATATGGTTTTGTTTCCTATTTTTGCATGATTATTCTAATTAAAAACATATTTTTATGACTATAAATGTAGAATTAATCAATTGGGTAAATCATTGGAAAGAAATTTTTCAGCCCAAAAACGTTCACTGGTGTGACGGTTCTGAAGAAGAAAATCAAAACATATTAGATAGTATGGTTGCAAGTGGAGTTGCAATCAAACTAAATGAAGACAAAAAACCAAACTCCTACTATTTTCAAACAGATGATTCAGACGTAGCAAGAATTGAGAGCAGAACTTTTATTTGTTCCAATAAACATGAAGATGCTGGTCCAACAAATAATTGGAACGACCCTGAATCTATGAAGGAAGCTATGCTAAAGGTTTACAGAGGAGCAATGAAAGGAAGAACAATGTATGTGATTCCCTTCTCCATGGGACCTTTAGGCTCTGATAAATCATATATTGGAGTTCAACTTACTGACTCCCCTTATGTTGTAGTTCATATGAGAATTATGACAAGAATGGGTAAACCTGCTTTAGATATTTTGGGAGAAAAAGGAAGATTTATTCCTTGCATTCATTCTGTTGGTTATCCATTGGAAGAAGGACAAAAGGATGTTAAATGGCCTTGTCGTCCAATTGAAGAAAAATATATTTGTCAATTCCCTGAAACAAAAGAAATTTGGTCATTTGGCTCAGGATATGGTGGTAATGCACTTTTAGGAAAGAAATGTTTTGCTTTAAGAATTGCTTCTGTTATCGGTAAAGAAGAAGGATGGTTGGCAGAACATATGTTAATTTTAGGGATAACAAATCCAAAAGGAGAAAAAAAATATATTGCAGCAGCTTTCCCTTCAGCATGTGGAAAGACAAATCTTGCAATGTTAATTCCTACAATTCCAGGTTGGAAGGTTGAAACAGTTGGAGATGATATTGCATGGATGAAATTTGGTAAAGATGGTCGTTTATGGGCAATTAATCCTGAAAATGGTTTCTTTGGAGTTGTTCCTCAAACTTCAATGGATACAAACCCTAATGCATATCAATCTATTCAAAGAAATACACTATACACAAATGTTGGTCTGACTCCAGACAAAGATGTCTGGTGGGAAGGAATTGGATATGATTGTCCTGAAGGGACTATTGATTGGAAAGGAAGGGTTTATGATAAAACTTCCAAAGAGCCATGTGCACAAAGCAATTCTCGTTTTACAACTCCAATTTCAGAATGCCCAGTAGCTGATCCAGCTTATAATGAACCTAATGGAGTTCCTATTTCAGCCATTTTGTTTGGAGGAAGACGCCAAACAACAATTCCTTTGGTTTATGAAGCAAAAGACTGGAATCATGGAGTTATGATTGGTTCTGTTATAGGTTCTGAAATAACTTCTGCAGTAATTGGACTTAATGTTGGAGAACTTCGCCATGATCCTTTTGCAATGAAGCCTTTCTGTGGCTACAATATGGGAGATTATTTTGCACATTGGATAAATATTGGAACAAAAACTCAAAAAGAAAACTTACCTAAAATTTTCTGCGTTAACTGGTTCAGAAAAGAAAATGGCAAATGGCTATGGCCAGGATATGGTGAAAATTCAAGAGTTTTAGCTTATATATTTGATCGTTGCAATAATGAAGATATAGCTATGGATTCACCTATTGGGAAAATTCCAAAACCAAATGCAATAAATACTCAAGGTTTGGATGTAACTTCTGAAGATATGGAAAAGCTAATGAAAATTGATAAAAAAGAATGGTTAAATGAACTTGAACGTACTGAAAAGTTCTATGAATTATTCGGGAATCATCTTCCAAAAGAACTTACAAACCAAATCAGCAAATTAAGAGAAAACATTAATAGTTTAAAAGACTAATTATCAAAAATAAACTTCTTCAAATCATTTCTTTGTATTCTGATTTGAAGAAGTTTTTCTCAAAATTTTATTTCAAAACTTCAATTATTCCCGTAGTATCAATTGTTTTGTCGGAACGTTTTCCTATGAAACGATAATAGTATGTTCCTGTTGGTGAATTTGTTTGAGCTGGAGACCAGAAGTCTTCTTTTTTCCTAATATTTTTGAAACTGTAAATTAACTTTCCATTACGATTATAAATAATTAGTTCGTTATCTAAAAAGGCTTCCTGTTCAATTAAATTATGAATTTCAAATATATCATTTATATCATCACCATTTGGAGTTATAACATTTGGAAATAAAATTCTATCAACCTGCAAATCGAGGCATAAAATACTGTCACAACCATTTACTCCCTGGAAAGTATGAGTATAAACTCCCGTTGCGCGTTCATTAAATCCATATTTATTATATACATTTCCATAATAAATATCAGCATGTATTGTATCAATATATATTTTATTAACTATGAGTTGAAGTGTAACTGTACTATCGCATCCATTGATTGAAGGAAATACATGTGTATAAATTCCTGTCGAATCTTGATTAAATCCATCATCAGTATATATATCTCCTTCGCATATTGTTGCTTGAATTATTGTATCAAATGTTTGTTTAACAAATAAGTTTAATATAATAGTACTATCGCATCCATTGATTGACTGAAATACATGTGTATAAATTCCTGTAGAGTCTTGATTAAATCCATTTTCTGAATAAATTTCACCTTCACATATTGTTGCATGGATTGTATCAGTATAAGTTTCAATAACATTTAGATTTATTTTACACGTACTATCTACATTATTATTTGTTGAAATATCATATAAATAAGTTCCTGATTGTGTAAAGAAACTATCTAAAAAAACAAAAGGCAACTCATTTTCACAAATTGTAAAGTTTAATGTGTCTGTAAAATTTGCATAGATAATATTAATATTATCAGTAGCTTTGCAAATCTTCTTTAATAATATATTATCTACTGCAAAATCATTTCCACTTCCATCTGTATTATCATCTACTACTTTTACAGTTGCTGTTGTATTATTTCCACTATACCATTTATATTTGAATGTATGCCAATTACAGTTATAATTTGAAATTACATCTATCCCTCCTAATTGTTGATTATTAATATAATATTTTAATCTTGGATAGTATGAAGAGCTTAATTCTGAGAAGGCTAAAAAAACTGATTGTACTGAAAATTCATATAAGGTATTGGGTTCTATATTCACAGTTGATTGAAAAAAATAATAATCTGTAGTTCCTATGCCATCTAAAACCATATAATTCCCTCCATTATTACAAGGAGTAAAACCACCACTTACATTATTTGCATTATTTGTTATTGTATAATTTCCAAAAACAAATCCATCTGATGTCCAATTAGTATATTGAGTTGAAAAACCAGTATTTCCTAATTCAAAATCTCCATTATATATTAAATTAGAGTCCATCAAATAATAGGCTTCTACAGTATATTGTGTAGAATTATTTATGGTTGCAATTGGGTTTGGAATTAAATTATTATTTAATCCTGTTGAAGGCGTCCATTTACAAGAATCAGGATATGTAGAGATATTTAGTTGTATTTGAACAGTATCATTAGAAAAAATTATTGTATCATTTGGGATTATATTTACAGAACATGTGTCAATATTTATTAATAGATTATTTAGTCCATAAGACTTTATGAATATGCATAATATAAAAATTAAAAGTAAACTAAATTTTTTCATCTCACCAAATTAAATGTACATTGCCTGATTTTTCATAATATTTATCTTCAAAGATTGTTTTGTATTTGAGCTTCCATGCATATAAGCCTCTTTGACATTCTTTGCCTTTATAGGTTCCGTCCCAATATTCTCCTATCTTGACAGACTCAAAGATTCTATTTCCCCATCTGTTATATACTTCAAATTTTACACTTTCCAAGTATTGCAGTTCAGTATAATATCCAAATTCAGTATTTACTACATCATATGGTGTTATAGTATTTGGTAGCCATACGTTGACTTGTGGAACTTCTTTAACAGTTAAGTAAAGTGTAATATTCATCGGGCAGCCTTGTCCTATTTGATATGTATTGAAATAGGTTCCTTCTTCTGTTCTGTAAAAGCCAAAGTTGGTGTATGCTGTACCTGAGTATATAGTATCGTATATGACTGTATCTCTTGTATTATTTACTTGTAGTTGAAGTGTTATTGTACTGTCACATCCATTATAAGAGTTGTAAGTATTGGTATAACTGCCTGTTGTGTTTTCATTAAAACCATTTTGATTATAAGTGTCTCCTTCACATATGGAAGCATTTATTGTAGTATTATATGCTTGTTTTACTTCCAAGTCTAATATTATTGTACTATCACATCCATTGATTGATTGTAGTTCTTGTGTATATAGTCCTGTTGTGTTTTGATTAAATCCGTTTTCTGCATATGTTTCTCCTTCACATATGGTGGCATTGATTGTATTAATGTAAGGTTCCAGTACGTATAGGTGTATTAGATATGTACTATCAATAATATTATTTATTGAAAAATTATAAAAATATGTTCCTGATTGAGTAAAGGTACTGTCATTATAATTATATGGCAAATCATTTTCACATATTGTTATATCTATTGTGTCTATGATTGTTTGTGGTGCAAAAATTATATTTATAGTATCTGTGGCTTTACAAATCTTTCTTAATGAAACATTATCAAGTGCAAAATCATTACCATCAGGTGAAATATTTAAATTCGTTATATTAACTGTTGCAGTAGTATTATTTCCACTATTCCAAATCCTATAATATCTATTCCAAATACAAAAATCAGAAGTATTAATAATTTGACTTCCCAAGGATACTCCATTAATTTTAAGTTGGAATATTGAACGCCAGCTATCCACAAAATATGGCGATTCATTTATATTAGCAAATTCTACTGAAAAAATATAATCAGTGTTGGGTTCAACATTAACTTGACTTTCATAAGTTGTTAAAAGATTTGGAGCGCCATCTGCACTCATAAACAATCCTCCATTATGTGTACAACTAGTGAAGCCCCAGTATAATGTATGTGCATCGTTTGCAATAATATATGTTCCATATGGAGATGAAGATTGTGATGTTAATAGTAAATCTGTAGTAAATCCAACATTTCCCAATTCAAAGTCACCATTATAGACTAAATTTGTGTCATAATAATATGCTTCAACAATATATTGTGTCGAATTATTTATAGTAGCTATTGGATTAGATATTGCATTATTATTTAATCCTATTGAAGGAGTCCATTTAACTGAATCTGCTTCTGGTGTAATGTTTAACTGGATTTGAACTGGATTATTTGAATATATTGTTGTGTCATTTGGAATTATATTTACTGCACATGAATCAATATTTACAAATATATTATTTAGGCCATAAGATTTTATGGTCATTAATAATATTACTATAAATATCAATCTAATTTTTTTCATTTTACCAAATCAAATGTACATTTCCTGACTTTTGATAGTATTTATCTTCAAAGATTGTTTTGTATTTGAGTTTCCATACATATAATCCTCTTTTGCATTCTTTGCCTTTATATGTCCCATCCCAATATTCTCCTATCTTTGTTGATTCAAATATTCTATTGCCCCAACGGTTATATACTTCAAATTTTACACTTTCTAAGTATTGAAGTTCTGTATAATACCCAAATTCTGTATTTACTACATCATATGGTGTTATGGTATTGGGTAGCCATACGTTGACTTGTGGAACTTCTTTAACAGTTAAGTAAAGTGTTATATTCATCGGGCAGCCTTGTCCTATTTGATATGTATTGAAATAGGTGCCTTCTTCAGTTCTATAAAAGCCAAAGTTATTGTATGCTGTGCCTGAGTATATAGTATCGTATATGACTGTGTCTCTTGCATTATTTACTTGTAGTTGAAGTGTTATTGTACTGTCACATCCATTATAAGAATTATAAGTATGAGTATAACTGCCTACATTGCTTTCATAGAATCCATTTTGATCATAGGTATCTCCTTCGCAAATTGTGGCTTGGATGGCATTATTATATGTTTGTTTTACTTCTAAATCTAATATTATTGTGCTATCGCATCCATTGATTGATTGTAGTTCTTGTGTATATATCCCTTGGGTGCTTTGATTAAATCCGTTTTCTGTATAGGTTTCTCCTTCACATATAGTGGCATTGATTGTATTAATGTAAGGTTCTAGTACGTATAGTTGTATTAGATATGTACTATCTATATTATTATTTGTTGAAAAATAATACAAATATGTTCCTGATTGAGTAAAAACACTGTCATAATAATTATATGGCAATTCATTTTCACATATTGTTATATCTATTGTATCTATGATTGTTTGTGGTGCAAAAATTATATTTATAGTATCTGTGGCTTTGCATATTTTTCTTAAAGATATATTATCAATTCCAAAATCATTACCATAAGGCTCTAAATTAAGATTAATTATTGTTATTGTTGCTATTGAACTATTTTGACTATTCCATGTAACATCAATACTATTCCATGTGCAGCATGGTATTGTCGGTCTAAAATGAGATTGAACAATAGCATTATTTATTGAAATTTGGAGATCTGCTAAACTATTTAATGGATTTGGAGGGACATTTATTGTTGAAAGTTCTAAAGAAAATACATAATCTGTATTAGGTAATATATTCACTTGTGACTGATAAACTATTGTATTGGGATTAATTGAACCATCAAAAAAAATATAATTCCCATCACGTACACAAGGACAAAAAGCACTCTCAAAAAAAGATGCATTGGTGTTAATGCTATATAATTCTCTAGTTGTTGGACCTATAGTTGCATAATCATACTGTGTTGTAAATCCAACATTGCCTAATTCAAAGTTCCCATTATAAATTAAATTTGTGTCTAAATAAGATGCTTCAACTATATATTGTGTTGTGTTATTTACTGTTGCAATTGGATTAGATATTGTATAGTTGTTTAATCCAGTTGAAGGTGTCCATTGGTATGATTCTGCTCCTGAACTTGCATTTAATTGTATTTGAATTGTTGTATTTGATGTTATTATTGTGTCATCTTGTAGGATATTAACACTACATGTGTCATCTTGTAGTAATAGATTATTTAGTCCATAAGATTTTATGGATATACATAATATTAAGGCAAAAAATAATCTAATCTTTCTCATTTTACCAAATCAAATGTACATTTCCTGATTTTTCGTAATATTTATCTTCAAAGATTGTTTTGTATTTGAGCTTCCATGCATATAAGCCTCTTTGACATTCTTTGCCTTTATAGGTTCCGTCCCAATATTCTCCTATCTTGACAGACTCAAAGATTCTATTTCCCCATCTGTTATATACTTCAAATTTTACACTTTCCAAGTATTGCAGTTCAGTATAATATCCAAATTCTGTATTTACTACATCATATGGTGTTATGGCATTGGGTAGCCATACGTTGACTTGTGGAACTTCTTTAACAGTTAAGTAAAGTATTATATTCATCGGGCAGCCTTCGCCTATTTGATATGTATTGAAATAGGTGCCTTCTTCAGTTCTATAAAAGCCAAAGTTGGTGTATGCTGTGCCTGAGTATATA
>DIOL01000015.1:0-18287 GCA_002423895.1 Bacteroidales bacterium UBA5515 | reverse complement strand
TGTATGCTGTGCCTGAGTATATAGTATCGTATATGACTGTGTCTCTTGTATTAGTTACTTGTAGTTGTAGTGTTATTGTACTGTCACATCCATTATAAGAATTATAAGTATGAGTATAACTGCCTGCATTGCTTTCATAAAATCCATTTTGATCATAAGTATCTCCTTCACATATGGAAGCATTTATTGTAGTATTATATGCTTGTTTTACTTCTAAATCTAATATTATGGTGCTATCGCATCCATTGATTGATTGTAGTTCTTGTGTATATATCCCTTGGGTGCTTTGATTAAATCCGTTTTCTGTATAGGTTTCACCTTCACATATAGTGGCATTGATTGTATTAATGTAAGGTTCTAATACGTATAGGTGTATTAGATATGTACTATCTATAATATTATTTGTTGAAAAATTATACAAATATGTTCCTGATTGAGTAAATGTACTGTCATGATAATGATATGGCAATTCATTTTCACATATTGTTATATCTATTGTGTCTATGATTGTTTGTGGTGCAAAGATTATATTTATAGTATCTGTGGCTTTGCAAAATTTCTTTAATAAAATATTATCTACTGCAAAGTCATTACCACTTCCATCTGTATTATCATCTACAACTTTAAAAGTTGCTGTTGTATTAGTCCCACTATACCATTTATATTTGAATGTATGCCAATTACAATTATAATTTGAAATTACATCCACTCCCCCTAATTGCTCATTATTAATATAATATTTCAATCTTGGATAGTATGAAGAGCTTAATTCTGAAAAAGCTAAAAATACTGATTGTACTGAAAATTCATATAATGTATTTGGTTCTACATTTACTGTAGATTGAAAGAAATATAAATTTGGAGTTCCTATACCATCCAAAACCATATACTTTCCACCATTATTGCATGGTGTAAATCCTCCACTAACTGTATTAGCATTAGTTGTAATTATATAATTTCCAAAGACAAATCCTCCAGATGTCCAATTATGATATTGTGTTAAAAAACCTGTATTTCCTAATTCAAAATCCCCATTATAAACCAAATTAGAGTCAATCAAATAATATGATTCTACAATGTATTGAGTTGTATTATTTACTGTTGCAATTGGATTTGGGATTGTGTCATTGCTTAAATCTGTTGAAGGGCTCCAATGACAAGTGTCTGCTTCTGGAGAAATATTTAATTGGATTTGAATAGGAGAATTAGTATAAACTATTGTATCGCTTGGTAAAATATTTACTATGCATGTATCTATATTTATATATGCTTCATTTAAAGCATAAGAGTGAATAGATATTAATAACAAAGAGATAGCAAAAAGACAGAATGCTTTTTTCATTAAAAATTTTTCTTTAATTAGATTGCAAATTTAATAAAATATGAGTACCAAACACTTATTAAAACTTATTTTCTTATTTTTGCAGATATTAATTCATTAATCCTTATCTATGAAAATCAAAATTCAAGTCCTATCACTTTTACTATTAATATTATCCACAATTTGTTTTGGACAAAATAGTATTGATATTATTCCACAACCGGTAAGTGTTAAATTGGACAATTCTTCTAAATTTTTAATTAACAACAATACAAAAATAATTTGCAATATCGACAGCAAAGAATATTCTGTTGCCGAATACCTTCACTCACAATTACAAGCTTTTAACCCTTCCATTAAACCTATTCTTCCCAAGAAGGATAATCCAAAATATAATATAGCCAACTCAATAATATTTGTTCTATCAAGCGACAAAATTCTTGGAAAAGAAGGATATCAAATAGATATTATGAATGACAGGATTATTCTATTTGCAAATGAAAATGCAGGATTCTTTTATGGATGCCAGACAATAATTCAAATGATTATGTCTTCCTGGTCAAATGATAATATCAGTGCGAAAGAATCATTTAATAAAGAAATTTCTACTGGTAGAATTATTGATTATCCACGTTTTGCATACAGGGGGAAACATTTGGATTGTGCTCGACATTTCTTTTCTAAAGAAGAGGTTAAACAATATATTGATTTATTGGCTTTTCATAAATTAAACACTTTTCATTGGCACTTAACTGATGACCAAGGTTGGAGAGTAGAAATAAAGAAGTATCCTAAGCTTCAAACTATAGCTTCAAAAAGAAAAGAAACTCTAATTGGCCATTATTCAGACAATCCTATAAAGTATGATGGTAAAGAATATGTAGGCTATTATACTCAAGAAGATATTAAAGAGATTGTGGAATATGCTAAACAAAGATATATTAATATTATCCCTGAAATAGAAATTCCTGGTCATGCTCTTGCTGCACTTTCTGCCTATCCTGAGCTTGGTTGTAAGGGAGAAAAATATGAAGCTGCAACAACTTGGGGAGTTTTCGAGGATGTATTCTGTACTAAAGAAGAAACATTTACTTTCCTTCAAAATGTTTTAGATGAGATTGTGGAGCTTTTTCCTTCAGAATATATACATATTGGTGGTGATGAGTGCCCAAAGAAGAGTTGGAAAGAATGTTCGATTTGTCAAAATACAATTAAGACAAACAATCTGAAAGACGAATATGAACTGCAGTCTTATTTTATGAATAGAATTGAAAAATATTTGGAAGCTAAGGGAAAGAAAGTTATTGGTTGGGATGAAATTTTGGAAGGAGGATTAAAAGGAAAGGCAACAATTATGTCTTGGCAAGGTGAATCTGGGGGTGTTGCTGCTGCAAAACAAGGTCATGATGCAATTATGTCACCTACTGCATTTCTATATTTCAATTATTATCAAGGCTCAGCTGAGGTTGAACCCTTAAGTATTGGAGGGTTTGTACCTTTAAAGAAGGTTTATGATTATGAACCAGTGCCAAAAGAATTGAACGAAGCTCAAGCCAAACATATTATTGGAGTTCAAGCTAACACTTGGACTGAATATATTTCAGACTTTAAGAAAGTTCAATATATGGATATTCCAAGAATTGCTGCTTTAAGCGAAATTGCTTGGACTCCCAAAGAAAGCAAAAACTATGAAGACTTTCTTAAAAGACTTGAAAGACAAATTGGAAGATACGACTATTTAGGTTATAATTATGCAACTTCACATTATTCAATTCAAGCATCAACTAATTGGAACGCTAATAAAAGACAAGTAGAAGTTAATTTATCCTCTCCTATGACTGGTTCAAACATTTACTACACTACCAATAATGAAGAGCCAACAATTAATTCTCTTAAATATTCTAAGCCAATTATAATAAAAGAAAATACAACACTAAAAGCAAAAGCAATAAGCAAGAGCGAAAGGAATAATAATTCTTCACCTCTTTCTTCTCCTCTTTTCTCACAAAAATATACTCTCAACAAAGCCACTGGAAAAGAATATAAAATGCAAAATATCAATCCTGCTTATTCAGGAAACTCATCTTTCACTCTAACTGATGGACTTTTTGGCAAAAGACAAAGTTATGACCGTTGGGTTGGAACATTGGGAGAAGATTATATTATGGAATTGGATTTAAAAGAGAAAACTCAAGTGCGTAATATCTCTATAAATTTCTTAGATGAAAAAGGTTCTTGGATATTTGCACCAATTGAAGTTTCTTTCTTTATTTCAAAAGATGGGAAAGAATGGGAGAAGATTAAAACAATAGAAACAAAAGATATTAAACCAAACGAAAACAGCATTTATACATATAATTCAGAAGTACAAAAAGAAATTGGGAGAACAAAATGTGAGAACGTGCCTAAATATATAACTACAATATTTGATGATGTTAGGTATATTAGAATTGAAGCAAAGTCAATTAAGACCTGCCCTGAAGGACATAGTGGATATGGTTATAAAGCACATTGTTTTGCAGATGAAGTAACGGTTGAATAGCTTTAATAAAAAACACAAACTTATGACAGTTAAATTGAAATTTAAACAATTAGAAAAAGGTTATCGACCTACAATACTTATGCGAATTATGTTGCTGATTTGCATAATATCATTTAGTTTTTCAGCATTACTAAATGGATTTTTTGGTATCTTCAATCACGCTTCACAAGAGATGATTCAAAGCTCAAACCTTCCTTCCTATCTTTATTTCTATCGCAATTCAATTTTAGATATTCTTTCCATAAGTAGAGCATATTTTATCCTGAAATCATTGTTAAGCATATTCCTAGTAAGCAGTTTAGTTATTATGTTTAGAGGATTTACAACAGGCTATTATTTATTTTTCATCACACAAATCTTCCTTATAATCATCCCATTACTCTTTGTTGGATTAAAGGTCATAAGCCTAGGAGATATAATGATAGCATTGTTTTTAATAGTATTTTTCTTTTTGGAAATCCTTATTCATCAAATAAAACCCAATAAAGAGAAAGAGGAAAAACACACTGAAAACAAACTTCCACTATCCCAAGAATAGATATACGTATACTCCATATTACCAATCCATTATACCATTATAGGCGATATCCCCTAACAGAATCGGCGATATGGCAAAAGTGAATCGCCCAATTCGCATAGGGCATATTGCCCAATATGCACCCCACCATATTACCCAATATGGTACCCCCATATTAGGCAATATGCTTTTGCTATATCGCCGATTTGTTATAACCATATCGCCGATTCACTACCTCAATATCGCTGATTTGTTACCCTACTATCTTAGAAAAGGATGTTTTATAATCAAGAATTGGAGCTGGAGTTTAGTCTTCCAACTGCATTGCATAATGAGGAATATCGGCTTCGTAGAAAAGTTCTCCATATTGTTTAAAGCCTATTCTTTCATATAAAGGAATTGCTTTGAGTTGAGAATGAAGGGTTATTGGCTTATTGGTTTTTGATTTTATGTCTTTAATAACTTCTCTAACAAGCTTTTCTCCATAACCATTATTCCTATATTCTTCCAAGACAGCCACTCTTTCCAACTTTATTTTCTCTCCCAAATCTCTCCAACGCATAGTACCTATTGCCTGTTCTTCATCATTCAGGATTAAATAATTTTCAGAAAACTCCTCATCCCAGTCTTCTTCAAAAGGCACGTTTTGTTCCTGGACAAAAACCTTAACACGAATTTGTTTAGCTTTATCCATTTGATTTTGATCTTTAAATTCAATATGTACTACTTTCATAATTTATTTTTTGAAAATTAGATTACGTGAAAACACTGCCATAAACACACTTCTTCCCAATAGATAAGTTATAAATGCTATCCAAAGAGCTGAATTGGAAAAGAAAGGATTAAGAGTGAAGAAAAGAATAAAGAAAAGAGCTGTAGCAATAAAGATTGCATTTCTCATTATGGCTGACTTTGTCATTCCAATAAGAATACCATCATAAAGAAAAGCGACAAAACCTGTTAATGGGATAAGCAAAACCCAACCCATATAGTCTTTTGCTGCCATAATAATATGTTCTTTATCAGTTAATAGTCTCAGTAGGTTTTCTCCAAAGAAGAAATACAAAACCATAAAAACCAAACTTATTCCTAATCCCCAACTCAATATGTATTTAATACTCTTTCTTAAGTTTTTGCCATCTTTAGCACCATAATATTTCCCACAAAGGCTTTCAGAAGCATAAGCAAAACCATCCATAAAGTAGGAAAAGAGCGTGAAGAGTTGCATAAGCAAAGCATTTACTGCCAAAATTGGATACTCCATTTTTGAAGAAGCAATGGTAAAATAGGTTGTTACAAGAATCAAGCAGCAAGTTCGAAGAAAGATATCTGAGTTTACCTTAAAGAATAACTTCATCTTGTGCCAATTGATACTTTCTTTTAAGTTGAAGTATTTCTTTAGCTTGCCATACTTAATTTGCCAAAACACAATGGTAGTTATTAGTCCAGAATATTGAGCAATTAGAGTTCCATAAGCCACGCCTTCAATCTTCATTTTAAACTTTATCACAAACAAAAGACTAAAGAATATGTTAACTAAATTAATCATTATTGCAATATACATTGGCGTTTTTGAATCCTGCATACCTATCAACCAACCCTTTAAAGCATACATTCCCAGAGTTGCAGGAGCCGCCCAAATCAATATAAAAAAGTATCTTAGACCCAAATCCAGCACTCCATTTTTGTTCTCAATAAAGCTTCTTGTCAGTAAAGATATTGGATATTGAAGAATGATAAGACTAAAAGATATCAGAAGAGCAATAAATAAAGCCCTTGTTAATATATTCATTGACTCCTTTAAATCTCTTGCCCCATACGACTGAGCAGTAAAACCACTGGTCCCCATTCTCAGAAATCCGAAGTTCCAATAAATGAAATTAAATATCATTGTTCCAACAGAAATAGCTCCAATATAGTCAATTGTACTTCCTTCAGTGTCTAAATGACCAACAATAGAAGTATCAACCATACCCAAAAGAGGGACAGTTATATTGGTTATAATGTTTGGTAGAGCTAAGCTTAATATTCGCTTATTCATTTACAATTTGGTTATGAATTAACCTTTTTATTGCGAAATAGCTTTAAGAAATAAGGCAAATGCCAAAGTATATGAATTAAAGAGATTAGAGTCATTGCTATTCCAAATTCAACATGAAGCTTAAGATTGGTTAGGTAAATCGATTGAAATAAGTTGTAGTTTAGTTGAATTACTAAGAGTAAGCCTAAGAGACAAGACATTAAGAAGGTTAATAAAAGTATAGAGTTCCAAATCTTTCTATGAATAATTTTTCTGATAACTTTGAACCTAACCAAAAGCATAGTAAATAAATAACAAACTAATGTAATGGCACTTATTCCTAATAATCTATATGGTTTTGCTTTCTTAACAGTTTCCTCTTCAGTTTGAGGAAGAGACTTTTCTTTATTAGATTTATGAGTAATTATCTCTGCAACCTCTGCCTCAACAACAATATCGTCCTCATTAATCGAATCTTCTACAAAAGAGTTAGTATCATTCAAATTAATGGTTTCAACACTGCCATCTCCATTCTTCTTTTTAATCTTTATAACATTTTGAACATTGGTTTGAGTTTCTACAGGTTTAAATTCTGAAGGATCACAAATACCATTGCCATTTTCATCAACAAAACGACCGCACTGACCTTCACAATTCACAAGTCCTCTTGGACAAGTATTTTGTGCTTGAAGAGAGAAAGAAGCTATAAGAAATAATATAAATATTTGAAAGATATGTTTAGTTTTCATCCTTTTTTATTCCGATTTTGTAGTCCCAAAAATTATTTTGCAAAGTTAAGAATAAGTTTTCTACCTAACAATTAAAGGAGATACAAAAAAAACAGCACTAAACTTTTATATTATTATAGACTGAATTTCAATTTAATCTATTTTCAGTTTGAGAATCATAATAATCATATTCAGAGATTAATTTCAAAAACATATCATGAACTGAAATAATTTCTGTAGCCCTATAAGCATTAACTCCAGCAAAGCAAAAACCTTTATCTACATTCCCTTTGTAGGCATTTAATAGCGCCCTCATTATACAATATGGACTTGTTTCAATATTACATGTCTTTATGCAATGGAATGGACAGTTCTTTGGATGCGTTTCTCCCCTTAAAACACTTTGAAGGAATGAATTATTAATCGCTCTTCCTGGCATTCCAACAGGGCTTTTAATAATTACTATATCTTCTTTACTGGCATTAATATAGGATTGCTTAAATTCATCGGAAGCATCACATTCATAAGTTGTAACAAAACGTGTCCCCATCTGAACTCCAGAAGCTCCAAGCTGCATTATCTTATAAATATCTTCTCCTGTATAAATTCCTCCTGCTGCAATAACAGGAATTTTCTTTCCAAATTTCTGTTCAAAACGAGATGCCTCTTGAATAATTTTTGGTAAGTTTATCTCTAATTGATATTCTTTACTTTCTAAATCTTCTATCTTATAACCTAAGTGCCCACCTGCCATTGGTCCCTCTACAACAATTGCATCAGGAACATAATTATAATTTGAAGTCCATTTCTCGCACAAGATTTTTGTAGCTCTTGCAGAAGAAACAATAGGCACTAATTTAGTCTGTGAATCTTCATCCAAATATTTTGGTAAATCTAATGGCATTCCTGCTCCAGCAAATATTACATCAGCCTTCTCTTTTACTGCAGTTTTAACCATATCGGAAAAATTATTTAGAGCAACCATAATATTCACTCCAACTATTCCCTTAGTTTTATCTTTTGCTTTTTGGATTTCTTGTTTAAGTCCATAGATACAAGCATCTATATAATTATTGGCTTCTTGCATGTAGTAAAGGCCTAAGCCAGCAGCGGAAATAACTCCCACACCCCCTTCATTAGCAACGGCTGCAGCCAATCCAGACAGTGACACTCCTACTCCCATTCCGCCTTGGATAATTGGGTAATTTGCAACTAAATTACCAATTGTAAGTTTTCTCATCTATTTTATTTATATTTGCAAAGATAATTCTATTAATTTATCTATCACTATGATTAACATTTTTTCTATTATTACTGAAACTATATTTCCGCATTATTGTTATGGCTGCCACGATATTATGGTTAATTATGAAAAGGTTTTATGTTCCAAATGTTTTGTAGAACTTAATAGAAGTTATAGTATTTACGATTCAAACAATGACTTAAGCAATAGAGTTTCAATATATTTTCCAGTTAAAAATGCAGTATCACTACTAAACTACAATAAAGAATGCTTAGCAAGTAATTTAATTCACAGCTTTAAGTATAGAGAAGATATAATTATTGGTAAATATCTAACTAAAATTCTATGCAATGAATTAAAAGATAAAGAATGGATTAAAGAAATCGACTATATCATTCCTCTTCCATTACATTGGATTAGAACATTAAAAAGAGGCTTTAATCAATCTGAAGTTATTGCAAAAACTGTAAGTAAATATTTCTCAATAGAAATGAAGACAAACTGTATAAGAAGAATTAGAAATAACAAAAGTCAAACATCAATGTCAAAATTGCAAAGGTGGTCTAATGTAGAAAATATATTCAAACTCAAAAACTCTGCCATTCTTGAAGGAAAGCATATTTTATTAGTAGATGATTTAGTTACAACAGGTGCTTCACTAAACTCATGCATTAAAACTCTTTCTAAAGTGAAAGACATAAACATTTCCGTTTTAATTCTTGGTCAAACAAGTCATTAGAGGGTTAATCTATTAAAGTTTTACACTTTTCTCCATTTAAAATCGACCAAGAAAACACATCTCTAATATAATTAAAATTAAACATAGCTTATACCATTTAAAATAAGGTTTATACGACACTTAATCTTTGTTTTAGTAAAACGAAATGCCATTTCGTTACGATGAAATGCCATTTCGTTTATGGTGAAATGGCATTTCGCTGCAACGAAATGGCATTTCGCATTCATCAACTCCTTATTTAGAGTTCATAAATACGCTGTTTAAATTTGGAAATATCGCTATTTTAACTCCATTTATTCTTTATTTCATAGTTTTACAAGGGGAAAATGACAGTTTTTAAAGTTAATTTTTCTTGATTTGGTGTAAATATACTAAATTTGCAACTTCATTTTAAAGATAATTTTAATCTAAATCAAATATAATAAGTATGGGAAGAGCATTTGAGTTCCGCAAAGCAAGAAAATTTAAGCGTTGGGGAAATATGGCAAGAGTTTTTACTCGCTTGGGACGTGAAATTGAAATGGCAGTTAAAGAAGGTGGTCCTGATCCAAGTGCTAATTCAAGGCTTAGACTTCTTATCCAAACGGCAAGAACAGAAAATATGCCTAAGGATAATGTTGAAAGAGCCATAAAACGTGCTACGTCAAAAGACACTGCAGGTTATAAGGATATTGTTTATGAAGGATATGCTCCTCATGGTATTGCTTTAGTTATTGAAACAGCAACCGATAACCCAACTCGTACAGTTGCTAATGTTAGAAGTTATTTTAACAAACTTGGAGGTTCTTTGGGAACAACAGGTATGTGTGATTTCTTGTTTGACCGTCAATGTAATTTTACTGTTCTACCAAAAGAAGGTGTTGACATGGAAGAATTGGAACTTGAACTTATTGATTTTGGTATTGAAGATTGCTTTTTGGAAGAAGGAGAAATTCATATTTATGCTCCATTTGCAAATTTCGGTCCAATCCAAAAATATCTTGAAGAAAATTCTTTTGAAATCAAAACATTTAAGTTTGATAGAATTCCAAACGATATGAAATCTTTAAATGCTGAAGAACAAGCAGCAGTTGAAAAGTTAATAGATAAGATTGAGGAAGATGATGATGTTGTGAATGTTTTTCACAATATGAAGCAAGAGTAGTTATTTAATATCTCTTGCTACTCTAAATCCTGTTCCAAAACCAGCAGTATTTTCACCTGAGCCTCTTCGGTGAGAAGTTCGCATTAAATTGAAATCGAAGCTAAAGCATCCTCCACGATTAACTTTTCCTAAGCCTTTCATGGGACCTTTAGGATTTATGGATGGACTTGTTTTATAGTAGAATATTTCATAGTTATCTCCTACCCATTCCCAAGCATTTCCACTCATATCATAAATGCCTAATTCGTTAGGAAGTTTTTGACCAATTGGATGAGTTTGATTTGAAGAATTTTCGTAGCACCATCCTACTTCGTCATAATTATTACTTCCTGAATAAGTGTATCCTTTGCTATTTATTCCTCCTTTTGCTGCGAACTCCCATTCTGCCTCTGTAGGAAGTCTTCCTCCAATCCATTTTGCGTAGTCCATAGCATCTTGCCATGTAATATATACTATTGGATGAGAATCTATAAAACCATAAGGAGGTGGACTTGGCATACTTCTTTTGGTTGCCTTGCAAAACATTTTGTACTCTCCAACAGTTACTTCATATCTACTAATCTCAAAAGTAGAAATATTTACCTTATGTTTTGGCTGTTCATCGGGATAACATTCTTTATCACTCTCTTCACATCCCATCATAAAACTTCCTCCTTCAACCCTTACCCAATCAATTTCAGGTTTTACTTGAGCAAAAAGGAATATACTTGTTCCACAAAAAAGAAAAACTAATAAATAACGTTTTATCATAATCTCAAAATTTAAAACACCAAATTAACATTTTTCACCTTCTTTGTTTTCTTCCCTCCAATAAATCCATATGCATTTTCTATACCATCCAAAATAATTACCGGTTCATTCATATATGAAGAATTATAATATCTATTTAAAGTAAAAAGATAATTGTAGGCTTGTTTTTCAATTGAAGAAACTCTTATATCTCCATATATTCTACCATTTGCTTTTTCAACTGAGAAAGTATTATCATAAATCTCCAAAGCAAATTTTACTTTATAAACTTCTCCTTTAAACTTCTTATTTGAAATAATGCCAAAACGATTTATATTTGATTCAAAAGTAGAGGTATTTTCTTGGAATACTCCTTGAATATTCTCCCATAATAGTTCTGAACTGCTTAATGTTATTTTCCTAACACCATAATTATCATCATAATTTATATTTGGTTCAATTTGATAGTAATTTTCGTTATTGCCATTATCTCTAATTTCTAAATAAACAACAAGTCTATAATAAGTATTACCAAATTGGTCTGTTCCTCTTTGCAAAATAACATTAGAGGAGTCAATATCTGGCATTGGTAAATTAAGATTAGCCTTACCTATTGCTTGTGCATAATCTTTATAGTTTAGTTTTATTTCTACTTTCTGATTATCTCTTGGAATTGCTGTAAAGGTATATTTATTATTGTTTGATGCTTGAAGAAGGGTTTGTTTTAATACTCCATCAATATAAAGCTCTGCTTTGGCATCAGTAACATAAGCACTTGATATATCTTTTTGACTACTACTTGCTTTTTCAAAACCTATACTACCACTATTATATGTTCCTGGCTTAGCACTTTTATATAATGAGAAAGAAATAACACTATCAGCCTCAATAAAAGAAGCAACTACTAATTTGTCTTTTGGCAACTCCCCTTTATAGTCTATTTCATATTCGCAACCATAAAGAGAGAACATAACTATTAAAACTACTAATATATATTTAATTGTCCTCATCTTACTTTAATTTATATGTATATGAAATTGTTGGGATTATTGGCATAATGCTATAAGCCGTAAGTTTGTTTGGATCATTGCTTGTCATTATTAAGAAAGCATTTTTCCTATTATAAACATTATATATATTCAAACTCCATGTCCTTGTTCCATGTTTTTTCTTCTTATGAAAGTTTACACTTGCATCTAATCTGTGATAAGAAGGCATAACATAATTATTTCTTTCTCCATATACTTCTATTATATTGATATTATTAGGGTCTTCAACATTATACGGATCATAATAAGATGCTATTGGAACAGAAACTCTATTTCCTGAATTATAAACCCATGATAAGGTTGCATCTATATTATCATTAAATTTATGAGTTATCACTATATTAACTTGATGCCTTGAATCAAATTTATCGTAAAATCTTTTTCCTGCATTAATTTCTCCATTTGAATATTCTCTAAATGCCCATGAAAGAGTGTAAGAAACCCAACCAGTTGTGTTTCCTTTATCTCTTTGAACCAAAAACTCCATTCCATAAGCTTCTCCTATTCCTTGAGCAACTTTATCCTCCCATTTTTCTGAACTGCTATTAAAAGACGATACGCCATCCTTATAGTCAATCACATTATTTAATCTCTTATAGTATGCTTCATAACTCAAATTTACCCAATCCTTCAATTGATAAAACACTCCTGTACTTACTTGATGAGAAGTTATTGGAGAAATTCTATCAGTAACTGGAACCCATAAGTCTGTAGGAAGTGAAAGAATTCCATTTGCAAGAAGATGGATATTTTGATTCATCATTGAGTATCCTGCTTTTAGGGATAAATTCTTTAATAAGGAGTAACGCAAAGAAAATCTTGGCTGAAGGGAATGGTAGGTTGAATTGCCTACTTTAAATAAGTTATAATGTAATCCTGGTGTTATTGAAAACTTTTCAGTAAAGTTCATTTGGTATTCCAAATAGAGTATCACTTCATTCCCATATATTCTGTTATTCACATTATATTTTTCATCAATAGTTGTTCCGTCAACTGCCAAAACAGAAGTTATTTCAGGAGAATAGGTATGGTAAGTATAGTTAACTCCAAAATTCAATGAATTCCATCCATTCAAATAGAAATTATAGTTATTTTTCATTGACCAGTCTTCAATTCCTGAAAGAAAGTCAAACTCATAGTTATAATCATAATTACTTCCATTTTCAACATAAGTGCTCTCAAATATTGAATTCATACTTGAACGATATCTATTGTATGAAAAAGAAAGATTAGAAAAGAGTCTATTATTTATTTCGTATGCCCAATCTATTGTTCCAATCAAATTTCCCCACTTAACATTTGCTGTACTTTTATCTGTAGAACTGCTGTAAACATCCTCTGAACTAAAAGTAAATTTATCTTCTCCCCAATACAAACTTGCAGTTAATCTATTACTTGCAGAGAATTTGTGGTTTAATTTCAAATTTACATCACTGAAGAAATATCCAAAATCAACATCAGTATCATTAGTTTTATTCATATATGCTACAAGTGGTTTTGTTAATATATCTATATATGTTCTTCTACCAGAAATACTAAATGTTGTTTTATCTTTAATTATAGGTCCTTCAAGATTTAATTTAGCAGAAATTAATCCAATGCTTGCTTCTCCTTGAATTCTTTTATTATTACCATCCTTCATTCTAACGTCAACAACCGAAGAAACTTTTCCTCCATAACTTGCAGGAAAAGAACCTTTATAAAATTCAATATTCTTAATTGCATCGGTATTAAATGTTGAAATAAATCCCATTAAGTGATTAGGATTATAAATTGGAATTCCATCAATCAAATAAAGATTTTGATCTACATTTCCACCTCTAACATATAATCCTGTTGTCCCTTCTGTTCCACTTTTAACTCCTGGCAATAGCTGTAATGATTTAAGTAAATCACTTTCTCCTGTTAATGATGGCAAGGATGTTACAGTTGAAGGATTAATCACAATCTTTCCTGGTGTTGGGTCTTCAATAAAACGCTGAGCACTACTCTTATCTTCAATAACAACTTCTTGAAGAGTCGAAGAAGAAGGTTTTAAATAGATATTAAATGTGGTGTCGTGATTAAGTTTTTGCTTAATTAGTATTTTCTCATAACCAATATAAGAGACAAAAAACTCAACCTCTCCCATTGGAATTGATAATGAAAAGAAACCATAATTATTAGTTGTTGTCCCCAACTTACTTTTCATTTCGTAAATTGTTGCACCAATAAGTGTTTCTTTTGTTTTATCATCAAACATATAACCACTAATCCTAATATATTTTGATTTCTGATTTTGAGCATTTACATATGTTGACAAACTTAAAAGCAGCATAAGCAGAACAAGAAATTTCTTTTTCATAAGTACATTCGGATTCATGAATTAATATATTTTATAATTCTAAATTAGGACAAAACACAATGATTAACGAATAGTTAGATAAATTATTTTCAATAAAAGATTATTATATCAAAGCCACAAAAAAACAAATCCCTACTTAATCAAAATTAATCACCGACTTTTTTTGCATAAATGCCGACTTTTTTAAAAAAAGTCCCGTTTAATTTTTAACAAGTGGAGTTTCCTTTTATCTATTATTAATTTGGATTAAAAAAACTCAAGCTTTAACTCTATATTCTTCTAACACTATCAATCCCGTCAATGCTTTCGATATTTTTTATTAGGCGGCTTAGTTGTTCTGCATCGTAAATATAAACCATCATGGTTCCTTCAAACAATCCTTCACTGCTTTCCATAACTAAACCTCTAATATTAATATTCCATCCTTCAGAAATAACTCCTGTCAATTCTTGCAAAAGTCCCTTTCTATCTATTCCTTTAATTTTAATCCCTGCCAAGAAAGTAATCTTTTCATTTTCCCTCCATTTAGCCTTAATGATTCTATGACCAAACTTGCTCATTTCATCAATAGCCTTGTTGCAAGTTGTTCTATGAACCTCAATTGAATTTTCTCTAATCAATCCAACAATATCATCTCCTGGAACTGGACGGCAACATGGAGCTGTTATATATTTCATATTCTCCATATTTTGTTTAATAACAACCTGTTCAGGATTTCTTTCAATTTGTCTTTCTATCTCTTCTTTAAGTGTAAGCTTTCCTTGTTCTTTATCTCTTTTGGGAGCAAAAGGATTTTTCAAGAACATCCAAGTTGACTTCTTTGATTTCTTTTTATCAAAACAATGCCTTATGTCTTCCTCTGTTATTTCATTCTTTGCAACTTTGTAGAATAAATCTATGTTTTGAGGAATTCCCACATACTTTGAAAGCTTATCAATGTTCTCCTGATTATATTCAATTTCTATTTCTAAAAAAATTGTTTGAAGCTTTTTAGTCCCTTCATCAGTAAATCCTCTTCTATAATCTCTTAAATAATTCTTTATCCCTTGTATTGCTTTGGATGTTTTTACAAATGACAGGTATTCTTCTTTAGGATATGAAATATTTGAAGTAATAATTTCTACTTGATCTGAAGGCTTAAGACGATGGTCAAGAGTAACAACCTTATAGTTTACTTTTGCTCCCATACAATTTATTCCAAGCTGAGTATGAACATTAAATGCAAAATCTAAAACTGTTGCTCCTTTTGGAAGAATTATCGGTTTCCCTTTTGGAGTGAAGGTTGTTATTTCGTCTGTAACTAAATTAAGAGTAAAGTCATTAACAAAATCTATTGCGTTTGCAGATTGATTATCTAATAATTCTCTTACTTTCTCTAACCAGTTATCCAAATTCTCATCCAACTCTCCTTCTTTAACTTCTTTGTATTTGTAATGAGCGGCAAGTCCCTTTTCCGCAATGTCATCCATCCTTTGACTTCTAATTTGAATTTCAACCCAGCGTCCATTATTTGCCTGGACAGTGAAGTGTAATGCTTCATATCCATTGCTCTTAGGTTTTGAAATCCAATCTCTAAGTCTATCGTGTTTTTGTTCTTGATAAATTGAGTTAATTATTGAATATACAGAAAAACAAGATACTTTCTCTACTTCAATTGGAACGTCAATTACAACTCTTATTGCAAAAATATCATAGATTTCATTGAACTGAACCCCTTTATTTTCTATCTTTCCCAAAATAGAAGTTATGGATTTGACTCTTGCAGAACAAACAAATTTATAACCATTATTTGTTAAAGCTTCTTTAATTGGAGCGGCAAACTCTTTAATAAACGATTCTCTTTCTTCTTCTGAATCTTTAAGCTTATCGATAATTTCTTTATAACCTTTTGGATTAATATAGCGTGTTGCCAAATCTTCCAATTCACTCTTTATTTGATATAGTCCCAAACGATGAGCTAAAGGGACATAAAGCATTTGCGTTTCGGAAGCAATTTTCAATTGTTTATCCTCTCTCATAGAGTCTAAAGTACGCATATTATGAAGTCTGTCGCATAACTTTAGAAGAATTACACGAACATCATCACCCATCGCAGTTAAAAGCTTTTTGAAGTTTTCTGCTTGAATGGAATTTGTTGCATAATCAAAAACTCCTTCAATTTTAGTCAATCCATCAATTATTTGAGCAACTCTATCATCAAATATAGTTCTAATATCTTCTAAAGAATATTCAGTATCCTCAACAACATCATGAAGCAAAGCACAAACAACAGCAGTTGGTCCAAGTCCTAAATCTTCAGCTGCAATTCTGGCAACCTCCATAGGATGATAAATATATGGCTCTCCTGTTTTTCTTCTAACACCACTATGAGCCTTTAGTGCAACCGTAAAAGCTCTTCTTACCTGCCTTTTTTCTTCTCTTGAAGCAGTAGAAGAAATTAATTTAATAAGATGCTTATATCTTTTAAGTATCTCTACCCTCTCTAAATCTTCATCAATAATATACATACAACTAAATATCTCTTTTTTTCTTAAAAAACTCTTTTATCAAAGCCAAACATTCATCTTCCATAACCCCTGATGTAATTTTTGTTTTAGGATGAAATAAATTTACCCCACATTGAGAAGAACCTCTTTTTTCATCTTTTGCTCCATAAACCACCCTTCCTATTTGAGTCCAATAACTTGCACCTGCACACATAACACAAGGCTCTAAAGTAACATATAGCGTGCAATCGTTCAAATATTTTCCCCCTAAAGCATTTGCAGCAGCTGTGAAAGCCTGCATTTCAGCATGAGCTGTGAAATCATTTAAACGTTGAGAAAGATTATGAGCCCTTGCAACAATTCTATCTCTGCACACAATAACTGCACCAATTGGAACCTCATCCAAACTCATTGCAAATTTGGCTTCCTTTAGTGCCTCATTCATATAAAAATCATCATCTTTAACTAAAACAGAACTCATAAATCAACTTTAAATGATGACAAAATTACAAAAACAAATCAAAATATTGTAATTTTGCCGAAAATACAATAGAAATTGGAACAAACACATATATACAAACACAGAATGCCAATCCAAATACGATTTAGTGATTTGGATGCATTAAATCACGTTAACAATAGCTACCATTCTCAATACTTTGATGTTGGGAGGATAAATTACTTTGAAGCTGTAATGGGCAGCAAGGTGGATTGGAGTAAAATAATGGTAGTGATTGTACACATTGAAATTGATTTTTTAGAACCAATATTTCAAGGCGACAAGATAAACGTAGAAACAAAAATTATTAGCTTTGGGAATAAAAGCATGAAAATGTTACAACGTTTGATTGACACTCAAACAGGAAATGTTAAATCCATCTGTCAAACAATTCTGTCAGGATTCAACCACTCTAATAATTCATCAATGGTAATTCCTGAAGAGTTTAAATCAATGTTTTTGGAATTCGAAAAGGATTAGAAGTATTATTTATTACTTATTAATTGTATTATTTCTCTATTCGAGGAAAATTAATCCTTTATATATAAAAAAAGAAAGCGTGTAGAAATAATCCACACGCTAATCCACAATTATGAAAACAAAAAAGCCTCACGGCTTTTGTAGTCTCGGGCGGACTTGAACCGCCGACCCCTACATTATCAGTGTAGTGCTCTAACCAACTGAGCTACGAGACTATTTATAAAAAAGAAACCAATTTAAAGTAGCGAAAAGTATTTGTTCTATAATTTATAGCCCAAATATAAAGTCTATGAAGGATTATCTCTAATCCATTTTCTTATTTTCTATCTCTAGAAAGGAGGTATTCCAGCCACACCTTCCGGTACGGCTACCTTGTTACGACTTAGCCCCAGTTATCAGTTTTACCCTAGGCCGCTCCTTGACGGTTACGGACTTCAGGTACCCCC
>DIOL01000017.1:44772-62626 GCA_002423895.1 Bacteroidales bacterium UBA5515 | reverse complement strand
CAACTTTTTTCAGGACAAGTCAACTTTTTAGATTTATTCCTTGATTAGACAGAATTATTCCCTATATATTTTTCATTATAATTGACTTTTTAAAATAACTCCTTATAATAATTTGCTAACTCTTTGTTATAATTTACTGAAACGCGGTTTTAATTTACTAACTCTTCGTTTTAATTAAACCTTATTTGTTAAAAAATATCTAAGACATATTTCTAAATAAACCTTAGATATTGTCAAATAAGTCTCATTTATTTTTATAAAACTCAAGTTTATTTTTGAAATACTCTTTATAAAGTAATTATGAATTTTATATTATATTAAGGAAGATAATAAGAGAATGTGTCGAATTTTGTATTTAATGTATAATTGAAATAATATGTTTCATAATTATAGTGATTTTTGAGAACATTTACTCTTTCATTTTCAAGCAAAGGAGCTTTAATTACATAGCAATAATAATCCTCAGTTTTAATGGTATCCAAGGTAACAAACTCATGAAAATAAGGCTCAACAAATGAATACCTATATTGAAAACAAGAATATGAAATCGAATCAATTGGATTATAATAAATCTTTATAAAACCATAATCGTTTTTACTCTTTGCTCTAATATCAAATCTTCGATTGTTGTTATGAAAAATTTCACCAGACGTTAATACACTATTGATATCAAAACCCCCATCTTCAAAATAATAATCTTCGAGATTATTTCTTGGAATAATTAATACATTATCCAAGTCTGTATAGTTTTTCCCTCCACTGCCTACTTTGTAAGCAATAGGGATTTTATAATAGCCATTTTTATCAGTAACAGAAACTCCTTTTAATTTAACTCTTGTAGGAGTAGAATGAAAGAACCCCATTCCTCCCTGAACATCATTATACTCTACATCCATTATTAATCCTTCAATAGGCTCTCCTGAAAAATAATCAGTTACATTACCGTAAATATATGTATCATAATACAAAAGTTCTCCTTCATTATCATAATATTCGCAAGAATAAAAAAGAAATGATAAAGTCAGAACTATTAATAAATTTTTCATAGTTTATTTTATTACAATTTACTCCGCAAATGTATAAAAAAAGTTTGTATAAATAAAAAAAGGAAGTAATTTATCAAAATTACTTCCTTTTCCTGAAAGAAATCCTATTTTATTTCTTCATTCCGTTGTTTTTCAAAACTGCATCAATTGAAGGTTGTTTTCCTCTGAAACGAACATACATATTCATTGCTTCATCGGTACTTCCTCTTGAAAGAATTTCGTTTTTAAATTTATCGGCAGTTGTTTTATCAAAAATATCCCCTGCTTCCAAGAAAGCATTAAATGCATCTGCATCCAAAACTTCTGACCAAACATAAGAATAGTATCCAACAGCATATTCTCCAGTAAATACATGAGAGAAATAAGTTGAACGATAGCGTGGAGGAATTTGAGATATTAAACCAATCTTATCCATAGCTTTTTTCTCAAAAGCAACAACGTCATCAATCTTATCTTTAGAACTTAAAACGTGATATTCCATATCCAAATAAGCTGCTGCATAACGTTCAGTCATTCCATAAGCAACATCAAATGTTCCAACTGAATTAATTTTCTTAAGTAAAGCATCTGGAATTACTTCACCTTTTTCGTTCTTAGCAAACATTTTCAATACTTCTGGTTTTGAGCACCAATGTTCAAGTATTTGAGAAGGTAGTTCTACAAAATCTCTTGGAACTGATGTTCCACTTGTTGAAATGTAAGTACAGTTAGAAAGAAGTCCATGAATAGCATGTCCCATTTCGTGGAATATTGTAGATGCTTCTTCTGCTGTTAGAGTTGTTCTTCCTGAAGGAGATTTAGCATAGTTGAAACATACTGTTATTATTGGAGTAACTTTTTTACCATCTTTAACATATTGTTCTCTATAACTATTGCACCATGCTCCACCAACTTTTGAAGCTCTTGTATATGGGTCAAAATAAAGAATTCCTACATGTTCGTTCTTTTCATTCTTACATTCAAAAACTTGAATATCTTTAGCATAAACAGGAATATCTTTTCTTTCTGTAAATGTTAATCCATAAAGTTTAGTGATTACATCAAAACATCCTTGACGAACATTGTTGATTTCAAAGTAAGGACGAGTTTCTTCTTCATCAAAATTAAATTTTTGTTTTTTCAACTTATCTGCATAGTAAGACCAATCCCAAGCTTCAAGTGTTGCTCCTGGATAATCTTTAACTAATAGTTTTTGAAGTTCCGCTACATCTTTTTTAGCTGCAGGAATAGAGTATTCTAACAATCCTTCCAAAAGAGTGTAAACTTGTTGAGGAGTTTTTTGCATTCTTTCTTCCAAAACATAGTCAGCATAAGTTTTATATCCTAAAAGTTCTGCCTTTTGAGCTCTAAGAAGTGCTAATTTCTTAATTACTTCTTTGTTGTCACTTTCGTTTCCATTGTTTCCTCTATTATTTTTAGCTTTAAATATCTTTTCTCTTAATTCTCTTTTTTCGGAAAATTGCAAGAAAGGAAATACAGAAGGATTATCTAAAGTAAATATCCATTTACCAGTCTTACCTTTTTCTTTTGCTGTTGAAGCAGCTTGATCTACTAACCATTGTGGCAATCCTTTAAGGTCTTCCTTTTTATCAATTACCAATTCATAACTCTTAGTTTCTTTTAAAGTGTTGGCTGAAAATTTAGATTCGTATGTTTTTATTTCACCATTTACTTTTTTTAGTTCTTCTTGTTTGTCTTTTGAAAGTAAAGCTCCAGAACGGACAAATCTCTTATAAATCTTTTCAAGTAACATTTTTTGTTCTTGGTTAAGATTTTCTTTGTCTTTATTGTCCCATACTTTTTTAACTCTTTCAAAAAGCTTTGCATTCATATTGATTTCATCAGTATGTTTTGCTAACATTGGTGCAATTTCAACTTCAAGCTTTTGCATTTCATCGTTAGTGTTGGCAGCTGTCATATTAAAGAATACTCCACTAATCTTATATAACAATTCTCCACTAAAATCGAAAGCCACAATAGTGTTTTGGAAAGTAGGTGTATCTTTATTATCAATTATAGCCTTAACTTCTTCTTCGTGAATCTTCATTGCATGTTTGAAAGCAGGAAGATAATCAGTTGGCTTAATTTCTTCAAATGGAGTTGTTCCAAAAGGAGTTTTCCATTCTTTAACTAAGGGGTTGTTCGCAATGTCTTTGTCTTGCTTTGAACAACTTCCAAAAACTAATGCTGCACTTAGCATAAGCAAAATTGTTTTTTTCATTGTTTTAATTATTAATTATTTTATTAATTGTTTCTATTCATTCGTCAACAGTCTTCTTGAATTTGAATTTGGGCTCCTCTTTATTTATTAGCCTTTTAATATTCTTTCTATGCGTGTAGGGGATAAAGATTGCAACTAAACACGTGAAGACTATTAATGGTATATAAACCTGGTAATTGAGCCAATGCCCACAAGTAACATATAGAATTGGGAAAGCTATTGATGTTACAATTGAAGCTAATGATATAAATTTATAGAAGATAAAAGTTAAAACAAATATTAGAAGTATTAAAGGCAGAAGATGTTCAAAAATACCGATAACAACTCCAAGCATTGTTGCAACTCCTTTTCCTCCTTTAAATCCAACATAAATTGGAAGAGCATGACCTATAACAGCAATAACACCTAAACCTAATTTATAATATGTTAAGTATTCTGCTCCAGAAACCATACCCCAAATTTCAGTATAAAAACGTCCAAAGAAATTACCAAGATAAACTGCAAACCATCCTTTTAGTGCGTCAGTCAAAAGAACAAATAACCCTGGCAAAAGTCCAAGTACTCTAATTGTATTTGTTGCTCCAGCATTCTTGCTTCCTTTTTCCCTCACATCAACTCCATAGAACGATCTTCCAATCCATACTGCGGAAGGAATTGAGCCTACAAGATATGCTACCACACATCCTAATGATAGCATAACATAATGTATTAGTGTCATTGTATTTATAGTTTATTATTCGTTATTTTCCTGATTTGCTTCTTTTTCTTCAAAAGTTTCAATTTTTTCTACTTTTCTTATGAAATCCCTTTTCTCATTAGGAGTTGCTATACGATAAGTATAAATCTTTCCATCCTTACCCTTAAATTCTCTTTCTTTATTAGGGGCAGCTTTAATGTAATCATTAAATATTTCATTAGAAGACATGGCACTCATTGCAGCTCCATTATAGGAGAAGAAATACCAATGATCTGGATTGGCTTCAATATAAATTCTTATTTCATTTGCAAGAGCTGTTTTCAATAGTTGTATCTTGGCTCTAATATTCTTATTTACTTGATATTTGCCTACCATACTTAACTCAACATCTCCATAAGAAACATAAGAATTAAGAATTGGATCCCATTGCATTCTTACATTTGAAAAATATAGAGTATAATCCATCTCTTTTGGAATAGTTTTCCATTCTCCAGTAATTAATAAGTCTTCGTAAAGTTCTTTTCCTTTTTCAGGACCAAAGATTGCAACCAATTGATCTTGATATTTTGAAGCTTCTAATTCAATTTGAGTTAAATTCATATCTTCATAAAGTTCAACTCCCATAAAATCTAAAGCTTGTTGATTGAAAGGGAAACGAATAGCAAGACTCATATTCAAATCGGCAGTTGTACTATTATTATTAATCTTTATCTCTCCATAATTATTCATGGAGACAACTCCATCTTTTTTCAATCCCAAACTAATCATTCCTTGTCCTTTGGCATCACAATTTGTTTTATTCAATACAAGGTAATCACCTAAGGCTTCTTTCATATCTTCAAGTTTTTCAATTGAAGCTATTCTATATTCGTTTGAGGCTTTATCATAGGTCAAAAATCCTTTAGCTGTCATAAATGTATTATCTCCTTCAACATCTGTTGTAAGGAAAGCAGAACGAGGCTCCATATTCTTAGGATTAAATTGCATTGAAGCTGTTATTCTTTGACCGTCTACAGAAAGTGGAGCTTCTGAAATTGGGATATATATTTCTTTTGCATCAACTCTTGATTTGAATTTAATCCAAGCAAGATTATCATTACAATTATGAGCAAGCTGTAGTCCTCCATCAAATAGGAAGTTTGTATCACTTGCATCAACTTGAACATTTCCAAAGAAAAGAAATGCAGGACTTAGAGAAATTGCATTTTCTTTACTTATATTTCCTAATGCTCTTGATTCTGTTGGATCAGGATTTATCTTTGACATAAAGATAGGATGCTTTTTGTTGTTTTCATCAACATAATCAATATATCCATTTGCAGAATATAATGTAGAGGAGTAAATATGTACTCTTGAATTATAGAATTGATGAATCTTTGTTTGAGTATTAACCAAAATTGTTGCATCATCAATTGTATCCATTTGTGCTCCTGGACGAATTATTAAAGTAGCATCGCCTGGACGTATTGCAGCATCAGCACTTCTTACTAAAAAGACCTCATCAGCAGTCAGTTTATTTGTTTTAAGACTAAGAGTTGGATGCACTGAATTGAAAGTAAGATTTTTTTGCAATGGATTAGTTGCTGTAAATTTAGCTCCTGGCTGTTCTAATTCAAGTAAACTCTTTATATCTTTTGTAGGAAAATCTCCTGACTTAACACTGTTTGAATTTAATAAAGCTAATTCTTTTGTATCCATCATCCAGTCAAACTTATCAACTTCACATACATATTGCAGATAAGTTAAATCGCATGGTTTAACTCCCTGCATCGAAGTAAATTCTCCCTTTCTCGTTTTAAAATCAACAAAAGCCTTAACCTCTTTAGCTTTAAAAGCTATATCGTTTCCATTAAGAGAATTTAAAGTAAAATTGGAAGTATCTGCACTATAATTTATGTTCTTAAATCTAAAATTATTTGATTCAACAATCATTTCGCCTGCCTTATTGCTTCCATTTCCTGTTAATCCACTTGGTCTAACAATTAAACTTCCAGTATGGAAAGCTTCTCCTGAGAACATATAGAAAGGTTCTTCTTGTTGAGTAACCAACATATAGTCTTGATAAGGGAACCAATGTTCTGAAGTTTTACCTACACTAACTTCTGGAAACTCTACTGTAGATTTATTTGAACATATAAACTTATCTGTAATAGTATTCATTGAATCAGGAAGGAAAACAAACATTCTTGATTCAGAACGAGAAGCTATATAATCTAAATAACCAGCTCCTAAAAGTCCTTGCAGACTTAAATCTATTCTATTATAAAACTGACCCTTTCCTCCATATGCAATCATACCAGTGGAAGGAGTTTCAATAATAAATCCAAGAGAATAGTCTTTCATTACCTTTAATGGTTCTTTTATATCTGGGAATATCCCTGAAGATTTAAAAATTCCAGTAAATCTAATGCTATCCGTTTTGAAGGTCATTAGGTCTTTAATCTTAAATGGATCTAATTTATAGAAGAATTTTTCTCTTAAATAAACACCATTTTGAATTTTTGGTTGGTCGTAATAAACGAATGATTCTTCCAAAGAAGATAACATTGGATATCCAGGGACTCTTTTTATACTACTTTTATTTTTTGGATCATCTATCAGAAGTTCACAAACCAAGTTTTGAAGCGGAGTTTGAATTTTTATTATCTTATTTGTATCTTCAAATAATGGAACATAGAAAGCCATTGAATCAATCTTTGGAAGATTAAGAGCAAATCTCTCATAATCGAAATAACATTTCTCTCCCCCCATATTAAATCTTCCAGCAGAAATCTTCCCATTGAATTCAAAACTTCTATTCTTTTTCATTACTATTTCTCCTTTGTTTGGAGCAATATTAACAAAATGAGTATCGGATAAAGAAAATGTTTCAATTCCATAAAGTCTCAAATCCATATCAAATATATTTAAAACAGCATTTGCTGAATTCTTTGTGGATGATACAAATCTTAAATTATCATAATCTTGCTTTTTAGTATTAGCTTTGATGTAGTCGAATATCTTTTCTTTAACGATTGCAGTTTTACGATAAGACTCATAGTTGATAAAACCATCTATTGCTAAACGCATAAGCATAACTTCTGCTTGAGTTTCATCAAATCCTATATATCGTGCAAATTCTTTAACTGGAATATTCTTTTTCTTGTATTTGTCAACAAATCCTTTAACTCTATATATTGGACTTACTTCATCAATACCTTTTATCTTATCCCATTTTGCTTCTGTATAATAGTTATTTGACTCAAAGGAAGCAAAAGAAACTGTGTTTGATGGAGCTTTAATTGAAGTGAATTCTAAAGTATGTCCATCTAATTTTGCATAAACTGCTTCAGTGTAAATATCTATTGCATGATAAGAATCTACCCAAGGGCTTGCTGAAATTCCTTCTTTATTATTAATACAAGCAATTTCTTTTTGACTTTTATTGTACCTGAATAATAATCCAGGATGATAAACAGAATCTTGATTTATATAGAATGTTATCTGGCAATCAGGAGATGCAATTCCCTCTTGACTAAAAGGGTGCAAAATAGCTTTTGCCTTGCAGAAAAGTTTACCTTCTTTTTTAATTACCAATTCTGCTGGTTCAACTGCTGTACCGTATCCCAAAAACTTTCCTCCCTGTTGAGTAAAACCTCCAACATAATCTACATCGGGGAAAACATTCTTAATTATTTCTTCTCTTTTATATGAATAAAAACGAGGATAAGTTACATCCCCTACTTTATCGGAACATAAATCTTCCAAAGTTCCTGAAAGCTTATGTTGAAAGTATTCTTTATTGGTAAAAAGAACAGAATCTGCAATAATAGCTGCTCTTTTTAAAGATACATTATAATTTGACAGTTCTGCATAAACTTGATCTTTTGGAAGTCCTGCTCTTGACCAATCAACTTTTCCTCCAAAGCCTTCAAAAATTTGTTCAACAATATAGAACTTCCCTTTTGTTGAAAAAATAGTGTTTAAGTCTTTTTGAGAAGAATAAGTTAAATCAATATCTGAAGTAAAATCAACATAAGGTCCCCTAATAGTATCTATTCTAATATTGTAGCCATTATGTTTTACCTTCCAGTCAACAATTTTTGTTGAATAGAGCGTATTATATTTCACCAGATTCAAAGAAGAATTAACTGCATTATTAAATCCTCCCAAGGTTGAAGATTCAATTGTCCAGTTAAGTCCCTTAAACCATTGATTAAAACTTTCATTAGATTGATTGGTAGTCTTAAAAGCAATTTGTGTTTCAATAAAATCATAAAATCCAGGCAAAGGACGAACTCTCTTCTTTAACATAAGATTTGAAAGTTTCATTACATCCTTTTTTTGCTGAACTGGCATAGCATTAAAAACATCTGCATATTGAAGAATAAGAGCCTCATATTCTTTTTGCTTATCCTTTTTCATATTTGCATCAGACAAATAAAACTCTGTCAATTCTGCTACATAAGTATCTGGATTTTCACTGAAAGCTTTGAATCTTTGACCAAATGAGCTAAAGCTCATAAAAAATATTACAAGTATTAGAACTATTCTTTTATTCATTATGTATTTATTGTTTCTTAATAAAACGTAATGCAGTCCAATTTTCTTTTGAGATATGTGTAACTAAATGCAAATTATTTTCATTTGCGCACTTTTCCAATATTTCTACATCATTATCATAGAAACCACTCAAAAGCAAAGTTCCACCTATTCTCAAATGTTTTGAATATGTGGCCATATCTTGTAAAAGGATATTTCGGTTAATGTTGGCAATAAACAAATCATAACTCTTTGACAAACCACTTGCGTCTCCAAGTTTAACATCTACTTCAACATTATTTTTCATCACATTTTCCTTTGCATTTTCATATGCCCACTCATCATTATCCCAAGCATCAACACTCATAGCTCCTTTCAATTTGCAAAGTATAGCTAAAACTCCAGTGCCTGTTCCCATATCCATTACATCTTTTCCTTCCAAAGGTTCATTCCTTAAGAGTTGAATAATTTGATATGTTGTTGGGTGATGAGCTGTCCCAAAGGACATTTTGGGAGAAATCTCAATATTATATTCAACATTTTTAATTGGAGGATGAAAACTTGCTCTTATATAGCAAAAATCATCAACCAATACTGCCTCATAAGATTTCTCCCATTCCATATTCCAATCCTGCTGCTCAATTTCCTTTATGTCGTAAGATACATTTACAGATGGATTATTTTCTCTAAAAGCATTTAATAGAAAATCCAAATCCTCTTGATTAAATATTTCTTTTTGACAATAAGCAAAGAAACCATCTTTCTTATCTAAGAAACTTTCAAATCCAATATCGCATAAATCACTCTGCAAGATATCAGAATAAATGTCCACAGAACTCAAACTAAGTTCTAATTCAATATAATTCATCAAATAATTAAAATATTTTTGTCTTAGAAAGATTTAATTATGGCAATAAAATCATCTTTTTTCAAAGAAGCTCCTCCAATTAATCCTCCATCAACATCTTTATTTGCAAATAATTCTTTTGCATTCTTACTATTGCAGCTTCCTCCATAAAGAATTGAAATTTCTTCAGCTACTTCTTTAGAATATTTCTTTTCCAATAGAGAGCGAATATGAGCATGCATTTCTTGAGCTTGTTCGCTTGTTGCTGTTTTTCCAGTACCTATTGCCCAAACAGGTTCATAAGCAATAATAACATCAAGAATCTGTTCTTCTGAAAGATGGAACAAACTTTCCTTTATTTGGTTTTCTACAACTTCAAAATGCTTTCCAGCTTCTCTTTGTTCCAATGCTTCTCCACAACAAAATATTGGGAAAATATCATTTTCCATTAATCTGTCAACCTTTTGAGCAATTTCATCTGAAGTTTCCTTAAAATACTTCCTTCTTTCACTATGTCCCACGATGCAATATTCTACTCCAATTGTGTCAAGCATTTGAGCTGATATCTCTCCTGTATATGCACCATTATTCCATTGAGCAACATTTTGAGCTCCACATGAAAACAATCCTTCTTCTGCCATATCGGAAGTAAGTTCCAAATAAGGAGATGGTGGACATAATATTATGGTTGGTTTTGCATCAAATTTCTCCAACTCTTCATTAATTTGATCAATCAAATCTTCTGCTTCATCAAAGCCAAGGTTCATTTTCCAGTTACCTGCAACAATATTCTTTCTCATAAAATTTTTGATTTAATAATTAGTTAAAAAGTAATTTAATGCAAATATACGCTTTTTATTAAAGATAGATGGAATTGAATGAAAATTGTTCTTTCAAACAATTCCATTGATTAGTCAAAAAATAAACGAAGGTTAAAAGAAATTAATCACCGACTTTTTTAAAATATCTGCCTTATATTTTTATTTAAACGGCATTTATTTTTCTATATAAAAGGATAATAAAACTTTATCTTAAAGTTAACTATCCCATTACCCTTACTCGAGGATCTAAAACACCATAAAGTATATCAACAACGATGTTTATAATCACCAGAAGCACACAAATAACAAGTAATGCTCCCATAACAACAGGGAAATCATATTTTTCCAATCCATCCACAATTACAACTCCAACTCCTTTCCAGTCAAAGATATATTCCACAAATACAGCACCAGCCATTAGAGAAGCAAACCAACCAGAAACAGATGTAATTACTGGATTCATTGAATTTTTAAGAGCATGATTTTTAATTACCTTATATTTTACCAATCCTTTTGCTCTTGCAGTTCTTATGTAATCTTGAGAAAGAGTATCTAAAAGAGAGCTTTTGGTAAGTTCAGAAATTACAGCCAATGGTCTTATACCAAGCGTAAAGGCAGGAAGGATTAAATTTTTAAGATCCAAATATTGTCCCTGTCCTAAATCATCCACTGCATAAAGAGAACCGAACATTGAAAGTCCAGTGTAGGGAGCAAGTATAAATGCAAATAACCAAGCAAAAATAATTGCAGCAAAGAATGAAGGCAAGCTCATCCCAAGAACAATAACAGAAAGATTTATTTTATCAAACCAGCTTCCATTGAAAATTGCAGAAAGACTTCCCAACAAAACGCCTACAATTAGAGCAAAGCTCATACTTACCACTGCAAGAATAATCGTGTTTGGAAAAGCTTCTGAAAGAATTTCCGAAACTTGTCTTTTACTTTGATAAGAACGTCTTAGATAAGGTTTCTTTATTACAAGAGAATTATTTTGTGTTTTAACAATTGTAGAAAAGCTATATTTATCTTTATCTAAAAATACGGCACTTTCAGGGTTTAAAGAGTGAAATGAAATAGGGGAAAGATCATTAAGATAGCATAAATATTGAATATAAAGAGGCTTATCTAAACCAAGATCTTTTTTGATTATTTCAACACTTTTCTCATCTGCTCTTTGACCAAGCATCATTCGAGCTGAATCACCTGGCAATATATTAAAAAGAAAGAACACTAAGGTAATAACTCCAAAGAGTACCAATAAACCATAGCCGATTCTCTTAAGAATAAAATTAAGCATGTCCTTTCTCTTTAATATCTTTATAAGCCTATTTAATATCTATATTAAGGCTTTCAAATTGAGGCAAACATCTCCAAGAATATTTTTTAACAACTTGTCCATTCTTAATCATAACTATTCCTGGATTTGAGCGCATAATGGTCATTATAGCTTTATCATCAGTTGAGTAAATTATTATATCTTTAATATCATGTTTATTGGTAAATTCAGCCCATTTTGCAACTGGTGATGCTGTAATGATTGCTGTCTGGCATCCTTTCTCAGCAGCTCTTCTTAAGAAGTTTGATACTTTTCGCATAGTTTTATGTGAAGGAAAGTCCAAATCAACAATGGTTACTATAAAACTAACACCTTGATATGTCAAAAATTCAAAAGCAACATCTTTTTGTTCAACAACTCCAACCATAGAAAAACCATCAGCAGAAATTACATTTGGATTAATCACTCTACTATTTAAAAATGTCCAATTGGTTGCAAAATCAGGATCGTCTTTATAAGCTTGCATAAGTTCTTCCATACCAAATTCTTTTTCCTTATTTGTTGAGTTATTTCTATATGTAGCATAACTAACAGGAGGTTTTTGATCTTCTGGCATTGGCACCATTCTGTTTCCTTCTTTCCAAGGGCGGAAGTCAATCATTGGTTCATAAACTGCATTGAATATTGTAAAGGTCAAAACCAAAAAGCTTACAAGAATAAGATAAAACCTTCCATAAGTTCTATTTGCTTTGGAAGATAATTTTAATTTATCCCACATAAATGAAAGAACAAGCAAAACATCAAGAATTATATTCTTCCAGAATGTTTGCCAGTTTGTTAGTTTAACTGCATCTCCAAAACATCCGCAGTCAGTTACCTTGTTGGTTAGTGCATCAATAAATGTTAGAACTGTAAAGAAAAACATCATTAAAGCAACCAACCAATTAGTTGGTTTTTTAAAGTACCCAGAAATCAGCATTAGCCCAACAACAAATTCCAAACTGCATAGAGTTACAGAAATTACAATTGGGAGCCAAGGAATAGCTTGAATAAGCCCACCTAAACCAAATACACCAATATATTCAGTAATCTTGTAGGCAGTTCCATAAGGGTCTACTGATTTAACAAAGCCAGAAAAGACAAATACTAATCCGACAATAATTCTAAATAATCTTCCTAAATACTTCATAATCCTATTTATTTATATTATTGAATTTTTATGCTTGCAAAAATTCCGTAGTTGATAATATCATAGTAGTTAGCATCCTCTCCTTCCGAAACAACAACCTTTCCATGATTATCTTCAATATTTTTTAATCGCATAATTTTCACAAGAATTAAATCAACAATTGAACTCACTCTCATCGAACGCCATGCTTCTGAATAGTCGTGATTTTTGTTTTCCATTAGGGATTTAGCATTATGAGAATACTTATCATAAAGTTCTAATGCTTTTTCAAGTTCAAGTTTATCTTTATCATCCTTTGCCACTCCAAGTTCCAATTGAATAAGTGCTATTATTGAATAATTTATTATTCCAATAAACTCATCCAAAATTCCTTCATCTATCTTCATCACTCCTGATTCTTGAAATTGGCGTATGCGATTAGCCTTAATAAATATTTGGTCAGTAACAGAAGGCAAACGAAATATTCTCCACGATGCACCATAATCCTTTAACTTTGCAGCAAACAAATCTCTACATTGCTTTATTACTTGGTCGTATTCTTGTGAGGTATTCATAAAAATATTAATGTAGTTATTAAATTAATTTTTCTCCAAATAAAATGTGTAATTTTGCAAAATAAACAGCAAAAAAACTCTAAAATTGAACGATAAAATTACAAAATTATCTTATAGTGGAACAATAAATTTGCAAGGAAAATTAATTTCATTGCAAAAACCTCTCATTATGGGAATATTAAACCTAACTAATGATTCCTTCTTTGATGGAGGTAAATATATAAATAATGTTGAAAAAGCAGTCAATCACGCTAAAGAAATGATTGATGATGGAGCCGACATAATTGATATTGGTGCTTGTTCAACTCGTCCTGGTGCAAATTTGGTTTCAAAGGAAGAAGAGCTAAAACAGCTAATTCCAGTTATTAAAGAAATAAGAAAACAATTCCCAGATATAATAATCTCTATTGACACAGTGTGGGCTGATGTTGCCAAAGAAACCATTAATGAGGGAGCAAATATAATTAATGATATTTCTGCTGGACAATTTGACGACCAACTTTTCAAAGTCATGGGAGAAATTAAAGCACCTTATGTTTTAACTCACACCCCTTCAACTCCCGACAAGATGCAAGATAAGACTCATTACGATAATATTTTCTTAGATATGTCTAAATATTTTGCAGAGAAAATTGAGACTTTAAGAAACTTGGGTGTTGTTGATATAATACTTGATTTGGGGTTTGGCTTTGGTAAAACAGTTGAGCAAAACTATTTTCTTTTAAATCATATTGAAGATTTCAAAACTTTTGGATTTCCAATCCTAACAGGAATATCAAGGAAAACAATGATTCACAAACCTCTTGCCATAACTCCTCAACAAGCACTTAATGGAACAACATTTTTACATGGATTTGCTTTAATGAATAAAAGCAACATTTTGAGAGTTCATGACGTTAAAGAAGCTAAAGAATGTGTTAAACTTTTTGAATTGATTGAAAACAACAAATAAGACCAAAAAATGATTGAATTAATTTCACAGACATTTCCATTTAAAATTGTAGATCTTCTTGATTTATTTTTTTCATGCCTTCTAATTTATTTCATTTACAAACTTCTTAGAGGCACAAATGCTCTTGGAATTGTATTTACATTTATTGGAATATATATACTATGGATTATTGTGTCCATATTTAAGATGGAAATACTCACAAAAATAATTGGTCAATTTATTAGTGTAGGTGCAATTGGTATTATTATTATTTTCCAACCCGAAATAAGAAGATTCTTTGCTCTAATTGGGTCAAAGAGCATGGAAAGAGGCAATAAGAGATTCTTCTTTTGGAGAATCAATAAAGATAATGAGAACAATTTTAATTCAACTGCCATTGTTCAAGCCTATCAACACCTTGCTCAATCAAAAACTGGAGCTTTAATTGTTATTGCAAAACACAACGATTTGGATACAATTATCAAAACAGGAGAAGTTTTGGAATGCTCAATCAACACTCAATTGATTGAAACAATATTCTTCAAAAACACTCCTTTGCATGATGGAGCAATGATAATTAAGGACAATATGATTAAAGCTGCTCGCTGTATTTTGCCAGTAAGTTCCGATTATAGCATTCCTCCTCATTTAGGATTAAGACATCGTTCAGCAATTGGAATAACAGAACAGACTGACGCAATTGCAATAATTGTTAGTGAACAAACAGGTAATATCTCTATTGTCAAAGCTGGAAACCTGCAAGAAGGCATAACCCCTTCACGTTTGCAAGAATTCCTAAACCAAGAGTTTAATTCCTAAATAGAAGCTTTTATTAGGTTATCTTATATTAAAATAGTTTTACTCTATAAGTAAATCTTATATGAGTAAGGTATTTATTTCACTTATTCCAAAATATATCAATCATAAGTGAAAATAAGTCCATCATATTTTAATTTATGTCCATCATATTTCTAAATATGTCCATCATATTTTCAATTATGATTGAGTTTTTTTCAATAACTAATTTTTAACCTTTATTTTAGTTTGGTAACTTGGTACGCTTGGAACATTTACCTATAAATGTAACATGTACCAAAAATTTAATAGTAATGGTAACCCCCAATTTTAAAAAAAATTGGGGGTTACACATAACTTTTCTATTAAAAAATTTGTAGTATACTATAAAGACTTATTCTATTTTACTGAAACACTGTTTTAATTTACTAACTCTTTGTTTTAATTTACTGAAACAGCGTTTTATTTTACTGAAATAAGGTTTTATTTTTCTCTTTTATCGAATACTTTTTATTACTCCAGTATTAGGATTAAATTCAATATTTTTGTTTTTGGTGGTAATTGCTCTTATCAGTCCATATTGATTTATCTCCACTCTGTTTGAGAAAGTTTTATTTGGAGTTTCAACACTAATTAAAACAACTTCTGGAACTGCACTATAAACTCCTTCAATTCCTTCAACTTTTATTTCTGAAATATTTATTTCTGCAGGAGGATTTGGGTTTATTGCTTTTACTGTATTTTTCTTAAAGATTTCAGTTTGATTATTTGTATGGAAACGTGCCAAAAGTGGAATAGGGCTATTGTTTAAAGGTAAAACTAAATCTTCTTCTGCAATTATTGGCTTTAGAGGAGTTAGAGTGAAAGAACGTGTTTCTTCAACAATGGTTTCTGTTCCAGTAAATAGAGCAACATATCCATCAATTATCTCATCCAGTTGTTTATACATATAATCAACTGTTGTATTTATATATGTTCCTTCCAAACCTCCTGAAAGTATTTCAATCTGTCTTTCTCTTAACTGTTCAATTTTCTTTACTGCATCTGCAGCAGTGAAGTTTACCTTTTCTAACATTCCTTTTTGTTGAAGAAGATTTTCAAAAATAGGTTTAGCTGCAATTGATGTTTGTATTGGTTCTATTGTCTTTTGAGAAATGATATTAGGTTCTGATTCCTGTTCAATATTCAGGTTGAACTGAGGTTTTGGATGATGTTTTCTTTCAACAAAGTTAATGCTTTCAAGAGTTCCTTGTGGAGACTGCATTACATTAACCTTATCACTGTTAAGAATTAGGGCAAATTGTTGTACAGGAGAAGTTTTGGCTTGAGAAGAAATTTTAATGTCTTTAACTTCATATTTTACCTCATCTTCAGTAATAACATTCTTTACTCCCAAAAGATTACTTTGATTTGCAAACACTCCTTTTTGTCTTATTGTTTTAATAAACGTAACATCAAAAACAACTTCTGTTGTGGTTGGAACAGAATAGTAGAATGTTGTTTTATTTATGTCATTTGGTGCATATTCAACTGGATAAGATTTATAGGTTGAAGAACAAGATGCAAGTCCAATTCCTGCTAATAATATTAAAACTATTCTTTTCATAACAATTATATTTTTTTGATTTTTATTTCTTTAATTGCTTTTAAACGCAAAATGCCATACTTATTGTCTTTTCTAATATATTGATAACTCTTTCCATTCTTATAAGCTTCAAAAATCAGATTTGCCATCTGTTCCAATTCATTTGGAGCTAAATCTTTATCAATAACGTTGAAAACAACATTAAAATTAGTATCAATAATATTCAGTTTCTTTTTTTCAACAGCCAAAGCATATCCTTTTGCAAAAGGAGTTAAGTAGTCAAATGTTTTGGTAGTAATTGGTTTAAAAGTTTTCTTATTAGCATAAGTCCATCCCTTTTTATTTTTAACCATAATAAGAGAATCAAAAACTCTTCCTATCTCTTCAAAGTTCACCTTAATAGGTTTTGAGTTTTGCATTATTTGATTATTCCTTATTGTTGTTTTCTTCAGTTGGTTATTTTCAACAAAAATTAGTGTTGAGTCTTGAATATCAACAATAATATTTAACCCATCATAAATAACATCTCCATTGGTTCCAAAAATTGTGAATCTATTATTTCTTCTTGCAACAAAAAAAGTATCTACTTCAATATATGCATCAACCTTATCATATTCAGGACGAACATACATTATTCCTTTTGCGCTTATTATTCCCAAACCTCCATTTTCAATTTGATTGTAAAAGCCAGAAAGATTGGCTGGCATCACATCTTGGTAGTAGGCTTGCATAATTGGTTTGCCTCTTTTGTTTAAAAGGGCTGTCCTTTCTTGAGCATTTTTAGTTTTAATTATTTCTTTACCACCATAAGTTTCAACACTGAAAGATTCAAACTGAGGTCTTGTCAGTTCTTTACCATCCTTATTCATTAAGCCCCATTGATCATTAGACTTAAAAGAATAAACCTGATCGGGAACAACAACACTCATATCCTGATACTTTGGTTCTGCAATAACCAAACCATCGTAATTCATCATACCAACAAATGACTGAGCTCTAAAAAGAACTCTTTCCCAATCAAAATTAACTACATTTTCAGCAGGAATTGACACTTTTTTATTTTCAACCTCTTCCCCTTTTCTGTTAAGAATTCTCAACTTATCATTTTCCCTAACATAGAAATTTCCTCCACCAATATATCTTACAATATCAGCTGTTGGTTCTTCTATCCAGGCAAAAGGGAACAAAGAAGTATTTTCAACTTCAACAAATGAGATAACAGTGTCTTTGTCAAAATACTCTACAACATCACTGTTTGTATTAAACACCATATTCTTTTCTCCCATTGACGCAACAAAGAAAGTATCTTCATCAATCATTACCTTCACTGTATCAAATTCAGGATATAAGTAGCCTAAGCCATCAAAGTTT
>DIOL01000017.1:43296-44641 GCA_002423895.1 Bacteroidales bacterium UBA5515 | reverse complement strand
TAAGCCATCAAAGTTTACAATACCATATTTATTATTAAACTTTGTAAGCAAAAGTTCATCCTCTGTAACAAAAACATCTTCATATATAGGTTGAATTATAACCTTTCCTTCTGTATCAAGCAATGCCATTCTTCCATTTGGCATTTTAGCTTTAATATATACAATATCATTGGCTTTATAAACAGACACAGATTCAAAATATGGCTCATAAACCAATGCTCCAGTTGCAGTTAAAAGTCCTACTCTATTATTTGTTGTAAAAGAAAAAAGATTGGCTGCTTTTAAATCTTTCACTTCTAAAATGGAATCATATCTACTTTTCAAATTCTCCAAGAGTTCTTTTTCTTGAGAAAAGCCAAGAAAACAAATATGAATTAATAGAAATAAAGAAACAATTCTTTTCATAATCTTATATGTTTATAGTTGTGGTTCCTGTTGACTAAGGCAGTGGAATGAACCCAACCCCCAAATAATATCAAGAGAATTTATTCCAATAACCTTTCTGTCTTTAAAACATTCTTCCAAAGTATATATTGCCTTATTATCGTTTTTGCAATTATAAACTGGAACAATTACTGCTTCATTTGAAATATAGAAATTTGCATAAGATGCTGGTAAACGCTGATCTTCCCAAATAACAGTTTCAGGCATAACAAGTTCAACTATATTTAACTGCTTTCCATTTTCAAGTCTTGCCTTGCTTAATATATTAAGATTTTCCTTTAATGGAGCATGATTATAATCGTTCTTGTTTTCTTCTACAACAGTTATAACTGTATCTTCATTTACAAATCTTGTAATATCGTCAACATGTCCATCAGTATCATCTCCCTCAATTCCGTCTTCAAGCCAAATAACATTATCAACTCCATAATAATTAATCAGCTTTTCTTCTATTTGATTTTGATTAAGACTCGGATTACGATTTTCATTTAACAAACAAGCCTTTGTTGTAAGCAAAGTTCCCTTTCCATTAAAATCAACTGACCCTCCTTCCATTACAATATTTGGACGGAAAACTTTCAAACCAAGATATTCTGCCATTTGAGAAGGAATTTTATCATCAAGCTCAGAAGGATATTTTCCTCCCCAAGCATTATAGTCCCAATCAACCAAAGCTCTCTTCTTTCCATCCTTGTTCAAAAGAATTGCTCCACCATGATCCCTGCACCAGGCATCATTTGTTTTAAAGTCATGAAAAACTATCTTTGACATATCAACGCCAATTTCTTTTAAATCTTTTTCAACTCTTTCTTTCATTGCTGAGTCAAGAATATTGATATTGACAATCTCTCCCTTAGCAAGTTCTTTAATAAATTGATTATAATAAGGGAAAATTTTATCA
>DIOL01000017.1:14257-43209 GCA_002423895.1 Bacteroidales bacterium UBA5515 | reverse complement strand
AGGGAAAATTTTATCAATTTTATCTGGCCAGGAGTTTTCATTATGAGGATAAGAAAGCCATGTTGAAGCATGCTTAACCCATTCTGCAGGGAAATAAAATCCTAATTCTTTTGGTGTTTTCATATTATTCATTATCAATATATCTTTTAGTTATTGGTTGGTATGAGTCAATTCGTCTATCTCTTAAGTATGGCCAATGAGTGCGGTAATGATCTGTTTTTTGTAAATCTATTTCAATTACATTAATGTCTTCTTCCATATGTGGTGCTTGATACATTACTGTTCCAAACGGATTGGAAACAAAGCTTCCTCCCCAAAACTGCATTTCTCCTTCTTCTCCTGTACGGTTGACACTTACAACATGAACTCCATTGGCAATGGCATGAGAGCGTTGAATGGTTTGCCAAGCGTTATACTGTTCAGTGTTTGTTTCATTATCTTGTGATTTTGCCCAGCCAATTGCTGTAGGATAGAAAAGTATTTCAGCACCCATAAGTGATGTTATTCTTGCAGCTTCTGGATACCATTGATCCCAACAAATCAAAACTCCAATTCTTCCAAACTTGGTATTAAAAGTCATATATCCAGTATCTCCTGGAGTAAAATAAAACTTTTCATAATAACCTGGGTCATCAGGAATATGCATCTTTCTATACTTTCCAAGATATTTACCATCAGCATCTATAACTGCTGTAGTATTAAAGTATAGTCCTTGAGCACGCTTTTCAAACATTGAAGCAATAATAACAACACCCAATTCTTTTGCAACATTTTCAAGCAATGAAGTTGTATTTCCTGGAATTGGTTCTGCTAACTTAAAGTTTTCATAATCCTCAACATCACAAAAATATAATGAAGCAAACAACTCCTGCAAACAAATAATATTTGCTCCTTTTTGAGCTGCCTTGCGAATTGATTCTATTGTTTTTTGAATATTATATTCCTTATCTTTTGCGCAACTTAATTGCACTAATCCAACTTTTACTTTCATAATTCTTTCTTTTTAAATTAATTTGACTTAAGAAAACTCCCAATAATACAACTACCATCCCAATAACTTTATTTAAGGTTAAGACTTCTTTTCCCAAAAGAACTGCAAATAAAATGGTAACAATTGGTACTGCATTTGTAAAGACAGATGTTTTGGGTATAGTAAGCCTTTTGGCGGAATAGGAATAACAAATAAAGGCAATTGAAGAACAAAGAATTGCAAGTGCAAAGAGTGGATAAAGAGTATCAAAATTGAAGGTAAGTGTTTTTATGGTCTTCATTTCAAAGGCAAAGAAGAATGGTAGATAGTAAATTGAGCCAATAATATTTTGTGTTGTTGTTATTGTAATAGGCTCATATTTCTTTACAACCTTATATAAAACCACACTATAACCAGAAGCTGAAAAAACTGCCAAGAACATCAACAGTATTCCTTTTCCACTTACATTAAAAGCTGCATTGGGAGATATACTGATTATAAAAAGCCCTATTATTGTAAGAAAAACACCAATAATAAGTTGCCAATGCAGAGCTTCTTTATGGAAAAAATAAAGTCCAAAAGGTACAAAAACAGGAATAGTTGAAATAATCACTGAACCTATGCTTGGATCAAGATATTGCAATCCCCAGTTTTCTCCAAAGAAGTAAAGAAAAGGTTCAAAGAATGCTAAGGCCATAAAAAGCTTATAATCCTTTCTTTCAATCTTATCTAATTTGCCAGCTATTTTAAATATAACATAAAGCAAAATAGCAGATATCAAAACCCTAAGAGTTATGATTATGATTGGAGAAAAGCCAGCATTGAGCAAGTCTTTAGTCCAAATAAAGCTCATGCCCCAAAAGAGCATTGAGAAGAAAATAGGGATGTAGGATTTAAAGTTCTTTAGCATAAAACAATAAATGTTTAGTTTGCAAATATCCGAAAAAAAAAGCAAAGTGAATAATATCCCATAAAATATTATCTTTGCAAAAAGAATAAGGATGAAGAAAATTGGAGTTATGTCCGATACACATGGACATTTACCTAAGGAAGTTTACGAGTTTTTTAAGGATGTTGATTTAGTTATTCACGCTGGGGATATTGGTAGCGTGGAAGTTTTGGATGAGCTTAAAGCATTCAAAGAAACAGTTGCTGTGTATGGGAATATTGATGATTTCGATGTGGTTGTTCGCACAGAAAAGATTGAGAATATTGAGGTTGAAGGATTGAAAATCATGGTAACACATATTGGAGGTTATCCAAATAAGTATGAAAGAGGCATCAAAGAATTGATTGAAGCACAACGCCCAAATATATTTATTTCTGGTCACTCCCATATTCTTAAAGTTATGAACGATCCCAAATACTCTCTTTTACATATCAATCCAGGTGCTGCAGGTCGTCAAGGTATTCATCAAATTTCAACTCTTATTCGTTTCACAATTGACTCCGTTCCCAAAGATTTGGAAGTTTTGGAGTTTAATAAGTAGGTATATAAAAAAGAATTTTTTAATTTTGCATTTCGAGAAAACATAATAAGAATGAAAAGATTTATCATAATATTAATTTTGAGTTTTGTTACTATACAATCCCAAGCTCAATTCCTTGAACGTTCAGAATTTGGTGTTACTGTTGGAGTAGGAAACTATTTTGGTGATATAAATCCCAAATACAACTTCTACAAAACTAACTTAATGATTGGTGCAATTTACCGCTATAATATTAATCCTCGCTGGGTATTGAAAGCAAGTGCTATGTTTGGAAAGGTTGAAGCTTACGATGCTGATTTCGACAATATACGCAATTTAAACTTTGAGTCTAAGGTTAATGAATTGGCTCTTAGCTGTGAGTTTAACTTCTTCGATTATCAAACAGGAAGTCGTCAACACAGAATTACTCCCTATATTTTTGGAGGTATTGGAGTTTTCTTTTTCAATCCAAAAACAGAAATAACTGATCCTCTAAGCATGGAAAAACAATGGGTAGAGCTTCAAACATTAAGCACAGAAGGGCAAGGAATGCCAGGCTACGATTCTCCTTATTCATTGGTAAATGTTGCCGTTCCATTTGGTTTAGGACTAAAAGTCAGCATAAGCAAAAGAGTTTGTATTGGAATGGAATGGGGAATAAGAATGACCTTTACTGATTACCTTGATGATGTTAGCAAAGACTATGTTGACAGAGCAGAACTTACAAGTTGGAGTGGAGATTTGGGAGTTGCTGCAAGCGACAGAACCTATGAAATTATTCCAAACACATATAATCAAGCTGGTTCTATGAGAGGAAATCCAAAAGTTAACGACTGGTATCAGTTCTTTGGTTTAACAATAACTACAAAGCTTAATTATTTCAAATCAAAGTGTAATACTTTTTAATAAGAATATCTTTAGTCTAAAGCTTTTCTTATTTTCTTATTTTCTTATCTTAATTGATTTACATATATTCAACTAAAATTTATGTTAAAAGTCTTATAAGCTTTTATTGTATAATATTTTTATCCAATAAAGGTTGACTTATTCAGAAAAGAACTTATTCATACAAAAATTAAACACCGTCTTTTCCTATCTAAACGAAGTATAAATCTACATAGTCGAAGAATAAAAATAATTAAATAAGACTTCAATCTCAAAACAATGCGGTTGTTTTACTAAAACAATGCCATTGTTTCTTTAATATAATGGCATTATTTTGTGAACTAAATAAGATTTAATTAGTTACAAAGCATATTTTATTAGATTATTCGCTTGTTTAAATAGTTTCTTGTTTCGGATAATTTAAATTATAAAAAGCAATTTAAAATCTCATAGTTAAGAATTCTTTAATAGTTATTAATGGTTAATAGCCTTTTTATTCCTTTTTTATATTTAGTCAATTGAATTTACATCAAATAAAATATATTTTATAATTAATAAGTAAAAAATAAACAAATTAAGACTTTGTAGTGTTATTTATGTATTAACCTATTAATTTCAATCCTATGAAAAAACAATATTTTATTATCACAGCTTTACTATTAATTATTAGCTTTGGTTTACAATCACAAACAAAATTTTCATCAGTAAATTCTGATGGCGTTACAATTTATTATCAAACAATATCGCCTACTGAAGTTGAAGTAACATTTAATGGTAATAATTATAATAATACTTATTATTACAATGACACAATTAACATTCCTTCTATAGTTCAAAATAATGGGATTAATTATTCTGTTACAAAAATCGGCAAGTATTCATTCTATAATGATGATTTTATTAAATGTGTAAGTATTCCTAATTCAGTAACTATTATTGGTGACGGAGCATTTGCAAATTGTGATAATTTACAAAAAGTAATATTTTCAGATTCACTAACTACAATAGCCGAATGTGCTTTTTATTCGAGCTGGAGGATGCAAGACTCTATTTTTCTTCCAAACACTCTTAGAGTTATTGGTAGTTTAGCATTTAGCTCAGGGGGAGCACCTGCTCCTTTAAGAATAAATTATATTAATCTTGGAAATTCGATCGATTCAATTGGCTATGGTAGTTTTTTTAATTGCATAATAAAAAATATTGTTTGTGAAAATCCAATACCTCCAAAGACAGTTATTAATTGGAATATGAATCATACTTTTTCTCATTGCAATGACAGTATAAATCTTATTGTACCATGTAATGCTTTAGCTGCTTATCAAGCTTCTCCTTATTGGGATGAATATGAACTTACTGGTAACGGTACTTTTTTTCACTTTGTATTGCAATGTTATAATCCTACTAATGATTTGGATGAAATTGAAAGTAATTTAGATGTTAAACTTTATCCAAACCCTGCAACTGATATAATTAGAATTGATGGTTTATCTAATGTAGATAATGTTATTATATATGACTTTATGGGCAGAATGGTTAAATCAAAGTATGCAAATTTGGGTCAAAATAATATGGAAATTGATATTAAAGATCTAAAAAATGGCATTTATTGTCTTGCTGTATTAAATAAGAATGTAAAGATATTTAGCAAAAAGCTGATTGTAAAGAAATAATTAAATGATAATATTTTCATTTCTATTTCCCTGTAATAAAAGAATATTTTATAGGATTGTTTTTTCTCCGTCTGAAAGTTGTAAGATATTGGAGTCTGGAAATATATCTTTGTATTTGCTTGCTTCTTGTGTATGAATTGGGATTATTGTTTTTGGTTTTAAATATCGATTTAATTCTTGTAAACCTTCCTCAAAAGCATGTCCACTTGTGTGATTATAGAACTTATTGTATCCTTTGCTTTCAATGTATTCAAAGAAAGGTCTATATTTTTCATCCTTTTCGTATTCTTTCCATATTGATGTTATGTAATTTGCATTACTAGCATCAATATACTTTAAGTCTTCTATCATACTTGGACGAATCATCACTACATATTTAGACGGATTTTCTTTTATTTCTGTTTTACTTACCTTACACCAGTGAACGCAGTTAATCAAATAATCTCTATGTTGAATTCTTTTAATGTAAGAGGTTAAATAATTAGGGTAAAAACATCTTATATAACGATTGGAACTTCCATAAGGAACATTATGATGTTTATACATTGATTTCAGTATATTCATAGTAAAAAAATCAACTGCTAATATCTTATTTGTTTCCTCACAAGCATCATATAGTAAATTTATCCTGTCAATATTTAGAGATGATGCCCATACATAATTAAGATGTGAAGGATATGAATTAAATATATTTACAAAGTTTTCAAAGACTTGCTGTTCTGATTTGATTATTGCGTTGGATTCTCTCCCAATATTTGTTCCTTCCAACAACATGTAATCTACATTTTGTTTTAGACTTAAATAACTTGTTTTACTTAATCCATGCAATCTTATATCTCCAGTATAAAGAATTGTTTTGTTTAACTTTAAGTCTTCTATAAGAAATGCCATTGCTCCAAATGCAGAATGATCAACTCTATAAGGAATAATTCTTACTCCTTCAATCTCAGTTATTACTTTTCTATGATAAATTGGAATAAAATTAAATCCTTTAAACACATCTCCAAAGAACATTTCAGGAATAATAATTGCTCTTATTGTTGGATCGCTAAGATATATTGGTGTTCTATCTGGCACAAGATTTAATAATCCAGTATGATCTTGATGATAATGAGACAGGAAAATTGCATCTGCTTTTTGAATAATTGAAGACATCTTATTTTCATAATCTACTTTTTCTTCATCAGACCAAGAATCATAATCCAGAGGAAGTCCAATATCAATTAATAATCTTTTTTTATTAATAATCAACTCAACACAAGACCCTCCTATTTCTTTTGTTCCTCTATGAATTATTATTTCCATTTTTTCTTATTTCCTTAAAAAATTGACATTTAAAAGTTACACCTGTAAAACTACTTTTAATATTATTGATTCTATCTTGCTTTCCTTTGCTTAATTTAGTGTATGAATTGTATATAAGTAATAGTGGTTCTGGATTAACGCTTGTTATTTGTGGAATTTCATTAATGATTGATAATCGTTTCTTGACTGATAAGAGTTTTTGATAGTAAGGGATTATTTCATCTTTATAATCTTCAATAAACTCTGAGTATTTATTCATTTGAGTTATTATTTCTAATTGATTATCCTTTTTATGTGTCAATCTTTTGTCTCCAATTAGTTTTAATTCAACATAAGTTATTACTCCATTTTCTAAAGAAACTAAATCAAATCTCAACTTATTATCTTTATTATAAGCAAATTCAGAATCAATGTATTTATTTCTTGATGAAAATATTAATCTGCCTTGTATTTCCTTTTCCTTTAGTTTATTCTCTTCTTTGAGATAAACTTCTTTGATTCGTTTTTTAATTTTGTCTATTTCTATTTTAGATTCAAGTTCAATTAAACAATCTACGTATATTTTATTTGAATCAGTTTGTTTTAAATATTTATAATGAGTTTCTGCTTTAATATCTTTATCAAACCAAATCTTTGCAACGCAACCTCCATAATAATATACATTAATATAATTATCCTTTCTAAGTTCAACATACAATTCTTGATCAGATATTATATTGTTCCACCAAATAGGTTGTTCTTTTTCTATAAATTCAAATAGCTTAGAGTTCTCATTAAATGAATTGAATATTCCACTTTCCATATAAAAAGGATAAATTATTAATTCAACAAAGGTAAAAATTAAATTAATATGCACAAAAAAAGCGTCCGAGTTTTGAGACGCTTTAGTATTTTATTCTGTTGATTAAATATCTTAGATAACTCCAAGTTCAATCATTGAATCAGCAACTTTAATAAAGCCAGCAACGTTTGCTCCCTTTACATAGTTGATATATCCGTCAGCTTGTTTACCATATTTAATACAGTTTTCATGAATTGAATCCATCATAGCGTGAAGTCTTTGATCAACTTCAGCTCCAGTCCAACTGATATGACCTGCATTTTGGCTCATTTCTAATCCTGAAACTCCTACTCCACCAGCGTTAGCTGCTTTTCCTGGAGCAAAGATTACTTTTGCTTTTTGGAATTCGTGGATAGCTTCTGCAGTACATCCCATATTTGAAACTTCACAAACTAATTTAACACCGTTAGCAATAAGTTGTTTTGCATCATCAGCATTTAATTCGTTTTGGAATGCACATGGCATTGCGATATCAACAGCAACATCCCATGCTTTCTTTCCAGCAACAAATTTTGTTCCGAATTTATCAGCATATGGTTTTACAACGTTATTGTTAGTAGCACGAAGTTCTAACATATATTCAATTTGTTCAGCTGTCATACCGTTTTCGTTAACTACGTATCCGTCAGGACCAGAGATAACTTTAACTTTAGCTCCTAATTCAGTAGCTTTCATTGCAGCACCCCAAGCAACATTACCAAATCCAGAAAGAGAAATAGTTTTTCCTTCAATTGACATGTTGTGAGCTTTTAACATATTGTTTACAAAGTATACTCCACCGAAACCAGTTGCTTCTGGACGTAGGATTGAACCTCCCCAACCAGCACCTTTTCCTGTAAGAACTCCTGTGTTTTCACGAACTAATTTCTTGTACATACCATATAAGAAACCAATTTCACGACCACCTACTCCGATATCTCCTGCAGGTACGTCTGTGTCTGGTCCAATATATTTAAATAATTCTGTCATGAAAGCTTGGCAAAAACGCATGATTTCTCTATCTGATTTTCCTTTTGGATCAAAGTCAGAACCACCTTTACCACCACCCATAGGAAGTGTAGTTAAAGAGTTTTTGAAAGTTTGTTCAAAACCTAAGAATTTTAATGTATCAAGTGTTACTGTTGGGTGGAAACGAAGACCTCCCTTGTATGGTCCAATAGCGTTATTGAATTGTACACGGTAACCACGGTTGATTTGGATTTCACCTTTATCATCAACCCATTCAACTCTGAATTGGAAGATTCTATCTGGTTCTACCATTCTTTCGATGATTTTATTATCATCATACTTTGGATTCTTAGCAACGTATTCTTCAATAGTTTCTAAAACTTCTGTTACTGCTTGAAGGAACAATGGTTGTCCTGGGTTTTTAGCTTCAACATCAGCTAAAATCTTTTTTACGTCCATAATGTATTTATTTAATGTTATTAGTTATTTTTTTCAATTTCAAAACATTGAAATTTGAGACTACAAAGTTACTTAGTATCTTTGATATAAAGAAATTATTTGTTGAATATTTTTTTATTCTGTCATTTTTTCGAGACTTAAATGTGTCGTAAGTTCTAAAAAGGTATAACTTTGCAGATATTTATCATGAGTATGAATTTTACACTAAGTTATTTTTTAGAAAGAATAAATTCTAAGATTTTTGGTTCAAAAAGAGAGGATTTCATCGTAAAAAATCTTCTCTTTGATAGTAGAAAATTAAATATTATTGACGGAACAGTGTTTTTTGCAATAAAGACTCTTTCTGATAATGGTCAAAAATATATTGCTGAACTTTATTTTAGTGGAGTTAGAGTTTTTGTCACGGAAAATCTACCTCAGGAATATGAAAAATATGAGGATGCTACCTTTATTTTGGTTGAAAGTACAATTGGAACAATGCAAGAATTTGCTCGACTTAAAAGAGAATTCTTCAAAACTCCAATTATTGCTATAACAGGTTCAAATGGGAAGACTATTGTTAAGGAATGGATTGTTCAACTAATAGGTAACAATCTTAAAGTTTGCCAAAGTCCAAGAAGTTACAATTCTCAAATTGGAGTTGCTTTATCTTTATGGAATCTTACTAAAGATGATAATTTAGGAATTATTGAAGCTGGTATTTCTAACAAAGGAGAAATGCAAACTTTAGAAAGAATAATTAAACCTCAAATAGGAATTTTCACCAATATAGGGGATGCTCATCAAATTTACTTTAATTCTATTGAAGAAAAAATTGAAGAGAAACTAATACTTTTTAAAGATTCAAAAACAATAATATACTGCATGGATAATATTCATGTGCATAATATTATTCAAAATAAACTTAACGGAAGCAATAAAGAAATTCTAACTTGGGGTAAAAATGAAAATGCTGTTCTAAGAATATTAAAAGTAGAAAAACAAAAAAGTAATTCTATTATACATTATATATATAGTGGAGAAGAATCTCTTTTCACTATTCCTTTTACTGATAAAGCCAGTATTGAAAATGCTATAAATGCTTTTGCCGCATGTTTAACTCTTAACATTGACATAGATACTCTCAAAAAAAGGACTAATTGTCTCCAATCTTTGGAAATGAGGCTTGAAATTAAAGAAGGAATTAATCAAAATCTAATTATAAATGATAGTTATAGTTCCGATTTAATGTCACTTTCTCTTGCCCTTGACTTTCTTAATCAACAAAAGGATTATTCTCAAAAAACTGCTATACTATCCGACATCACTCAATCTTATACTTTTAAAGAAGAACTTTATAAAGAAATTAACAGTCTATTGATTGATAGGAAAATAAACGCTCTCGTTGGTATTGGAGAAGACTTCTTAAAATACAAATCTCTTCTTTCAATAGATAATAGAGTATTTTCTACCACCCAAGACTTTTTAAAGGAATTCTCTCTAAAAGACTTCAATAATCAAATTATACTTATAAAAGGAGCAAGAAGTTTTGAGTTTGAAAGAATAAGCAGACTTTTTGAAAAGAAAACCCATCAAACTGTATTAGAAATAAATCTTTCTTCATTAGCTCATAATGTTAACTATTTCAAGAAAAAGCTAAAAGAGAATGTTAAACTTATGGCAATGGTTAAAGCTCATTCTTATGGCTCTGGTTCATACGAAATAGCTAAATCACTTTCCAAACAGCATACTGATTATTTAGCTGTCGCTTTTGCTGATGAAGGAGTTGAACTTAGACATAATGATATAAAACTACCTATTATGGTTATGAGTGCTCAATCAAAAGACCTTAACAAACTACTTCATTATAATTTAGAACCTGAAATTTATTCCCTTTCCATTCTTAAGGAATTCATTGATCAAAAACGTCAATACGAAATAATAGGAAACTCTCAACAACTAAATATTCATATCAAACTTGATACAGGAATGCATCGTTTGGGAATGGAAGAGAAGGACATTAAACCTTTAATAAAACTACTAAAAGAAAATCCCACTATAAGAATAAAGAGTATTTTCTCTCATCTTGCTGGAGCAGACAATCATCTTTTTGATGATTTTACTAAAAGACAAATTAATACTTTTGAAACTCTTAGCCAACAAATAATAAAAGCTTTCCCTTATAAGATTCTTAGACATATTGCCAATTCTGCTGCAATAAATCGTTTCCCAGAAGCTCAATTTGATATGGTGAGACTTGGAATTGGAATGTATGGAATTGGAGATAGTGCTGCTCAAGAGCAGGAATTGGAATATGTTCACAGTTTAAAAACCCACCTTATTCTAAAAAGAGAAATAGAAGAAAATGAAACAGTAGGATACTCAAGAGCATTTGTTGTAAAGAAGAAAATGACTATTGGGGTTATTCCAATAGGTTATGCTGATGGACTTAGTCGCCAAAGAGGAAACGGTAGAGGAAGAGTTTGGATAAATGGTAATCTTGTTCCTATCATAGGAAATGTTTGTATGGATATGTGTATGTTGGATTTAAGTGGAGTTGAATGCAGGGAAAATGATATGGTGATAATTTTCTCAAAGGAATATCCAATTTGGAATATTGCAAACGAATTAAATACTATTCCTTATGAAATTCTCTCAACAATTTCTCAAAGAGTAAAGAGAGTTTTCTATCAAGAATAATATGAAAAAATTCATTTTAAAACTATTTGGTTTACTCAGTTTAATATTTGGAATAATAGGAATATTCTTGCCAATACTACCAACTACTCCATTTTTACTTCTTTCTTCTTTTCTTTTTCTGAAGAGCTCAAAAAAACTACATAATTGGTTAATTGAACATAAAATATTTGGACAATATATTAAAGACTTTCAACAAGAAAAAGCAATACCAATCAAGATAAAAGTTTTAAGTATAAGCATGCTTTGGCTAAGTATTATTTCAAGCGTAATTTTCTTTACTGATAAAATATGGCTAAAAATACTATTAATTGCAATTGCTGTAGGAGTTACAATTCACATTCTCAATTACAAAACCAAGAAGAAGAAATAATTATTCTCTCTTCATTTATTTGTATAGTAAATCTGTTATCTGTTCAATTGTTAAAGAAGTTTGCTCTCCTGAAATCATATTTTTCAAAACAATTACTCCCTCCTCAATTTCTTTTTCACCAAGAAGTGCAACAAATGGGATTTTCTTGTCATTAGCATATTTCATTTGCTTTTGTAACTTTACTTCTTCAGGGTAAATTTCTGTTTTAATTCCTTTTGAACGTAAAATCTTTGCATATTTAAGACATTGTTTTGATTCCTTAGCACCAAAATTCACAAAGATAATTGTAGTTGAAGCAGATATTTGATCTGGGAATAGATTAAGCTCTTCTAAACAATCATAAATTCTGTCTGCTCCAAAACTTATACCTACTCCACTAACATCGGGCATTCCAAAAATTCCAGTTAAATTATCATAGCGTCCTCCACCAACGATGCTTCCCATTGTAACATCTTTGCATTTAACTTCAAAAATTGCTCCAGTATAGTAGTTTAATCCTCTTGCAAGAGTTATATCAAAGTCTAAATCTAAACTAAGATTAAGAATTTGGACATTATTAAAAACTTCTTCTAATTCACTAATTCCTTTTTGACCTATTTCAGAATTGATAAAAAGTCTTTTCAGAGCAAGTATTTTATCTTCAATAGAGCCTTTTAAATTAAGGATTGGATTAATTTTTTCAATATCTTCATTAGTTAATCCTCTTTCCAACAATTCCTCTATTACTTTATCATAACCTATCTTATCCAACTTATCAATTGCAATTGTTATATCTACAATCTTATCTGGCTTTCCAATAAGTTCAGCAATAGCAGCTAAAATTTTTCTATTATTTATTTTTAGTTCTATTTTCAATCCAAGTAAAGAAAAAACTTCATCAATAATTTCACAAAGCTCAACTTCATTTAATAATGAATGACTTCCAATAATGTCTGCATCACATTGATAAAATTCTCTATATCTTCCTTTTTGAGGACGGTCTGCTCTCCAAACTGGTTGAATTTGATATCTTTTAAATGGGAAAGTTATATTATTTCTATTATTTACAATAAAACGAGCAAAAGGCACAGTTAAGTCATACCTTAAACCCTTTTCAGATATTTTATTTGTGAGTTTTTTGTAGTCTAATTCTTGATTTAATTCTACCTTATCTAAAAAATTCCCACTATTAAGCACCTTGTAAATTAACCTGTCACCTTCTTCTCCATATTTACCCATAAGAGTTGACAAATTTTCTAATGCAGGAGTTTCAATTTGCGAAAAACCATGTAGTTGATATACTTTCTCTATTGTAGTGAATATATAATTTCTTTTATTCATTTGCTCGGGAAGAAAATCCCTTGTCCCTTTAACTACATTATAATTCATTTTCTGTGAAATTTTTTATTCATCAATAAGATTTACTTCAAAAAAATTCTTGCTTTTTAAACATAAGAAAAATCAAGCTTTTTAGAGTATATTGTTTAGTTTGCAAAGATAGTATTTTTTCTGTTTTTAATTGATCTTTCATTTTTTTTACATTCTTCTACTTACTTTTTTTTGATTTTAGTTGTATATATGGTTGAATGAGATTTTAGAAATCGAAAAGTATTTTTTTCATTACTTATTTCCATTCAGAAAAAATATTATATATTTGTAAAATAAAAATAGTGTAGCAATATGAAAAAGTTAGTTTTAATTTTACTATTAGTAATTTGGTATCTCGTACCTAATTTATCTAATGCTCAAACAATTTACAAGCTTGATTCTACTTATCATGAGCAGACAAGAACCACTTGTGATGCAATTTTGTATGATAATGGTGGATCATTTAATAATTATGATACTAGTATAAATTATTGGACAGCATTCTGTCCAGCAACTCCAAACTCAAGAATTTCTCTTAGGTTTGACCAATTTGATATTGATCCTTCTGATAAAATTGAAATATTTTCTGGAGTTGGACTAAATGGTGCTATTCATAGCACAGCAGGCAATACTCCTTTTTTCACAAATAATGATTTACTTGGACAAACTATTATGGCCTATGTAAGTGAGCCGAGCGGATGTTTAACAGTTCATATTATTTCTGATGGAGCTAACACTGCATCAGGATTTAAGGCTATAGTTGAATGTGTTGCATATTGTCAATATCCTATTGCTGCATTGGATACATACTTTAATAAAATCAGTCCTGACGGGACTAAAACTCCTTTTCAAATACGTAATTGTACTGACACATCATATATTGATAGCGTAAGATATAATTTAATTCACTATAAAGCAATTGACATTTGCGAAAATGATTCAATTGAACTTGTTGCAAAACCAGTATTCCCAGACAGTGCATATGGATATCCTCAAGATATTTCAACATGTATATTCAGCTGGAATTATGGAGATATGTCATATGATACAATACTTTTTGATAATCATGCTTCTCATAAATGGGATGAAGTTAGAGGTTATGATCTAGGATTAACAATTTTAGACACTTTACATGGTGGCTGTAGAAGTAGAAACCCAATAGATGCTCGTGTTAGAATTGCTAAAAACCCAATTAAAACAGTTTCCCCTATTCCAGATATGTGTTCGGGGCAAGTGTTTACTTTTAACGTTGGATACGAAGGTAATAATACTATTAAGATTGACTCTATTCTATTTGAGCGTGGTGCTACTCAGAAATTTGACAGTGCTGTATTTATTCCTGACGGGCCTGACTGCCCTACTCCATGTTATGAATCTCCTGTAACATTTACTGAATTTATGCCTGGAGCAGTAATTAATAGTGTTGACGATATTTTAAGTATTTGTATAAACATGGAACACTCATTTATTGGTGACCTTAGTATTGAGGTTGTTTGTCCTAATGGAACCAGTGCAGTTTTGAAACATTTTACTCATTCTGGTGGAGCATTTTTAGGTCAAGCTTTAGACCAAAGTAGTGGTTGTGACCCAAATAATTCTTCTAATACAGTAGGTGTTTGCTGGACATATTGTTTTTCAAATCAATTTTTGAATGGTCAAAGAGGAGTTATAAATGGAAATAACATGGGTTCTCCAATTGACTCTACTCATATCGTTGACTCTACTGGATACTTCCAAACTCCAAATCAATCAGCAACAAGTATGGCTACAGGTTGGGAAACAACAGATTTAAATGGATTCAGCAACTTAATTGGCTGTCCTTTGAATGGAGAATGGAAAATTAGAGTTTGTGATTATTGGGGTGCTGACAATGGTTGGGTTTGCTGGTGGGATATGTCTCTATCTCAAGGCTCAATGGCTGATTGGGAATACCAAGTTCCTATTGACACTGTTATGATAGATGGGCCATTTATTGTTGGTAAATCTGATACATCTCTACTATTTGCTCCTCCAATTGACAGTTGCGGTTCTTACAATTATGACGTTCATATTATTGATGACTTCCTATGTGTTTGGGATACCGTAACTAAACTTGAAGTTGTATGTACTCCTCAAGTTGATTTGGGTGATGATATTCAAATATGTGAACAATTGGAAACTGTTCTTGATGCAGGAAATCCTGGAGCATCTGAATATCTATGGGAACCAACTGGTGAAAAAACTCAAACAATCCAAATAACAACTCCTCCTAATGCAAATGATGTTCTGACTTATATTGCCGAAGTAACTAATACTAATGGTATGATAAGTTGTTATGGGCAAGATACCATACTAATTGAAGTTAGGCCAGCTGGTTTAGCTGCATTCCATACTGACCCACTAATTCTTGAAGGATGTGAACCATTTAATTTCCAACTAATCAGCAATTCTACAAACGCAGATAGTATTGAATGGACTGTTGGTCAACTTAAGTCAAGTATACCTAATCCTACTTTCTCATTCCCTTATGGAACTTACGATGTTAAACTAAAAGTAAGAACACAATATGGATGTGTTGATTCAATTGTACAACCTCAAATGATTCATGTTTACAAATCTCCTACTGCTGATTTTGGATGGCAACCTACAAATCCTTCTTCAACTAATCCTACTGTAAACTTCCTAAATCAAACAACTCCTTATGATGTTACAAATCAATATTTGTGGAAAATTCAAGCTGCTAAAACCAGCCCATTGAGAGAAAATATCTTTGGATTGGAACCAAGCTATACTTGGAGACCTTATCCTGGAGCAAATGTTGTTGGTGATTACTTAATTACTCTTGATGCATATACAGTAAATAACGGACCAAGTGGAATCTTATACGAATGCCACGACACAATCACTAAAGTTATTTCAATTATAAACGACAGCTTAATGTTCCCTAGCTTAGTCAGTCCTAATGGAGATGGAATTAACGATGTGTTTATTATTAGAAATCTTGTTGATGGTCAAGCATTCCCAGACAATGAATTGGTAATTTACAACAGAAATGGTAAACGTATATTCTACATACAAGATGTTAGATCTGATGATGAAGCTTGGGATCCAAACAAAACAAGCTCTCCAGCAGGAACCTACTTCTACAAATTCGTTGGACGTGGTCCTACTAAAAATGTAGAATTTAATGGCTCGATTGAAGTCATGAGGTAAAGATAGAAGTTTCATTAATATAGATAAAAAGGAGAGAATATCATATCTCTCCTTTTTTTGAATAAACAATTTCTAAATATCTTTAAATGGAAAATCAATAATTTAAACAAGAAAATCATTAAACATAAATAATTTGAGAATATGAAAAAACTATTATTAATTTTATCTGCAATTATAGGGATATTCTTTTTCTATTCTTGTGAAAGAGATAGCGATAACACTGATTTAAAACCAATAAATAAAAGCATAAGTTTTCAAAACATAAAAAACTATGTTGGAGATTCTTACATCAAAGTAAATGGATATATCTTATTAAAAGATTATAAACTAATCGAATCAAATGAAACTTACTATGAGAATAATTTAATTCATAATTATGTATATTTATCAAAGGACTCGATAAAATATATCAAACTTCAAACAAGTAATAATATAGTTTTTGCATGCGAATACCACTATGGGGACATGTATGCTTTAAATACTAATGTTGATAATGTTCTTTCTGTTTACAGAAATCTATCTAATGAAGCCAATACTTTATTTTCAGGATACAGTTATACCGGGAATCTTGATGAAAGTTCTTTTTCAAATCATCAAGATCTGATTGAAGTTTTTGATTCAGTTAAATATAATATGAATTGGTGTGATGAAAAATGGGAAGAAAACAGTATTAGAAAAGCAAAAGTAACATACTTCAATGAAGAGTATTTTCTTCCTGTTCCTCCATATCCAATTAATCATGTTGCTGTGGAATATTGGGATTATAGCTTCTCTCCTTATATCAATCTAAAAACTCTTGCAAAAAAATAAATAAAGCATGGCAAAAAAAAAGCTTGATATAATTAAAAATATATCAAGGATAAATAAAAATATAAGCCGACTTTTTCAAAAAAGTCGGCTTATATTTTTTAATATGATTAATGTTTTTTTGTGAGATTAAATCCTTATTCTATTTTTCTAACTCCTTATTTCAGTAAATTAAAACCTTATTCTATTTTACTGAATCCTTATTCTAATTTACTGAATCCTTGTTTTATTTTCTGAATAGGATTTTAGATAATTGCCTTTTTTATTTTAACTAATTTCTCCATTAAATCGGAAACCAAATTTAGAGAAAGCATATTTGCACCATCACTCTTAGCCTCTTTAGGATTTGGATGTGTTTCCATAAAAAGACCATCTGCTCCAACAGCAATTGCAGCCTTAGCAATGGTTTCTATCATTTTTGGCTGACCACCAGTAACACCACTTGCTTGATTTGGTTGCTGAAGAGAGTGAGTAATATCCATAATTACTGGTACATTATTTTCTTGCATGGTTGGAATTGAGCGAAAATCAACCACTAAATCCTGATAACCAAACATTGTACCCCTATCGGTAAGCATAATTTGACTATTTCCCTCTCTTTTAATCTTTTCAACAACATATTTCATTGAATCGGCAGAAAGAAACTGTCCTTTTTTTACATTCACAATCTTTTTTGTGTCTGCAGCAGCCAAAAGAATGTCAGTTTGACGACAAAGGAAGGCAGGAATTTGTAAAATATCAACATAATCAGCTGCCAATGTAGCCTCTTCTTTTGAATGAATATCTGTTATAACTGGAATATTATACTTTTCTTTAACCTTTTTCAACACTTCCAATCCTTCAATATCACCAATACCTGAAAAAGAATCAATACTTGAACGATTTGCCTTACGATAAGAAGCCTTAAAAACAAATGGGATATTGTATTTATTAGTAATTTCAATAAGTTTTTCAGCAATTTCAAATGGCATTTCCTTGTTTTCAATAACGCAAGGACCTGCAATTAGGAAAAAATTATCTCTATTGTCTTTTAGTCTTTTGTATAAGTCCATAATATCAACTATTATTTGTTAATAAATCTTTTTGTATTGCTTCTCTATCTTTTGCAAAATTAATACTTTTGTAAGCATAATGGCAAGAAATGAAAAATAAAAAACATAAACACTCCCCTCATAAGATAATGCTTTCAAGCTCTGATGAAAAGCTTTTGCTTCGCTATTGTGCAATAAACAATATTGGACAAACTGTTGCAATTAAGCGTATTTTAAGAACTTATTTGCAGGAAAATTTGCCTGAAATTGCTCCTGAGGCTGAAAACCAATTAGGTCTTTTTGACCCAGTTCAAATGAATATCTTCGATAGATAACTAAAAACTTAAAGGAATAGACAATCCAAATCTTTCCTTAAATTGCAAGTTTGAATTAAAATCGTTGTTATATGCTAATTGAATATTTACAAAAGCTGACAAATATTTGTTAACCTTCAACGTAACAAAAGTTTCAAAATTGATATCAGTATTTCTGTAAAAAACAGATTCTTTATTATAATCACTAAAGAATTCTAATTTTGAAAGCACATGAACATTCTTAGCTACTTCCTTTTCAAAAAATATTTTAACATAGGAACCAAAAGCAAAATTGAAATGATCTCCAGGAATAATACCAAAAGCATTTCCTTCTGTAATTAAATCTTTATTTAACACAAATGTTGTTCTTCCCGTAATTGGTGAAATAAGTAATGAAAGATAAGGTCTTGGTTTATATTCCAACCCTATTGAAGTAATTAAGTAGGCAGGAGAAAGAAAAGACGAAACTAAAATAGTATCATTCTTAAAACCATCATCAAACTGCGATTTGAAGTTAACAAGTGCTGAATAGTTCCAACATTTAAAAGCCTTGTATCCAAAAATGGAGTTAAGTTCTATCTTATCTTCGTTTTTCCTGAATTTGTTTCCTGAGTCAAAAATTCCTTTTCCATTATTATCTTGACGCATTTTACCATAACTTAATTCAACTGAGTTATCCCAGTTAACGTTACGTTTGCTATAGTTATAGAATCCTTTAAAAAACGCAGAAAAAGACACACTTCCAACTCCACCTTGCTCCCAATTTTCAAAAGTACTTTGTTCTGCATTTAAAGTTAAGTTATTTTTCAGTGTCCATGATTTAGGTTTATTTGTTGTATCAATAACAATTTTTGAGACTTTGTCTGCTGCACTGTTTGCAGCAGTCACAGCACTTTTCTTTACATCATCTTGAGAAAATGAAAGGATTGAGACACAAAATGTCAATCCTAAAAATAGAATTATTTTTTTCATATATCAATAAATTATTAATTAATAATCAGGCTAAAGCTCTAAAAAGAAATTCATTCAAATCTTTCATTGACTTGTAAGCATCTAATACATAATCTAAAAAACCTTCTTCCATTGCTTTTTCAATAGAGAAAAAGAAAGCAGGGCAATATTCTTTATTTCTTAACAAATCAATATCTTTCCAATCTTTAGGAAAACCTTTTGGAGCAGTTTTTAATCTCTCTTCAGAATTTATAGTGGCAAAATATTTAAGAAACTCTTTATTGGTTATTATAGATTTAAACTCATCAACATTATAAAAAATCTCTTCTCTAATTTTCTTCAAAGTATAAGCCTCTGGTGCATGAATACCTCCAGCAATCATTCCAGAGCCATCTTCCAAATGTAAATAATAGCAAGGAATATTACCTCCCAATCTTTTGTTTCCATAAAAAATCACAGAAGAAATATAAGTTTTATAAGGTGATTTATCTGGAGAAAATCTAATATCCCTATTTTGTCTATACATTGTATCCTTTGCATCAATAATATCAATATTATTATCAAACTTTCTAACTTGAGGAATTAATAAATTGACAAAATCCTCCATCTCTTTTCTTGCATCAATAACTCTTTGCTTATTTAGCAAATACCAATCTCTGTTATTATTCAAACGCAAATCTCTTAAAAGCTCAAAAAACTCCTTGCTAAAACTTGTTTTCATCAGTATAATTAATTCTTTTTAAACAATAAATATGTCTCTAAACTAACACTTAACAAAAGCAAAATTAGTAAAATAATTGAAACATTATTCCCATTCTTGGTTTTTTTGAAATAAGAGCTAATTACTTGTTTTTTTGTATCTAATATATCATAAGATCCTAAAGAGTGTTTTTTAAGTTCCGAATTTATATTCTTTCCATCCATAAAACTTAAATTAGACTCCATCCTGCTATAGTTGAGAGATAATCCACCAAAAACTTCTTTTTCCTGCTCAATATTATAGTTCCCTGCCCTGTTGGTTTGATTATGTATTACCAAACTTTTCATTCTATTGCTTTTCCTTAACTCAGGAATAAAAGAGACTTTCTTATCGGTTGATACTATTTCTGCAACATTAATTTTTTTGCTGTCTTTGAGTTTGGATATATCAATTTGAATATTATCTTCAAAGAAATAATAAGGCAAAGGAATAACTTGACTAAATAAGGCCATATTCCAAATTGTTGGTACAAAAAGTGACTGTTTAACAAAATCGGTATAATCTTCAGTTAAATTTGTTGCAAACACATATGCCTTACTATTGCTTTCCTGACTAACCAATAAAAAATCATCTTGGCTTTGAAGCTTCATAATTGATTCTCTTGCAGTTTGAGAAGTGGAAGATAGTTTATAGTATTGTTTGGCTGTTGGCATTTCAATATTTTCAACCGATTGACTAAACACTCCTTTGTATAACTTGTTGTGTTGATTGATTATTGAAACCTTATTTTGTTTTTTAACAAGTTCAGCAAAATATGGAATACCAAGAGTTCGCATAGCATTTTGGAAAGAAGGTAAATTCATATTTTCTGAAGGAATAATAAGAATATCTCCACCCTGTTCTCTAAAACGCTTTATTTCAGAAACCAAACCTGATGAGAATTCGCTTAGTTCATTCAAAATAATAAATGGATAATTGTCAAAATCATTGAAGTCAATTGTTTTCTCGCTCATGTTTTTAATTTCAATTTCATTATTATTGGAGAACAAACGAGATAAATATGGATTTGGATTATTTGAATTGATTGAAAGAATTTCTAACTTAGGACTTGTTTGAAGAGTAAAGAAAAAATCATCGTCAAAAGTTATTGGATTGTCAATTATTGAAACTCGCCCATGTTGAATGCCATGTTCTTTAAGAGTAAAGTTTAATTTAACAATCTGTGATTGATTTTTATCAATATCAACACTTGAAACTGAAAACTGCTTATTATTTAGGAAAAGCTTAACAGAAACTTTCTCTGCCTTCTTTTCCGATTTATTTACAATACGAACATTTAACGAAATATTTTGTCCTACTTGGAATATTGGATCAACAAATGAAAGTGAATCAACATAAATATTATCAATATTATTTGCATTTAAAGGAACCAAAAGAGTTTTTATTAAGCTGTCCTCAGGAAAATTTGATACATCAAAACTTGGAGCTTGAAAATCAGAAATAAAAAACATTCTTTTATTAAATCCATGTTTGGTGTTCAATAAATCTAAGGAACGAGAAATCAATTTTGAATTAAACTGTGAAGAAGGAGATATTTCCACCTGATTCAAAAGTTCAATAAACTTATCCTTACTAACAAACTGTTGATGCCTTCCCTCCAAGTCCATTGTCAACAACAAGAACAAATCATTACTGTTATATTGCTCAATAATATCCTTTGCATTTTGCTTTGCTTCATCCAATAGTCTTCCTTGTCGACCTTGATTTTGCATGGAAAAACTATTATCCACAACAACTACAACTGCATTAAGTCCTTTTTCAACAAGCTTTTCTTCCTTATTTGGGAAAAAAGGTTGAGCAAACAAGAGAACTAAAAGAATAATTGAAAGAATACGAGTAAAAAGGAGAAGCCTGTTTCTAATCTTATTTTGTTTTTTTGTGCTTATCTCAACTTCCTTAAGAAACCTGACATTGGTGAAGAAAACCTTCTTAAATCGGCGAAAATTAAAAAGATGTATAATTATTGGAATTGCTATCGCCAATAGACCAAAAAGATAAAATGGATTTATAAAGTGCATTTATTGTAAAAACGTTATTTTAATTGTGCGAAAGTACAAAAAAAATATATACCTTTGCGAAGTATTAACCTTAAAATATAAATATTATGGAAGAAATTACAATTGAAAAAGAAGTTCCTCAAGAACAAGAAGAATTAATCATTAATCAAGAAATTAAAAATCATCTTTTGGCTTATTGTAAATGGGGTATGTTTTTCGGAATACTTGCTTATGTTGGAGCAGCATTTATGTTTATCTTATCTTTCTTATACTTATTATTAGATACACTTACATCCGCATTGGAATTATATTGGGGAAGTTACGTAAATATTATTTCTTTTATTGTTTTCTTTGCTTGTTCAATTCTCTACTTTATTGGAGGAAGATTAATTATCCAATCTTCAAATTATACTAAATTTGGAATCACTCAAAACAATCAAACAGAAGTAGAAAAAGGAACTAAAAAACTTGCTTCATTAATGAAATTTATGGGAATTGCTACCATAGTTGGAATATGTCTTTATATCATTTTTATTATTATAATGGTTATAGTTGGCATTAGTACTGCAATTCAATCATTTTAAAACTATAATATACTTATTTATTTATGAAACGAAATCTTTTATTAATTAGTAATTCAACTAATGCTGGAGAAGAATATCTTGGATGGTGTCAAGATTTAATTAAAGACTTTTGCTTAAGACATAATGTTAAGGATGTTTTATTTATCCCTTATGCTGGAGTGTCAATGGGATATGATGTTTATGAGCAAAAAGTTAAGAAAGTATTTAAAACTTTAGGGTTAAACCTATATAGTATTCACAAGGAAAAAGATCCTGAAGAAGCTGTAAAAAATGCAAAATGTATTGCTGTTGGTGGAGGAAACACATTCCATTTGGCTTATGAGCTTTACCAAAACAAAATAATGAAAGCTATTGCTAATAGAGCTAAAAAAGGTATGCCTTATATGGGATGGAGTGCAGGAAGCAATATTGCAGGTCCTACCATTAAAACAACCAACGACATGCCAATTATTGAGCCAAAAAGCTTTAACTGCATGAACTTGGTTCCTTTCCAAATAAATCCTCACTACACTGATTTCTTTGATCCAAAACATGGTGGAGAAACAAGAGATGATAGATTGGGAGAATTTATTAAAATTGAACCTAATGTTTGGGTTGCTGGAATTAGAGAAGCAACTGCTCTTTCTTTAGAAAAAGGAAACTTAAAACTTATTGGAAGAAACAATAAGATGAAAGTTTTCAGAGGAGATAGAGAAGCAAAAGAATATACATTGAAAGATGATATTAATTTCTTAATGCAATAAATAAAATCATCAATATCTATTTTCTATTAAAAAACACAAAAAACCTATTGAAAGAGATAGAAATTTTAAATAATGGAGGGATTATTCTTTACCCCACAGATACAATTTGGGGTTTAGGATGCGATGCCACAAACATAAAGGCTATAGAGAAAATCATTTCTCTCAAAGGAAGAGATTCAAGTAAAAATCTAATTATTTTAGTAAGTAATATTGAAATGTTAGAGAAATACATTGAATTTCTTCCCTCTCAAGCCTTATCGTTATTGAATGAATTCGAAACACCCCTAACCATTATTTATCCAAAGTCAAAAAACCTTCCTTCTCTTCTTTCTCAAGACGAGACAATTGGGATAAGAATTCCCAAACACAAATACTGTCAGGAACTAATACGAAATTTCAAAAAACCTGTAGTAAGCACTTCTGCCAACATTTCAAATCAACCTTCTCCAAAAAGCTTTAAAGAAATAAGCAATGAAATAAAAAATGGCGTTGATTTTATTGCAGAAGTTGAGCAAGATAAAGAATCTTCTCAAGCCTCTTCAATCTTCAAAATAACTTTGGAGGGAGAAACAATCAAAATAAGATAAATTACATTAAAATTACTTATGAATGTATTTAAGAAAGTATTTTTATTCTATTATGAAGGGTTTCGCTCAATGACCTTGGGTAAAACTCTTTGGATAATTATTCTTATTAAATTATTTATAATGTTTGCAATATTGAAAGTCTTTTTCTTCCCTAATTTTCTCTCTTCAAAAGGAGACACTAAGGAAGAAAAGTCAGAATATATTGTTAATGAAATGGAAAAGAGAACAATTAATAATTAAAACTTTAATTTATGGAAGATTTAGTACTTTGGTCAAGGGCTCAGTTTGCACTAACGGCAATATATCATTGGCTCTTTGTTCCTTTGACTTTGGGTCTGGGAATTATTATTGGAGTAATGGAGACAATCTATTATCGCACAAAGAATGAACAGTGGAAAACAATTACTAAGTTTTGGATGCGACTATTTGGAGTTAACTTTGCAATAGGTGTTGCAACAGGTTTAATTCTTGAATTTCAATTTGGAACAAACTGGTCAAACTATTCTTGGTTTGTTGGTGATATTTTTGGAGCGCCACTTGCAATTGAAGGAATTCTGGCATTCTTTATGGAAGCCACTTTCATTGCTATTATGTTTTTTGGATGGAACAAAGTTAGCAAAGGATTTCACTTAGCATCAACTTGGCTTACTGTTTTTGGAGCTTCAATTTCTGCTCTTTGGATATTAATTGCTAATGCATGGATGCAGTTCCCAACTGGAATGAGTTTTAATCCTGATACTGTTAGAAATGAGATGACAGATTTTTGGGCAGTAGCTCTATCCCCTATTGCAATTAATAAGTTTTTCCATACAGTTACTTCTTGCTGGGTTGTCGGCTCAGCTGCCTGTATTGGAGTCAGTGCCTGGTTCCTGTTAAAGAAACAACATATTGAATTTGCTAAAAAAAGCATTAAGATTGCTGCTATAGTTGGATTGGCAGGTATTGCTTTAACAATTTATACTGGTGATGGTTCTGCATATCAAGTTGCACAAAAACAACCAATGAAACTTGCTGCAATGGAAGGTTTGTATAAAGGTCAAACTCAAGCTCCACTTGTTGCATTTGGCATATTGAAACCACATGAAAAAGCAATGCAAGATATTGAAAATCCTTCCTATTTTAATATTGGCATTCCTTATGCTCTTTCTTTCTTATCATATAGAGATATAAATGCCTATGTTCCTGGAATTACAGATCTGTTAAATGGAGGATATCCTACTCAAGATGGTTCTAAAGAACTTTCTGCAAAAGAAAAAATGGAAAGCGGCAAGAAAGCAATTCAAGCATTGGCCGATTACAAAAAAGCTAAGAAAGCTGGAAATGAATATGAAACTCAAAAGCAATTAAGAATCCTGAATGATAATTACTCAAACTTTGGTTATGGTTTTATTAAAGATGAATCGGAACTTATTCCAAATGTTGCAATTACTTTCTATGCATTCAGATTTATGGTGATTTTTGGTTCATTCTTTATTCTAATGTTTATTGTTATTACCTATTTGATTGGCAAAAAGAAACCTTTTGAAAACTATAAATGGTTCTTGTGGTTATGTATTTTATGTATTCCTCTTGCCTATATGGTTTCTCAAAGTGGATGGATTGTGGCTGAAATGGGACGTCAACCTTGGGTAATTCAAGATCTTATGCCAACCTCTGCTGCCATTTCTGCTTTAAGTTCAAGTTCAGTTGCAACAACATTTATTATATTCTGTGTTTTATTCACTGTTTTGCTGATTGCTGAACTCAGCATTATGTTTAAGCAAATTAAAAAAGGATTTTAAAACTTAAATATTATGGATTACAATTTTTTCATACAATACTGGTGGTTTATTATTTCTCTACTTGGAGCAATTTTAGTTTTTCTTCTTTTTGTTCAGGGAGGACAAACGCTAATTCCTCAATTAGGTAAAACTGAAATAGAGAAAACAATGATGGTAAATTCCATTGGAAGAAAATGGGAGTTTACATTTACAACCTTAGTTACTTTTGGAGGAGCTTTCTTTGCTGCCTTCCCTCTTTTCTATTCCACTTCCTTTGGTGGTGCTTACTGGGTTTGGATGATAATTCTTTTTTGTTTTATTATTCAAGCTGTAAGTTTTGAATTCAGAAAGAAAGAGAATAATTTTTTAGGCGAAAAAACTTATAATACATTCCTTTTAATTAATGGTTTTTTGGGAACTTTTCTTTTGGGAGTTGCTGTTGGCACTTTCTTTACAGGAAGTGAATTTGTTGTAAATAAAGAAAACATTACTAACCCATTTATGCCTGTAATTTCACAATGGACTAACCCTCTTCATGGATTGGAAGCTCTTGCAAATCCTCGTAACCTTTTGCTTGGATTGGTTGTTTTGTTTCTTTCACGCACTTTGGGCTTGCTATATTTTATTAATAATATCAACGACCAAACCATTCAAGAAAGAGCAAAGAAAACTCTAAAACTTTGCGGAACAATGTTTGTTGTTTTGTTTGTAACATTCTTAGCTGTTACTTTACTTTCAGATGGTTTTGCAGTTGACAAGCAAACAGGAATTGTTTCAATGCAGGAATATAAATACTTTAATAACCTGATTGAAATGCCAGTGATTTCAGGACTTTTATTAACTGGAGTAATACTGGTTTTATATGGATTAATAAAAACAATGTTCGCAAAAACAATGTTCAAAAAAGGAATCTGGTTTGCAGGAATTGGAACAGTTTTGGCAGTGCTTAGTTTATTCCTGAATGCAGGTTATAATAATACAGCTTATTATCCTTCAACTTTCAACCCTCAATCCTCACTGACAATTTACAATTCCTCATCAAGCCTGTTTACTCTAAGGGTAATATCAATTGTTTCTCTAATTATTCCATTTGTTTTAGCTTATATTTTCTACGCATGGAGAAAAATGGACAAGGTATCAATAACGAAGGAAGAAATGCAAGGAGACCAACATAAATATTAGAAATTAATCAAGTTCTTTTAAAGATAAAAGCCTTCCTTTACATAAAAATGGAAGGCTTTTTCTTTGTTTAAGGTTATAGATATAAATTTTATAGGCAAATAATCATAAAGAAAGCATTACTTACTAATAAGTATAATAGTCAATATACTATTTAACCACAAATTTAGTTGTTCTAACTCCTTTTGTAGTATGAATTTTGGCTATATAATTACCTTTTGGAAGGATAGAGATGTTTATCTTTGTGTTTTTAGATTTTAATTCTTTTGTGAAAACTAATTGTCCAAGAATATTTAAAATTTCAATCTTTGCAATTTCAATTGAAGAAGAAACATTTAATTCATTTTTTGCAGGATTAGGATAAATGTTTATCTCCACTTCAGAATTAATTACTGAAATATCATTTTGTTCCGGATAAGTTAATGTATCAAGAATTGGGAAAAGTGCAAGTCCTAATGGTGGCTGATTAAAATTAGGAACTGTGATTTCAGTCCATTGCCCATTTGTATACCATTTAGGTTTTTCTGTTACTTTGCAAGAATCTGTCAAAAAAATGAAACTAATAACCCCAGTAAAAGAGTCAAATGAACTTGATGAAGTCATAACAGTATAAAATTTATTTGCATTAATAAAAATTGAACTGTCAAATAATAATTCTTTAAACGAATTACAATTAGCATTCCAAGGGGGTGTTGTTGATACAGGAAATGGAATTGTATCATATCTTATTTGTGCAAATATATTATTTAAACTTGAATCTCTAATTTGTAAATATAATTCTTCTTTATCGTCAGGATCTATAAACCATGAGCCCAAAATAGCTATTCCTTTTATTGAAATTATTGAGTCCGTAAAATAAGGTTGTGCATATGCATCACCATTTAATAAATTACAAATGCCAACTGTTTTATGTAATGCTTCTTCGTGAGATAATGGTAATGAAATACATCCTTGATTTATAACCTCATTAAACATCCAACTATCATAATATTGGGGAACTTGTCCTATTGCTGTTATGCCAATGCCACTAAATAATATTATGGCAAATACTCTGATATATAAAATAACTTTTTTCATTGTCTTATAATTTGTTTCCTGTGCAAATCTTACACAATACTTTTTGCATTTTTCCTTTTAATAAATCTTTATTACTGAATCAGGATTTTCTCTGTTTTAACTCCCTTTTCAGTGTGGATTTTTGCTATATAGTTACCTTTTGGAAGATTGGAGATGTCTATTTTAGTATTTTTAGACTTCATTTCATTTGTGTAAACAACCTGTCCAAGAATATTTAATATTTCAATCTTAGTTATTTCAACAGAAGAAGAAATATTTAATTCATTTTCTGTTGGGTTAGGATAAATATTAATCTCAACATCAGAATTAACCTTTGATAATCCAAGAGAATCTTGAGGATAAGTTAATGTGTCAAGAATTGGGAAAAGAGCAAGTCCTAATGGTGGCTGATGCGTATTATGATCAATTAATATCTCCCATTGAACATTCGTTAGACATTTAGGATATTCTGTTACTGTGCATTTATCTGGCAATAAACCAAAAGTCATAACGTGTGACCAAAAGATAGTTGGAGCGACCGAATTTGCTTCTTGTAATGTCATAACAGTATAAAATTTATTTGCATTAATAAAAATTGAACTGTCAAATAATACTTCTGCAAACTGATTATGAATATTCCAAGTAGGTGTTGGTGAAAAGGGAAAAGGGATTGTGTCATATCTTATTTCTGCCAATATGTTATTTAGACTTGAATCTCTTATTTGAAAATAAAATGCATTTTTGGTATCAGGATTTGTAAACCAAGCACCAACAATAGCAATTCCTTTTATAGAAATTATCGAGTCAGTAAAATAAGGTTGAGCATATGCATATACATTTACTAAAGGGCCAAAATTACATGCATGTGCAAATACATCACTTTCTGATACAGGTATTGAAATGCATCCTTGATTTACAACCTCATTAAACATCCAGCTATCAAAATATTGTGGATCTTGTCCTATTGCTTTTATGCCAATGCCACTAAATAATATTATGGCAAATACTCTGATATATAAAATAACTTTTTTCATTGTCTTATAATTTG
>DIOL01000017.1:0-14098 GCA_002423895.1 Bacteroidales bacterium UBA5515 | reverse complement strand
TGTGCAAATCTTACACAATACTTTTTTTATTTTTCCATTTAATAAATCTTTATTACTGAATCAGGATTTTCTCTGTTTTAACTCCCTTTTCAGTGTGGATTTTGGTTATATAGTTACCTTTTGGAAGGATAGAGATGTTTATCTTTGTGTTTTTAGATTTTAATTCTTTTGTGAAAACAACCTGTCCAAGAATATTCAAGATTTCAACCTTTGTTATTACGATTGAAGAAGAAACATTTAATTCATTTTCAGCTGGGTTAGGATAAATGTTTATCTCTACATCAGAATTAATTTTTGATAATCCAAATGTATCCTGTGGATAGGTTAATGTGTCAAGAATTGGGAAAATAGTTAGTGCTGCTGGTGGTTGATGAGTATTAGGATCAATTAATTCCACCCATTGTATATTATTCATTAAGCATTTAGGATGTTCTGTTACTGTGCATTTATCTGATAATAAACCAAAAGCCATAATTTCCGAAGAAAAGAAAAATGGGAGGGAATTCATTTCTCGCAATGTCATAACAGTATAAAACTTATTTGCATTAATAAAAATAGAACTGTCAAATAATACTTCTGCATACCGATTCTGAATACTCCAAGTAGAAGTTGCTGAAAAAGAAAAAGGTATTGTATCATATCTAACTTGTGCCAATATATTATTTAGACTTGAATCTCTTATTTGAAAATAAAATTCAAATTTGGTGTCAGGATTTGTACCCCAAACACCCAAAATAGCAATTCCTTTTATGGAAATTATAGAATCAGCAACATAAGGTTGAGCATATGCATATACATTTAATAATTCACCAGCACCACATGTATGACCAATATAATCAGATAATGATAAGGGGATTGAAATGCACCCTTGATTTACAACCTCAGGAAACATCCAGCTATTATAATATTGAGGATTTTGTCCTATTGCTGTAAGCGATAGTATTGTCGCTATTACAGAGAAAATTATATTTTTCATATTATTGATATTTTAATTGCATATTATATTTATGCTTTTATTGTCCCCTCTATTTATATTACTTGAATATATTAAAGCTGTAGGAGTAGTAGGCTGACATTAAATTACCTTTACTTTAATAGACTCCACTAAATCACTAATACAATTTTAAGAATATCTAATGTGGCAAATGTACAAAATAAATAATTAATTATGCACCTTATTTTGAATTTATTATAAAAATTAGAACACATCCATTGTGTTGGTTTCCTTTTCTGTACATATAATTAGAACATGCAAATAAAACCCTGAAGGCGTGAAATAATTATAAGTCTTATCTACCAAAGAAGATTTTTTTTGATAATGAACAAGAATTGTTTCAATGCAGCCTCTTTTTCTTTGTTTTATGATTATTCTCTTGCTTATTTATCAATAAAAATTTGAGTTAAATTTCTTTTTAATTGATATAAGTTTATCAAAGCCTTATTATAATTAAAAAAGATCAAGATTAATTTTTGCATCCTGCCACCTTGCACTATGTATCCTGCCACCTTACACTATGTATCCTGCCACCTTACTCAAGTAACCTGCCACCTTACTTATAGTATCCTGCCACCTTACTGAATTTATTCTTGATATAAATAAGTTTTTTCTTGATATAAAAAGTTTTATATCTTATTTCCGTAAAAATTAACAGGATTAAAATTTACGTAATAAAGCCTTAAAAGATTAGAAGAGAAAATGTAATTCTAAATAAAAGAGATTAGAATATTGCAATAAACAGTTCCTTAAAGAAGAAGAAACCTAAAACAAAGGCAACAATTAGTTTCATTATTGTTCCAACAAGAAAGCCAATAAAAGAACCAAATCCTGCTCTAAGAGCAAGGAAAAATTCTTTTCCAGAGATTAATTCACCAACAACAGCTCCTACAAATGGTCCCAAAATTACTCCCCAAGGAGAAAGAAACATTCCTAAAAACAAGCCAATGCCACTACCCCATGTTCCTGCTTTGCTTCCACCAAATTTTTTAGTTCCCCAAATCGGCACAAAATAATCTAATATTTGAACAATGATTACAACAATTGCCCAACCAATAAGAAAAGCCAATGAATAATCAACTTTAGAGGTAAAATGCAAAAGAAGAATACCTATATAACTTATTGGCAAACCAGGCAGTATTGGTAAAACACAACCAAGAAAACCAACTATTATGCATATTGCACCAATTATATAGAAAATTATATCTAATGTCATAATCTATGAACCAGTTCTTTAATACTAATTGTTGTTGAGCATTTGAAATGACCTTTTGGACATTTCTTATGTCCATGCAATCCACAAGGACGACAAGTTAGATGTTCTTTTGTTTGAATTATTTTTGAGTCAGTGCTTAGTGGAGTAAATCCAAAAGCTGGAACTGTGGAACAGAAGATTGAAGTTGTTGGAGCATTTACTGATGAACAAAAATGCATTGGTGCTGAATCGTTGGTAAAATTCATCTTTGCATTATCCATTAGCGAAACAGACTCAAGAAAAGTCAGTTTTCCTGCCAGATTATGACAAAGAGGATGATTTACAGCTTTTTTAATTTCATTGCAAAGTTCAATATCGGACTTGGAACCAAGCAGATAAATAGCATTATCTTGTGGAATATGTTTTAGAAGTTCAATCCAACCCTGAGTATGAAATTGTTTTGTAAACCAAAGAGATGAAGGACTTACTGTGTAGTATGTTTTATCCTTATACTGTTTTACTTTTTCAGCAGATTGAGGTGTTGGATAAAGTTTAGGTGATAATACTTCGGATTCATCATCTTCGCATATTTCAGCAATAAGATTAAAATTACGTTCAATTTCGTGAATATGTTTTCTTTTGCTAATCTTATGCTCAATTTTAGTGTCAAAGAAATAGGACAAAGGATTTTTCTTAAATCCAATTTTAATATGAGCATCAGACAATGCAGTAACTAATCCTGAAGAAAAGAATCGATTAATATTGATTACAAATTCGTAATCAGACTTACGAATATCTTTAATTATCTTTATCAGATTTTTATACTTATTCTCTTTTTTATTCCATATCCAAATCTTACCAACAAAAGGATGCTGGTCAAAAAGAGATTCATTGCCTTTTTTTACAAGTATATCTATTTTTTCTTTTGGATAATTGTAGTGTAATTCCTCCAACAAAGAAGTTGCAAGGACTACATCCCCAATGGAAGCTGTTTGAATTACAAGAAACTTTTTCATTGTACAAAGGTATAGAAAAACTTCAAATAAGATAAAGAAGAAAACAAAAAAAGACCAAGATTATTATTCTTGGTCTTTTGATATTAGAAATGAAAATCTAATTGTAGAGTTAAATCTATAATAATAGATTACTATTCAACAACTAAATTCCAATTATGTTTATCTTCTAATTTTCCTTCTTGTATTCCCTTTAATGTTTCATAAAGTTTAGTACAAACAGGACCAGCTTCAGTACCATAGTTATATAGTTTCTTTGTTCCTCTATCTTCTATTTGGCAAATAGGAGAAACAACTGCTGCTGTTCCACATGCTGCAACTTCTTCAAATGTTGAAAGTTCTTCAACTTCAATAGGTCTTTCTTCAACTTTCATTCCCATATCAGCTGCCAATTGACGAAGTGACATATTGGTAATTGAAGGAAGGATTGATGATGATTTTGGAGTACAGTATGTATTGTTCTTTATTCCAAAGAAGTTAGCTGCACCTGCTTCATCAATATATTTTTTGTGGATAGCATCCAAGTAAATACAATTTGAGAATCCTTCATCATGAGCTCTTTGTCCTGATTTCAAAGAAGCAGCATAGTTACCACCAACTTTAAATGTACCTGTTCCAAGTGGAGCTGCACGGTCATAATCTTCTACAATTTGGAATTTAACTGGTTTGAATCCTTCTTTAAAGTAAGGACCAACTGGACCTGCAAATACAACAAATAAGTATTCATCTGCTGGTTTAACTCCAACTTCTGCTCCTGTTCCAATTAATAATGGACGAAGATATAAAGATGCTCCAGAACCTGCTGGTGGAACAAATCTTTCGTTTCTTTTAACAACTTCAATACAAGCCTTTACAAATAATTCTTCTGGTACTGGTGCCATCATAATTCCTTCTGCAGTACGATACATACGTTTTGCATTTTCATAAGGACGGAATAAACGAATTTTACCATCAACACCACGGAATGCTTTCATCCCTTCAAAAGCTTCTTGTCCATAATGAAGACAAGTTGCAGCCATATGCATTGTTATTTCTTCTGATTGAGTAAATTCTAATTCACCCCATTTACCATTATGGTAATAGCAACGTACATTCCAGTCTGTTTTGTAATAGCCAAAAGGTAGGCCTGACCAATTTATATCATTCATTGTTTAAAATATTTTTGTTTGTATAAATAGTTTTCAGTTGCAAACTTACATATTTTTATTGACTTGCTAAAATAAAACGTCGGTTCTTTCCTTTACCTCATGTCAACCACCTATTTTACATAAGGTTAAAAAAAAGAGCCTCCAATTTTGGAAGCTCTAATTTTCAGTTAAAATATCAATTACATTGGCATTGTTACAGGCAAATAAAAATTACCTAAAATAACATTTCTTCCTCCTACAACATTGATTGTAGTATCTTTAATAATCATATCATTATTTAAGTCTTGCACTTTCAATGTATAGGTTCCACTAAATAATCCGTGAATTCTAAAATAGTTATTGATTAATGGATCAGATAATGTTGATATTGTATCTTGACCTGCAGTTACAAAAACTTTATAAGGAACATCACCTGGAACAATATTACCATCAATATAAGATGTGTTTTGAACCATATAAGATCTAATAACTGGTTTTAATGAATAATCTCCATTTCCTTGTTGAACAATTGAACGACTTGCATCAAAATCAATCATAATAGAATATTCACTTTCAACATTTGCATTTTGATGAACATTAACCTTTAATCCAGATGTATTTGCACTTGGTGTTGCTAAAGAATGAATTATTCCATCATCTGTTTTGACTGAATTATTTGGTCCAAGAACTAAACGAACTTGATTGATTCTTGTTCCTTCATCCAAATAAACATGTGCTAAAAGAGTATCTAAACCATTTGTAAGGTCTAAAAGATTATAAATTGCAGGTTGAATTGCAAGCTGATCCCAGCCTTCATTTGTAGAAAAATGTACTTCTCTAATGTCAATATTAACTTCTTGGAAGTTTTCATAAGAAGGAGCATCTGTTAACAGGAAATTAACTCTTACTTCCTCTTTGTCTTTACTGCATGAAACTATTGTAACAGCAATAAGTATAGCTAAAAATACTTTCAATGTTTTCATATTTTTCATTTTTAAATTTATTTACAATATGAAAACGATTTCTGATTGAAAGTTATTTAAAAATTGGTTGGTATTAAGATTTTTTAATAATCATAAACTTCTTTTGGATACTCTATTTCATTAAGGAAAAGAGCTTTAGCTGCAACTGAAACTCCGGCCAATGATCTGTTCTTTTCTTCAATAATTTTGCAAAACTCATCAATACTTATCTTTTCCAGTCCCACCTCTATCATTGTTCCAACAATTGACCTGACCATATTTCTTAAAAATCTATTTGCATTAATTGTAAACACCAATAAATCATCTTTCTTCTCCCAATAAGCAAAATTAATAGTACAATTATTGTTATTTACTTGTGTGTGCAATTTTGAAAAGCTTGTGAAATCAGTATAAGTTAAAAGCTTTTCAGATGCATTATTCATTTTTTCAATATTTAAAGGTCGAGAAAAGAAATAAGTGAATTCATTATTGAAAGGCTGCTTTTGAGTTGCAATATAATACTTGTATGTTCTGCTTATGGCATCAAATCGTGCATGAGCATCATCTCTAACCTTTTTGATTGATATTATTCTTATCTCATAAGAAAAGAAACTATTCAATCTATATTTCAATTTATCCAATTCATCATTAGTCATTTCTTTAAAATCGAAATGTGCATAGTAATTTAAAGCATGAACACCTGTGTCAGTTCTTCCACAACCTGTAATATTTAGTTTTTCCTTTAAAATAAAGAATAATGCCTTTTCAATAGTTTCTTGAACAGAAGGTTCATTTGGTTGAATTTGCCAACCACAAAAGTTTGTACCATTATATGATAAATGAATAAAATATCGCATTAATTTTTCTAATCTTTATTTTGCAAAGATATAGGAATTATATCACTTAAAATAAAAAAAGCACTTACATTTCTGTAAGTGCTTTTAGATACTTTATCTTTTGAAAGTATTATTTTATAAATCCACTTCTTTTAAGTAAAGCTTCATTTGAAGGTTCGTGTCCACGGAATGCTTTATAAAGTTCCATTGGGTGTTTCTTTCCTCCTTGAGAAAGGATATTCTTACGGAAAGAGTTTGATACTTCCTTATTGAAAATTCCTTTTTCTTTAAATACTGAAAAAGCATCAGCATCCAAAACTTCTGCCCATTTGTAGCTATAGTATCCTGCTGCATAACCGCCTGCAAATATATGTCCAAATTGAGTACTCATAATTGAGCCAGGAACAATTGGTAATAGTTCTGCTTTTTGTGAGCTTTTTCTTTCAATTGCTTCAACATCTCCACTAATTGGAGCAGAAATATTATTCCATCCCATATCAACCAATCCTAAAAATAGTTGTCTAACACTCATATAACCTGCAAGATATTTTTCACTTGCATTAATCTTGTTAATAAGGTCTTGAGGAATTTTTTCTCCAGTTTGGTAATGAGTAGCAAACAAATCTAAGAATTCTTTTTCAGTTGCAAAGTTTTCCATTATTTGTGAAGGAAGTTCAACAAAATCTCTATATACTGATGTTCCAGAAGTGCTTTCATAGTTACATTCAGATAATATACCATGTAGGCAATGTCCAAACTCATGTAGGAATGTTGTATATTCATCAAAAGTTAGAAGAGATGGTGTTTTTGCAGTTGGTTTTGTGAAATTACATACCATTTGGATTAAAGGACGAATATCTTTTCCATCAACTACTTTTTGTTCTCTAAATGAAGTCATCCATGCACCTGAACGTTTTGATTCTCTTGGGAAGAAGTCCATATAAAGAACTGCCATAAATTTGTTTTTCTCTTTATCCCAAACTTCGTAAGTTACAACATCAGAATGATATTTTGCAATTTCTTTGTTTTCTCTAAACTCTAATCCATAAAGTTTATCTGCCAACATAAAGATTCCTTCTCTAACCTTTTCCAATTGGAAATAAGGTTTTGTCATTTCAGGATTAATAGAGTATTTATCATTCTTAAGTTTTTCTTGCCAATAAGACCAGTCCCAACGTTGCAATTCTCCTTGGAAACCTTTTGATTGTGCATATTTGGTAACCATTTCAAGGTCTTTCTTTGCAAAAGGCATTGATGCATCTAATAGGTTGTCAATAAAAGACATTACCTTTGAAGGGTTTTCTGCCATTCTATCAGTTAAAGCATATTCTGCAAAAGAAGAATATCCTAAAAGTTGAGCCATACGTAAACGTAGATTTGCTATCTTTAAAATGTTTTCTTTATTATCATTTTCATTACCATTATTAGCAACACGATTTGAAGCAGCCCAAATTTCTTTTCTTAATTCTCTATTTTCAGCATAAGTGATAAAAGGAATATAGCTTGGATAATCCAAAGTAAATACCCAACCTTTAACTTTTCTTTCTTTAGCTGTTTCCTTTGCAGCATCAATAGCATATTGAGGTATTCCAGCAAGATCTTTCTTATTTTTAATAATTAAAGAATAAGCATTTTGGTCAGCAAGATTATTTCTTTGATATTTCAAACTTGTTAATGAAAGTTCTTCAGAAATCTTACGGAACTCATCTTTATCTTTACCTGTTAATAAAGCACCATTCTTAATAAAACCTCTGTATGATTTGTCAAGAAGCATTCTTTGTTCCAATGTTAAAGGAATATCGTCCCTTTGGTCATAAACAGCTTTTACTCTTGCAAAGAGTTCTGGGTTCATATTAATATCGTTACTGTAACGAGTAAGCATTGGAGAAATATCTTCAGCTATCTTTTGCAACTCATCACTTGTATTTGCTTCGTTGATATTAAAGAAAACACCTAAAGTTCTAGTAAGTAAACTACCTGAGCGTTCTAATGCAATAACAGTATTTTCAAAGCTTGGTTTTTCTTTGTTGTTAATAATTGCATTTATCTCTTTCTTTGCAACTTCTAAAGCATATTCAATTGCTGGTTTATAATGCTCATTTTTAATTTTGTCGAAAGGAGGAGTTTGATAAGGAGTGTTCCACTCCATAACCAAAGGATTTTTCTCAATAGGTTGAGATTCTACCTTGGTTTTTTGAGCTACTAACGTTGAAGTAATAGTCATAATCAATGTAAATAAAATTGTTTTTCTCATTTTCAAATATATTTAGTTATTTATTTCAAAAAGAACTGCAAAAATACATTAATTCTTCCAATTTAGAAAGTAGGATATGCTTTTTAGTATAAATTGATTTTATGTTGCTATTAGAAAGAAAAGAATTAGATTAATTGACTTTTTTTCTTATGCTTATAATTCATTCTCTTTGATTTAGGAATTATTCTGCATAAAATCTAAAAAATTATCTTAAATTTGCAACCTATTTAATATTAAAATTAATTTGATATATGAAAAAAGCGTATGTATTCCCTGGTCAAGGAGCTCAGTTCGTTGGCATGGGAAAAGATCTTTATGATAATTCTGCTTCAGCAAAAGAAATGTTTGAAAAAGCAAATGAAATATTAGGGTTTAGAATTACTGACCTTATGTTTTCTGGAACTGTTGAAGATTTAAAACAAACAAAAGTTACTCAACCAGCTATATTTCTTCATTCTGTTATTCTTGCTCATACTTTGGGAGAAGATTTTAAACCTGATATGGTTGCAGGACATTCTCTTGGTGAATTTTCAGCTTTAGTGGCTGCAAAGGCTATGACTTTTGAAGATGGCTTGCGTTTGGTTGCTGCTCGTGCTAATGCAATGCAAAAAGCTTGTGAAGCTGTTCCTTCAACAATGGCTGCTGTTTTAGGTTTGGAAGATAAGGTAGTTGAAGATATTTGTGCTTCTATTAAAGATGAAGTTGTTGTTCCTGCTAATTATAATTGTCCTGGACAGTTAGTTATTTCTGGTTCTGTTGCAGGAATTGAAAAAGCTTGTGTTTTAATGAAGGAAGCTGGAGCTAAGCGTGCCTTACCATTAACTGTTGGTGGTGCTTTCCACTCTCCTTTAATGTTACCTGCTCAAGAAGAATTGGCTAAGGCTATTGAAAATACTAATTTTTCTACTCCTATTTGTCCTGTTTACCAAAATGTAAATGCTAAGCCAATGACTCAAGCAAAAGAAATCAAAGAAAACTTAATTAAACAATTAACTGCTCCTGTTCGTTGGACTCAAATTTCTTTGGCTATGGTTGAAGATGGAGCTACAACATTTATTGAAGTTGGTCCAGGCACTGTTCTTCAAGGTTTGATTAAGAAAGTAAAAGCTGACGGAGAATTTATTTCTGCTTCAATTTAATTAAGAATAAATATGGATTTTCAATCTTTAATTCTTCAACGTCAAAGCGACAGAAAATACAGCTCAACTCCAGTTGAAAAGGAGAAAATTATGCAATGCATTGAAGCAGCAAGACTTTCTCCTTCTGCATGTAATAGTCAACCATGGACTTTTGTTGTTGTAGAGGATGATGAGCTTAGACTTAAAGTTGAAAAAGCTGCAACAGGATTGGGAATGAATAATTTTGCTCCACAAGCTCCTGTTATTATTGCCATTGTTATGGAGAAGCCTAATCTTACTTCAAAGATTGGTTCTGTTGTTAAAGATAAAGAATATCCATTAATTGATATTGGAATTGCTGCCAATCAGTTTTGTCTCCAAGCCTCTGAATTAGGTTTGGGAACATGTATGCTTGGCTGGTTTGATGAGAAGAAAGTAAAAACATTGCTTGATATTCCCCGTTCAAAACGTGTTCCACTCTTAATTACTCTTGGTTATTCACTTTCAAAACAAAGAGAAAAGATTAGAAAACCTGTAGATAAAATGTATAAACAAAATAAATATTAATATAAAATGATAACAAACAATTTCGCAAAAAGGCATAATGGACCTCAAGAACAAGATATAAAGAAAATGCTTGATGTTATTGGGGTTGGCTCAATTGATGAACTAATTGACAAAACAATTCCATCAGCAATTCGTTTAAAACAACCACTAAACCTTCCTCAAGGAATGAATGAATATGAGTATATCACTCATATGAAAGAATTAGCTTCAAAGAATAAAATATATACTTCATTCATAGGAATGGGTTATTATAACACAATAGTACCTTCTGTTTTACAAAGAAACATTCTTGAAAATCCAGGCTGGTACACTTCTTATACTCCTTACCAAGCTGAAATTTCACAAGGAAGACTTGAAACCTTATTTACATTTCAAACAGTTATTACTTCATTAACAGGTATGCCTATTGCTAATGCTTCCATGCTTGATGAAGCAACTGCAACTGCTGAAGCTATGTTAATGTTCTTTGGTTCTCGCTCAAGAGAACAACAAAAGAATAATGTAGTTAAGTTTTTTGTAGCTGAAGATTTATTCCCTCAAAGTATTGATGTTATTAAAACAAGAGCTTTACCAAGAGGAATTGAATTAGTTATTGGAAACTCTGATACTGTTGTATTAGACAAAACTTTCTTTGGTGCAATTGTTCAATATCCTAATCGTAATGGAGAAGTAAAAGACTATTCTTCTTTTGTTGCAAAAGCAAAAGAAAATAATGTATTTGTTGCTGTTGCAGCTGATATTCTTTCACTTGCCTTATTAACACCTCCAGGAGAATGGGGAGCTGATGCTGTTTGCGGTTCAACTCAACGTTTTGGAGTTCCAATGGGATATGGTGGACCAGAAGCTGCTTACTTTGCATGTACTGATACATTCAAACGTAATATACCTGGAAGAATTATCGGTTTGACAGTTGATGCTCAAGGAAACAAAGCTTTCCGTTTAGCTCTTCAAACTCGTGAACAACATATTAAGAGAGAAAAAGCTACTTCTAATATTTGTACTGCTTCTGCAATGGTTGCTATTATGGCAGGACAATATGCAGCTTGGCATGGTCAAGAAGGTATTAAAGCAATTGCAAAAGATATTCACTGCCTTGCAGGTTTATTGGCAAAAGAAGCTTCTAAATATGGATTTACTCAAAAGAATAAATCATTCTTCGATACTCTTTGTTTTGAAACTCCAGTTGATGCGGAATTAGTTTGCAAAAAAGCAGTTGAAAACAAAATGAATTTCAACTTAATTGATTCAAAACATATTTCTTTAAGCTTAGACGAAACAATATCTATTGATAATGTTAATTCTGTTCTTTCTGTTTTTGCAGAAGTATCAGGAAAGAAACATAATACAGTAGAATGTAATGGTTCTTGTTCAGAAGGAAATATTCCATCAAACTTAGTTCGTAAGAGCAGTTTCTTAACTCAAAAGATATTTAATCAATACCACAGTGAAACTGACATGATGCGTTATTTAAAGAAAATGGAAGTAAAAGACCTTTCTTTAAACAGAGCAATGATTCCACTTGGAAGCTGTACAATGAAATTAAATGCAGCTGTTGAAATGATTCCTTTCACTTGGCCTGAATTTGCAAATATACATCCATTTGTTCCAAAAGATCAAGCAGAAGGATATTTGGAAATGATTGACAATATGGATAAGATACTTTCCGAAATCACTGGTTTTGCAAAAGTAAGTCTTCAACCAAACTCTGGAGCTGCTGGAGAATATGCAGGTTTAACAACTATTCGTAACTATCAAAGAGCAAATGGTCAGGAAAACCGCACAGTATGTTTAATTCCTTCTTCTGCACACGGAACAAATCCAGCATCAGCAGCTATGGCTGGAATGGATATTATTGTTATTAAATCAACATCTGAAGGAGAAATTGATATTGCTGACTTAAGAGAAAAAGCAGAAGCTAATAAAGAAAATCTATCTTGTTTAATGATTACTTATCCTTCAACTCATGGAGTATTTGAAGAAGGAATTTTAGAAATTATCAAGATAATTCATGATAATGGAGGTTTAGTATATATGGATGGAGCTAATATGAATGCTCAAGTTGGATTAACTTCTCCAGGATATATGGGAGCAGACGTTTGTCACTTAAATCTTCACAAAACATTTGCAATGCCTCATGGTGGTGGTGGTCCTGGTGTTGGACCAATTGGTTGCACAAAAGAACTTGTTGATTACTTACCAACTCATTGCATGGTAGAAACTGGAGCAACTAAAGGCTCTGCAGTTGCTGCTTCTCCTTTTGGATCTGCAATGTTATTACCTATTTCTTATGGTTATTTGAAGATGTTAGGTGGAAATGGATTAACTGATGCAACTCGTTATGCAATACTAAATGCAAACTATATGAGAACAAGACTAAGCACTGCATATAATATCCTATATACAGGAAAACAAGGAATGTGTGCTCATGAAATGATTTTAGATTGCAATCCATTTAATCTTACAAGTGGAATTCAATGTGGTGATGTTGCAAAACGTTTAATGGACTATGGTTTCCATGCACCAACAGTTGCATTCCCTGTTCACGGAACACTTATGGTTGAACCAACAGAATCTGAACCATTGTCTGAAATGGACCGTTTATGTGATGCTTTAATTCAAATCAGAAAAGAAATTAAGGATATTGAAGACGGAAAATCAGATAAGGAAAATAACTTAATTAAAAATGCTCCTCACACAATGCAAGTTGTTTGTGCTGAAACTTGGGACAGACCTTATACTCGTCAAGAAGCAGCATTCCCTCAACCACACGATGACAAATACTGGCCAACTTGTGGAAAGGTTGATGATGCATTTGGTGACAGAAACCTTTGTGCTTGCTGGGACAAATAGAAATTTCTTAAAATAAACCATTAATTATAATGGTTAAAAATATGAAGGGATTGTATTAAATTACAATCCCTTTCTTTTTATATTGTAACTAAAACATCTTTAAATGAAAAATAAATTTATTTTTCTGTTTAAAATTTGTTCCAAGTTAAAAAATAGTTTCTAACTTTGCATATGTTTCTCAAAAGAAAACAAATTAAAGACATTTAATTATCAACAAAAATATTAAGAGCAATGAAAATCAAAAATCTATTTTTTATTCTATTTTTTACCATAGCAGGTATTAGCGTAAGCGCTCAAAGTAAAAACATACTTGGAGGCAATATTTATTATTATGAACAATCTGATGGCAATAATTATAATATTAATAATGCTATCAACTTTGGTATTTATGTGGATTATTTCCACAAAGTTCATAATAACATTTATATTGGAGCAACAATAGGAGCAGATTTCTACTATGTAAAATCAAGAGATTACCGACAACCTACATTTTACATTAAGCCTACTTTCATGTATTGCAAAAATATTACTGAAAGATTGAGATATACTCCACAAATATATTTTGCTATAGGTGCAGGAAGGGCTCTATCTAATGATGCTTTTTATAATCTTAACGATTCTTTCTTTGAGTATGGATTTGGAATAAAACCTTTTGTTTTTGACTACAAAATATCTGATAATATTGCAATAAGTTTTGCTTTTGGAGGATATGAATTTTCTTTTGTAGATTATAATGAGTCAACAAAACATTTAAAATTAATTGAAGGCGGTTTAAATGGTAATATTACAGGTGGATTTAGATTTATTTTCTAATCACAAATCTTTTTAAATGGGAAGGGATTGTATTAATTTACAATCCCTTTCTTTTTTCAATAATTCATATCATTATTCAGGGAAAGATTAGTCTTGAAAAGAAGTAAAAAAATCCTTATTAAAAACTAAGTAAATCAAGTGTTTATCTAATTAAATAAGGATTTGATGTAAGATTCATGGCATGATATTCTCTGATTCATGGCATGATTTAATTGAATTCATGGCATGAATTGACCCATTTCATGGCATGATTTCGTGTAATTCATGGCATGAATTGAAAAACATCATGGCATGAAATTGAGATTAAAATCAAGTTTAAATAGTTCTAAACTTAGTTTCTTTAGATTATGACCCGTCCTGAATAAGGTT
>DIOL01000021.1:37072-54323 GCA_002423895.1 Bacteroidales bacterium UBA5515 | reverse complement strand
GGAGTCAATGTACCAATAGGCACCTATGTATGGCGATTAAGCTATAAGAGATTAGGAAATAAGAGAGTATATGATAGGAGTGGATCAATCAATATCATAAGATAAACATAAAATTCTTCGGCTGAAATAAGTTCGGACGAGGTAAAACAATAATGACAAAGTAGCAGGTAATTTACTTGCTACTTTTTTTGTGATATAAATTTTACATCTAAAAATACCTCTCCCCATAAATAAATCCAAATTCCCAAAAAGACGATCTGTTTCTATATAAAGAAAATCTCCCTTCAATAACAACTTTCTCAACCACCGAGCAAGTCACCGAGCAAGTCACCGAACAAGTCAGCACAATTTTAAAAGAAATATAAAAGAGAATCTTTACTTAATTCATCACTCCGTTAATGAAGCAATAAAATCTTCAAATCGCAAAATCTTTTCACTATTTTGTTTATTGAATAGCAGATGTTCAAAATCCTTTTGTTTCTTTTTCAAGTCAACTGTTTTCAAAAGTTCAGTTGTCGCTTGTTTAAACTCTTGCAAATCATTAAAGCCACATCGCTTTGAAAGAAAATCGTAATCAGGCTTGGTTTGAGCCAATAAAAACATCAAATCGTAGAAATCACGTCCTTTGAAACGAGCTAACGTGGCTGCAATTTTCATACTGCACAACACTCCATCACTTGGAACAGGAAAAGGGAAAAAGAACCCGCAACCTTTAATGTTTGTAATAATGGGTTCATAATAAATTCCTTGATCTTGACTTTCAACTTTTATCAAAAAACGTTCTTCCTTATGTCCACTCAAACCCAAATCAAACAATAGTTCAGGAAAATGAATATTACGTCTAAAAGCCTTTAACTTGGAGTTCTCTTTATCCCTTGCTTCCACTCTCCACCCCGAACGCTCCAAGAACTGAATTACTCCATTAGTCATTTCAATAAATTCATCTTCCAACAGGTCTTTACAGTCAAAATCCAAATCCTCCGAAAATCTGTCTATACCCTTTACCAAACGCAGGTTTGTACCTCCAATAAAAGTCATCTTCCTTATGTATGGTGTTGAAGAAAGATAATCTAAAATCATCAACTGTAAATACTCTTTCAGAATGTGCTTGTCAAAATTAGAATTATCACGTATCTGAACAGGAAAATAATTTCTTATTTGCTCTATATTTATCATAAATCATAGGTTTTTAAAAGTAACTTTACCCTAAAGTCAAGAGCCTTGCTTTGAAACTTGGAACAATAATCCATAAGTAAATCCTTATTTAAATCATCGTGTAAATAATCTTCATCCAAACGTAACTCCTCCAGTTCTTTTTCACTATCGTAGAATGAATAAAGATATAGCAAGTCAAGCAATGCCTTTTCAGGCGTAGCAAACTGTATAGTTCTATTATCAGCCATTGGCTTTAAATCATATCCAAACAATAAGTTTTCCTTTATGTTATTATATGAATATTCCCCAAAATCATTACTGAACGATGCTGTCTTAAGAGATGTTACACTCGTAATCTGCACCACAGCCTCAGGTATAATTCCATAAAAAGCTAATGCCGTATGCAAACTTATATATGAAGGACGATAAATCCTGTTAGCAAAGTAAAGAGAATAATTTGGCTTGTTCCTATATTCCGAAAAAGCAAAATACCCCTGTCTTAACCTAATAAGGTATCCTCTCCCAACCCAACGAGTAAGATTATTTCTATCAAAATTTGGTTGCCACGCATATATATTATTTATATTGAAGCATGCCAAATCAAACATCTTTTTCTTAAATTCCAAAAAGGTCATATCCTATTTTATTTCTATTTTGCTGCAAAAATAGTGCATTATGGAAACAAAACAAAATATTTAGAAAGATAATTGGAGTATATTTTACTCAATTTGGCAAAAAGACGGCCTATTTTTGCCAAAACAACGGCCTTAAAAACGCAAAAAGACGCCGTCCACAACTCTGTAGAGGCCGTCTACGGGGGTCGTGGAGGCCGTCTACACCACCCGTAGACGGCCTCTTTTCCCTATTTCCACGGCCTACTTATGCCAAAAACACGGCTTCTATTTTCAAAATAAAGAAAATCTTCCCATAAAATAACATTTTCCCAACCACCGAACAAGAACCGAGCAAGTCACCGAGCAAGTAAGAACAATTTTAAAAGCAATATTAAATAAGAAAGTTCAAGCATAATTAAAACATTTACTCAATACGCTGAGTAAATTTACTCAATATACTGAGATAAGCAAAGAATCAATAAAATTTTCAAATCGCAACATCTTTTCGCTGTTTTATTTCCATTTTGCAGCGTAAATAATGCATTATGGGAACAAAATTAAATAAGTATGAGATAGTAAAACATAATTTATAGGATAAATTCTATTAGAATTAATATTATAAGTTATTATAGAAATGAGATTTCTTTTTATCTTTGCTTAAAATATATAAAGATGGCAAAAATAGGAAGAAATGAGCCCTGTCCTTGCGGTAGTGGAGAAAAATATAAAAAATGTTGTTTAAATAAAGGAAACATGGTAAGACCAGAACCAAAAAATCTGGATTTAGAGAGTTTAATGTCAAGTTATATGCCTTCTCCAAAGAAAGAAGATATTTCTAAATTATTAAAGTATTCCAGATCAGACATATTATCTACAATAAGCTACCTTCAGGTTCTTCCCGAGAATCATGGAAAAAATCTTCGATTAGAAAATCTTCAATATTTATTATTAGCTTCAGAAAAACCAAATGAAAACAAAAAAGTAAATTCATCTGAACTTAAATATTATTTCAATAAACATTTTCTTAATGATTATCAAGAAGATCCTCCTGAGAATCTTTTCACAGAAAATATCATGACTCCTATTGGAAACAAAATAATATTCCCAGGATTAGCACAAGGACAAATATATTATCTTCAACAGTTAATAAATGTTATCTCTATGGGAGATTTTGAAAACTCCTTTATTCGTTCATGTTTGTCTCCAGTATTATTATTGCTTTCTATATCAGATTATATTGCCAAAGCATTAGAATATCCTCGGAATATGGAAGGAGTAAATACAGAATCAAATAATATATATGTCCCTGAAAACCATCTAGAACAAAAAAATATATTTAAAATATCTGAATATCACATGAAGAAATTAGCATTTGCATTTGGGGGAGATATTTCCGATATAAGCTTATTCCTGTTAGATCCCTCAAAAGAGAAATGGGGCAATAATAATACTGATGAAAATCCAATAATACACAAACCTATCTTATATGATTCAAATAGCAAAGAATATATCATTGTATCTCCAACAAATTTGTTATATGCAACTCTTAATGCATTATTAAGAAGGACTATTGAGTACGGCAAATTTGATGAAGTATTAAGTATTTATTCTTTATCCTGTTGGGAGCATTGTGACTTCATGCTTTATAGTATGGATTTTCTTAGATTAGATTATATCTTTGAAGAAACAAATTTACCAATTTATGAAGGACTATACGTTTTTGATAGAGATAAATTAGCTTACGTTATACTTATTTATGATAACGGAACTGACTTCAATGTTGATAATCCGATAGAGTTTGCAGATAGTGAAAATACAGATAATGAGATAATTTCGCATATTAATAATATGTGTAATAAACTAAAGTCAGATAAAAAAATATCCAACAATCACTTACTTAATTTAAATATACATTTAGGTATTGGACGCCCTAAAAATATAACATACCATAATGACTTTGAATATAATATCATTAATATCAATATTCATGAACTTGAAGTATTAAGTAAATCTGGAAAATGCAAAAACTTAACTTTATGGAATTACTCTAATGCCATAAAAAACACAATATTAGGAACACCTTTTTTCCTAGATAATATTGCATATTTTATTGATAATGATGAAAGTTTTTATGCTACAGATGAAAATCCTGTTGATTGTCTAATTATATCTGTAGGAACTTCTATTGATTTTAGAGTTAAAGCTGTTCAAAAAAATGATATACATTTATGTAAAACTATTAATGATGAATATATTTCTGTTTCAAGAGAGGAACTTCCTGCAATATTACCAATATATACAACAAAATCATTACACAAGCCATTTTTAGCAACAACATCATCTTTGGGATCTTATATATTTATAGAACCAATAAATTCCTTTGTTAAGCCAGAAAATGAAAAACAAAGATTTGAAGCTGAAATATGTATTTCAATTGCATATTGGTTATTTATTTTATCTGAACAACTAAAAAAACATTTGCCTCTTTTACCTAAACCAATTAAAATAGAAATAAATTTGGATGACATAATTGACAATTATTTTGAAGCCTTCGAATCTCTTGACAAGGATGCTGATTTATTTAACAAAATAATTATTACGACATCAGAATCTCTAGTTTCTATTAATTTAGACAAATACTTCTTATATCATTTAATACCTGAAAATAATTATGCAGAAAGAATATTAATAAAAAAAATTTTATATGCTATATATGATATTTATTGGAATACCCTAGGGTATGATCGTAAAATCATCGATACTATAATAGAAAGCAATATGCCACTATCTCCTCAAAAAAAATTAATCTTTAAAATTTCTGACTACGATATAAGAATTATTCCTCATAATGTTATACCATTAAGATCACCTTCTCTTTATGCTTTAAATAAAGAATTAGATCATTTAGGTGAAATACTAACAGAAAAACCATATAAACCTAATGATAATTTAGACTCTGAGACTAAAAAGAAATTAGTCAATAAGATTGTTTTACACTTTTATGATAAGCTACGTTCTTTTCTACAAAATTATAATGGGGAAGATATTATTCAAAAATTATTATCATTATATGAGTCTGCAATCCAAAAAAGAGAAGCGTATAACCTTGAAATTATTCCTAAAATAGAATGTTTTAAGGCATATACTGACATTCTCAGTCTAGTAACCAAACAATCAAAAAAAAATACAGAAATATCTCTTGCTTTAAGATGTTTGATAGAACATATTGTAGCAGAGCCTCTGAATGGAACTAAAAAATTAGATATTGAAGCATTAGATAGTTGTGTAGCATATATGATTCATATTATTAATTGGGGTTTCGTAAGTGATAATCTTAATTTCAATATTACTGATACAAAAATCTCTCTTCTTCAATCTGGAAGGATAGGGACTGATAAAAGTTTTGATGAGAACGTATTATCTCGTTATGCACAATCCAAAGTTGATGAAAATATATTCTATAGGAGGAAGTATTTATCTAAAACTTTTTCATTACCTAATATTAAAAAAGAAACTAAATATGAAGAAACAAATTTTGATAAAGCATTTAATTCTGAATTTAAAATATCTTATGATGATTGCGTTGGTATAACCTTATTAGCTATAGAATTGGCATTTGATAAAAATGAGTCTGTTTGTATAATTAAAGAACAATATTTTATAAACTATTTAACAGAAAAACATAATATCAATAAAGACACAATAACTATATATATATCAAACTTTAGTTTATTTAATCGAGGAAAAGTTCAAAATGTAAAAGAACACGGATTCAAAAATGAAGATTTTTATCCATGGAGGTATAACCGAAAACTTTCTTTATTAAGAAAACCATTAATTATTATGCAAAAAGATAAAGAAAGATATCTTAATTTTGGGGCTAGATCATTATATGATTTTCTTCTAAATCTTACTTCCTTGATTTCTAAAGGTAGATTTCAAGCAGAAAGTGAAGAAATGAAATCATTTTTATCTCAGGTCAACAATGAAAATGGTAAAGAATTCACAAATGAAGTATATTCATTTTTTAGAGAAAAGTTAGACGGTAAAGATGTTGTTATAAAAAAAGAAATTCTAATAGGACCTAATGGAACTTTAAAAAATATTAATGATATTGGAGATGTTGATATTCTATTAATTGACAATGATAATAAACGAGTTATAAATATAGAATGTAAATATTTAAATGAACCAAGAACTCCTTATGAAATGCATATTGAACTGATGAAATTTATTGAAGGTGATTCCCCTTGGATTTCAAAAGTAGATAAGCGTAATAAATGGATATTGGATAATAAAAAAGCTTTTTCTATTTTTGGAACTAATAATATTGAAGAATATAATTTTGAATATATATTTTTAACTAATGAATCAATATCAATACCTTTTATTAAAGAAAATGACATAAAGTATAGATTCATTACATTTATTAATTTACAGAATGACTTAAACGTGTTATAATTTATTATCTCAAAAAATTATACTGGAAAATGGGGGAATAATCTCGTTGAAATATTAAGAGATTTAGCCTTAAAAAATGCAACGAAATAAATTCGAAAACACTTGACGAATGTTAGGCTATCATTTTAGTTAATTACATCGTTAAAAAGGAAACAATCAAAGAAATATGACAAATAAAATTGGCAGAAATGAACCATGTCCTTGCGGTAGTGGATTAAAATATAAAAAATGTTGTTTCGCTAAAAAAATTATACATTATCATAATCAAAACCCTAAAGTTATTGTTAATAAAGAAGAAGTAATTAATACATTAGAAAGTATTTTTAATTCTAAAAAAATTGCAGCTGAAGGAGAAAATACCTATTATAGAATATTTTGGGATGATAATATTGAAAAAGTAAATCCAATTGATTATTACAAAAACTTCGAGTTAAATAGAAGAATAATTTTATATCGTGATTTATTAGAAGTGAAAGACCCTATTCTTACATCTCAATTATCAGATGATTTTCTTATTAGGTTCGCAAAAAAAGAATTAGATAAAGAAAAATTTTGGGAAATCAGAGAACAAACTGAAGTTCCTGAAAATTTCCTGAAATTGTTTGAAACAACCAGGAAAAAAGACCAATTGGCTTTATTAAAAGGGGCATCTATTAACGTGGACCAATTAATATCACTAATATTCAAATCATACAAAGATTATGGTTATCTGTATAGTAAATATCGCTTTGAAAATTTACCTAAAGATTTAAAAGGAAAGAAAAAACCAAAACTTGCTAATATTTTAGAAAATGGATCTGTAAAAATAATTGGAGAAACTGATTTGAAAGATGGACAAGTGAAGAATATGATTGAGCAAAGAAAAGTTATAATTGCACATTTTTTCGATAAAGATGAATATTGGCATTGTTTATTACTAACATATAGTAGTATTAATGGAAGAGAAAATTGGAAAGATGGACAAGCTCATTTCCATTATATATCAAATTTTTTTGGTATTAAAAGAGAGGATTTTATAGAAAGCATGAAGGTTGGACAATATAAGTCACTATCATCAATTCATATTGATTTATTGGGATATGGAAATCAAGTTATAACAAGTAAAAATATAGACGACTAAAACATAGTTGAGTAAAAAAAATACTCAGAGCTGCTTCTTTCTTTAATTAAAGATAAAAATATAGATGAATTAAGTATTGGTATTGATGTTTTTATATACAGAGAAATCATTGATAAAATAGTTACTATCTTAAAGGTGATAAATCTTTATATATTGAAGATAATGACGGAGATATTACAATAAATTGATAATTTGTATTATCACAAGGAATTTAATTCCCATTTTCTAACTACTTTTATAATTTGTCTCATCTATTATATATAGATTAATTTAAGTCCTTATTTTACTGTTTGTCAGCATTTCCCTTTTCCATATATTATTATCCCTCCCCCTCCACCCCTTTCACTACAATTTTATCCAATTCCACCCTATTTCTATTCTGATTCAGCACAACTTTTGTTTTCACTTAAATTTGTATTTCAACATTTTACCATATCAAAATTACAGGAACAAAGATTTTTATTTAGACAAATTATTAAAAGGCAAAGAAAAAACAATCTGTTTTAACTTAGTCAATACCATTTATCTTACGATATTATATTTTGTATTGATTAAAAATCTATTTCAGAGGAAAAATAAGATTTTGGTAATTCCCTGCAATTGTAATGAGATGCCATAACCTCACCATAAGCACCTGCAGATCGGAAAACAATAAAATCACCTCTCTTTATAGTGTTTAGTTCAATATTTTTCCCAAACACATCTGAGCTTTCACATATAGGGCCTACAACATCATATTCTTCTATTTTTTCGTCTGAACTTATATTCTCTATTCTATGGTATGCTTGATACAGAGCTGGACGTACTAATTCTGTAAAACCAGCATCTACTATTGCGAATTTCTTATTTGTTCCCTGTTTAACATACAATACCCTTGAGACAAGTGTACCACATTGACCTATGATTGAACGACCTAGTTCGAAATGAACTTCTTGTTCCGAATATAACCTAAGATGTTGTTTAAATATAGAAAAATATTCCTTGAAGTTGGGGATATTTATATGGTTTGGATGATGATAGTCGATACCTAATCCTCCTCCAAGATTGATATGTTTAATGTTTATCCTTTTTTCTCTTATTTTTTCTTGAATTTCATTTACTCTCACACACAAACTTTTAAATACTAACATATCCATAATTTGTGATCCTATGTGAAAATGCAAACCTATTAGTTTAATATTTTTATAATTGTCAATATTATCTATAATTTGATATAGTGTTGATATGCTTATTCCAAATTTATTTTCAGCTAATCCTGTGGTAATATAATGATGAGTATTTGCATTTACTTCTGGATTTATCCTTAAAGCAATATTTGCAATCTTATTTCTTTTTAGGGCTATTTCATTGATAACTTCTAACTCAGCTTCGGATTCTACATTAAAACAAAATACGTTACTATCTAATCCTAGTTCAATTTCCCAATCAGATTTTCCAACTCCAGCATATACTATTTTATTGGAATCAAAACCAGCATTGAGACTTGCTTTTATTTCTCCTCCACTAACACAATCTACACCAAGACCATAACTGTTTATCAATGATAGGATTTTAGGATTGGCATTTGCTTTTATTGCATAATAAATATGGTATCCATACTTATTGGCTTCCTTTGTCAATAACGAAAGTGTTTGACGAAGCAACTCAATATTATAATAATAGAAAGGAGTTTTTATTTCGTTAAATTTATCTATAGGAAAATAGCCTTTAACCATTTCAATTTTATTTAAATAGATTTTTATTCAAAGCCCTTAGTGCATTAATTTTATTATTGGAATCCAAAAGTATTGAAAGATTATAATTGCTACCTCCATAAGAAATCATACTTAATGGAATATCTTTGAGAGCTTCAATGATTTTGGATTCGTATCCTACATTATGCCACTCTAAATCACCAACAACACATATAATACACATATTTTTTTCTATTGAAACTTTTCCATAATGTTTCAAGTCATCAAGAATTTCATTTAGATGATTATTGTTGTCAATAGTAATTGCAACCCCAACCTCGGAAGTAGTAATCATATCTATTGAGGTTTGATAACTTTCAAAAATTTCAAACACCTTTCTTAAAAAACCATATGCCAAAAGCATCCTTCCTGATTTAATTTTTATAGAAATAATATTGTCCTTTGCTGCAATAGCTTTTATTTTGCCTTTTTCAAGTTTATTCGAAATAATAGTACCTTGGGCATTTGGTTCCATTGTATTAAGTAAACGTACAGGGATATTATTTATTTTAGCAGGTAAAATACATGTTGGATGGAGAATCTTTGCTCCAAAATATGCAAGTTCTGCTGCTTCATCAAAATTTAGATTTCTTACAGGAATAGTTCCTTCTACAAATCGTGGATCATTATTATGCATACCATCGATATCTGTCCATATTTGAATTTCTTCTGCCGATATTGCCCCACCAAGAATTGATGCCGTATAGTCACTGCCTCCTCTTTCCAGATTATCTATTTCTCCAAAAGAATTTCTGCAAATAAATCCTTGAGTTAAATAAATAGTATAGTTTGGATAACTATTTAGAATATCATTGAATTTATTTTGAATATATTTGGTATCGGGCTCCCTGTTTTTATCTATACGCATAAAATCTAATGCAGAAAGAAGAATTGAATTGATATTATTTTCTTCCAAGTATAGTTGCATTAATGAAGTTGATAATATTTCACCTTGTGAGAGAATTATTTTTTCTCCTTTCAAAGTAAAAATATCATTTGTGAATTGTCGAAGATAATTGAAAACTGAGTTTATCAATTCTTTCCCTTTTTCAATATATTCCTTAGTAGAGAATAATTCCTCTACATGAGAATGATATTTGTTTTTCAAGCAACAGATAGTTTCAATGGCACCGTCAATATTATTTTTGTATAAATAATTTGAGATATCAATTAATGAGCTTGTTGTACCACTCATTGCAGATAGCACAACGACACTTTTATTTGAACTTGAAATTAATTTTGCAACATTTTTCATCATTTTAGCAGAGCCAACAGATGTGCCTCCGAATTTCATTACTTTCATAGTTAAATAATTTATTCTTTCCAAAAAAATTTTGCAAATATACAACTTATATTTTAATGTAAAATTTATCTGAAAAAATATTCAATAATAAAGAAAACGTTACAAATAAACTCTGAATTACATTTAGTTAAGAAATTTATCCTTTAACTACTCTCTCCACCTCTTTCACTACATTTTTATCCATTTTCACCCTATATTTATCCTGATTCATTACAATTTTTGTTTCCATTTAAATTGTTTTTTCTACTTTTGACCGCATTAAAAATGGGGAAAACTAAAAAATTTTATAATTAATTCTTACAGCAATTTATTAATCAAAACAAAAAGAGATGAAAAAAATTTATTTACTTTTCATGGCAATTATGTTTTTTGTCATACAAGGGTGGTCGCAAACTATACCAGCGACTATTCCGTATTCATGTGATTTTGAATCACAGACAGAAGTTTCCAATTGGATTATAGACAATGATACTTGTCTTGACAAATTTTGGATTACAACAGGTGTTGAACAAGGTGCAATAACAGGAAATTCTCTGCACATATCAGACACAATTGATGGGAAAAACAACAATTATTCCCATACCAATAATGTTGTTACTGCAACGCGTCTTATTGAATCAGCAGGAAATGGAGGATATATTATATCTTTTGATTTTTCTTGTGGAGGATTTTATAGCAATGACTTTGTTAAAGTCTTTGTTGCTGATACTTCTATAATGTATCCTGCAGGCTTCCCTCAAAGCTGGTCAAATTACGGTTATTCCACAAACGCTATAGCTATTGGAAATTCATCTTATCCATATATGTTAAATGCTTCTCGTGGAGGAGCAACAGGAAGCACAGTTAGAATAACAGCAGTTATTCCTACAGGAATGTTGGGCGAAGCAGGAAACATTAAAAAACTTGTATTTGCATGGGTAGGTAATAATTATAGTGGTGCTACTCCCCCTGGTGCCGCAATAGACAATATAAGCATAACTGCTATTACATGCAATACTCCTTCTGGCTTAGTTGTTAACAATATAGGAACAACATCTGCAGATTTCTCATTTATAAAAATTGGAACAGAAAGTAATGAATGGAAAATTCAATACAAACCTTCAAGCATTACAAATTGGGACAACGCAGATTCCATAAATGTATTTGATACAATACATTATCTTGTAAATTTAACCCAAAATACAACTTATAATATAAGAGTTAAGTCTTTGTGTGCTGCTAATGATGAAAGTTTATGGTCTTCTGCTATCAATTTCACAACTGAATGTGATGCTTTAAGTAATTTTCCATGGACTGAAAACTTTTCTGTAAATCCTTTCGCCTCTCCTACCTGTTGGAGAAGATATAGTGGAGAATTGTTAGATACTTCAACCTTTATCACCACTTCAAGTGGCTGGAATACAAATAACTTCAATTCTATTGATGGACAAGAAATGAAAACAACATTTCTTTCGTCAAATATGAAATATATGACTTCTACTCCTGCTTTTGATTTAGGAATGGGAACTGGAACAACATATTCAATTGCTTTTGATTTTAAAGCAACTGCATCTTTTTCAAATGACAATCCTTCTCATACTAATTTGAAATTTGCAGTTGTTGTTTCCAATGATGGCGGAATAACTTGGAGCAAACAAAATGCCTATTTATGGACACCTTTACAAGATGCTGATTATACAGGAAGAAATATTGCAACAATAGCAACAAATAATGTAAGTCATATAATAATTCCTCTTACATATTTAAATTCTGTTTCTCAAGAAGTACCCTATGATGGTGTAATAAAATTAGGTTTTTATGCACAAAATATCTCAGGGCCAACGGTTGATTTACATATTGATAATCTAACTTTAGATGAATATAACCCTTGTATAACTCCATATAATCTTTCAATAGATGATATTACATTTAATAGTGCAACATTCCTATTTACTGAATTAGGAGAAGCCACATCTTGGGAATACCTTTTGTTAACAGATACAAATAATTTTTCATCTGCAAGTAGCAATGCTACAGTAATAACTGATGACAGTGTTCAATTTTCAAATCTATTACCAAATACCACTTATTATGTTTATGTTCGTGGTGTTTGTAACTCAGGTCACTCAAACTGGACTTCAACATCATTTACTACTTTTCCTTCTCCAGCAACTCTTCCTTATTCTTGTAATTTCGAATCTGGGTCAGATTCAACTTGGTTATCATTGAGTAAAACATCTGGTAATTTTTTAGCAACAACAAAATACTGCATAGGAACAGCAGCAGGAAATGGTCCTTCTGCTTCAGGAACAAATTCAATCTACACTTCAGCAGATGATGGAGTATCTTATAATACTTCCTCCGAAACTCAATATATTTCTCTTTTTAGAGATATCGATTTTGACACCTTGGGTACAATTTACGATTTAACTTTTGATTGGAGATGCTCAGGATATTGGGACACTTGGAATGGAACTTTGAGAGACCATTTGAGAGTCTATCTTGTAAATACAGATTATGAAATAGGTGGAGGTTTCCCTAATGAAGCTGACACTAATATAATAAGAGTAGATACTAATTTATGGAATAGATCAGATTGGGAATCATCAAGAATTCAATTACCAGTTGTCAATGGAATTAAGAGGTTAATGTTCGTACAAATGAGATATTATGCTGACAGTGGTTCAGCCATTGACAACATCAACATAGATTCTGCTACATGTATTATTCCCTCAAATGTTACTGTTTCTACAAGTGCAGATTCTTTATTTGTTTCATGGACAAATTCAGGAGCTTCTGGATATATTATTTCTTATAGCAATAATATTGACGATACTGTAATAAGTGTTTATGTAACAGCGGATTCAAATGTTATTACAGGATTAGCAGTGGGAACTTATTCTGTAAAGGTTGCCGCTGTCTGTTCAAATGACACAACAGCATTTTGCGATGCAATACCATTTATTATTTATCCTTGTGAACACAAACATGCTTGTCAAGGCTATATTTTGCATGGGCTAAGCAATGGACCAGGTTGGGTTAATTGGGGTGTAGAAGGTTATGTTTCTGTTAGACAAGGTGGCGGAGAGATAGCACAAATGGCTTTAAAATCAGGCGATTTTAATGATTCAATAATTTTGTCTCTATGTGACGGAATTCCAGTTGAGATTTGGGTTCCAATTGATTTTTATGGTATGAATACTCTATGGGAAATAATTGACCCTAATGGTGTTGTAGTTGCATATGGATATGGAGATTCTTCAACAGTTTCACCTGTTGCAACATTTATCCCAACCTGTAATTTAAATCCTTGCCAAGCACCTTCTTATTTACAAGTTACAGGAATTTCAGGTACATCTGTAGGCGTTTCTTGGACTGGAAATGGGACAAGTTATAATATTGAATATGGTCCAGCAGGTTTTACTCATGGAACAGGCACATCTGTTTCTACAAGTAACAATTCTATTATTATAGATGGTCTAAATCTTAATACAGAATATGATATCTATGTTCAAAATATTTGTGATACTACTATATGGAACAACACATCTTTCACTACTGCATCTTGTTATTATCCTTGTTATTATACTCTTTATGCTCACGATAGTTATGGTAATGGTTGGAATATAGATGCAGAAATTGCTTTTGTTCAAAATGGAGATACTATTTTTAGAACACCATTCCAAGCAGGATTTAATAAGACATTTTATTTCTACACCTGTCCATTAGACACTGTTAGTGCTGTATGGATAGATGGTGTTTGGGATACTGAATGTTCATTTGAGTTATTAGATGCTAATGGGGACACTGTTTTTGCCCAAGCACCTGGTACTGATTTGAATGGAATATTGTTCCAATTCGCTTCTAATTGCACACCTTTCTGTGCTTCTCCTATAAATTTAAGTGTAAATAATACTACAATTACAAGTGCAACCATTTCTTGGACTGACACTAATTCTTCAGATGCTTATGAAATTAAGTTAGGTTCAACAGGCACACCTGTTTTAGAAACAGATACATCACATACAGTTTCAAACTTATCTCTTGGAACTTCTTATTGTGTTTATGTACGCTCAATTTGTGATACTTTGTCGGGTAATTCATCTGAATGGGACAGTATTATTTTTACCACTGCCACAGAAGCTGTAACAACATTGTCTTATAACAATATTACATCTAATTCTGCAACATTACATGCACTTACAGCATTAGAAAATATCACCGCAATAGGTTTTGAATATAAGATTGATGGGGCACCATTTTTTACAAATATCTCCGTACCATATCAAAATCAGAACCCATTCTCTACTAATATTACATCTCTACAAGAAAGTACCAATTATATATTTAGAGCGTTTGCAACTAATAATAATGGAACATTTTATGGTGATTCAGTTTCATTTACAACCCTTGCAAATGTTCTTCCAATAATTGTAACTTCTCCAGCATCTAATATTACACAAACAAGTGCAGATTTAAATGGATCAGTAACAGCAGGTACAAATCCAATATTAACACAAGGTTTTGAATGGAGACTTGCAAACACAACTACGTGGACACGTGTACCAGTTACAGGAGCATTAACATATCCATTATCTGGTTTAACTGCTAATACATTATATGAATATAGAGCATATGCAACTACAGCAATTGACACAACCAATGGTACAATTCTTACATTCACAACTCTTGCAAACATTCCTCCTTCAGTAACAACAGAAGAAACTAATCAGATTACAAACACAACTGCAACCTTCCATGGATCAATTACACAAGGTACAGAAGAAATTAATGCAAGAGGGTTTGAATACAAATTACCAACTGAAGAATGGGCAGATGCTGTAGTTCTTTCTGCTACTGGAATAAACTCTATTTCTGCTGAAGCTAACAACTTACAACCGTACACAAGTTACAATGTAAGAGCTTATGCAAGAACAAATTCAAATACATACTATGGTCAAGGACTTAACTTCCAAACTTTAACATTAACTTCTATTGACCAACAACCTATAACTGTAATGATGTATCCAAACCCTGCAACTAATGAAACTAAACTTATTATTAGTGGTGTTAGCGGTGATACAAAAATAGTATTGAATGATGTTCAAGGTAGAATTCTAAACACAATTAACACTAAGGCTGTAAACGGAGTAGTTGAACAAACTATTGATGTTAAGAATTTAACAAAAGGTGTTTATTACGTAAGAATTCAAAACTCTAATTTAAATAGAACTAATAAGCTGATAGTAAAATAAAAGCTTTTGTTATATATGTTTGTTTATTTATTGTGGTTGTCTCTTTTGAGGCAGCCACTTTTTTTCTTAGATAAGTATTATAGCAATAATTGAATAATAGTTTTGGATGAAAGGATTACAATAGTAAGAAGTATTATTTTCTGCATAAAAAAAGGACAAGATTGCTCTTGTCCTTTTGCATTTATGCAGATTTTGTATTGTTACATTTTATCAGCAACTTCTCTACCTGCTCTTAAAGCATTGATGTTTGCCATTACAACTTCTTCTCCTTTTCTTCCAAAGATTGAACGAATTGCATTTTCAAGTTTTTCAATATCTATTCTTAGATATTTAGAAGCTGCTCCCAAAACAACCATATTAGTTCCTTTTGGATTTCCAAGATCAAGAGCTATTTTATCAGCATTGAAAACTATGCTGTTCTTAACCTTCTTTACTTCAGCCAAAACTACTTCTTTTTCTGGATAGTTAGGAATATTGATAAAAGGATTTTCATTAGTAATTACCCATCCTTCTTTTTTGTTAAGAAATGGTAAGTAACGTAAAGCTTCCATTGGTTCAACAGAAAGAATTATATCACATTGTCCTTCTGGAATTAAGTCAGAAGCAATTTCTTTGTCAGAAAGACGTAGATGTGATTGAACATCTCCTCCTCTTTGTGCCATTCCATGTGTTTCGGCTTGTTTCATGTATAAACCCATGTCTAATGCTGCTTGAGAAATGATAGCAGCTGAACTCAAAGCTCCCATTCCTCCTACTCCACATAATATTATATCTATTTTCATATTATTCTATTCTTTAAAATTACTACTTTTGTTTTTGTTTTTCTTCTTTACGTTTCTTGTTTAACCAAACCAAGCATTCTCTTCTTGGGATTACTACAGAAACTCCTTGATAAGCTATTTCCTCTTTCAAAACATTAACGTTTTCTTCGTGGAACTTCTTCAAAGGTGTAATTACTCTTATGTGTTCTTTTGCTACTCCAATTCCTTCGCAAATTGATTCAATACGTCCTGTTGCGTTTGATTTTTGTGAACCTGTCATTGCTGTAATTGAGTTGTCTAAGATGATAATTGTAATTGGAACATTATCTACAACACAATCCAAAAGTCCAGTCATTCCTGAGTGAGTAAAAGTACTATCTCCAATAACTGCTACTGCTGGTTGGAAACCTGCTTCAGAAGCTCCTTTTGCCATTGTTATTGATGCTCCCATATCAACTGTTGTGTTGATTGCATTATATGGAGGAAGTGCTCCTAATGTGTAACATCCTATATCTGCAAAAACTCTTCCTTTTGTATATTCTGCCATTGCTTCATTTAAAGCTCTGTAAGTGTCAGCATGAGGACATCCTTCACAAAGTTTTGGAGGACGTGGTGCAACCAATGAAGGAACTTCAAGTCCTTCTGATACTTCCAATCCTAATGCTTTACCAACCTTTGCTGGGTTAAGCTCTCCATCAACTGTTAAAGTTCCGTCCAAACGTCCCATTATTTTCTTTCCATTATTTAAAAAGCCTTTCAATTTCTCTTCAAATAAAGGTTGACCTTCTTCCAAAACTAAAATAGAATCACATTCTTGGTATATTTTATTAACCATTTCAGTTGGAATTGGATATTGAGTAATTTTTAGAA
>DIOL01000021.1:0-36858 GCA_002423895.1 Bacteroidales bacterium UBA5515 | reverse complement strand
AACCACAAGCTATAATTCCTAAGCTCTTGTTTTCACCATCAATATATTTGTTGAAAGGAGAGTTTTTTGATGCTTGTTCCAAACCATCTTGTTTAGCTAAAAGCTCTTTGTATTGACGACGAGCATTAACTGGAAGCAAGATAAATTGTTTTGGATTTTCTGGAATTGCTATTTGATTTTGTTCTCTTTTTTCTTTTCTAACAACAACCCCTGCACGAGAGTGAGATAAACGAGTTGTTATTCTAAGCATAACAGGTAAACGGAATTTTTCAGAAAGTTCAAAAGCTTCATGAATCATATCGTAAGCTTCTTGTTGGTTTGAAGGTTCAAAAATTGGAATCTTTGCCCAAGAAGCATAAAAACGTGAATCTTGTTCATCTTGTGAAGAGTGCATTGAAGGGTCATCAGCAGCAATATAAACTAAACCACCATTAACACCTGTGATTGCAGAGTTCATAAAAGGGTCTGCAGCAACATTCATTCCTACATGTTTACAAGTAAACATTGCTCTTTTACCAGCATAACTCATTCCAAGAGCAGCTTCCATTGCAGTTTTTTCGTTAGTAGCCCAACTACTGCGTATGTTTTTTCCTTTAGCTTCCTTTGAAGCCTGTATGTATTCTATAATTTCTGTTGAAGGAGTGCCCGGATAGCCAAAAATGCCTGATAGACCTGCATCAATAGCAGCTTGAGCAATAGCTTCATCTCCTAATAGAAGTAATTTTTCCATGAAATATATCTTTAAATTAATTTTTTGTGCTTATTGTGTGCAAAGTTATAATTATAAATTGATTTACACAAATATTCTCAGAATGAAATCCCCAATAATTGCCTTTTTCACTTTCAAATAAATGTACAATTAATAATTTAAAGATTGGTTTTCAACATCAAAATCTCAGAGTAAAAATCTTCAAAAAACAAAACAAGTCATTTTAAAGGCAAAATGACTTGTTTAATTCTATTTATAAAGAAGATTTCTTATTTTACTTTGTAGATTACCCTTTCTTTGTTTTCTGGCGCTAATATGCAAACTCCCATTTCTTTTAAATCAAAAACAAATTTTATTCTTGGATTTTGTGTTATAAGAGAAAATGCTTTCTTCATTCCTTTTGACCATCTTATATCATCAAAAACTATTACGCAATTATCAGAAAGAAATGGTAAAAGGGTCTCAAAATATTCTATTGTTGCATTTTTATCGTGATGTGCATCAAGGAAAACATAGTCAATTGGATTATTTTGTGATAATACTTTCTCTAAATTATCGCTAAATCTTCCTTGAACTGTTTCAATATTGATTAGTCCAATTTTAGTGAAGTTAGATACTGCTTTTTCAACCAATGAAAGAGAACCTTCCATCGTAATCAGCTTTCCCTTCCCATTAATTGTCATTGCACTTGCTTGATATGATGCAGACAAACCTAAGCTTGTACCAAACTCCAATCCTTTCTCTGGTTGGAATTCTCTAATCAATTTATGCAGGAATAAAGACCAAAAAGGAGACTTGCTTGCACAAACTACTTTAGAAACTTTTGTAGAGTTTACAACTCCTGTATACATTTCTTGTGGAGTTCTATTTTCATTTGGTGAACCAGCTCCAAAATCAGTAACAATTATTTCTTGTTCATTTTGTTTTAACTCTTGTCTTAATTGTTCTATGTTCTTAACCCAAAGTTTTTCTTCAACATCCAATTTGCCTTTTAGAGAATCTTTTAATGCTGAAGCAACTTTTCTTATTGGCTCTTGTTCTTCTTTTATTCTTTTTCTTACCCAAAATCTTGCTCTTATCTTCCATAAAGGGAAGAATATACGTCGTAGTAATTTCATGTTAGTAATAGTTATTTAGTAAAAATTATTTTGTAGCGTTTTTGATAAAGTCTTTTATTTGTTCCAAAATAATTGGTGAAATTGTTTGTTCTATTTTGCTATATTCATCAATCATTCCAGTTGTACATTGTTGGAAGAGGTGATTGTGTCCAATAGCTTTATATGTTTTATAATTTTTGTTCTTTGCTTTTTTTAGTGCTTTTTCAATTTGTGGCAAGTTGTATTGATACAATACTTGAACATCATTAGTTCCATTTAGAGCAAAGGTTGGTTGTTTTACTTTAGTTAGGTAATCGGATGGATTTAACTTAAGAAAAGTTCTCATCCAATTGGAAGATATTTGATTAATAAATTTTGTTCTTTCCATCGTAATTGCAAAAGGAGATTCTTTTCTTTGCTCAGCATTAAGTTTAGATAATTCTTTCTCAAACCAAACATTCATTCTTTTCTCAATCTCATCACTTGTATAGTCCTTTTCAATATATTTATACATTTGCTTTAAAGCAGACAGCTGCATATTCACTGCATGCTTAGGCATTTTAATATTTTTGAGAATTACTTCGTTTTGTTGCAAGAGAACATCTATTCCCTTTTGTCCTGTTGAAGCCAAAAGAATTACAAAACTAATATTTGGATTCTCAGAAGCTGCAATTGATGTTATTACTCCACCTTCGCTATGTCCTAACATTCCTATTTGATTTGGATTTATGTTAGGATGAGTTTTAATCATATCAAAGGCGGCTTGAGCATCATTTACAAAATCAAAAGTAGTTGCATTAGTAATATTTGTATCAGTAATATCTCCATTCCAACCTCTGTCATCGTAACGGAATACAGCAATATTGTTTCTTGTTAGATAATCAGCAATTACTTTAAAAGGTTTATGATTCATTAATTCTTCATCTCTATTTTGTAGTCCAGAACCAGTTACAAGAATAACACATGGATAAGTTCCTTGTGCAGAAGGCAAAGTAAGAGTTCCATTGAAATCATAGTTTACTCCTTTTACCTTAAAACTTAATTCCTGTTCAATATAAGGATATGGAGGTTGAGGTTCTTGAGGCCTTTTTGTTTCAAAAAGTTCCTTAGTTTTAGCCATTGTAAGTTTCTCTTGAAGCAAACCTTGTTTAAAAGAAGCAAATATAGTGTCTTTAGTATCATTATATCTTCCTCTGAAAACTATATTCATATTCTTAATAGTAAACAAAATGGAGTCTTTAGTAAAACGTTGTTTTGTTACTGAAAACATCTGATTTGTTTGAGAAGGTGAACCCATTAATATAATTGTAGTGTCTGCCTTTTCCTCAATCTTTAGTGTAATTGGTAAGGTTGTTGCAGAAACATTAAGTTCTCCATACCAAGATGTTGTTTCTTGAGAGAAAAGATTTAAAGAAAATAGACAAATTATAATTAAGCTAAACAGTATTGTTAAGTAATTCTTTTTCTCATTCATAGTAATAAAAGCTTATTAAATTAGTAACCAAAAATTTCTTCCAAAGTTAAGATTTGTACTTTACCAAATTTCTCTAATTTTTTCAAATCAACTTGATCTTTATTGCCTAAAACGATATATGTCTTTGGCTTATTTTTGATAAACTTGTTATTAAAATCAACTACATCATTTATAGTTAAAGAAGGTACTTTATTATATATTTCTATTGAGCCATCTTGCTTTCTTCCCTTTTGCATATCGTTTAGATAAGAATAAATGATTCCTTCTTTAGTTGTTCTACTTGTTCTAATTGAAGAAATGACACCTTCTTTTGATAAATCAAAATTAGTTTGAGAAACAGGCATTTGATCAAATAGTTCGTTGAAAGCAGTAAATGCATCAATAACCTTATCATTTTGAGTTGCTATATGTGACATATTTTGATAAGTCATTCCCTTTCTGCTTGGATTAACAAAACGAGATTGTGCTTGATAAGCCAAAGAACGCTTTTCTCTCATTTCTTGGAATACAATTGAATTCATACTTCCACCAAAATATTGGTTATAAAGTGAAATTATTGGAGTAAGATTATCATCAAAAACTACTGAAGTGTTGAATTGACGACAATAAGATTGCTTTGCATCATAGTGAACAAAATAAACTTTGTTTTCTTTTGTAGGAAGTTTTTCAATTAGCTTAACATTTGGTTTTGCTTTAAGTTTTGAAGGAGAAGAGATATGCTCTTTATTTAAAGTATTTACTAAATTGTTCAATTCTAAATCTCCATAATATAATATTTGATGAGAGTATTTTGTTGCTTCTTTAATGTCATGAATAAGCATTTGTGGAGTTATTTTAAGAAGTTCACTTTCTGGAATAAAATCATAGAAAGCTCCATTTTTTCCATAAACACTATAATCTGCTAATGCAGACAAACAACTTTGTTGATTCTTCTTTGCATCATTTCTACTCTTTTGAATATCCTTAATCATATTATCAACTGTTGATTGCTCGATGTTTGGATTAGAAAGTAATTCTTCAAATAAAGAAAGTGCCTTAGAAAAGTTTTCAGATAAACCTTCAACTCTTGCTTCAATATAATCTTGAGATGGAGATATGGTTATTTGACACGCAATATTATAAAGTTCTTCTTCAAATTTTGTTAGTGTTGATGTTTTTGGATGAAGATACTTTTGATAGTTCCATAATAATCCAAGTCTTTTGTTAGACAGCTTTCCAAAATCATAACGATAGGTTAGAGAGAATCTTCCGTTTTCTTTATTTTGAACATACAAAACATTAGCACCATTCTTTAAGTTAGCCTTTGAAAGATCTTTATCATAATTCAAAAACTTAGGTTCAATCGGTTTTACTTCTACTCCTTCTATTTCTTTAAAGAATTCACTTTTTGCATCTCTATTTACATGAATTGGAGTAATTGCTGGTTTTTCAACTTTTTCAATTTCTGCATTTGCTCCTTGAAGTTTTCTTATTACTATATAGTTATTATCTTGAAAAGTTTTTCTTGCAAATTCAAGAAGTTCTTCTTTAGTAACCTTCTTCATTTCTTCTGTCATTCTAACAGTCTTTTCCCAACTTTCTCCAGAAAGATAAGAATAAACCATCTTCATAGCTCTTGAACTATTGCTTTCCAATTCTTTCATTTCGCTAAGTCTTTGTTGATTGATGGCTGCTTTCAATATACTTTCATCCCATTTCCCCGCAACCAATTGATCAATTTGTTCTATCATCAAACGTTCAAGGTCTTCTAAGCTTTGACCTGTTTTTGGAGTTGCTCTAATTGTAAATGCTGCATAGTCGTTTAAATCATAAACTGAAGAATAGGCATTTTGAACCAATTGCTTTTGCATTACATTAACATCCATAATTCCTGTACTTCCATTATTAAGAACTCTATCTAAAAGATTAGCAAGCATTACTTCTTTTGATGTTGAACCTGCATTAATTCTGTAAGCAATAATTAAATTTTCAGCTTCTAAACCAACTATATCAACTCTCTTTACTTCTGTGATTGGCTTTTCATATTCAAACTTAAATGGTTCAATATTCTTAGGTTTAATTTTACCAAAGTATTTATCAATAACTTTAATTGCTTCTTCTGGATTAAAATCTCCACTTAGTACTATACAATAGTTGTTTGGAACATAATATTTATCAAAGTAATTGTTGATAGCAACCATTGAAGGATTACGCAAGTGTTCAGCAGTTCCCAATGTGGTTTGTTGACCATAAGGATGATTAGGATAAAGAGCAGCCATCATTGCATCATTAGCCTTACGTCTATCATTAGTTAAAGACATGTTTTTTTCTTCATAAACTGTTTCAAGTTCTGTATGGAAAAGACGAAGAACTGGATTTTGGAAACGGTCAGATTGTATCTTTGCCCAATTTTCAATTTGGTTTGAAGGAATGTTTTCCACATAGAAAGTAAAGTCGTTAGAAGTTGCGGCATTAGTTCCTCTTGAACCAATAAGTTTCATTAACTTATCATATTCATTAGGAATAGCAAGTTTTGAAGCTTCAAAAGATAGCTTATCTATTTCTTTATATATTTCGTTCCTTTTTTCTTTATCAGTTGTTTTAATATATACTTCGTAAAGTTCTTCAATTTGTTTTATATAAGTTTTTTCTTTTTCCCAATCGGTAGTTCCAAACTTTTGAGTTCCCTTAAACATTAAATGTTCAAAATAATGAGCAAGACCAGTGTTTTCTTTAGGGTCATTCTTGCTACCAACTCTAACTGCAATATAAGTTTGAACTCTTGGCTCTTCTTTATTTACAGACATATATACCTTCAAACCATTTTCTAAGGTATAAATAACTGTATTCATTGGGTCATTTGCAACCTTTTCAATCTTATAGTCCTTTGATGGAGCTGCAACACTTATTGCAGGAGAGTCAGAATCAATTCTAACTTGAGCAAAGCTAATTTGAGATAGAAGTATAACAACTATCGCTAAAACAAACTGTATCTTTTTCATTACTATTGTGTATTAAAAATTTCTAAATAAGGCCCAAAATTACATAAAATATCTTAAAGATTGAATAAAGTAAGCATTTTTAAGAATAATGTAAGTATAGCAAAACTAATATTATGATATATAAGCCTTAATTTCTAAAACTTTTCTATTAATAATCTTATTAAATTTTAGCAGAACAAAGAAAAAAACCTTTTATATCAAGAATAAATCTTTTTAAATAAGAAATAAATTTTGCAAGGTGGCAGGATGTTGAGTGTATCCTGGCAGGATGTAGTATGCAAGGTGGCAGGATGCAACATACATCCTGCCACCTTGCAAAAAATAATCCTTATATAATTAAATTACAATAAGGGTTTGATAAACTTCTTTCAATCAAAATCAAATTTTTTCTTTAGTTTTATTTGAATTTTCTTTATTTAGTTAGAGAGAAATAATGAATTGTATATATAATAAAAAGACGCTGTTATTTAAAAATAACAGCGTCATCATAATTTAAATTATCTTTAAAATGATTTATTAGTCTGGATTGGAGTGAATGTAGGGGTTATCGTTGGTAAAAAAGCCTTGATCGTTAATATTAATGCTTGAACGTTCTCTTTCAGAAGAATAATTCTTAAAGTTAACATCCATATCATAAGCCTGATAAGCTGGTGTTTTTAGGACTTCTTCCAAACCATTTTTATCTCTCATCATTTGAGCAAATAACTCCATTCTCTTTTGACGGTCCTCCATTAACTTTGAATGATTATTGTTATAATGAGGATTTGTTGATTGAGTTTCTTTATGTAATTTTCTAATGTCAAATCCCTGTTCCAAACTTGCTGAGTTTTCTTGAGGAAATTCTTCATTTGAAGGTGCTACTTCAACATCTACGTCTACTTGTTTCTTTAATTCAATTCCCAAAGAAGCAACTTCTACATTAGCTTTATGGTCTATTACTTCAACGTTCTTGGTTGCCACTTGTTCAACAACAGTTTCTGGAAAAACATCTAAGGTATAACGAGTGTTGGTTTGCGTTTGTTGAGCCACTTCTTGCTTTGGTTCTTCTTTAGTTACAATATATGGAGCTTCAATAAAAACTTCAGGAGCTTTTACTTGCTCAACTTTTGTAATGTTTTCTACAATAGGAGTATTAGTTTCAACAGGTTGAGTTGAAAGAACAGTTTTCTTTGTTTGAATAACATCTCTTTGATAAGGGTTGTATATTTCTTTTTCTTCAAATCCTGTTGCAACTAATGTGATATCTATTCTGTCTTGATATGATTCATCATACTTCAATCCCCAGATAATATCTGGTTCGTTTCCTGTTTGTGAATGTAGATAGTCAGCAATTATTGAGTATTCGTCCATTGTTATTGCATACTGATCTTCTGGAGATGTTGTGATGTATAAAAGCATATTCTTGGTGCCTTTAATTTCGCAATCGTTCAACAAATCTGAAGTTGCTGCAAGTTTAATTGCTTCAAGTGCTCTGTCTTCTCCAGAGCCATAAGCTGTTCCTGTTCCCATGATTGCAACTCCTGAATGAGACATAACACTTTGAACATCTCTAAAGTCAACAGAAACATAAGAATTACTTGTAATAAGTTCTGCAATTCCCTTTGCTGCTGTAAGCAAAACATCATCGGCCATTGGGAACATCTTAGGAAGAGGAATATTACCTCTTTCTCTTATCTTGTCGGTATTTACAATAATAATTGCATCTACAACCTCTTTTAAGTTTCTTATTCCTTCTTCTGCTTGCTCTTTTCTTCTCTTTCCTTCAAAGGATAAAGGCAGTGTTACAATTGCTACAACCAATATTTCATCGTTATTCTTTTCTCCTTCTTCGTTTCTAAACTCAATTTCTTTTGCAAACTTTGCTATAATTGGAGCTGCACCTGTTCCAGTTCCTCCTCCCATACCTGCAGCAATAAAAAGCATTTGCGTATTATTGCCAAGCATTTGTTTAATTTCTTCTTCAGCCAACATTGCTGACGCTCTTGCCTTATCAGGGCAATTACCTGCTCCCAAACCATCTTTTCCTATCTTAATCTTGTTTTGAATAGGACTTGAATCTAATGATTTCTGGTCTGTATTGCAAACAATAAAATCTACACCCTCAATTCCCTTATTGTACATATGATTGATTGCGTTTGTTCCTCCACCACCTACACCAATTACTTTGATATAGTTAGAGTTTTCCTTAGGTGCTTCAAATTGTAACATTTATATATGATTTGATTTATTATTGATTGTAAAATTATTCTATTATTTCAAGTTGTAAAAATAGTATATTATTTTTGGCTATAAAAATATTACTATCATTACTTTTTAACAAATATATGTTTATAACTCCTATTCTGGACCATCATCCTTAAAAAGTCCTTCTAGCCAAGATACTATAAAGCCTTTGGTCTTGTTTTCTGAAGATTTTTTCTTCTCATTTTTTTCTTTTGAAGCTTCTTCTTCAACAATTTTTTCTTCTTCTTTCTCAACAATGGTCTCACTAAACTTAATCGCCATTGGAGTTTTATTAGAATTATCTTCTTTTTCTAACTTTTTAAGACCTTCCAAAATTAAACCTATTCCAGTTGCATGCATTGGATGGGTGATTTCTTCTGTAATTGTTCCTCCCAAATGGTCTTGAGGAGTTCCAACTCTTGATTCAATACCAGTTATGAATTCTGTTAACTGAACACAATCTCTCATCTTTGCACCACCACCTGACAAAACAATACCTGCAATTAATTTTTTCTCATACTTCTTACTCTTTATCTCAAATAAAACTTGGTCAATTATCATTTCCATTCTTGCTTGGATAATACCTGCAAGAGTTTTCATTGATATTTCTCTTGGGTCTCTTCCTCTAAAGCCAGGGATTGCAATTATTTCATCTTCTTTTGCTGATTCTTTAAGGCAAGAGCCAAAACGAGTTTTAAGTGCTTCTGCCTGAGTTTTAATTATTGAACATCCTTCTTTAATATCATCAGTTATTGCATTTCCTGCAAGAGGAATCACAGCTGTATGACGAAGAATTCCATCATGGAAAATTGCAACATCAGTTGTACCACCTCCAATATCTACTAAACAAACTCCAGCCTCTTTTTCACTTGCATTAACAACTGCTTCTGCTGAAGCAATTGGTTCCAAAATCAAATTCCTTACCTTACAATTAGCCATTTCAACACTTCTAATAATGTTCTCAATATTGGATACATTACCTGTAATGATATTGAAATTTCCTTCCAAACAACTTCCCGGCATTCCAATAGGATTAATTATGTCACCATCTCCATCAACAATAAAACTTTGAGGAACAACATGTATAATCTTCTCTCCTGGTTGCAGAACAAGATTTTCTTGATCTTTAATCAAACGTTCTCTATCGGCTTCTTTAATAATATGACCTTTTGATTCAAGCATAATATTTCCTCTATGCTGAATATTTCTAATCTGATTTCCAGCAATTCCAACAAAAACCTCTTTAACCACATATCCCGTTTTTTGCTCTACCTCTTCAATGGCTTTTTTAATTGAGATGGATGTTTGTTCAATATTCCTGACAATCCCTCTTTCAACTCCAATTGATTCGGACTTACCCATTCCAAGAATAATAGGCTTGCCTTGTTCGTCTTTTGAACCTATGAAAACTGCTATTTTGGTTGTACCGATATCGATACCAACTACTATTTCTCTTTCCATATTAATTTATTTTTATATTATTTTCTTATACTCAGTTTTTGGGTTATTAATTAGTTAACCTTTTTGGTAGTTGTTTGAGCGCTATCAATTGTGGCATCAACTCCTCCCTTTTTTGTACAAACAACCTGATGGCGAAATCGTAAATCAACCATGCTGTAATTATCCCAACCATTTCTTGAAAAAGCCTCTTTATATAAATATCTTAGTTTAATTAGCTCCTCTTCCAAATCTTTGTTTTCTCCAATTCTAATTATATAATTACCAATTTTGGGTATTAATTCATAGTTACCTTTAGCAGGAACATATATTTGATCTATTTGGTAATTTAAAATTGAATCACTTGCAAGCTGTAGAGCAATATAATAGATATTTGATAGAGTTTTATCAAATCCTTTTTTATTTTCAATATCAATTGTGTCTAAATTCTTTTCCAAATTAGAACTATTTACATCAATATTCCCACTTGCAACCACAACATCAGTTAATTGATTATTATCAATCAATATTATTTTTCCAAACTTATCAATATAATATTCTTTATTTCTAAGTGTATAAATTCTAACAATTGGCTCTCTTTGCTTAATATCAATATTTAAAACCCCCTTAAGGGTTTGATAAACCTGAGCTTGTTCTATATAAGGATTTTGCATTAAGAAACTTTCTATTTTCTTTTGATCAATATCTTTTCTTTGTTTTTGAAGGAAATCTCCGAACTCATTCTTTAATGATTCATTGATATTATTTGCAAGAACTATAGTGTCACTCATGCCATAAGAAACCTTAATATTAACCTTACTAACATTAATTTTCCCTGCATAAATATTTGAGCATACTATTAAAACAATTAATAGTATAACTACAAATAATGACAACAAAATTCTTTTCCCCTTCTTACTCATCTTTAAATCTTTCTTCAATCAGTGGCACTAATTCAGAAATATCTCCAGCTCCCATTGTTACTAATATCTCTGGATATAGAGCTTCCAACAAATCCAAAAGTCCTTCTTTTAAAGTATAATATTTATCCATCTTGTCAATCTTATATAACAATGCTTTGGATGTAACTCCTGGTATTGGGTTTTCTCTTGCAGGATAAATATCTAAAAGCACAACCTCGTCCAATTTACTCAACTCTTTTACAAATTCATCTTCAAAATCCTTTGTCCTTGAATAAAGATGTGGTTGAAATACTCCAGTAATCTTTTTATCAGGATATTGAAAACGTATTGATTCTATAAAGGCTTTAATTTCATTTGGATGATGTGCATAATCATCAATATATACAAAATTATCTCTTTTTATTCTAACATCAAAACGTCTATGTGCTCCACTAAATGAAGAAACACTTTTACGCATATCTTCTTCACTTACTCCACACATTAATGCAATTGAAATTGCCAGAACAGCATTCTCAACATTATGTATTCCTCCATAGTTCAGGCAAATATCATAGTAAATCTTGTCTGGAGTTCTTAAATCAAAATAATAACTTCCTTTATAGTTTCTAATATTTACAGCATAATAATCTGCATCATATCCTTTAATTGTATAGGAATAAGTTTGAGAAGGCATTTCTTCATTTAATTCTATATCCAAACTAAATTTATAGAATAGAACCTCGCTTGTTTGCTTAGCAAATTCAATAAAAGATTTCTTTAACTCTTCCTTATTTCCATAAATATCTAAATGGTCAGCATCTATTGAAGTAATTGCAGCAATTGTTGGAGTTAGATTTAAGAAAGATCTGTCAAATTCATCAGCTTCAACAACAACATAATCACTATTGTGATTTATAACATAATTAGAATTGAAGTTTTTAGAAATACCTCCCAGAAAAGCACTGCATCCTATTTCACTGTTATGTAGAATGTGAGCAACCATGGTTGAACAAGTTGTTTTACCATGAGTTCCTGCAATTGCTATACATTTCTTTCCTTTAGTAATTTCTCCTAAAATTTGAGAACGTTTTTTCATTGAATAATTATTCTCAAGAAAATAGTTATAAATTAGATTTTCTTTAGGAATTGCAGGAGTATAAACAACTAAATCAATTTCTTTTGGCAAAGAAGAAATTTCATCATCATAGGTAATTATCATTCCTTCCTTTTCCAATTCCTCAGTAAGTGGAGTTTTTGTTCTGTCATACCCATAGATATTATTCCCCATTTGCTTCAAATATCTTGCAATGGCACTCATCCCAATTCCGCCAATACCTAAAAAGTAATATGTTTTCATTTCTTCAATCTTCTTTTAAAATAAACTCCTTCTTTTCTAAAAAAAACGGCATCTTTTTCAAAATATAAGGCGACTTTTTCAAAAAAGTCGGCACTTAATTTTTATTATCTAAGCTTTATTTCTTAATTAACTCTTCTACAATTGAAAGTATCCTTTTATCAGCATCTTTAACTCCCAAGTTAAGAATGTTTTTACTCAATTCTAATTGTTTATCAGTATTCTTAATTAATACATCTATCTCATTAACCAATATTTCTCTTGACATTGAATCTTTAACCAATAATGCAGCATTCTTTTCGACTAAAGCCATAGCATTTTTAGTTTGGTGATCTTCTGCAACATTTGGACTTGGAACTAAAATTGTTGGTTTCCCAATAACACAAAGCTCACTAATGGCAATAGCTCCAGCTCTTGAAACAATAACATCTGCAACACTATATGCTAAATCCATCTCATATATAAATTCAAATACCTTAATATTATTAGAGTTGTATTTAGTTGCTTCTTGTTTTGCTTTTTCAAAATAGCTTTTACCAGTTTGCCAAATTACTTGAATATTATTATCAACAAAATACTTCAATCCTTGTGCAATACTTTCATTTATTGTCAAAGCACCTAAACTACCGCCAACTGCTAACACAGTTTTCTGATTTTCATTCAACCCAAAATGTTTTAAAGCTAATTCTTTCTTATCCTTAATATCTATAATGTTTTGACGAACTGGATTTCCAGTAAAACAAATCTTCTTTTCTTCAAACCAACGAGTCATATTATCATAAGCAACACATATCTTTGAAACTTTTTTTGCTAAAAGTTTGTTAGTTATTCCGGGGTAAGAGTTTTGTTCCTGAATAAGAGTTGGAATACCAAGTTTAGATGCAGCCTCAAGAGTAGGTCCTGAAGCAAAACCTCCAACACCAATTACAATATCCGGTTTAAATCTCTTAATTATCTTTCTTGCTTTAATAGTGCTTGAAATAACTTTAAATGGAAATGACAAGTTTTTCCAAGTAAGTCTTCTTTGCAAACCACTTATCCACAAACCTTCAATCTTATAACCTGCTTGAGGAACTTTCTCCATCTCCATTCTCCCTTTTGCTCCAACAAAAAGAATATCAGCTTCTGGATACTTTTCCTTAATTGCATTTGCAATTGCTATTGCAGGAAATATATGTCCACCAGTTCCACCTCCACTTATTATTGCTTTCATATCGTATTTATTTTAATTGTTCTGTTCTTTTGTTTCAATATTATTTTCTGATTGATTTTCTTCTTTGCTTTTATTTTCTTCTGAGGTTAAATCAACAGAATCTTCTTCTGTTATATCTTTTTCCAATTTTTCTTTAGCTTGATCCTTATTTGCACTTGCACTAATACTCAAAACTATCCCCAAGGCTATGCAACTGAACAAAAACGAAGTTCCTCCATAACTAACAAAAGGAAGAGTTTGTCCTGTAACTGGCGTTATACCAGTTGCAACAAACATATTAATCATTGCTTGAAATACAATCATTATTATTAATCCAATTGCACAAAAAGCTCCAAAATAACCTTTTGAGCGTCGAGCAACTTGTATTCCTCTATACAGTAGAATTAAATAAAGAGCAATGATTACTATACCCAATAGCATTCCTCCTTCTTCTATTATAATTGCATAAATAAAGTCATTATGACTTTCACTTAAAAATCTTGCTTGAGTTGTATGACCTAAGAATTTACCAAAGAATCCTCCTGTTGCTATTGCCATTTCAGCTTGATTGGATTGAGTTATTGCAGTTTTATCATCGCTTAAATATTCTTCAATTCTATTCACCCATGTTCCTCCACGAGAAAGCAAGTCAGGGTTAGCTTTTAATATAGCAAAGACTGAAATAACAGCAATAATACCAACAATCACTATCAAAATTAAATACTTATTATTAATTCTTCCAATATACATCATAAAGAAGCAGATCAAGAAGAGAATAGTTGCAGTAGAAAAGTTTTCTGGGAAAATCAAAACACAAATTATGCAAATAGGAATCATTAATTTCTTAAATACTTCCATTGACTTAATATTATCTTGATATAGAGCTAATACTCTTGCAACATAAATTATAAGTATAATCTTAACAATTTCTGAAGGTTGAAACTGACCTATAAGAGGAATGGTTAACCAACGAGCTGCAGCCTTATCTCCAACAGAACCTAAAATTAGAGTCAGGGTTAGAAGAATGAAAGAAACATATAAACCAATTTTGGCAAATCGAGAGAAATAAGTATATTTAATATGGTGAACAGCATACATAACACAAGTTCCTAAGAAAAGAATAAAGATATGTTTAGCAAACATCATAATTGGAGAGCCCCCTTGACGTTCATAAACAGTTTTTCCGATAGTACTATAAACCTCCATTGCTGAAATAATTATCAGCAAAAGAAATACCATCCAAATAACTTTATCTCCTTTTACTTTTATTTTAAACTTGCTTTTCTGCATACTATGCATTTAGTTTTTATAAATTATTAACTGCCCTACGAAATTCAAGTCCTCTTTTCTCTATATCTTCCTGACTACCATTTGCAGGAGAAAAAAGAACAACATCATTCTCCTGAGCAACAGCACTTGCTAAAATTACTGCATCATTAATATTATTTACAGGAAGAATAGAAGGAACTATTCCTTGAAAAGTCTTTTTAAGCATTTCAATATGCTTTCCATAACAAATTAGAGCCACAACCTTTTCTCTACATGTACTGATTAACCCATCATAATTCTGCTCAACATCATCATTTTCCACAATCCAAACAATTCTACTTGAAATCTGTTCCATTGTAAACCAGGTAATGTTTGAATTAATTGAAAATGCATCATTAATATACTTTACATCTTTTATCTTAGCAACAACTTCTCTTTGATGTTCTTGTTCAATTTGAGGAGAAAACTGATTCTGCATTTCCTTTCTCTTAAACAAAATATCTTCATATGTTCTTCCTGCAAGATTAGTATAAACTTTCTTTGCTCCTTGTTTTGCTAATAAATCTATTGTCATGTTTATCTAAGTTTAAGAGTTATTATTGAGACTACTGCTAATATTATTGTGATTAAAATAAATCTTGTAACAATTTTTGGTTCTGCATATCCTTTTTTCTGGTAGTGGTGGTGTAATGGAGCCATAAGGAATACTCTTCTCCCCTCACCATATTTACGTTTGGTTATTTTAAAATATGTAACTTGGATAATTACAGAAATACTTTCAGCAAAGAATACTCCACAAAGAATTGGAATAAGTAATTCTTTTCGAATCAATATTGCTAATACAGCAATAATTCCTCCCAAAGCCAATGATCCAGTATCTCCCATAAATATTTGAGCAGGATAGGTGTTATACCATAAGAAACCTGCCGTTGCTCCAACAAATGCACTAATAAAAATTGTTAACTCTCCTGCATTTGGGATAAACATAATATTCAAATAATTTGCAAAAATTATATTTCCCGAAATCCATGCCAGTATACCCAGAGTTGCTCCAACAATAGCTGAAACCCCTGTGGCAAGACCATCTATACCATCTGTAAGATTAGCAGCATTTGAAACTGCAGTAATAATAAAAATTACAATTGGAATAAATATAATCCAAGCCCAATTTCTATAATCATCGCCAATCCATTTCATAAGATAAGCGTAATCAAATTCATTATTCTTTACAAAAGGAATAGTAGTTTTGGTAGATTGCTTAGCCTCCTTAGAGAATTCCAATTTTGCTTTTTGATATTTTGTTTCATTTTGAATATTATGCTCTAATGCATATTTTTCAACTTCAGTCTTTTCCTTAATTGTAATATCTGGATGGAAATAAATCATTGCTCCAACAACAATTCCCAAGATTACTTGACCTATAATCTTAAATTTTCCTTTTAATCCTTTTTTATCGTGTTTAAAAACCTTAATATAATCATCCAAAAATCCAATAAAGCCAAGCCAAATGGTTGTAAGGAGCATAATTATAATATAAATATTGTCTAATCGAGCAAATAGAAGAGTTGGAATAATAATTGCGGCTAAAATAATTATACCTCCCATTGTAGGAGTTCCTTCCTTCTCCTTTTGACCCTCCAGCCCAAGTTCACGAATAGATTCCCCTATTTGCTTTCTTTTAAGAAAACCAATAATTCTTTTACCATAAATAATTGTAATAAACAATGATGTTATTACAGCCATTGCGGCACGAAATGAAATATAATGAAAAGCACCTGCTCCAGGAACTCCAAATTCTAAATCTAACCATGTAAATAAGTGATATAACATAATCTTATATTTATTATTTATAACTAATATTTCAATACTTCTTCTTTATCATCAAAATGATGTCTAACTCCATTTACTTCTTGATAAGTTTCATGTCCCTTTCCTGCAACAAGAATAACATCTTCCTTATTTGCTAATTGACAAGCCAACTTGATTGCATCATGACGATTTACAATTGTGAAACTTTTCTTTTCTGTAATTATATCGAGTCCTGATTGCATATCTTTTAATATTTCTTCAGGCTCTTCTGTTCTTGGATTATCACTTGTAAGTATTAATGTATCGGAGTTTTCTGCAGCAATTTTTGCCATAATAGGTCTTTTAGTTTTATCTCTATCTCCTCCACAACCTACAACAGTTATCAATCTTCCATTTGATTGTCTTATTTGGTTAATAGTTTTTATTACATTGATTAAAGCATCAGGAGTATGAGCGTAATCAATAATAGCTTTTGTACCTTTTGATGTTGAAACAGCATCAAATCTACCTTGAGCTGGCTCCAATTGACTAAGAACTTTTAAAACCTCATCTTTTTTTAAACCTAAAAGAATGGCTGTTGAATAAATAACTAAAACATTATAAGCATTAAACTGTCCAATCAGTTTAGTCCATAATTCAACTCCTTCAATATTTAGAAGTTGTGCTTCAAAATCATTTTCCAAAACAATTGCATGAAAGTCAGCAATAGTCTTTAAACTATATGTGTATTTCTTTGCTTTAGTGTTTTGAAGCATAACCATTCCATTTTGGTCATCAACATTAGTTAGAGCAAATGCTTTTTCTGAAAGATTATCAAAGAAAGCTTTTTTAGCTTTAATGTATGAAGCAAAAGTTTTATGGAAATCTAAGTGGTCATGAGTGATATTTGAGAAAATTCCTCCTTCAAAATTAACTCCAGCAATTCTGTTTTGAACAATTGCGTGAGAACTTACTTCCATAAAAACAAATTCACATCCTTCAACAACCATTTGATTGAATAATTTGTTCAATTCTATAGCATCAGGAGTTGTGTGAGTAGCTTTTATTTCTCTATTGTTTATCTTGTTTACAATTGTAGAAACCAAACCTACTTTATAACCTGAAAGCATAAATAAATTATGCAAAAGTGTTACAGTTGTAGTTTTGCCATTTGTTCCTGTTATTCCTACAATCTTAAGTTTTTTTGAAGGGTTGTCATAATATTCAGAAGCAATATATCCTAATGCTTTGCTGCTATTCTTTACAACAAAAAACAATATTTCATTATTCTTTTGAGATAATTCCTGTACTTCTTCTGGAATAAATTCACAAACTACATATTTTGCACCTTTTGAAATTGCAGTTTTAATAAATTTATGTCCATCAACATTTGTACCCTTTTGAGCAATAAAAAGAAACCCTTCTTGAACCTCTCTTGAGTCAAAACAAATTCCTTTAACCTTATTGGACTTAATTAAATCAAATATTTCTTTATACTCTTTCATTATCTAATTCAAGTTAAGATGTATTTTATTACCTTTTCTAAAACCACTGCCAGAAGCAATTGACTGACTGACAACCTTTCCTTTTCCTTCAAAAGTTACTTTTAAACCTCGTTTTTCTAACAAATACTTAGCATCACGAATAGTCATTCCAACCACATTTGGAATAGTCATTGTTTCTTTATTTGGATTCCAATTTGATTCTATCTTATTATTCTTCAAACCTATATTTTGACAGAATTTATTGTAGTTTTCAATATTTCCTTTTAAGTAAGTAGGAGCTTGTTTTTGTAATGTGGAAGATTTTTGGTTATATGTAATTCTTGTTCCCACAACTCTATCTGAAAGGTCTCTAAATACAGGTGCAGCCAAATCTCCTCCATGAGTTGCATTTTTTTGAGGTTCTGATACAACAACTATACAAGAATATTGAGGATCTTCTGTTGGGAAATATCCTGCAAAGGAAGCCCTATGTTGAATTGCAACAATTCCTCTTTTACTGTACCCAATTTCTGCTGTACCTGTTTTACCTGCTATTCCATAAGATGTTTTTGAAAGTCTCTTACCTGTTCCTTTCTCAACAACTCGCTTTAATATATCTTGTAAGACATCTAATGTTTCTTTCTTACACATCTTTTCTTTGATAACAATAGGCTTAAAAGTCTTTACTGTTTGACCATCTTTCAAAACATGAGAAACAAACATTGGCTTAACCATTACTCCATTATTTGCAATTCCATTATAGAAAGTAAGTAATTGCATTGGAGTCATTACAGTAACATATCCAAAACTTAGACGAAGAATATCATCAACAGAAGTTCCTTTTTGATTAATGTATGGTTTAGGTTCTTCTATTTTAATATCCATATTCAACCTGTCGTAGTAGAAATAATCCATCAAGTCTTTTCCAAACTGTGTTCTTTTCCCTTTAGAAATATAATTATCATAAACAACTTGGCTTAAACCAACATTGGAAGACATTTCCATTGCTCTTGCAAAACTAACTCTACCATGATTTATCTTACCCACATCTCTGATATCTGTTCTTGCTCCAGGGAATCGCTTTTCAAAAGTTGGGACAACAGAACTTGAATCTATCAATCCCTTATCTAAATATAGCATTGCACTAATTGTCTTAAAAGTTGAGCCCGGCTCAAAATAACTACTTATTGCAATATTTGAATTTTCAGTATACTCTCCATCTTTATTCTTTTGAAGTGAAGCAATTGCGCGAACATAACCTGTCTTTACTTCCATAAGAATTACACAACCACTTTGTGCATCATTTGAATCCAAACATTTTCTCAAACTGTTTTCTGCCAATTCTTGCAAACGCACATCAATTGTTGTTACTATATCCTGTCCATCAATTGCTTTAATCTGTTCATTATCATCAACTGGTATCCAAATGCCTGGATTTATTTTCTTTTCTTTTCTTACTCCAGTTTCTCCTGCTAAAAATTTTGAATAATATCCGTCTATTCCATCATAACAAGTATCACACCCAGAAACAGGGACTCCAATTGTACGACGAGCCATTGGATAATAAGGATAATATCTAACATTTCTTTCTACAACATTTATATAGTTAGTAAGGAAGAACTTTCCTGAGTGAACTATCTTTCCTGTTGATTTTGATTTTCTAACTTTCTCTTTAGAAATTAAAGGAAATTTACGGAACTTTTCCCATTGCTCAAGAGTAATATTTTTTTGAAGAAGAACATAGCGATTTCCCTTTTCCATTCTTCTAAACTTGTTCAGATACTCTCTATACTCATTTTTGGTTTTAGAATCCTTTTGTCCATAGAATAATTTTGCCATATTTTCACAAAGCAAAGGCATATCCTTTTTGTAAATACTATCAGCAATAACTCTTTCTCTTTTCTTTTCTTTTGTTTTAGGATCAGACACATAAGTATATCCTAAATCAATATAAACATCATATTTAGGAACGTCTGTTGCTACCATTAACAACTCTCCACTATCGGAATCAATGCTGTAAATGCTTCCTCTTTTTGCCTTAACTGGACGCAATTCCACATATCTATCTTCTGCAAGTTTCTTCCAAAAACTACCTTCAACAATTTGTATATAGGCGATTCTACCTAAAACGCATAGAAATCCTATGAGTATAATTACATATACCCAAAAGAATCTAAACATTATATCTTTTTTATCGCCTTCCATTTCTATTTACACCTAACTGTTATTAGTCTTCTTTTTTGTTATTTGAATTTTCAGGAATTAGAATAATTTGCTTTTGTTCTTGCTTGCTTACCTTAATACCTTTTTCTGCTAAAACCTTTTCCAATTCTAACATTTGAGTTTGCTTTTGATACAATCCCTTCTGTTCGGAATGTTTCTTTTGCAAATACTCTATCTCTGTTTCCAACTTATCAATTTCCTTGGCTGTTTTTTCAATATTATATCTGTTTGTTATATATAAAATGATAAGAATTAAAACTAAGAATATAACTGGCAACCAGCCAATAAAACTTTGCTTTACTAAAAATGTTCCATCAATAAAATCCTTAGTTTTAATATTTTTCTTTTTCATTTCTTGACAGCAATTCTTAGTTTTGCACTACGTGAACGAGGATTTTCGTTTTGTTCCTCTGAGCTTGCTTCAACAGGTTTTCTGGTTATCATTTCTAATGGAGAAAGTAGATTTCCATAGAAATCTTTCATTGGTTGAGCTTCAAAATTTCCATACTTCATAAAGTTCTTCACTAATCTATCTTCTAAAGAATGGTAACTCATAACAACTAATCTCCCATTTGGTTTTAGCAGGTCAGCACTTTGCTCCAACATCTTTTTCAAACTTCCAAGTTCATCATTAACCTCAATTCTTAAGGCTTGAAAAACCATTGCAAAGAATTTATTCTCTTGATTTTTTGGAGCCAAAGGCATAAGTAAATCTTTAAGCTGAAAGGTTGTATCAACAGGAGTTAATGCTCTTTGGTCAATAATCTTCTTAGCTATCAAACTGGCATTTGTAAGCTCTCCATAAGATTTGAATATTCTTTTAAGGTCTTCTTTTTCAAATTGATTAATTATTTCCTTAGCACTTAAAACTTGCTTTTTATTCATTCTCAAGTCCAATGGTGCATCAAAACGAGTTGAAAAACCACGCTCAGGAGTATCTATTTGGAAAGAAGAAATTCCCAAGTCTGCCAAAATACCATCTATCTCAAATTCTCTATAAAGTCTTAGATTATCATTAAGTGCAGAATAATTATCATCAATAAAGACAAACCTTGAATCCTCAATTATATTTCTTTTTGCATCATTATCTCTATCAAAAGCATACAAACGACCATCCTCATCCAGCAAATCCAAAATAGCGCGAGAATGTCCACCACCACCAAAAGTTACATCAACATAATGTCCCTTTGGATTGATGTTCAAACCATCCAAACACTCTTTTAGCATTACCGGATTATGGTAATCAGTCTTTAAGTAATTCTTCTGCTGCTTTAACATAATCAAATCCATCATTATCTATTGAATTATAAATAGAAGTATCCCAAATTTCCATACAAGAGGCCGCACTGACAATAACAATATCCTTATCAATATTTGCCATTGTGCGTTGCTCCTTAGGAATTAGAAATCTGTCTGAAGAATCCAATTCAACGATGTTTGATTCTGTTAATTTTCTGAAAAGTCTCTTAGCTTTTGGATCATAAAGATTAAGCTTAGCCTTAAGACTTGCAACTTCATTCTGGAAGGATTGGTAGGTAAATAATTCTAAACACCTATTGTAAATGGAGCATCTTACAACAAATCTCAAATCATCAGTAATGGAAAGCTGTTTCTTCAATGCAACAGGAAGCTTGAAACGCCCTGTTGTATCTACTTTGCAGTTTTCTATACCGATAATTGATGACATAATTTTCTCCTATTTATATTCAGTGTTCAAAATTACAATAAAAATTCCAAAAACTCCCAATTGTTAGTAACTTTTTTTCTTTTTTATCCCAATTAATCCCATTTTTTCCAGTAATACGTACAAAAATAATTAATGTTACATTATTTAAAACATTAGTTATTAACAGCGAAAAAGGGAAATTGGGAAAGAAAAAAAGAGGAAAAGTGATTATTATTTAAAATTGAAGATGAAATAAACTGAAAAAAAGATTTTTATCTCCTATTACCTGAAAATAAACTTCTTTTAGGGAAATTTTATGCCTTATATTCAAAAATAACCTTGATATATTTCTGCTTAATCTTGATATATTTTCAATTAATCAAGACATAATTCTACGTAATCAAGGACTTTTTATGCGAAAGATGTGCATCTTTCAATGCAAAAGATGTGCATCTTTCGGTATAAAAGATGCACATCTTTTTTTTAAAGGAATTTTATTAGGGATTTTTGTTTAGAAACTTAGAGAACTAAGTATTATTGATTTAATAATGCAAATATACGAAATTTTTCTTGATATACAAACATATTTTGGATAAATATTCAAATAAAAAATTCACCTATAATTTGATATTTATTTACTGTGATTTTCTTTATTTTTGAATAACTTTTTGGAATTAGAGAGTCATTCTTGAATAGGTCTTGGGAATTGAGAAAGGCATTTCTAAGTTGTCGTTAAGTTTTTGTTTTTCAAACTTTAGATTTACCTTATATGTTTTATTCGAGAACATAATTACATTTATTGTTTGTGGAAGCTTAATTTTATTAAAAGGAAGGTAGGTTGAATAGTAGATATCCATTTTTTGTTTTGAATTAAAGAGTTCTAAGTAGTTACGATTGACAACATTAAGCATTGTATCTAAATAGATTTTTTGTTTTAGTTGTGGGAAGTTTTGAGCATTTTGTTTGCTTTGCCTTTTTTCAAATTCAAAAACAATTAAATTCTCTTGCTTACTATACTTAACATCATTAATACCATAGTTTTGAAAATCTTTTCCAAGAATAATTGATTGAAGCATATTATAGCTTAGTCCAAATCCCAACAAATCATAAATAAACTCATATCCTCCCAAAAAATATTCCCTGTTTATCTTATTTAACATCATCACAGTATCTTTAGTTAGCAATACTCTAACTCCTTCAATGCCGAATTTTCCCAAAGAAAGCCAAATGGCACTATCAGAAATCATTCTCATTGAGCCACTAAAACTATTTCCATCATATTCTATTGAGAGTTTGGAAGAAAGGGTTTTAAATTCTGATGGGACAAGACTAATCCCTTCCAATAGAATCTCTTCTTTGGATTTTACTTGCTTAATTTCTTTGGGTTTGTCTTGTTTATTTTCTTTTGACGGTTTAACAATATTTTGCTGACTCTTACAAGAAAACAACATAAATATTAAAGGTGTGATAATTATTAAAGCAAGATATTTCTTCATAGTTTTTATTTAGAAATTTACATTTAGGATTTAGGGGAATAAACGCTATAACCTAACTTAATATTGCTCTATATAACTCCTCTAATTTCGGAAATATGTTTAATATTATGTCTTTGCAAATAGTCTTCCATTCCTTTAACAATTTCCTCTGTTATTGAAGGATTAATGAAGTTGGCTGTTCCAACTTCAATTGCTGTTGCTCCAACCAAAATAAACTCAATTGCATCTTGAGCATTCATAATCCCTCCAATTCCAATTATAGGGAGTTTTGTTTGCTTGGCAACTTGCCAGACACAGCGAAGAGCAACTGGTTTAACAGCAGCTCCTGAAAGTCCACCAGTAATTGTTGAAAGCAATGGTTGACGTTTTTCACTGTCAACAGCCATTCCCAAAAGAGTATTAATCAATGAAAGGGAATCTGCTCCAGCATCTTCAGCCGCTTTAGCTATTTCAACAATATTAGTAACATTTGGAGAAAGTTTAACAATTAGAGTTTTATTATAAGCCTTTCTAACTGCTGACACAACCTTAAAGGTCATATCTTTATTTGTTCCAAAAGCCATCCCTCCCTCTTTAACATTAGGGCAAGAAACATTCAGCTCAATTGCTGGTATATTTTCTAAAGTATTTATTTTAGAAGCAACCTCAACATATTCTTCCAAAGTAGAGCCAGAAACATTAACAACAACATTAGTATTCTTATCCTTAATTTTTGGATAAATCTTTTCACAAAAATAATCAACTCCCTTATTTTGCAAGCCAACAGTATTGAGCATACCTGAAGGTGTTTCTGCCATTCTTGGATATGGATTACCCATTCTTTCCTTAATGGTTGTTGCCTTAACTACAATACCTCCTAAGGAATCCAAATTAATAAAATCTTCAAAGTCGTAGCCATAACCAAAGGTTCCTGAGGCTGTCATTACTGGGTTTTTCAACACCATATCTTTGATTTGTACTTCTAATTGCTTGGATGTATTCATAGTTTAAAAATCTTTAAGGTCAGATGTTAGAAATATTGGTCCTGTTACGCAGGTACGTTTATTACCTTGATTGGTTTCTGCAACGCAGCATAAACATACCCCAATACCACAAGCCATTTTATGTTCAAGTGAAACATAGCAGGTGATATTTCTTTGTTTTGCATATTGAGAAATTGCCTTCATCATTGGAGTTGGTCCACAACAATAGATAGCATCAAAGTCTTCATTAAGAATTGGGTGAGCAGTAACAAAACCTTTTTCTCCAAAAGAACCATCTTCTGTTGTTACATGAAGATTTGAAAGTTCTTGATATTCTTTTTTGCTAAACAAATGATTTATGTCTTTACAACCAATTAAAATATCCGATTTAATATTTTGTTGTTTGAGAACTCTTAACAAATAAAGAAGTGGAGCAGCTCCACAGCCTCCTCCTACCAATAAAACTCTCTTTCCCATTACTGTAAAACCATTTCCTAAAGGGAAAATCAAATTAAGTTTATCGCCTTCCTTAAGCTTTGATAATTGAGAAGTTCCTTTGCCAACAACTTGAACTAAAAGAGCAATTTGATTATTTTCTTTATCAACATCATGAATAGAAATTGGTCTTCTAAGAAAAACATCTTTTTCTCCTTCAACTAATATTTCAACAAATTGTCCTGGTTTAATTTCTGGAAGTGTTTCGGGGTATTGAAGTCTTAAAATATATAGTGTAGGTGTTATTGTCTCATTCTTTACTACTATAAAGTCCTTACAATATTTCATTTATTTGGGGTATTTATACTCTCTAATTGAGTGGTGATTGACTTGCAAAATTACATCTTTTTGCTCTTTCTCCAAAATTATTGTGAGAAAACAAATTATTTAATACCTTTGCAAGTCAATCTTAATAAATAACATGAAAAAGAACTTAACACTTATTATTACCCTTATCATAAGCATTTTTACTTTAAATTCTTGTGATGTAGAATTTGATCCCAATGGCAAATGGCAAGAAACAACCATTGTATATGGAGTTTTAGATCAAGATGCTGACACCAACTTTATAAGAGTTCAAAAATGTTTTCTTGGGGAAGGAAACTATATAGAATTTGCAAAGCAAAAAGATTCTATTTACTATCATCAAGACGAATTGGAAGTTAGCCTCTATGGATTCTATGAATGGGAGTCTTACGGCTGGGATACTATCAATAATGCAAGACAAAAAATATATTTAAACTATACAGAGAGTTACACTAAACCAGAAGGTGGATTCTATTCAGATATTGCACCGGTTTATTTCACAACAACAAAACTAATACCCGATTTTATTTACTTTCTTGTTATTAAAAATCTTAAAACTGGCAATGTTGTTACTTCAACTACAAAACTTGTAGCTGATTATGTTGTAAATGAACCTTCAAACAGCAGATTTGAATTTAAGTATAACCCAACATTGAAACAGAATCAAATTATATGCAAGTGGACTAATCAATCTTTCAACACTAAAGGAGTGATGGGACGTTTGTATCAGCCTGCAATAAAATTCAGTTTTCTTGAAAATGGTCAAGTACAGCATATTTTTATTGATTTCTCTACTATATCAAATCCTTTTTCTGACGTTGATAGAACTCTTTCCTATATCGCAACTGAAAGAGAATTTCTATCTCAAATTAAAGAAAAGATTGGTAAAAGAGGTGTAGCTGAAAGAAAGTTTCTTTTAGATGAACCAACCTTTGAACTTTATGTTTATGGATGCAATGAAGATTTAAAAGCATATATGGAGAATAATACTCCTGAAATTTCCCTCACAGAAAGACCAATTTATACCAATATAAATAATGGAGTTGGAATTTTTGCCTCACGTCGTATACATATAAAAAGAAGTTACTCAACCTGGAAAGAAGCAGTTGAGTTTGCAGTTGATGATTTGGGCTTAGGATTTGTCAATGTAATTCAACCTTAAGTACAATTACTTAAAATTATTGCAGATAGATTGCAAAATTATTGTACCTTTGCACCCTTATTTTAGAAATTTTTAAAGTTAATAAAGCATAGAAAATGAAAGTAACTAAAGAAAACACTGGTAATTTAACAGCAGTTTTAAAGATTGATATTGCACAGGAGGATTATACTCCAAAATTGGAAGAACAATTAAAATCTTATCGCCGTAAGGCTAATGTTCCTGGATTTCGTCCAGGTCAAGTTCCAATGGGAATGATTAAGAAAATGTATGAAATTCCTCTTAGAGCAGAAATTATTGAAAAAGCAATGTCAGACGCAATGTATGATTACTTAGATACAGAAAAAGTAAGAATAATTGGTTACCCATTGGCAAATGAAGAAAAAACTAATATTGATTGGAATACTCAAAAGGAATTCACTTTCTATTTTGATATTGCTCTTGAACCTGAGTTTGAAATAAACTTAGAAAACATAGAAGAGACATATTACGAAATTGAACCTTCTGAAGAAATGTTGGATAACTTCGTAATAGATATTCAAAGAAGATTTGGACAATTCTCTTCTCCTGAAGCTATTGAAGAAGCAGATATGGTTTATGGAGAAATTATTGAAGTTGACGAAGAAGGAAACCAAAAAGAAGGAGGAATAAAAGAACAAACTTCTATTTTTATTGATAAGATTGCTCAAAAAACAATCCAAAAGAAATTTATTGGTAAACAAAAAGACTCTGAAATCATTTTCAACCCTTCAAAGGCTTTCCCTAAGGTAGAAGATAAAGCTTTGGTACTTCGTATGAAGAATAAAGAAGAAGTAAAAGACTTTAACTCTGATGTTAAGTTTGTAGTTTCTTCAATTAGCAGAATTGTTCCTCATGAATTAAATGAAGAACTTTTTGAAAAAGCTTATAAGGGAGGAGAAATCAAAACTCCAGAAGCTTTCCGACTAAGAGCAAAAGAAGATCTTTCTCAAACTTACAAAAGAGAAACAGATACTTTCTTCACAAATGAAATAACTAAAAAAATTGTTGAACAAACTCCATTTGAACTTCCTGATGAATTTATGAAACGTTGGATTGCTTCTAACAGTCAAGGAAAACTAAGTGAAGAAGAAGTACAAAACAACTATCAACAATATCAAGACAGTCTTAAATGGCAATTAATTGAATCAAAATTAACAGAAAAGTATTCAATTGAAATTACTAAAGAAGATGTTAAGGAATATTTGAAAGAAGCAGTTATCAAAAACTACTTCCCAACATTGGAAGGCCAAACTCCTGAACAAGAAAAAGAACGTTTGGAATCAATTGAAGGAATTGCAGAAAATATGCTTAAAAACCAAGAACAAACTAAGCAAGTTTACGAATATCTATTTGACCAAAAGCTAACTTCTACTCTTTTAGAAAAAGCTAAAACTACAAAGAAATCTGTTTCTGTTGAAGAATTTACTGAATTAGTTCAAAACCAAATTAAAAAATAAGCCATTTTGCATAAAGCAGGATTTGTAAATATAATAGGTAATCCTAATGTAGGGAAATCTACTCTTATGAACCATTTGGTTGGAGAGAAGCTTTCTATCATTACTTCTAAGAGTCAAACAACTCGACATAGAATAATGGGGATATATAATCATGAAGACTTTCAAATAGTATATTCTGACACACCAGGATTAGTTATGCCACACTATAAGCTTCATCAAAGTATGATGGGCTTTGTTAAATCTGCCCTGCAAGATGCTGATATTTTTCTATTAGTAACTGAGATTGGAGAAACACTGAAGAATCACGAAACCTTGGAAAAGGTTATTGCTTCCAATATTCCAATTATACTGTTAATAAATAAGATTGACCTTTCCACCCAAGAAGATATTCTGGAAAAGGTTAACTATTGGAAGGAAGTAATCCCTCGTGCTACAATTATTCCAATCTCAGCTACAGAAAAATTCAATTTAGATTTAGTTCTTAATACCATAATTGATTTTCTTCCTGAGAATCCTCCATTCTTTCCTAAAGATGAATTGACTGATAAACCAGTTCGTTTCTTTGTAAGCGAAATAATAAGAGAAAAACTTCTTCTTTTTTACAAGAAAGAAATTCCTTACTCATGCGAGGTTGTAGTTGATTCATTTAATGAAGAGAAAAACATAAATAAAATTTATTGTACCATTTTTGTTGAAAGAGAAAGTCAAAAGGCAATTATAATTGGACACCAAGGCTCAATGCTTAAGAAAGTGGGAACACAAGCAAGAAAAGACATTGAAGCTTTTACTGATAAGAAATGCTTTTTAGATTTAAGAGTTAAAGTTCTTAAAGATTGGAGAAACGACTCTACTTCTTTAGGACGTTTTGGTTACGAAAACAAATAAATGTACGATACAATAATAATTGGAGGTGGTGCCTCTGGATTAGTTGCAGCAATTGTTGCAATTAAGAATAATGAAAAGGTTTTGCTTTTGGAGAAGATGCCACAATGTGGTTTGAAACTCCGAATTACAGGCAAAGGAAGATGCAATATAACCAACACTCTCCCATTAAAAGAATTCTTAACTCATTGTGGTAGTGAACCACGTTTTCTCTATCCTTCTTTTTCCAAATTCTTCAATACCGAACTAATGAGTTTTTTAGAAGACTTGGGACTTGATGTTGTTATTGAAAGAGGGAACAGAGTTTTCCCTGCTTCTGGCAAAGCTCAAGATGTGTTTTTATCTTTAATTAAGTTTTTGGAAGACAACGATTGCACAATTGTTAAAAACACAAGAGTAACCAATCTAATTGTTAAGGAAAACAAAGTAATTGGAGTTGAAACTAAACCCTTTGGCGATAAATCATCAATCAATAAAACCTCAACTAAAAACTTCTATGCTTCAAAAGTAATTCTTGCCTCAGGTGGACAAAGTTATCCAAATACTGGAAGCGATGGAGATGGAATAAAGCTTGCACAAAGCGTTGGGCATAAGATTGAAGATACCTTCCCTTCATTAGTTGGGCTTAGACTTCTTCACTTTAATGCTGATGTTATTTATCCAAGACTAATAAACTTTGAAACAAAAAACGTTGGAGCAGTTGTTAAGAATAGTCAAGGAAAGATTATTGCAAAGGAGTTTGGAGATATAATATTTAGGGAAGACCATATCGACGGACCAATTATTCTTACCATTAGCCGTCAAATTGCACAACTTTTGGGGAAAGAAAAACTTTATTTAGAATTAGACCTTAAGCCAGCAATAGAACAAAAAACTCTTGATACAAAACTGCAATCAGAACTTAATCAAAGAGGAAGAGAAAGTATAGAATCCACTCTTAGAGCCTTCCTCCCTTTAGAATTAATATATCTTATTAAGCATAAAACCAAAATTAATTTCTCTAAGCCTTCATCTCAAATAAATAAAGAAGACAGAAAAGAAATCTTAAGTCTATTAAAGAATCTTAGCTTTGAGATTGTGGACAGTATGGGATTTCAAAGAGCTGTTGTTACAAAAGGAGGAGTTAGCCTAAAGGAAGTAAACCCAAAGACACTTGAATCAAAACTTATTAATGGCTTATTCTTTTGTGGTGAAGTATTAGACCTTGATGCTGACACTGGAGGATATAACCTTCAAATTGCATTCTCTACAGGATACCTTGCAGCACAAAAACATTCTCAAGGATAAAGATATAAATAAAAAAGCCTGACTTTCATCAGGCTCATATATTATTTAAGTGCGGTTTCTGCTATTCCTTCGCCTTTTAGTTTTAGTTTGTCGAAATAGGTTGGGGTTTCTTTTCCTAAGAGTTTATCAACATATAGTTTTGCTATGTACTGGCAAAGCATAAAGCCATGACCTCGCATTCCTACAAATAATCCTAATTCGGGATCTATTATGTAACGTGGTTCGGTGTAGTAGCCTGACCAAATGGCTTGGAAACTTACGTTCTTTAACTCTGGTATCCAGTTTGAAAATATTTCAGATGCTATTTCTAAGAATTCCAAAGATGTTACCTTTAGTTCTTGTGATGCTTCTTGAGAGTCAAACATTGGGGAAGCACAACCTATAATTTGTCCTGTTTCATGTAGCTGTTGTCCATAGATTGAAGAGAAACCTTTATATTGACGACGGTCAATAACCATATCTAATATATTGCCTTCTTTTCCTAACATTGGCAAGCGTTTTGTTATAAATGCTTGATGTTTTACTGGATAAAGACCTGTTTCTATTCCAATTTGTTTTGCAAACTTTTCTGCTCCATAACCTAAGGCATTAACAAATATATCTGTTATATATTCTGTGTACTCATTTCCTCTTTTAACAAGGGCATGGAATTTCTTACCTTCTTTTGTTAGTTCTATTAGTTTTGCTCCTTCAATTACTTGACCTTTGTTTTCTTTTCCAATTAATCTTAATAAGTCAATTGTTTTTCCAGGAGTAGCTTGCCAGCATTGATTTGTTATTTGAGCTGCTATATAGTCTTTATTATCTTTATTGAAATAAGGTGATATTTCTTTTTGGAAGTCTTTTGGAGAAACCATATAAGCATCTGACCATTTCATTGCTGCTTCAAGTCCTTTATAAGATTGTTCATCATGAGCAAGGTTTACATATCTTGTTGGATAGTAGTCAATATTTGATTTCTTATTAAGCTCAATAAATAATTCATGGTTATGCTTTGCTATATCGGCAAGTTCTGGATTTGAAAAGGCAGGTCTTCCTCCTGCAATATTTCTCCATGAAGCTCCTCTGTCGTAGTTAATAAGTATTGGCTCTAAACCAGCTTCAGACATATATCTAAATAATGAACTTCCTGCAATACCTCCTCCTGCAATTAAACTCTTTACTTCAACTTTCTTTGTGTTGTATGCAATAAATATATCTTTCTTTTCATTGTTTCTTAATTCTCCAAGTGATAATTGATTTGAAAGAGGAGCTCTTGGAGTTGCATCATCAGTAACTTCTATTCCATAAGAACGAAGAACTTGTTTTGCTCTTGGAATACAACGTTTACCTCTACAATCTCCCATTCCCATTCTTGTGGTATGCTTTAATTCATCAACAGATATTATCTTCCTGTCTCCAATTTGTTCCAATAATCTTTCAATTGATACATCTTCACAATGGCAAACAAAAGTCTTTTCATCTATGTCTTTTAAAGAAGAAAACTCTAATTGTTCTGGGAATTTGTCAGGAACAATAAAGCCTTTGATATTTAATAAGTCTTTTTCTTCAATATCATTTACATTAATTCTTGCAACTGAAGTTTTGTTTTCGTTTTTCTTTATCTTTTCAATTTTTCCTTCTGCTATCTTCTTTCCATTATTATCAACCAAGAAAACATCAATACCTTCTTCTACTTCATATTCAAATGGAAGATAAACTTGTTTTTTCTTTGTGTTATATCCAAATATTGCAAGGCCTGGACATTGATTTACGCATTCCATGCAACCTATACATTTATTATAATCTATTTCAGGAACAACAGATGTTGAGCTTTTATTTATTGCTCCGTATTTACAAGCAAACTGACAAGGATTACAAGCAAAACCATATAAACATTCCAATCGTACAAAGCTACGCTTATCCATTCTTTCTTGATTAGGAGAATATGGTTTTTCTAATATTCTAATAGGGTGTTGTTGAGATTCAATATAGCTTTTACTTATGCTTAAATAATCATCATAATTATATCTTACGTTAAGCATTTGAGCTATTTCATAAGCACATTGTTTTCCTCTAAGTACAGCAGATGTTCCTTCTCCAATTCTAACTGAATCTCCAACTCCATGACAATTCTTACCAAATAGAATATTACCTTTAGTTAAAAGTTGATTGTCGGGAATTAAACCAGTACAAACATTTATTACATCAATCCCTTCTATTATTCTTTCTGTGCCAGGAATTGGTTCAAAGTTTTTACAGTCTGCAATAACAGCTCCTTTAATTCCTGAACCATCTTCATTTGGTATTGCTTCCAAAAGAATAGTTGAAGTAAAAATTGGAATTCCCAAACGCCTTATCCTATTTGCCTGAACAGGAAAACCTCCTTCATTTGGCATAGCTTCCAAAATTGCAACAACCTTTGCTCCAGCTTGAATTGCTTGGTAAGAAGTTAAGTATCCAATATTGCCAGCTCCAACAGTTAATATGTTTTTTCCTAAAAGAGTAAGTTCTGCATTCATCATTTTTTGAACAACGGCAGCAGTGTAAACTCCAGGAAGATCATCATTCTTAAATACAGGCATAAAAGGGACAGCACCAGTTGCTACAACCAAATGCTCTGCATCAATATAAAATATTTCTCCACTTAAAGTATTCTTTATTCCAACTCTATTACCTTTTAATATATCCCAAACAGAGCTGTTAAGAAATATACCTTCATTAGATTCTCCTGCTAATGTTGTTGCTATATCAAAACCACGCATTCCTCCAAACTTCTTTTCCTTTTCAAAGAAAAAGAATTGGTGAGTTTGCATAATGAATTGACCTCCTATTTTATCATTAGCATCAACAACAATATTTTTAACACCAAACTTATTCAGTTCTTCTCTAACAGCCAATCCAGCAGGACCAGCTCCAACAATTAATACTTGAGTTTTATAAATCTTGGTTTCTTTTTGCGGTGGAGAAGTTTTTTCTGATAAGAAGTCGTGAGGTATTTCACTAACTTCTTTCACATTATCAACTTTAGTTATGCAAATTCTTTTTACATAACCATCAACTAACATTTCACAAGCTCCACATTTTCCAATTCCACATTCCAAAGAACGTTTTCTGTCATTTATTGAATGAGAGTGGACAGGAAATCCAGCTTGGTGAAGGGCAGCAGCAATAGTGAAACCTTTTTGTCCTTTTATTTCTATGCCATTAAACTTAAATGAGGTTACATTATCCTGAGGAATCTCAAGGATAGGATGAGAGTTAATTTTAAACATTGTTAAAAATTTTAGGTTAATTATAATGTGCTTTATGAAAAGCGTCCACAAAAATAATTAATATTTTTTTAACTACATATTCTTTTTAGGATTAATTTTATCAAATTATTCATTTCATTGTGGTAGCTCTCCAAAAATCTGCCTTCCATTCTATTTGCAATTACCAAACAAACCGTAAGGCAGTTATGTTCTAAATTCTTTCCTAAACAATAAAGAGCTGAAGTTTCCATTTCATAGTTTGTAGCTTTAAATTCATTAAAGGAAAAAGCAGAAAGCTTTTCATTAATATCTGAGAAAGCAAGTGGCAAACGTATTTGTCTTCCCTGAGGGCCATAAAAGCCAGGAGAAGTAATGGTAATTCCTTTTTTCATATCAAAAGCAAGTTTATCCAAAAGCTTTTCTGAACATCCAACTCCATAAGGTTTAGGTAAGGAGTTATCCCAATTCATAAAAGAAATAAAACTTTGAGTTAGATTTTCATCAATAACACCTTCTTTATTTTTATAGAAATACATTATTCCATCAATTCCAACAACATATCTTGAAACAACAAATTCTCCACAAGGAACATCTTTCTGCAAAGAGCCACAAGTTCCCAAACGAACAACATTTAACTGCCTTTGTTCATTATTAAACTCCCTTGTTTGCAAGTTAATATTTGCACAAGCATCCAATTCAGTTAAAACAATATCAATATTATCTACTCCCATTCCAGTGGAAAGGACAGTAACACCAACTCCATTAAACTTTCCAGAACATACAAATATCTCTCTGTTGGAGGTTTTAAAATCTATTGAATCAAAATGATTTGAAACCATTTCCACCCTTTGAGGGTCGCCAACCAAAATAATATTATCATAAAGTTGATGAGGTTTCAAGTGAATATGATAAAGACTTCCGTCCTTAGCCAATGTCAATTCAGAAGCTGCCAATTTGTTTTCCATAAAATTATATTCTAAGAGTTAAACTACCTGCAAATATAATGATAAGTTAGAAAACAAAGAGAAAACAAAAGTTTAATTTTTCACTATCTTATAGCTTCCTATTCCTTCTTTGGTTTGGAGTTTTAAGATATATATTCCTTTTTCAAGATTGGAAATATCAAGAGAGAAATTATTTTGATTTGGAGTTCTATACATTGCTTTTCTTCCTAAAGCATCATAAACTTCAAGTCTTTGAACTACTTCTTTTGTTTCAATACTTAAATAATCAATTGCAGGATTAGGATAAACCTTTGCCTCAACAATATCAGCATCGATATCTTCTATTCCTATTGTACTGCAATCAAATGTTCCATTGCTTGGAGGAAGCATATTAAAAGATCTATTTTCAATAATCCAATTCTTTGATATTGCATTTTGTGAATTTGAAGCCATATAGGTTTGGTAATCTGAATGGGTTGCATCAAATATTACAACAATACTTCCATATTCATCACCTGAACACACTGGCAATGCACAAAAAAGAGAATCATAACCCATACTTGAAAGTTTTGTATCATAACAATATATATCCCTTAACTCTTTTAAACCATCAATTCTAACTTTTGATACTCCAGAATTCTCAAAATACAAATTTCCCAATTTTGTTAATCCTCTTAAATCAAGTTCTTTTAAGTTTTCATTAGTTGAAACATCAAGATATACTAAATTCTTCAAACTACTTACATCAATACTATCAAGCTTACAATAATCTAATTGCAGAAATTTTAAATTTTGTAAGTTCTGTAAATTAATATTTTTAAGGTTTAAGAGTTTTAACCACATTTGAGTTAAATATGTATTGCTATCTGTATTAATCCTATAAGAATAATATTCTCTTCCTCTAAATTCTATTTGTGTAACATCGCCATATATTCTTAAAACTGTATCTAAAGCAACCGAAGTATAAGATGGAGAATAACCTAATGCCGTCTGTACTGTCATAGGTTTATTAAAATAACCATTCTGAAATATTACCTTAGTATTTGTTGAGTCAGCTGCAAGATTAACAGAGAATTCAGCATATTTATCACATCTAATCTCAATAAATTTATTCATATTTACTTGAGAATACGAGTTAATGGAAACAAAGCAACCAAATATAATAAGTATTGTTCTTTTAATAATTGTTCTTTTAATAATTGTTCTTTTCATAAAATCTAATAGATAACAAGCTTTATAGACAAATTTCTTTAGTTTAATTCTTCACTATCTTATAGCTTCCTATTCCTTCTTTGGTTTGGAGTTTGAGGATGTAAATTCCTTTTTCAAGATTGGAAATATCAAGGGAGAAATTATTTTGATTAGGAGTTCTATACATTGCTTTCCTTCCTAAAGCATCATAAACTTCAAGTCTTTGAACTACTTCTTTTGTTTCAATACTTAAATAATCAATTGCTGGATTAGGATAAACCTTTGCCTCAACAAAATCTAATTGAACATCATCTATCCCTATTGAACTGCAATCAAATGTTCCATTGCTTGGAGGAAGCATATTAAAAGATCTATTTTCAATAATCCAATTCTTTGATATTGCATTTTGTGAATTTGAAGCCATAAATCTTTGGTAATCTGAATGGGTTGCATCAAATATTACAACAATACTTCCATATTCATCACCTGAACACACCGGCAATGCACAAAAAAGAGAATCATAACCCATACTTGAAAGTTTTGCATCATAACAATATATCGTATTTATATTGTTTAATCCTTCTATTCTAAGTTCTGATACTCCTGTGCTAAAGAGGAATAATGAACGTAGTTTTGTTAATCCTCTTAAATCAAGTCTTTTTAAGTTTTCATTTATTGAAACATCAAGATATACTAAATTCGTCAAATTACTTACATCAATACTATCAAGCATACAAGCATATATTTGCAGATATTCTAAATTCTGCAAATTCTGCAAATCAATATTTTTAAGGTTTAAGATTTGTAACCACATTTGAGTTAAATATGTGTTGCTATCTGTATTAAATCTATAATGCTTATTATCATCTCCTCTAAATTCTATTTGCGTAACATCACCATATATTCTTAAAATTGTATCTAAAGCAACTGATGTATAAGATGGAGAATAACCTAATGCTCTCTGTACTGTCATAGGTTTTTTAAAATCCCCATTCTTAAATATTAACTTTGTATTTGATGAGTCAGCTGCAAGATTAACAGTGAATGCAGCCCATTTATCACATCTAATCTCAATAAACCTATTCATATTTACTTGAGAATACGAATTAATGGAAGCAAAGCAACTGAATATAATAAGTATTGTTATTTTAATAATTGTTCTTTTCATAAATTTCATTTCTTATTATTCCATATCTACATTAAGAGTTGCTGTATCTCTTGGGTGTTCAATTGTAAAAGGTATTAATTGTCCACTATTACCAATTTTAATTGAACCATTAATAGCAGGAACTTTAAACAAGAAAGAGTTTAAGACATCATTGGATGTAGTATCTTTTGAAATTATCTTAGTTGCATAGCTTGGTGTTTGATAACTATTACCATAGTATCCAAAATGCCAACCTTGATCACTTGTTTTTGGGAGAAACACCTTTAAATAAGCATAAGTTATTGGTCTAATATCCTCTTCTCTCTTATTATTTATTTTAAGATTATCTTCATCATAAAAATATACCTTTGAAATAGGATATCCCAACCCATCAGAAAAAGTATAATTTGATGTTGCTCTCGGGAAAACTTCTATTTCTACAAAATCAGAAGAAACTCTGACTTGTCCTGAAAAAAGTT
>DIOL01000006.1:26764-50651 GCA_002423895.1 Bacteroidales bacterium UBA5515 | reverse complement strand
ACTTTTTTCAGGACAAGTCAGTTATAGAAAAGGTTTACTCTTTTTGAATTACTACTAATTTATATTTATGCTTAGTTTGTGTGTGAGAAAATGATTTTAAGCTCAAAAGAATTTCAATAAGATACACTGCAAATAAGAAAAGAGTAAATAAAAAAGACGCTATACAAATTTAATCGTAAAGCGTCTTTATATTTTAAGCCTTTAGGCTATATTATATTTCTACCAAGCAAATAAAGGACGGTTAGCCATCATTGCATTTACTTTCTTACGAGTTGAAGCTATTAGTTCTTCATTATTAACATCAGAAAGAACTGCGTCAATCATATCAACAATTTCTGCCATTTCTGTTTCCTTTAAACCACGTGTTGTGATTGCTGGAGTTCCAACTCTAATTCCTGATGTTTGGAAAGGAGAGCGAGAATCGAATGGAACCATATTTTTGTTTATTGTAATATCTGCTTTTACTAATGTGTTTTCAGCAACCTTACCTGTTAATTCAGGGAATTTTGTTCTAAGGTCAATAAGCATTAAGTGGTTATCTGTTCCATTAGAAATAACTTTATATCCTTTTTTAACGAAAGCTTCAGCCATAGCCTTAGCGTTTTTCATTACTTGTTTAATATATTGTCCGTATTCTGGAGTAAGTGCTTCTCCAAAAGCAACAGCCTTAGCAGCTATAACGTGTTCCAATGGTCCTCCTTGAATTCCTGGGAATACTGCAGAGTCTAAAAGTGCTGACATCATCTTAACTTCTCCCTTTGGAGTTTTCTTTCCCCATGGGTTAGGGAAGTCTTTGCCAACAAGAATCAAACCTCCTCTTGGTCCACGAAGAGTTTTGTGAGTTGTTGTTGTAACAATATGACAATATTCAACAGCATTATTTAATTCACCTTTTGCAATAAGTCCGCTTGGGTGAGAAATGTCTCCCATAAGAATTGCTCCAATCTTGTCTGCAATTTCTCTCATCCTTTTCCAATCCCAATCTCTTGAATAAGCAGAAGCTCCACCAACAATTAGTTTTGGTTTATGTTCCAAAGCAACCTTTTCCATTTTATCGTAATCAATAACTCCTGTTTCTTCTTCTACTCCGTATGCAACAGGTTTGTAGTTGATTCCAGAAGCATTAACTGGTGAACCATGAGTTAGGTGTCCTCCATGATTAAGGTCTAATCCCATAAAAGTATCTCCAACATTTAGGCAAGCTAAGAAAACTGCCATATTAGCTTGAGCTCCTGAATGAGGCTGAACGTTTGCATATTCTGCTCCAAACAATTGTTTTGCTCTGTCAATTGCTAATTGTTCTGTTTGGTCTACAATCTGGCAACCACCATAATATCTTTTTCCAGGGTATCCTTCAGCGTATTTGTTTGTCAATACAGAACCCATTGCTTGCATAACTTGTTCTGAAACAAAATTTTCAGAAGCTATTAATTCAATGCCGTGCATTTGTCTTTCTTTTTCCTCAGCAATAAGGTCAAAGATTTGTTTGTCTTGTGTCATCTCTTATATATTTAAAATTTAGACATTTGTTTTAAAGTTGCAAAGATAAGACTTTATTCTCAAATTATTAAGCATAATTCTAAAATGAAAATCCCTCTAATGCAATTTGTGAATAATGGAATATGGTTCTATTCCATTTTGTAGCGAGAGAAAACGTTTTCTTTTGAAATTGGGAAAGGATTTGATTCTTGCCAACTGATAAAACGATCAAACTCTGCTTTGTTGTTCTTTATCCATGAAGACGCTTCCTGAGTGTTGCCATAACCAAAAAGCCAATAGTTATAAGCATCAAAAAGTCCTAAATCAATTAATTTTTTGTGATAATCAAATAGAACATTCTTAAAGCTTGGGCTCTCTCTGTAGAAGATTGAGATAAAGCGTTTGCGGATTCTTATCAGACTTTCTAATGTTATGTTTTTTTCTCCTTGACAAGCTTTTACTAATGCGTTTTCGTAGTTGTCAGGAAAAAGGTTTGGACGTGTTTTGGAATTAGAATAAACAATTGTTGGGTCGTTAAAGTTAACTCTAATATCTCTTGTTGTAAATGTTATTTCGCTATGGTAAGTTTCATAAAGCTTACGGCTCATCTCAACAGCTCTATCTCCTCCTTTTTCCAATAGCATAAAAATTTCTCCATACATAATTCCCCAAACTTCTTCACTTGAAGACAGGAAAATTTGAGATGTGCGGTAGTAGTTGGAACTGAAAGCAGGGTCATTTTCAATACCATTTTCATAATTTTCCAAAGCACCAATAAAATTGGAACGTTTGTAAGCAAGGTTTCCCTTTTCCAAAAACAAACAACCAGCATTAGGATGTTTTCTTAATCCTTTATTATAGGTAATCAATGCCATATTTTGATTTCCCAATTCATCATAAGCATTTCCTAAAAGTTGATAAACATCGGCAGGAGCTTCAGGATCTGAAGAAAGAGTATCTAAAATTTCAATGGTCTTTTTAAATTCCTTCATTAAATAGTTATTCCAAGCAAGCTCATATTTGTATTTTAAAGCATCACCAGGACAAATGTCAAGAGCTTCTTTTAACAATTCTTCTGCTCTGTAATATTGCTTATGATCCATTTCTTGATGAGCAAGTACAAGCTTTTTATTAGCTTCTTCGCATCCTTTAGCTGTCTTTTCTTTTTCTTGAGCTGCTTTTATTTCTTCCTTAGAAGGAGCTTTTTCTTTTGGCTTAGCTGGTTTAGCTTTTTCTTGTGTTTTCTTTCCTTTGTTTGAGCTGGTTTTTGACTTTGAAGTAGTTTTTCCCTTAGTTTGAGTTGAGGTTTTAGTAGAAGTAGTTGTTTTCTGAGGAGTTTGAGCCAAAGAAACAAGTGAAAAGGCGAATAACGTAACTATTATTAAAAATTTCTTCATATCTATTTAAGAGCTTATTTTATCAATGTTTTTGCTGCTGAAAGAATGCTTTGTTCAATCCTTGTAATTTCTTTCTTTTGTGAAGAAGTCATTTGAGGTATAAGTTTATCAAGATCTTTTTTGTATTCTTTAGTTTTTGTTAGAAGTTGAGCTGCTTCAGCAATTGCCAAAACATCACCTTTTTTCGCTTTCTTTACAACATCAATATAATGTTTTGCTTGCTGGTCATAGAAATTAATCTTTTCACTAATGTTGTTAATAGAGCTTGCAACAGTGTTTGCAGTTTTAAAAAAAGAGCATTGAGTAAATAATATAGGAGAACATAAAAGCAAAGTGCTTATAACAAGTGTGAAAATCTTATTCCTTTTCATGATATTCTTATATTTGATTATACAATAAAGTCATTTTTCAAACTACAAATGTACGTTTTTTTATTTATTTCTTACCTTTGCAGATGAAAAATTTATAATTAAGCACATTAAAATGGAAAATAATAATATTAAAACTCTATTAGAAAGAAGAACAATACGTAAATATTCAAATAAACCAATTGATGAAGATACTTTAAATGTATTGTTGAATGCTGGAATAAGAGCTTCTAATTGTGGAAACATGCAAGCTTATTCTATTGTTGTAACTAAAGATGAAGAAAGGAAAAAGGAGTTGTGCAAGTTTCATTTTGGACAAGAAATGGTGGTTAAAGCTCCTGTTGTAATAACTGTTTGTGCTGATTTGAATCGTTTCCATAAATGGTGTCTTCAAAGAGGAACTACTGTTGAGTATGATAATTTCTTATGGTTAAATATTGCAACAATTGATGCAACAATATTAACCCAATCAATTTGCAATGCTGCAGAAGAACTTGGACTTGGGATATGTTATTTGGGAACAGTTAACTATATGGCTAAACCAATTTCAGAGTTTTTAAATCTTCCAAAATATGTTGTTCCCGTTACAACAATAACAATTGGCTATCCTGCAGAAGAACCACAATTAACTGAACGTTTACCTTTGGAAGCTGTTATCCATAATGAAAAATATAAGGATTATAGTTCAGAAGATATTGATAAATATTATAATGATTTTGAAGCTTTGCCTCAATCTCAAGATTATTGTAAAGGAAGCAATAAAGAAAATCTTGCAAAGGTATTTACTCAAAGCAGGTATAAAGGAAAGGATAATAGAGCTTTTTCAAGAGCTTATTTTGAATTTATCACTGAACAAGGCTTTATGAGAAACTCTTCAGAAGAAGACGAAAAATAGTTGTAACATTCCATGCCAAAAGAAAATTCAACAAAGAATATTAGAATAGCCTTTTATCTTAATTTAGCTTTTGCATTTGTTGAGCTTATTGGAGGAATAATAACTAATAGTGTTGCAATTTTATCTGATACAGCTCACGATTTTGGTGATTCAATCTCTCTTGCCATTGCTTGGGCTTTGCAGAAGAAATCAAATAAAGCAAAGGACGATAAATATTCTTACGGCTATAAGAGGTTTTCTCTTTTAAGTTCTGTAATCCTTTCAGCAATCCTCCTTGTTGGTTCAATATTGATTCTTAAAGAAGCAATTGGCCGTTTATTCAATCCTCAGGAAGTAAATGCTCAAGGAATGCTTTGGCTTGCAATATTGGGCATAATTGTTAATGGACTTGCAGCCCTTAGTGTAAAAAGAGGAAAAACATTAAACGAAAGAGCTGTGTTTCTTCATATAATGGAAGATGTTTTGGGCTGGATAGGAGTGTTGGTAATAAGCATTGTAATGATATTTGTAAATCTTCCAATTCTCGATCCAATTCTTTCAATTGGAATATCAATATGGGTATTGTTTAATGTTTATAAGAACATAAGGGCAACCTTTAATATACTTTTGCAGGCTTGCCCAAAAGATGTTGATGTTAAAAAACTTACAGAAGAAATAAAAGAGATAGAAGATGTTTTATCTATTCACGATTTGCATATCTGGACTCAGGACGGACTTTCTCATGTTATGACTTTGCATGTTGTTGCAGAGAAGAACTATGAAACAATCAAGATTAAGGTAAGAGAAATTGCAAAAACCTTCAATATTGACCATGTTACTATTGAACTTGAAGGAGAAGATTCTGCTTGTGAAGAAAAAACTCAATCATAATTAAAAATAAGTCAAGTTTATTTAAAAATATATCAAGGATATTTTTATTTATCCTTGATATATTTTTCTAAAAGTCTCGTTTATTTTTTGCTACTTGGTTTTTTTTTTAATTTATCTTTCTTACTTTAATTTTTCTTGATACAAAAGAAATAACACTTCTTTTTCTTACCAACTTTGTCTTGATACAAAGTTGCAAAAATCAAGACTGTTCACAAACAAGCTAAAAATTGAAGCCTTGAACTAAAAGTTTATAAACTCGCCTTCAGCTCAGACATATAAACTTTCTTAACGTTCAAAACTTCAATTTTCTTCACGCATATTTGTAAAAGGTCGGATTAGTTGTTAATGATTAAATAATCAAAATAAAACAAAGAAAGAAAAAATTAAAACGGCGTTTCAGTAAAATGAAACAAAGAAAGAATTTATTAAAACAAAGAGTTAGTAGAGCTCCCTTTACATTGGGTCGACGTCAATAATTATCCTTAGTTTGGAATGAGTAGAAAGGAACTTTTCTACAAGAATCTTGATTTCGGACTTTACTTGTGAAATGGAAATATCCTTTTCAACTTTTAACCAAAACTCCATTGAATAATTATTCTTAATTCTTGGAATTAATGGAAATTCGGGGCCAAGAATTCTTCCGCCAAAAATTTCTTTAAGATTAATTCCAAATTCTCCTGCAAATTTTTCAAGAGTAGTTTTTTCTTTGTGCAATAGACTGATTTTTATTAACCTGTAATAAGGAGGGTATTTAAAAACTTTTCTTTCCAGTATTTGACTCTCATACATTGATGTGTAGTTATGGTCAATAACATCTCTTATTGATTGGTTATAGGGATTGAAAGTCTGAATAATTACTTTTCCTCTGTGAAATTTTCTTCCAGCTCTTCCACTAACCTGAACCATTTGAGAGAATGCCCTTTCATATGAACGGAAATCAGGAAAATTAATAATTGAATCAGCATTAAGAATTCCTACAACACTAACATTGTCAAAGTCCAAACCCTTTGTAATCATTTGTGTTCCTACCAATATATCTATCTTATGATTCTGGAAATCATTAATTATTGTTTCATATGCATTTTTAGTTTTGGTAGTGTCCAAATCCATTCTTGCAATCTTTGCATCAGGAAAGAAAATGTTCAAGTCTTCTTCAATCTTTTCAGTTCCAAAACCAATCATTTTAATTTTATGACTTCCACATTCAGGACACTGTTCATCAATTGTTGTAGTATATCCGCAATAATGACATTTCAGTGATTCTGTTTGTTTGTGATAGGTTAGAGCAACATCACAAAACTTGCAACTTTTAATATAACCGCATGCTTCACATTGAAGGTATCTTGCAAAACCTCTTCTGTTTTGAAATAAAATAACCTGTTCCTTATTTTTTAATGCTTCTGTTATACTATCAATTAGTAGTTTTGAGAAATGGGAGTGCATTTCCTTATATTTTAAAGCTTCTTTAATATCAGCCACAAGTATTTCTGGCAAAAGAGTTCCTGAATATCGTTTTCTTAATTCTAATAATTCATACTTTCCTTCTTTTGAATTGAAATAGCTTTCCAAAGAAGGAGTAGCTGAGCCAAGAATTGTTTTTGCTCCATAGAAATGTGCCAGTACTATTGCTGTATCTCTTGCATTATATCGAGGTGAAGGGTCATACTGTTTGTATGATGAGTCATGTTCTTCGTCAATAATAACTAATCCTAATTCATTGAAAGGAAGAAATACACTTGAACGGGAACCAAGAATTATATCATAACGATTTTCTTTAATTGGATTTCTTACTTTGTTCCAGACTTCAACTCTTTCTTCCTTGGAAAACCTTGAATGAAAAACACCAATGCGATTTCCAAAGTATTTTTCCAAGCGACTTATTAAATGACTTGTTAAAGCTATTTCAGGCAAAAGGAGCAAAACCTGTTTACCTTCTTCAATAACTTTTTGAATTAGCTTAATATAAATTTCTGTTTTCCCGCTTCCAGTAACTCCATGAATAAGGCTTACAGGTTTTTCATCCCAGTTCTCAATAATTTGATTATAGGCAAAAGACTGTTCATTATTAAGAACTAAATTGTTTTCATTTAAAGCTAAACTTCGGTCGGTTAATCGGCTTTGAAGTTTTTTTTCAACAACGAAAATATTGTTTTTAATTAGTGATTGCAAAGAAGAAAGAGAAATATTTTTTAGCTTAGTCAACTCGCTTTTCTTTATTTCTGCATCTTTATGTTTTGCAATAGAAAGAAAAATTAATAGAGCTTCATATTGTTTTTTTAGTGCTTTCTTTGATTCTAAGTGTTCAAAAAGTTCTTTAAGTTTTTCTTCAGTTTGGTATTCTGAAGAAAGAGAAATATACTCTTCAATTTTTGGCCTGTACTTGCTTTTAAGCTCTTCATCTGTAAGAATAATATTTTTCTTAATCATAGAATTAAGAAGAGGAAGTATTTCTTTTATTGAGGTTTTCTCCCTTAGTTCATCTATTGAAACAACTTCTTTCTTGGTTACAAGCTCCAATATTATTGCTTCTTCTTCATCAAGATTTGAAATATCTCCATCAAAATCAGGATTGATAATTATGTTTGTTTCGCTTTTCAGTCTTAAAGAAGAAGGAAGTGCTGCTGTCATTACATCTCCCAAATAGCACATATAGTAATTGGAAACCCATTGCCAAAAATTAAGACTTAAATCACTAACTATAGGTTCCTTGTCTAAAATAGAAAGAATATATTTTACACTGCTTACTTTTGGAGCATTTTGATGAATGGATTGAATAATTCCAGAATAAATCTTTTTCTTTCCAAGCTCAACGGCAACCCTTTGTCCTTTTTTTATTATATCATTCCATTCAAATGGAACCCTGTATGTGTATGTAGAGGGTAGGGGAAGAGGCAAAATTACTTCTGCAAAAAGAGTTATTCTTTCTGACATTTTCTATCTTGCTATGAATACAAAAACAACTCTATCTTTGTTTTTAAGAAAAAGTGTGTCTACATTAATAGAATAGTTTGTAACTTTATTAAGATTATTAAGGAAGTTATTCTCAAAGCTCATATCTTTGTCAGGACAAGCCATTTTTGTTGAACCAATATCCATTAACTTCAAATTTTCCTTTTTAACTTCAAATTTTCCAAAATATCTATTACAACCACTAAATCCAGCAAAATGAGAATTGTCTTTACTAAATAGAATAGAAATATTATTGTCTGTTGCAGTTAATTTTGGTTTAATTGCTCCAACTCTTATTAATTGCCATTCAGTTTGAAAAAAATCTATTGATTGATTAGTTTCTCCATTTTTAGATGGAGAAACTATATTATTTGATTTATCCTTATTTAAAATACTACAACTTGTTGTTGTAGCAAGAATTAAAAATATGGATAAGTAAAGAAGATTTTTCATTAGATTGATTTTATGTTTTGAAAATAATCATCAATAAGTTCTCCTGCTGCAACGTAAGCACTTATCTTGTTGTCAAGAATATCTTGCTGAACTTTTGCTAGCTTTTCTTTAACTTTTAGATTTGTGTAGAAATTTTCTTTTAGATGTGAGTCTATGGTTTCGGAAAGTATTTTGAGGTTTTGTTGATTTCGTTTTGCATAAAAATAACCATTCGCTTTTGTATGGATAACGTAATTGCTAACGGTTTCCCAAATAGTATCAATTCCTTCCTTGGAATAAGCTGAACAAGTAAAAACAGGTGGAGTCCATCCACTTTCTGCCATAGGGAATAAATGCAGCGCATTACGATATTGTCCTGCTGCTATCTCAGCTTTTTGTTTATTTTCTCCTTCTGCTTTATTTATTGAAATAGCATCTGCCATTTCCATAATTCCTCTTTTAATGCCTTGAAGTTCATCTCCTGCATTTGCTAATTGCAAAAGCAAAAAGAAATCAACCATTGAATGAGCAACTGTTTCTGATTGACCAACTCCAACAGTTTCAACAATAACAACATCAAATCCTGCTGCTTCACACAATATTATTATTTCTCTTGTTTTTCTTGCAACTCCACCCAAACTTCCTGCTGAAGGAGAAGGACGAATAAAAGCATTTGGGTCAGTAGAAAGTTCTTCCATTCTTGTTTTGTCTCCCAAAATGGAACCCTTACTTCTTTGGCTGCTTGGGTCAATTGCCAAAACAGCAACCTTATGGCCACTATTAGTAAGTTGCTTTCCCAAAACATCAATTGTAGTACTTTTCCCAACTCCAGGAACTCCAGTAATTCCTAAACGGATGCTTTTACCTGCATAAGGCAAACATCTTTCTATAATTTGCTGTGCTTTTTCTTGATGTTCAAAAAGTGAACTTTCAACCAAAGTAATTGCTTTTGAAAGAATAGTTCTGTCTTTATTTAAAATCCCTTGAACGTAATCTTCAATTGAAAGATTCTTTTTCTTGTTGTATTTTTTTAGAAATTCCTTATTAACTTGATTTGGTTGTTCAATACCATCCAAAACTTTTAATGCTGAGTTCTTTTCTTTCATTTTTTCTATTCTCTATGGAAAGTAGTAGCATTTGCTTGTGCAGTTGGAGTAATAACTAAATCATTTATACAAATATGTGAAGGAAGAGTTGCACAATATATAATTGTTTGAGCAATATCTTCTCCGGTTAATGGAGTATATCCTTGATAAGTTGCATCTGCTTTAGTTTTATCTCCCTTAAATCTAACCATAGAAAACTCTGTTTCAACTGCTCCTGGGCAAATGTTTGTAACTTTTATATTAAAAGGATTACAATCAATCCTCATACCTTGAGAAATTGAGTTAACTGCAGCTTTGCTTGCACAATAAACAGCTCCGTCTTTATATACTTCCTTTCCAGCAATGGAACAAATATTTATAATATGTCCTTGTTTTCTCTCTTTCATCCAAGGAATAATAACTCTTGAAACATATAATAAACCCTTAACGTTTGTATCTATCATTTGATCCCAATCTTTATAATCTCCATCAAATATTGGTTCTTTACCTGCTGCAAGTCCTGCGTTGTTTAATAAAATATCTATTTCTTTCCATTCTGAAGGAAGAGAGTTAAGACTATCTTCAACACTTGTTCTTTCTCTAACATCGAAGTTTAGAGAAAGAACTTTTATGTTATAATTCTCCTTAAGTTCTTTCTCTATATTTTCTAATCTTTCTTTACGACGACCTGTGATAATTAAGTTATATCCTAATTTTGCAAATTCAATTGCAGAGTAATATCCTATTCCAGATGTTGCTCCAGTTATACATGCTATTTTGCCCATTTGTCCTAATCTAAAATTGCTTTAATTCCTGGTAGTGATTTTCCTTCTAAGTATTCTAACATTGCGCCTCCACCTGTTGATATGTAAGAAACGTCTTTTGCAAATCCAGATTGATTAATTGCTGCAACAGAATCTCCTCCTCCAACAGCAGAAAATGCTCCTTGTTTGGTTGCTTTTGCAATAGTTTCAGCAATAGCAAATGTTCCTTTAGCAAAAGAAGGCATTTCAAAAACACCCATTGGACCATTCCAAAGAATAGTTTTTGATTCTAATATTATATTTTTGAATAATTCAATTGATTTTCCCCCAATATCCATTCCCATAAATCCATCAGGAATTGATTGGTCTTGTGTGTTGCTTTTGTTTGCTTCATTATCAAACTTGTCAGCAATAATATGATCAATTGGAAGAATTAATTTTGTGTTTAGTTTCTTCATCTCTTCAATCAATTCTTTTGCAATATCAAGTTTGTCATCTTCGCAAATTGAAGTTCCAATATTTATTCCCATAGCTTTTAAGAAAGTATAGGTCATTCCTCCTCCAATAATTATATTGTCAACAATTGGAGCAAGATTTTTTAATATTTCTATTTTAGAACTAACTTTTGAACCTCCAACAATTGCAGTGAATGGCTTGCTTGGGTTATTCATAAGTTTTTGAAGATTTCTAACTTCATTTTCCATTAAGAAACCAAAGTATTTGTCGTTAGGGAAAAAACGTGCAATGGTTGCAGTTGAAGCATGTTCACGATGAGCAGCTCCAAAGGCATCATTAACATATGCATCTCCTAATTTTGCTAACTTTTCTGCAAAAGCAACATCACCCTTTGTTTCTTCTGGATAGAAACGTATGTTTTCCAATAACATTACATCGCCATCTTCTAAGTTTGAGCTAAGTCCTGCGACCTTATCAACAAGAACTTCTTGTGTGAACATTACTTTTTTATTTAGCATTTCTGAAAGATGTTTTGCAACAGGATTTAATGAAAATTCTGCTTCAAATCCTCCTTTTTTAGGTCTTCCAAAATGAGCCATAATTATTACAGCTGCACCATCATTAAGTAATTTATTTATTGTTGGCATTGACTCACGCATACGTGTATCGTCAGTAATATTCTTTCTTTCGTCTAATGGGACATTAAAGTCAACTCTTACTAATACTTTCTTTCCCTTAAAGTTTACATCTTTTATTGATTTCATAGCAATATATGTATTAATTTCGTTTTTGTATCTTGATTATATTTTATTTTGTCGGTTTAATGTTTTCTTTAATTAATTTGCAATTCTTTATATAGATTCTTATAGCGATGGAGTTATTTCAGGATAGTTTTGCTAAAAAACTTATGAAAGTACAAAGATATAAAATATATGATAACCAAAAAAAACTTAAGTGGAAAAAATGCAATAATCCATATTTTTAGGTTCATCGTTTTGTATTTCACCAAAATTTACTACCTTTGCATAGCATTTTTTTATAGAAAGGAGGATATAGCATGATTGAAACAATAAATTTTGAAAACGTTAAGTGGTTGCATATCCTTAACCCGAGCGAAGATGACTTTGATTTCCTTTTAAAAGAATACGAATTTCACCCTTTAGATATTGAGGACTGTCGTTCTGTTAATCAACGTCCAAAAATTGACGAATACGACGATTACTATTTCCTTATTCTTCATTTTCCTTTTTTTGACAAAGCAAATAAGTTTGTTAGAGTAAAAGAAGTTAAGATATTCTGGGGTAAAGACTATATTGTAACAATTGGTCGCTCTCATTGGGTTGTTAAAAACTTATTTAAAGACCTTCAAAAGAAACATGAGTTGGGAAGTGACGACTTGTCTGAAATTGTTGAAAGTTCCGATACTTTGCTTTATAATATTTTAGATAGGCTTATGGTTGAAACCTATACTCTAATTCTAAGAATTGGAACAGAGGTAGACGGAATTAACTACGATATATTCTCCAAGAAATCCGAAAAAGTTATTGAACAATTATCTATAACAAGAAAAAATATTATATCTCTAAATACAACTTTTAAACCTCAGGTTAGAGTATTCCATAAGTTTGAATCAGGAGGAATTAAGGGGTATGAAGAAGATATGGAAGATTATTGGGGAAATATTTTAGACCAATATCAAAAGATGTTTGACTTGGTTGAAGATTATGGAGAGTTGATTGAAGGACTTTCTCACACTTTTGATTCCTTACAGACCAACAAAACAAATGAAATAATGAGAATCCTCACTTTTATTTCAACCATAATGCTCCCATTGTCGGTTATCTCTGGAATTTATGGGATGAATGTAGCACTTCCATTTATGCATAATGGCTGGGTGTTTGGTGGAATAATTGGCCTAATGGTTGTTGTTGTTGTTGGGTTTATATTCTATTTCAAGAGAAAACGCTGGTTGTAATTTCAGATTAAATAACAAAGTATTTTATCCAATAAATTAATTGTTTAAATCAAAATATTTTTGTATATTTGCAAAATATAGAGACTATTTATTGTTAAAAATCTCTTCTCATAAATAGAAAATCAAAATATTTATTAAAATAAAAGATGTACATCTTTCGATATGAAAGATGCACATCTTTTTGTTGTAAAGATGCGCATCTTTGCACTAAAAAGTCCTTATATAAAAAGTTTTATATAAGGACTTTTTGAAATTATACCTTGATTTAGTAGAATTATACCTTGATTAATTTCAGAAAAGTCTTGAAAAATATAATTAGTTCTTTATAATAGTATTTTTCTATACTTGTTTTAAGGTTATTTCTCTTTTTTGGTCTTGAATTTCTTTTATTGAGATAATAACATAATGTAAGGGCAATAAATTACTTACTTTTTCAGCCCATTCAATAAAACAATAGTTACCACTGTAAAGATATTCTTCAAATCCAATATCAAATGCTTCCTGCTCTTTGTTTATTCTGTAGAAATCGAAATGATAAATATCACCCGCTTTTTCAGAATAATATTGATTGACAATTGCAAAGGTTGGAGAGCAAACATTATCATTTGCACCTAAATTCTCACAAATGTATTTTGTTAGAGTGGTCTTGCCAGCTCCCATATCTCCTTCAAGAATGAATATCCTATCATCCTTGTGAGTTTCCATGATTTCTTGAGCAATTGATTTAAGTTCAGAAAGAGAGTTTGCTATAAAAGTAGATTGCATTTATCTGTTTTTAATTGTTATAAAAGGAATCATTATTTCTTCCATGGAAATGCCTCCATGTTGGAAAGTATTCATATAATATTGTACGTATTGGTTATAGTTGTTTGGATATGCAAAGAAGTCATTGGAACGACAGAATATGTAAGGAGAGGTTATGGCAAGTTTTGGAAGGAATATTTGAGTACAATCTTTCACTTCAAGTACTTCTTTAGGGTTATAGTCGAGTAGTCTTCCAACTTTGTAACGCAAGTTTGTCGAAACAGTTTTGTCTCCTTTCACTTTCACAGGTCTGTCAACTCTAACTGAACCATGATCTGTAGTGATGATGATATTCACTTTTTTATCGCTCAAATACTTCAAAACATCCATAAGAGCAGAATGACTAAACCATGTTTGAGTAACAGAACGATAGGCTTTTTCATCCTCTGCAAGTTCTCTCACCAAATCATTTTCTGTTCTGGCATGAGATAACATATCAATGAAATTATAAACAATAACATTCAAATCATTATTGAGCATGTTTGGAAGAATATCCATCATCCTTTTACCATACTGAACATTCAATACTTTATGATAAGTTGTTTTGAGGTTGAATCCAAAACGTTTGAGATTTTCCTGTAATAGCTCGTGCTCGTTTTGATTTTTGTTTCCTTCCTTATCTTCATTTACCCATAGAGAAGGATATTTCTTTTCAATCTCTGCTGGCATAAGTCCTGCAAACATTGAATTTCTTGCATACTGAGTTGTTGTAGGAATAATACTGAAATAAATATCTTCATTATCTACCCTGTAATATTCTTCAACCATTGTTTGAATAGCTTTCCATTGATCGAAACGGAAGTTATCAATAACAATTAAAAATGTTGGAGTCTTATCTTCTTTAAGTAGTGGGAATAATTTTTCTTTCAAAACAGTATGAGAAAGCAAAGGTTTGTCCTCTTGTTGGTTTTTTAACCAACTTTCGTAGTTCTTTTCGTAGTATCTGCAAAACAATGTGTTTGCTTCGTCTTTTTGTTGGCGAAGAATTTCAAATATGCTTTCATCTTGAGAAGTGGCAAGTTCCAATTCCCAAAAGATTAATTTCTTGTATATTTCAGTCCACTGTTTAGAGTCCAATCTGTCCATAAGACGCATGGATATTTCTCTAAACTGTTGTTGGTAATTTAGTGTTGAGGTTTCACTAACTAATTTTTTTGCTTCAAGATGTTTCTTTAAAGCAAGAAGAATTTGGTTTGGATTAACTGGTTTTATCAAGTAATCAGATATTTTAGAACCAATGGCTTGTTCCATTATATGCTCTTCCTCACTTTTTGTTATCATAATAATAGGAAGGGAAGGATACTTGTCTTTAATAAGCATTAGAGTGTCTAATCCTGATAGTCCAGGCATATTCTCATCTAAAAAAACTATATCAACGATTTTTTGTTCCAAGAGTTCTAATGCTTCTTGTCCATCAGTAGAAGGAATTACTTCGTAGCCTTTTGTTGCCAAGAAAAGCATATGAGGTTTTAAAAGGTCTATCTCATCGTCAACCCAAAGAATATTAATCATAGCAGTGATATTAAATTATTACAATATTTCTTCTAAACGAAAAATACTGAAAATATATTATTGTAATAAGAATAAAAGGAGGCTGAATAATATTATAAATCGGTGCAGTTAAGATTATATTCTGTACTACTGCTGCTTAGTTCTGGAATATCATTTTGAGTGATACTACTGCAATTTCCTCCCCAATCATATACGGGATATTCATTAGAATTGGCACCAGAGGTTGATTTTTCTTGATTTGCTGTGCAAACACAGTCATTTTGTGTGCAAGAAACTAATGAAATGCAGAAAACAACTGCTAATAAAAAGAATACTTTTTTCATAATTATTTATTGTTTTTGTTTTTTAAAAAGTCGACAATGAATTCTTCATCAATTGAAGTTAACTTATAAAGTTTAACAACTTTTCCATTTTCCAATAAAAAGATTACTGGCATTCGTCCATGTGTAGTATTAAGAAACGAAATTACATCAATAAAAGTATATTGTAGAGGTTTTGTGTTGGACTCATTATAAAATTGAGTTAAAGATTTTTCTTTACCTCCAAAAACCTGAATAAAATCATTTCTATCTAAATTATGTCTATCAATAATAATATCAATTTTCTTTGCAGCTCTCTTGCAATATTTACAGCTTGTGCTGTACCAGCAAATAACTTTTCTTCCTTCTTCAACATCTAAGGCTTTCAAATTGTTATAACCTTTAACTCTCTCAAATACTTCAGGTCTAATATCAACAGAATGATCATAGATTTTAGATTGAATAAAATCAGGAGGTTTTATTGTGAATGCTGTTCCAACAATAAGTATAGAAGAAATAATTATTATGAGTTTAGAATATTTAGTCTTCCACCATTTAGCCCAGTTTAATGTTAGAGATAAGGCAAGAAGGATAATATTTTTTATTATTGTTTCATTATCTGAAAGTTGGATTTTATCTCCAAAACAAAAGCAGTTTTCATCAGTAACATCGAATAATAAAGGCTTAATTAATAAATATAATGTAAAGCCGATTAAAGTTGAAAAGGTAAGTATTTTGGATAATTTTGGATATATACCCACAACAAGCATTATCCCAATTATAGCTTCAAGAGATATTAATAATCTTGATAAAAAAGTAGTTATTACCCAAGGGAATAATTTATGGTCAAAAAAGAATAAATCAACTGCTTCAATAGACCAATATTTTAAAACAGCAGAAAGGATAAAAACTAAGCCAATAATAATTCGGCATATTGTCCCAATCAATTTTTTATTTATTCTCATATTTATTTTAATTAATAATAAAAGGGAATACTACAGTATGTAATATTCCCTTTACTTGCGAAAAATTGTTATTATTTTTCAACACATTTAAGTTTGTTTCCTTCCATGATGTTTTCAGTCTTGTAAATTCCAGAGTAATCTGACCATGTAATATCAGCACAATCTCCGTCAAATTCTAAAACATCTAAATTGCCTCCTACTTCTGATGCTCTAAGAACAACTGTACCATCACCTTCGTTTACGATATCGCAAGCACAATCTTTAGTAGAATTACAAGCAGCAAAAGAAAAAGCTGCAGCAATTCCTAATACAAATAATACTTTTTTCATAGCTATAATTTTTATTTATTTTTTTTGTCTCTACTCTGTTTTGGATTTTCGAGTTTCTCCATTTAGTATTTGAAGCAAAAATAATAATAAATCTTGTAATACCAATTTTTTTTGAACTTTTTTCATGTAAGTATAGTCTAAAGTATTGATAATTAATTCTGCCTCGTTTGTGAAATTATAGAAATTTATCTTAAAGAAAACTAATTAATATAAGTAATATCTCAATTTTTTGAAGTAGAATCTATTTGTTTAGTCAAATATCCAATAGCATATTTCTATTTTTCTTGTAAATTCGTTATTCTATGAAAATTTATATTAAATATTTCTTCTTAGAATAATTATATTGTATTTTTGCAACTCATGAAAATTGAAAATTATATGGAAAAAGATAATGGAAGAAATAAAGAAAACGATATAATTGAAGATATTACAAGTGGAGAATATAAATATGGTTTTGTAACAGATATTGACACTGAGGTTATTGAAAAAGGTTTAAATGAAAATGTCATTAAACATATTTCAAAAATGAAGAATGAACCTGAGTGGTTGCTGGAATTTAGGTTAAATGCATATAGAAAATGGATTACTATGAAGATGCCTAAATGGGCACATTTAGAAATACCAGAAATTAATTATCAAGATATAATCTATTATGCAGCTCCTAAAACAAAACCTACCTCTGACAGTAAAGAAGTACATGAAGAATTATTAGATACATTTAATAGATTAGGGATTTCCTTAGATGACTCAGGAAATGTTGGTAATGTAGCTGTTGATGCAGTTATGGATAGCGTATCTGTTAAAACAACTTTCTCAGAAACTCTTTCAAAAGAAGGAATAATTTTCTGTTCTTTCACTGAAGCAGTTCAAAATCATCCTGATTTAGTAAAACAATATTTAGCTTCTGTAGTTCCTTATTCTGATAACTATTTTGCTGCACTTAATTCAGCAGTATTTAGTGATGGTTCTTTTTGTTATATTCCTAAAGGAGTTAAATGTCCAATTGAATTATCAACATATTTTAGAATAAACGCAGCAAATACTGGTCAATTTGAAAGAACATTGATTGTTGCTGATGAAGGCTCCTATGTTTCTTACATGGAAGGATGCACTGCTCCAAAAAGAGACGAGAATCAACTTCATGCAGCAATTGTAGAAATTGTTGTTATGAAAGATGCTGAAGTAAAATATTCAACTGTTCAGAATTGGTATCCTGGAGATAAAGATGGTAAAGGAGGAATTTATAATTTTGTTACCAAAAGAGGAATATGTAAAGGCAATAATGCAAAACTGTCTTGGACACAGGTTGAAACTGGTTCTGCAATAACATGGAAGTATCCAAGCTGTATTTTAAAAGGAGACAATTCTGTTGGAGAGTTCTATTCTGTTGCTGTAACAAATAATCATCAACAAGCAGATACAGGAACAAAAATGATTCACTTAGGTCAAAACACTAAAAGCACTATAATATCTAAAGGGATTTCTGCAGGAGATAGCCAAAACTCTTATCGAGGACTTGTTAAAGTTACTAAAGGAGCTACAAATACAAGAAACTATTCTCAATGCGACTCTTTGCTATTAGGTAGCAAATGCGGAGCTCATACATTTCCATATATTAAAATAGATAATCATAGTTCAATTGTGGAACATGAAGCAACTACTTCAAAAATATCAGAAGATCAACTCTTCTATTGCCGACAAAGAGGAATTTCTCAAGAAGGAGCAATTGGATTAATTGTAAATGGATATGCAAAAGAAGTATTAAATAAATTACCTATGGAATTTGCTGTTGAAGCTCAAAAATTATTAAGCATAAGTTTAGAAGGAAGCGTAGGATAATTATGGATGCTCACCCCAAGATTTTAATAATCCGCCTAAGTTCAATTGGCGACATTGTTCTTACAACACCAATTGTACGTTGTATAAAAACTCAAATACCTAATGTTCAAATTCACTATTTAACCAAGGCAAATAACGCAATCATACTTAATAATAATCCCTACATTGATAGAATAATTACTTTCAATGGTTCACTTTCCGAAACTATTAGACAACTTAAAAAAGGAAACTATACTTATGTAATTGATTTACATAAGCAGATAAGATCTTTAATTATTAGATTAAGATTGTTAAAACCAAGTAAAACTTTCAATTCTTTGAGGGTAAAGAAATGGTTATTGGTGAAATGGAAGTTAAATAAATTGCCAGAGAAACATATTGTTGATAGATATTTTGAGACAACAAAAGGATTGGGATTTAATATTGTTAATGATGGAAAAGGACTTGATTATTTCTTAGCTGATGAAGATTATATTTCTCCTGATGCCCTGCCTTTAAGTTTTCAAGATGGTTATATTGCTATTGTTGTTGGCAGTAAACATCAAACCAAACAGATTCCAACAGATAAACTTATTCAATTATGCCAAGGTATAAATAAATCAATTGTTCTTCTTGGAGATAAAAATGACAGAAAAAAAGCAATTGAAGTTGAAAATGCTGTTGGTGCAAGAGTTTTCAATGCTTGTGGAGCTTATAATTTGAGTCAGGCTTCTTCATTAATAGCAAACTCAATTGGCGTTATTACTCCAGATACAGGATTAATGCATATTGCAGCAGCACTAAATAAAAATACAATTAGTGTTTGGGGAAACACCGTACCTCAATTTGGGATGTATCCATACTTTCCTGAAGATTCAAAAGCTAAGGTTTATATTTTTGAAAAGAAAGATTTATCTTGTCGCCCTTGTTCAAAATTGGGTTATAAAGAATGTCCAAAAAAACATTTTGATTGTATGCGAAGTTTAGACTTTGAAAAGATTATTTCAATTGCAAATGATTGGGAGGTAATGAGGGATAAATGAAGGTTAAAAAGAAATTTATTTGATGAAAAAAGAAAGAAATAAAGAAGCATTAGAAAGTTTTGAACGACTTTTAGATATTATGGATGAACTAAGGGAGAAATGTCCTTGGGATAGAAAGCAAACTTTCGAAACTCTTAGACATCTAACCATTGAAGAGACTTATGAACTTGCAGATGCGATAATTGAAAACGATACTGACGAAATTAAAAAAGAAGTTGGAGATTTGCTTCTTCATATTGTTTTCTATGCTAAGATTGGTTCTGAAGAGAGTGCTTTTAATATAAAAGATGTTATTGACTCTCTTAATGAAAAACTTGTTCGTCGTCATCCTCACATATACGGAGATGAAAAGGTTGAAAACTCAGAACAAGTAAAGGAGAATTGGGAGCAAATTAAACTGAAGGAAGGTAGAAAATCAACTCTTTCAGGAGTTCCAAAAACTTTGCCTGCACTTGTTAAAGCATATAGGATTCAAGATAAGGCAAGAGGTGTAGGTTTTGACTGGGATAATAGACAGCAAGTATGGGAAAAGGTTGAAGAAGAAATTGAAGAACTGAAAGAAGAAGTAAGAAATAACAATAAAGAAAAAATGGAACAAGAGTTTGGTGATACACTTTTTGCTCTAATCAACTATGCTCGCTTTATTGATGTAAACCCAGAAACTGCTTTGGAAAGAACAAATAAAAAGTTTATTAATAGATTCCAGTTTATTGAAGAAAGAGCTATGCAACAAGGAAGAAGTCTTAAGGATATGACCTTGGAAGAAATGGATATATTTTGGAATGAAGCTAAAAAACAAGAATAATGATAAAGATTTTCGTATTTAATCACTATGAAGTTAACTGTACATTGGCATTTGACAATACAAAAGAATGTGTTTTGATTGATGTTTGTTGTCAAAGTCAATCTGAAAGGCAAGAACTAATCAATTTTATTGAACAAAACAACCTAAAGGTTAAACATATTTTAATTACTCATGCTCACATTGACCATGTTTGTGATGCTTATTGGGCTACTCAAACATTCAATCAGCCTTTAAAACTACATAAAGATGGAGAAAGGTTTATTAGAATTGCCGATGCTCAAGCAGAGATGATGGGTTTTAATGTTGATGGAATAGAAAACATATCTCTTCAATACATAACAAAGGATGATATTATTGAATATGGTAATTCTCAATTGAAAGTATTTGAAACTCCTGGACATTGTGCAGGTAGTCTATGCTTTTATAACAAAGAAGAAAATTATATAGTAACTGGTGATGTACTATTCAGAGATTCTATTGGAAGAACTGACCTTCCAACAGGAGATTATGAAGCGCTTATGGCAAGTATTAAAAACAATCTATTTAATCTTCCTGAAAATACTAAATGTATTTGTGGTCATGGACCATTAACTGAGATTGGTTACGAGAAAGAAAATAATCCTTTTATTAATTAAAAAGTATAGCTTAAGATAAAGGCCATGTAGTTGTGGTATTGTGCATTTTGTTCCTTATAACTCATATAATAAATTTCTGAGGAACCACTTCTTATGCTCAATAATGAATAATTATAACTCCAAGTAAGGCTAAGTTTTTGGCTAAGATTGTAACTTACTCCAGCAAGTCCTAATATTCCAAATTTTCTAAAAGCTGGTGCATTATCAGGATCTTGAACAACTCCTGTAGGACGCTCTTCTTTAGAGGTTAAAAGGGCGGAAGGAGTAAGTCCAATGCGAAAGTTTAAACTTTCACTTACCTTGTAAATGTATATTAAGCTTAAATCTATGCTTGATGTTGTAACCTGAAGAAAATCAGGGTTAGTATTCTTTGGTGCACATCTGCTTCCTTTTGTTGAATAAACAAGTTCTCCTTGAATTCTTGAGGCAGGAGAAACATCTCTGTAAACAAACAATCCTCCAGCAAAACCAGCCTTATAGTAACCACTCATAAAATCTCCATCAACCTGAGATGCTATAACTCCAGAAAGAATACCAGCCTTAAATTCTTGAGCATTAAGAATGGGAAGAAAGCAAAAGAAAACAACAACTAAAAGAATCAGCTTTTTCATATCCTATGTTTTTATTTTAAATACCGATGCAAAGTAAATAATAATTATTCTAAACCACAAAGAAATCAATTATTTTTACTAATTCTTTTCATTGTTGTCGGGTAAAAACCAGGAACAAAACTTACCCGTTTTTCAGGTTGTGTTCAATTGCCAAGAAAATGATAGAAGAGAAGAAAAAGGAGCAAGAATAAGAAGTTTCAGTAAAATAAAACTTCGTTTCAGCAAATTAGAACTTCGTTTATGTAAAATAAATCCTTGTTTTGTTCTCTTAAAACAAAGTTTTAATGTGCTTATGGTATAGAGTGGAGAGATACTATGGTATATACCATAGGACAATTGGGGTATATACCGTAGGAGTGCTTTGGTGTATACCACAGATATTTCTATAAAAAAGGGGAAACTTTAGCTGTGGCTTATTTGCTTTTGCAAAGATACGAAAATTTTCTTGTTTTGTTAACCTTATTTTTCATTAAATTCATAAATACGAAGTTTTTCTTCTTTTTTAATCATTCTTATTATTTTAGTAGTTAATGTTTGATTGATTTTCAGCTTTTATAAGTCCAAATCTTCCTTGTTGGAAATATCTTAATAATTAATTCATACTATTAGCCTATTTTTTTAATTATTTCTTAGTTTTATTTTGTAACTTTGCCATCTATAATTTGATTGAAATTTAATGGATAAAGATACTACAGTTTCAAATATTACTACATCTAAAGGGGAAATAACTCAAAGGTTTATTTCTTTAGAAAAGATATTGGTAAGTAAGAACAAATATCTTCTAAAGGTTATCCCTAAACCTCTTTTAAGATGGTTTAAAAGGTTAATTTGCCTTGATAGGGTAAACGAAATAATATATAAATATCGTGACCAGAAGGGAGTTGATTTTGCAGATAGTGTTTTAAAAGAAATAGACATTAAGGTAAACGTTATTAATCCACACAACATACCAAAAGAGGGTAGAGCATTAGTTGTTAGCAATCACCCTCTTGGAGGAATTGATGGAATGGCTTTGATTTCTGAAGTAGGGAAATATCGTAGAGATATTTTATTCCCTGTAAATGATATCCTATGTCAATTGCCAGGATTGAAGAATGTTTTTATCCCTATAAACAAATATGGACGCAATTCTTCCAATCATGATGTTTTAAATTCTGCCTTTGCTTCTGATAATTGCATGATGTTTTTTCCTGCAGGAACTGAAAGTAAAAAGATAGATGGACGTATTCAAGACTTTAAGTGGAAGAAGAGTTTTTTGCGTAAAGCTCAAGAATATAAAAGAGATATTGTCCCTGTGTATGTAGATAGTGTAAATTCAAAAAGATTTTATCGTTTTTCTGCAGTAAGACGTTTCTTTAAAATAGAATTTGATTTGGAAATGATTCTTCTTCCTTCAGAAATGTTTAAAAAGCAAGGAGAAACCATTAATATAACTTTTGGAAAGCCTATTAGTCATGAAGTATTTGATAATAGATTTACTCCAATACAATGGGCAAGCAAGTTAAGAGAGCATGTTTATTGTTTGAAAGAAAACCCAAACAAAGAGTTTGAGTATTGATAAATAAAAAAGAAAGAAAATTATGGATACATCTTACGTTATACCACCTGTTGAAAAGAGCTTGATTAAAGCAGAGCTTAATAAAGACATATTTTTCCGTAAAACTAATAACGGTTCAAGAGAAATTTACATTACAACAGCTCATAATTCTCCAAATATTATGAGAGAGATTGGAAGATTGAGAGAATTAAGCTTTGGGGCTGAAGGAGGTGGTAGTGGAACGGAATGTGATATTGATGAATTTGATATTGCACCAGATCCACATTGCTACAAACAACTCTTTGTTTGGGATCCAGTGGATGAAGAAATTATTGGAGGATATAGATACATATTGGGCAAAGATATTTTTGTGGAGTCAAATGGAGATCTTTTAAGTGCAACGGCTGGTCTTTTCTATTTCACTGACTTTTTCAGGGAAAATTACTTAAATCATACTCTTGAACTTGGACGTTCATTTGTTAGTCCTGAATATCAACCTACTTTCAATCTTCGTAAAGGAATGTTCTCTTTGGATAATCTTTGGGATGGATTGGGAGCACTTGCAAAAACTCATCCAGAGTTTAAGTATTTCTTTGGGAAAATAACCATGTATCCATCTATGGATATAAAAGCAAGAGATTATATTCTTTACTTCTTCAAAAAACACTTCCCTGACAATGAAGGAATGGTTTATCCAATTGAACCAGTTGAAATTGAAACAGACTACAATGAACTTGTAAGACTTTTTAGTGGATTAAGTTATAAAGAAGACTATCAAATATTAAGCAAGGCTGTTAAGGAAAGAGGAGAACATATTCCACCACTTTTCAATGCCTATATGAATCTTTCTTCAACCATG
>DIOL01000006.1:26108-26644 GCA_002423895.1 Bacteroidales bacterium UBA5515 | reverse complement strand
ATATGAATCTTTCTTCAACCATGCGTTCATTTGGAACATCAGTTAATAAGCATTTTAGTAATGTTGAAGAAACAGGAATATTGGTAACTATTGCTGATATTTATCCAGAAAAACAAAAACGATATATGAATTTCTAAAGAGAAACAAAAAGAAAATATAATGCAGATTAAGAGTGCGGAGTTTGTTATAAGTAATTCTAATTACACAAAGTGTCCTGAACCCAATAAGGCAGAATTTGCTTTCATTGGCAGGAGCAACGTTGGTAAAAGTTCGCTTATTAATATGCTTGTAAATAAAAAGGATTTAGCAAAGACAAGTTCTAAGCCAGGGAAAACACAATTGATTAATCATTTTGAAATAAACAATGAATGGTTTTTGGTCGATTTGCCTGGTTATGGCTATGCAGTAACTTCAAAATCAAATAGAGCATCTTGGGGAAAGATGATTACAAACTATTTGACCAAAAGAGAGAATTTAATTTCGGTTTTTGTCTTGATTGATTCAAGAATATCTCCTCAGAAAATAGATTTGGAGTT
>DIOL01000006.1:0-25987 GCA_002423895.1 Bacteroidales bacterium UBA5515 | reverse complement strand
CCTCAGAAAATAGATTTGGAGTTTATTAATTTTTTGGGAGAAAATGAAATTCCATTCTCTATGGTTTTTACAAAAACAGACAAACAAGGAGTTATTGCTACAAGCAAGAATGTTGAATTGTTTATGAAAGCCTTACAGAAAGATTGGGTTGAACTACCAAAATACTTTCTTTCATCATCAATAAGTAAATTGGGCAGAGATGAAATACTTAGCGAGATAGAACAATTAATACCATATTTTGAACAAATAAATTAAAATAAGAGTATGAAAAGAGTAATGGTTTTAACTGGTGGTGGTGATTGTCCTGGATTGAATGCTGTAATTAGAGCAATTGTAAAAAGGGCATCGCAAGAAAAAGATTGGGAAGTTATTGGATCTATTGACTCTTTTAATGGTGTTTTAAAAGAACCAACAGAGATTGTTGTTTTGGATAATGATAGTGTTTCTGGCATATTAGTGAAAGGAGGCACAATATTGGGAACAACAAATAAAGGTGGTCCTTTTGCTTGGCCAATAAAAAATAATGATGGTTCTTATGATTTTGTTGATTGCTCTGATGAAATGATTAGGAAATTGAAAATTATGGGAGTTGATGCTGTAATTAATATTGGAGGAGACGGCTCTCAACGAATTTCGAAAGCTCTTTATGAAAAAGGTCTTAACATAATTGGAGTTCCAAAAACTATTGATAATGATCTTTCAGCAACAGATTTTACTTTTGGTTTTCAAACAGCTGTTCAAACCGTAACAGAAGCAATTGATAAGCTTGTAACAACTGCTTCAAGTCATAATAGAGTATTTATTATGGAAGTTATGGGAAGAGATGCTGGTTGGATTGCTCTTTATGGAGCAGTTGCTGCTGGAGCTGATGTTTGTATTATTCCTGAAATGCCATATAAGATTGAAAAAATTAAAGAAAAGATTGATTCAAGATATAAGAAAGGAAAAGGCTTTTGCATAATAGTTGTTGCAGAAGGTGCTTATTCTGTAGATAGAAAAAAACAAAAAGAATCTTCCTCTGAAATTGGAAGCAATAATGCTAAACTTGGAGGGATTGGTAATGTTTTGATGAAAGAACTTATTGAAGCTGGAGTTCAACACGACATTAGACTTACTGTTTTAGGTCATATTCAAAGAGGTGGAACACCTATTGCTTATGATAGAATTTTAGCTTCGGAGTTTGGAGTTAAAGCTTTTGAACTTGTTATGGAAGGAAAGTTTGGAGAAATGGTTGCTTATCGTCATCCAGAAATTATTAGTGTGAGTTTTGATAAAGCAATTAGTAAGCCTCATCTTGTTGAGCCTAAGTCTCGTTTGGTTCAAACAGCAATGGGTTTGGGTATTGAATTTGGAAATTAATTTAAAGAAAAATAAAAATGAAGAAGATTAAGAGTGCGTTGATATCTGTTTTTTATAAAGATGGATTAGATGATATTGTTAAAAAGTTAGACCAGCTTGGAGTCAAGATTTACTCAACTGGTGGAACATATAATTTTATTGAAAGTTTGGGTGTAAAGCCACAAACTGTTGAATCTCTTACTGGATATCCTTCAATTTTGGGAGGAAGAGTAAAAACTCTTCATCCTAAAGTAATGGGAGGTATTCTATGCAGAAGAGATAATAATGAGGATAGAAAACAGATTGAAGAATATGAAATTCCTGAAATTGATTTAGTGATAGTTGATTTATATCCTTTTGAGAAGACAGTAAATTCAAATGCTTCTGAAGAAGATATAATTGAGAAAATAGACATTGGAGGAATTAGTCTTATTCGTTCTGCTGCAAAAAACTTTAATGATGTTTTAATTGTTCCTTCTGTAGATTATTATTCTGAACTGATGGATATTCTTAATAGTGATAATGGAAACACTAATTTAGAAATTAGAAGAAGATTTGCAACTTATGCTTTTCAAGTTTCTTCCAACTATGACACTGCAATATTCAATTATTTTAATAAAGAAACAGATATTCCTGCTTTTAGACAAAGTTACAATAATCCAAAAATTCTTCGCTATGGAGAAAATCCTCATCAAAAAGGAATGTTTTATGGTGATTTGAATTCTTATTTTGAACAATTGCATGGTAAAGAAATTTCATATAATAATATTGGAGATATTGATGCCGCTTGCGATTTGATTGACGATTTTGAAGAAACTACATTTGCTATAATCAAACATAATAATGCTTGTGGACTATCAAGTAGAGATACATTAAAACAAGCCTATATTGATGCTTTATCTGCTGACCCAGTTTCTGCTTTTGGTGGAGTTTTAATTGCTAATAGACCAATTGATATGGAAACTGCTGAAGAAATGAACAAGTTGTTTATGGAGATTTGTATTGCTCCTGACTTTTCTCAAGAAGCATTAGAGTTATTGAAATCTAAAAAGAATAGAATTCTTCTTAAACGCAAAAACTCTTCTTCTCCAAAATATCAGTTCCGTTCTGCGTTAAATGGAGTTTTGGTTCAAGAAAAAGATAAAGTGGTTGAAAAAACCGAAGTTATGAATAGCATAACTAATACTTCTCTTACTTTAGAACAACAAAAGGATCTTTCTTTTGCAAATAAATTGGTTAAACATACTAAGTCTAACGCAATAGTTTTAGCAAAGAATCGTCAATTGTTAGCTTCTGGAACAGGACAAACTTCAAGAGTTGATGCTTTAAATCAAGCAATAGTAAAAGCTAAAAATTTTGGCTTTGATTTAAATGGAGGAGTTATGGCTTCTGATGCGTTTTTCCCTTTCCCTGATTGTGTTGAAATTGCTCATAAAGAAGGTATAGTTGCAGTAGTACATCCAGGAGGAAGTATTAATGATAATAAATCAATTGATTTCTGCAAGGAAAACAATATGGCAATGGTCCTTACTGGATTTCGTCATTTCAAACATTAATCAAAAACAAGAGAAAATTACCTAATAAAGCATAATAATAAATAATAATGTAACCGTTTACTATGGTTTTCGTAATAAACGCAAATATTAATTAAAAGAAAAATATAGGAAAAAGATAAATATGAGTTTATTTTCATTTTTAACAAGAGAAGTTGCGATAGACTTAGGAACAGCCAATTCAATTATTATATTTAATGATAAAGTTGTTGTTGACGAGCCTTCAATAGTTGCTAAGGACAGACGTACAAACAAGATTATTGCCATTGGAAAGAAGGCTATGCAGATGCATGGAAGAACACATCAAAACATTGAAACAATTAGACCTTTGAGAGATGGTGTTATTGCAGACTTTGAAACTGCAAACCAATTGATAAGAGAATTGATTAAGATGATTAATGTTAGAAAATCTCTTATTCCACCTTCATTAAAGATGGTTATTTGTATTCCTTCTGGGATAACAAATGTTGAAGAAAGAGCAGTTAGAGACTCTGCTGAGCAAGCAGGAGCAAAGGAAGTTAAGTTAATACACGAACCAATGGCTGCTGCAATTGGAATAGGAATTGATGTTTTGGAACCTGTTGGAAATATGATTGTAGATATTGGTGGTGGTACTTCTGAAATTGCTGTTATAGCTCTTGGTGGAATTGTATGTAATAAATCAATACGCATTGCAGGTGATGAGTTCAATCAAGATATAATTGAATATATGCGTAAACAGCATAATATTAATATTGGAGAAAGAATGGCAGAACAAATAAAGATAAGTGTTGGAGCAGCCATCCCTGATTTAGATGTTCCACCAGAAGATTTTGCTGTTCAAGGAAGAGATGTACTTACTGGAATTCCTAAAGAGATATTGGTTAATTATAAAGAAATTGCTCACGCATTAGATAAATCAATTGCAAAAATAGAAAGTGCTGTATTGGAAGCATTGGCTTTAACCCCACCAGAATTAGCATCCGATATATTCCACACAGGTATTTATTTAGCTGGAGGAGGATCTTTATTAAGAGGATTGGATAGGAGAATTTCAGCAAAGACTAAACTAGCAGTTCATGTTGCAGAAGATCCATTGAGAGCAGTTGCAAGAGGAACAGGAATTGCCTTAAAGAACTATGATAAATTTACTTTCTTAATAAAATAAGAAGCAAAATAATCAAAATATGGATAAGGAGTTGATATAAATTTAACTCCTTATTTTTTTGTTTTATTTAATATCCTATATTTTTTAGATTTTTGATTGTCAAAAAAACATCAATCATAATTGAAAATAAGTCAATCATATTTTAATTTATATCAATCATATTTTTATTTTTGATTGATATATTTTTCATTATGATTGAGCTTTTTTATACCAAGAAGTTTATAGATTTAAGTGTAATTTAAAAAGCTTAATTTACTCTTTAAGTATGATTCATTCCTTTGAATTGAAGACGAAAATTTATATAAAAAGAAACGATATTATGTATATTATAATATCGTTTCTTTTTATATATTAGAATTTCTAATATGTATTCTAAATATAAGAGTTTAAATCTCTTCTGAAGAGCTACTAACATAGCCTTTCATAAGTCCTCTTTCTGCTTTTGAAACGAAATTAATTATTTCTTGTAACTCAGGAGTTGAAGGAAGTTTCTTTAACTCTTCAAATGCTTTTGAATAGGTTAATCCAGATTGGAATATTATTTTATAGTATTCTTTTATTAGGTTGATTGTTTCTTGACTAAATCCTCTTCGAGATAATCCAACTGAGTTTATTCCGCAGTAGGATAAAGGGAATTTGGCTCCCTTAACGAATGGAGGAACATCTTTATCAACTAAAGAACCACCCATAAGAATTACATGAGAACCTATTTTAGTAAATTGGTGAATTGCACTTAAGCCTCCAATTATTGCGAAATCTCCAACTTCAATATGCCCTGCTAAAGTAGCTCCATTTGCTAAAATGCAGTTATCTCCAACAACACAATCATGAGCAACGTGAGCATAAGCCATCAACAAATTATTGTTTCCAATTTTTGTATATCCAAGTGCAGATGTACCTCTATTAATAGTTACACTTTCTCTAATAATATTATTATCTCCAATAATTGTTGTTGTTTTTTCTCCAGCAAATTTTAAGTCTTGTGGAACAGCACTGATAGAAGCATTAGGAAATATCTTATTGTTTTTCCCAATTCTTGCACCAGAGAAAATAGTAACATTTGGTCCAATCCAACAATTATCACCAATTTCTACATCATCGTAAATTGCAGTAAAAGGTTCAATAATTACATCCTTGCCAATTATTGCATTTGGATGAATATAAGAGAGTGGTTGATTCATAGTATAAAAATTATTTAGTTTTAGCTACTTGTGCCATAAGTTCAGCTTCCATGACCATTTTATTGCCAACATAAGCTTCACCTTTCATTTTAACAATACCTCGTCTAACAGGTTCAGTTAAAAACAGTCTAAAGATTAATGTGTCTCCTGGAACAACTTTTCCACGGAAACGAACTCCATCAATCTTCATAAAATAAGTTGTATAGTTTTCTGGGTCTGGATAATCCTTTAACACTAAAATTCCACCAGTTTGTCCCATTGCTTCAACAATTAAAACTCCTGGCATAATAGGTTCATTTGGAAAATGTCCATTAAAGAAATCTTCATTTCCTGTAACATTTTTAACACCTATAACATAATCATCACCAACTTCAATAATCTTATCGACCAAAAGCATTGGGAAACGATGAGGTAAAAATGTTTTAATATCGTTTATTGTAAAAACAGGTTCATTGTTAGGGTCATAATGAGGTGCCCCTGTCATTTTTTCCATAATCACTTTCTTAATTAATTTAGCAAATTCTGTATTAGCATAATGCCCTGGACGTTTTAAAATAAAATGTCCTCTTAGATTAACTCCAATTAGATTTATATCTCCAATAAAGTCTAAAAGTTTATGCCTTGCAGGTTCGTTATCAAATCTTTTTTCAATATTATTAAGAGTACCCTTTTCTACCTTTATATGTTGAGGATCTTTGTTAAACACTTTAGCTAAATGATCAATTTGTTCTTGCTTTAAGGTGTTTTCAACAAAAATAAGGGCATTATCTAAATCACCTCCTTTAATCAAATTAAGTTTAAGGAGTTGTTCAATTTCGTGAAGAAATACAAATGTTCTGCAGGGTGCAATTTCTTTTTCAAAACCATTTAAAGAGTCAATACTCATAGTTTGAACTCCAAGAACAGATGAATTGTAATCAATTGTTAAATCAACTTTAAATCCATCATAAGGAAGAGCAGTTATTTCAACATTGTTCTTCTCATCTTTGTAGGTAATGGGACTTTTAATTGAATAATAGTATTTCTTATAAAGTTGAGGTTGAATACCAACCTTTTTAATATTTTCTACCCAAATTTTAGCACTTCCGTCCAAAATAGGAATTTCATTAGAATCAATTTCAACGACTACATTATCTATACAGAAATAATGTAAAGTAGCCATTAAGTGTTCAATTGTGCTAACTTTAACTCCATTCTTTTCAAGAGTTGTTCCTCTTGAAGTGTCAGTAACATATTCTATAAATGCAGGAATAGTTGGACTATTCTCTAAGTCAACTCTACGGAATACAATTCCAGTATTAGGTTCTGCAGGAAGTAACGTTACATTAATATTGTTGCCGTAATGTAACCCTTTACCGCTAACGGTAAATTTAGATTTTATTGTGTTTTGATGCTCCATAGTTATTCAATTTGCAAAAGTAGTAAAAAACTTTGATTTAATGGTCATAATATGGAAAAAGTCCTTATTTTATATTTCGATTTATTATGTAAATAAATGTAATTATAAGCTTGAATCAAAAGAGTAAATAAGCAATGTTTAAATAGTAATTAGAATGAACTTTTTTTTGAGTGAGAATTAATTATTAAAGAAAGTTTGTTATTTTTGCACAAAATAAAAGGTATAATATGAAGAAATTTATTTTATTGATAGGTTTGATTTCTCTTTCATTTGTGTCATTTTCGCAAGTTGAAATATTAAAAGATAGCCCAATCTATATTAAAGGGGATGTTGTAATGGTTGGAGTAAATGCAAAAACAACTGATAAAGAGTTATTGGAAATTAGAACAAAGCTTTTGAAATTTACAACCATTCGATTTACAGAATTTGATGTAATTAGAGCTAAACCCGAAAACAAGAAAGAAGAAGGGGATATCCAATTTATTTCAATGGAAGTAGATTGTAGAGATGGATACTCAGGAAAGATATCACATAGTTTTGAACCAGGAGATAAAACAACATATGGATTTTATCGTGATTATTCTAAGAATACTTATAATAAAGCTTTTTTTATAGGTAATCTATCTGATGAAAAATTAGATTTCATCATTGAAAAAGAAGCAGAAATCAACACTCAAACTTCAATAAATGAGGTTGAAGAATAAGGCTTAGATAATAATAAAGTAATTTTTTTGGAAGAAAATTAGGTCAATATAAAAATAGTTTATATTTTTGCACTCCCAAAATCATAAGAGAAATGGCAAAGAAATCAAAAGACGCAAGGATACAAGTTATTATGGAATGTACAGAACATAAAGCATCAGGAATGCCAGGTACATCACGTTATATAACAACTAAATCAAAAAAGAATACACCTGAAAGATTGGAGTTAAAGAAATATAATCCAATTCTAAAACGTGTAACTGTTCATAAAGAAATTAAATAGTAGGAGAAATAAGATATGGCAAAGAAAGTAGTTGCAACATTAAAAACATCATCAGGAAAGAATTATGCAAAAGTTATTAGCATGAGTCGTTCTCCTAAAACAGGAGCATACACTTTTAAGGAAGAAATTGTTGTTTCTGATAATGTTAAAGATTATTTAGCTAAGAAATAGTTAATAGAATTTTATTTATTACTAAAGAAGTTGTCTTTCTTAAATAATTAAGAGAGGCAACTTCTTTATTTATTGGGGATACAATAAAATCAAATAATATTATTAATTTAGCCGATTATTTATTGAAATAAAAAATATGGGGATTTTTTCATTTTTTACAAAAGAGAAGAAAGAAAGCTTAGATAAAGGTTTAGAGAAAACAAAAGAAAGCTTATTTTCTAAACTTTCTAAAGCAATAGTAGGAAAATCAAAAGTTGATGAAGATGTTCTTGACAATCTTGAGCAAATACTCATTGAATCAGATGTTGGAGTAGAAACAACTTTAAAAATAATTGAAAGAATAGAAACACGAGTTGCAAAAGATAAATATCTTGGGACATCGGAGTTAAATCAAATTCTAAAAGAAGAAATTGTTAGCTTGCTTCAAGAAAATGAGCTTGAAGAAAGAGATAGTTTTGCATTTCCAAAAGGAGACTTGCCTTATGTTATTATGGTTGTTGGAGTAAATGGAGTTGGTAAAACTACAACTATAGGTAAGTTAGCATATCAATTTAAACAAGCAGGTAAAAAAGTCATTCTTGGAGCAGGAGATACTTTTAGAGCTGCAGCTGTTGATCAATTAACAATATGGGCTGAAAGAACAGGAGTTGAAATGATTTCTCAAGGAATGAATGCCGATCCTGCATCAGTAGCTTATGATACTCTAAAGTCTGCAATTTCAAAGAAAGCTGATGTTGCAATAATTGATACTGCAGGAAGATTGCATAATAAAATTGGTCTAATGAATGAACTTTCTAAAATTCATAACGTAATGAAGAAAGTTATTCCTGATGCTCCACATGAAGTTCTATTAGTTTTGGATGCTTCAACTGGTCAAAATGCAATTGAACAAGCTAAACAATTCACTGCAGTAACAAATGTTAATTCTTTAGCATTAACAAAACTTGATGGAACAGCAAAAGGAGGAGTTGTGATTGGAATATCTGATCAATTTAAAATCCCTGTTCGTTATATCGGACTTGGAGAAAAGATGGAAGATTTACAGCTTTTCAATCGTAAAACATTTGTCGATAGTTTATTTGAATAATAATTAAATAATAATAAGTATGAAAATTAATAAAGCATTTTTTGCTATTTTGCTACTAAGCACTTCATTCCTAAATGCACAAGAAAAAGCATTGCCAGAGTCTAAAACCAATAAACATAATTTTGCTTTGAATATCGGTTATTCTTATCGTTTGTCTTCAAAGCCAAATGAATTATTTGTTAATCAAAATCAGTTTACAGACCAATATAAATCTTTAAGACATGGATTAAATCTAAATTTTGCTTATGATTATATGATTAAGCCTAATATAGGAGTTGGTTTTGTTGCTTCAGCATTCAATTCAGCTCAAACAACATACTCTTCTCAAGATACAATGGATTTGAAAGATGATGAATATATGTTTTATGCTGGTCCTTCATTAAAATATATATTACCTCAATTTGATGAAAAATTTAATTGGTATGCAAGAGCAACTATTGGATATTTATCATTTAGAAACTCTTCTCAAGTAGCTATGGTAAATCAAATGGGAAAAAAAGCACCTGTAAGTATGACTTATAAAGGAAGTACTTTGGGATATGGTTTGGATTTAGGTTTAGACTACACCATTAACAGTTTTCTTTCTGTTGGATGTAATGTTGGTTTCTTTGGTGGCCAAGTATCAACACTCAAAGTTGGAGAAAATGAATTTGATTTAAATCAAAAAGAAAATCTTAATCGTTTAGATTTTACAATTGGAGCAAGAATAAAACTATAATATGAGTTTAAATATAAATATACTATCGCTTGGTTGTTCAAAGAATACTGTTGATTCAGAATTTTTGGCAGGACATCTTATCAATAAAGGCTATAACGTAAGTTATGGAAATTCTCAAAAAAGAAATGATGTAGTAATTATAAACACTTGTGGATTTATTGGTGATGCAAAAGAGGAATCAATAGATACAATTTTATATGTTTGTGCATTAAAGGAAATTAATAAAGTTGATAAAATAATTGTTTGTGGATGTCTTGCAGAGAGATATTTGGAAGATTTAAAAGACGAACTTCCTCTTGTAGATAAATTCTTTGGCGTTCAAGAGTGGGAACTATTATTAGAATATTTGGATGTTGATTTAAAAGGATCTTTCCAACAAGACAGACACCTTGCAACACCAAATCATTATGCATATTTTAAAATATCTGAAGGTTGTGATAGTTTATGTTCCTATTGTGCCATTCCTCTAATTAAAGGAAGACATATTTCACGTCCAATTGAAGAACTAATTCCAGAAGCTAAACAACTTGTTGCAAGTGGTGTGAAAGAACTTATACTTGTAGCTCAGAATACCACATATTATGGAATAGACCTTTATAATGAAAGAAAGATTGTTCCACTTCTAAAAGAACTGCTTAAAATTGAAGGATTGGAATGGATAAGATTACAATATACATATCCAAATCATTTTCCATTGGAGTTAATTGATTTAATGAAAGAAGAAAAGAGAATATGTAATTATATTGACCTTCCTGTACAGCATATTAATAATTCAATTCTTTCATCAATGAATCGTAATATAACTTCCGATGAAATTATGAATTTGATTAGTGATATCAGAACAAAAATACCAGATATTGCACTAAGAACAACTCTAATTGTTGGATATCCTGGAGAAACAGAGGAAGCTTTTGAAGAATTGAAAGCTTTTGTAAGAAAAGTACGTTTTGATAGATTGGGATGTTTTATGTATTCTGCTGAAGAAGGAACTCCTGCCTATGAACTTGAAGATAATGTTTCAGAAGAATTGAAACAACAACGTATGGAAGAAATTTTAGAAATTCAACAAGAGATTTCTTTAGAAAAGAATCAAGAAAAGGTTGGAAAAGAATATAATGTTATAATTGACAGAAGAGAACAAGACTTTTGGATAGCAAGAACAGAGTATGATTCTCCTGATGTGGATAATGAAGTTTTGATTTCCGATAGATATAAGGTAGAACAAGGAAAGTTTTATAGAGTAAAAATTGTTGAAGCCTTAGAGTTTGATTTGATAGCAGAGGTGATTTAATTATTAAAACAATTGAAAATAGATATGGAAGAAAGATATAATCATATTAGAACTTTGATTAGTGAAGAAAATTTAGAGCAAGCTATGAAGGAAATAGATGAAATAATTGCTCAAGACGCCAATCAAGACACTGCATACTATTTGAGAGGAAATGTTTTTAGAAAACAGCAAGACTGGAAAAACGCCATTAATAACTATTCACAAGCAATTGAAATAAATCCTTCTTCACCAGCAAAAGATGCAAGAGATATGTGTATTGAAATTCTAAATTTCTTCAATACGGATATGTATAATCATTAAACCTTTATTTAGATAATCTGTCTAAGAAAAGATAAAAAAGAAAAGCTGATGACAGATAATGAATTGCTTTCACTACTACTAAAGGATAAAACTCGAGAAAAAGGCTTTTCTCTTTTAGTGAAAAACTATAAAGAAAGAATCTATTGGCAGGTTCGTCATATGGTGCTTTCCCATGAGGATGCCAATGACCTAACTCAAGAGATATTTATTAAGATATTCCAAAATATAGATAGTTTCAATAAAGAATCTTCTCTATCAACTTGGATATATAGAATATCACTCAATCACACACTTAATTTTCTTCAATCAAAAAGTCAAAGATATAAATCCAACATTAAATCTCTTGAAGATTCAATGTTGGATAATCTTAAGTCAGATAAATATTTTGACAGTAGTGATATTGAATTAAAACTCCAAAAAGCAATTTTATCTCTTCCCGAAAAACAAAGAATGGTTTTTAATCTTCGCTATTATGATGATATGCCATTCAAAGAAATGGAAGAAGTTTTAAATACAACTCAAAGTACTTTGAAATCAACCTATCACTTTGCTGTAAAAAAGGTTCAAGATATGCTTTTAGATGATGAAAAAGATAAATTTTCATTTCCCAATTAAACCTTTTGCAAAAAAAACAGTCTAATAATCAAACCTAATAATTAAATGAAAACAAGGAATAATCCATTTAAGGTGCCAGAAAACTATTTTGATAGTTTGGAAAAGGATATACTTTCAAAAGTTAATTCAGTTCCAAAGAAGAAATTTATTTTCTTTCAGCCAAAGCAAATGCTACGATATGCAGCCGTAATTCTGCTTTTCTTAGCAATTGGAGGAACACTATGGTGGAATATTCCACATAAAGCAAATAAACCTCAAGAACAATATGCCACAACTATAATGAATAAAAACTCAGATTCAATAGGTATTCTCTCCAAAATAGAGGAAATTGCACAAAATGAAACAAAAGTAGAAACTATCGCTAATCCCACAGAAGTTAAAAAACAAGAGTCTAAAGGACAAGAAAAAGAACTAAAAGAAAACAAATTAGAATTAAACGAAAATGAATTAGAATACTTAGAATATTATTTGAATGATGATGTTCTAACAGATTACTTAACTTATAATGATGTAAAATTATGAAAACAAAAATCAGAAGAAGCACCTTACTATTATTAGGAATGCTTATGTTGGTGCCAACACTAAATGCACAAAACCACCGCAATGACCGCCATAGAGAAAAAGGAGCTCCAGACTCAGTTTGTCAGTATCATGGTGCAAGAAACTTGCATAAAAAGTTAAAACCAATGAAAGTTGGTTACATAACCAGAGAACTTCAGCTAACTGAACAGGAAGCAAAGGATTTTTGGCCAATATACGACAAGTATGAACAGGAACTTATGGCAATTAGGGATAAGAATAAACCAAAAGACACAACTGAAGATGGATTTCCTCAAAGACCAGATTTTCTAAATATGAGCAACTCTCAAGCGGAAGAAATGTTCACTAATCATTTCCAAGTGCAAAAAGAAGTTTTGGCTTTAGAAGAAAAATACTTCAGTGAAATGAAAAAGGTAATTCCAGTGCAAAAAGTTAATATGCTTTTTCAAGTAGAGAAAAGATTTGTTACAAAAGTGATGAAAGTAAACTTGAAAGATAAAGACAAAAAAGGCAGAAGAAAAATAGTTAAAACAAACTTTTAAAACTTAGGTTTAAATCATTAAATCCTTATTCAATAAAAAGAATAAGGATTTATTTTTTTGTTAATGTTAGAAATACCTGTCATTTTTCAACTAATAACATCCAAAATATTAACCTTTAATTGAGAATTAAGATGTATTTTTGCAAATAGAATACACTATGAGCATAACACTAATACTAATTCTTGTAATATCTGGACTCTTTGTAGGGTTTATCAATACCCTTTCAGCAGGAGGAACAGTAATCTCAATTGCACTTTTTTTAGCTTTGGGAATGCCAGCAAATGCTGCCAATGCAACAAACAGAGTGCAGGTTTTAATCCAATCCTTTAGCGCAAGTCTTCTTTTTAGGCAACAGAAACTAATTGAAACTCGAAGAATAATGCAATTGGCAATACCAACAATAATTGGAGCAATTGTTGGATCTGTTTTTGCAAGCCTTATAGAACAAAATCTTTTTCCATATTTTATGGGAACAATCCTCTTAATAATGATTGTTTTTATGTTCTACAAACCAAAACTATTGTTTGAAGATAATCCCCAAAAGACAGAAAAACCTTTAACCTTTTTGAACTATTTGGTTTTTTTTGCAATTGGAGTTTATGGAGGATTTATTCAAGTTGGAACAGGCTATTTCTTAATCTTGGCTTCATCAATGATGCTTGGCTACGACCTGATAAAAACATCAGCCATAAAAGTTACAGTAATGTTTCTTTACACCATTGTTGCAATTGCTATTTTTATGCTCGATAGCAAAATATATTGGTCTTATGGACTTCTGCATGCAATTGGAGGAGTTATAGGCTCTTGGATTGCAACAAAGTTCGCCCTGAAAAAAGGAGCAAATTTTGTTCGTTGGGTAATAATAGTAGTCATCATCCTAACCGCCCTTAACCTTTTTGGAGTAATAGACCCAAAACCATTCTTCAATCAAATTCTTAGTGCAAAATAACATTTAGAGAAGAAAAGGAAGTTTAATTCTTCACTCCGTAAGTTAAAAAATCAATAATTCTTATTTTAGAAAAATACAATCCATAAGCATTTTAATATCTTTAAGCATATAAAAGGCTTCAAAAAGAATATATTTAGTATAAATTTTCAACATAATTTGAGATTAGATTTTTGATTTATTGTAGAAAAATCTACTTATAAAATTATTTTTATCTGATATAAATGTATCAAACCCTTATTATAATTTAAAAAGATAAGGTAAAAATCTTGTAATATGCCTCCATATTATTTGCAACCTGCCACCTTGCAACATGTATCCTGCCACCTTACATAGTGTATCCTGCCAGGATACAATCAACATCCTGCCACCTTGCAAAATTTATTCTTGATATAAAGATATTTATTCTTGATTTAAAAAGATTTATTCCTTATTTAGCAAAAAAATAATTTGATTATTAATTATTCTAGATTTGAATTCCTTTTCTCTAATAGTGTTTAAAATAAAAGGAATAAAGAAGAAAAGAAATTAATCAGATGTTGAATAAGTATAAATAATTATTTTTTTTGGTTACTTTTGTTAAAAATTGAGTGTTAATAGTATAAAATAAGAGCCAATTAATATGAAAAAGGTATTTTTTTGCTTTTTATTTGAAATGTAAAAACAAAGTTACACTTTTATAGTACTAATTTATACAGTTAATTTAATAATTTTATTATGTTCAAAAGATTAAGTTTAGTGTTCTTATTCTGTTTTCTTTCACTTCTTGGTTATACGCAAAAAGAAAACCCTCGAAAATATTTTAATAATGTAAATAAAGCAGAACTTGCTATCATAGATAGTAATTATCAAGGAGCATGTGAGTATTATAAGAAAGCATTTAAATATCTTAACGAACCTTTTGGGAAGGATATTCATAATTTTCTTTTGGCAGGATTGTATGCTAATGATACTCTTGCATTACAAATGTGTTATCCTAAGTTTGTTGAAAGAAAATATAAATACATAGCATACACCAATGATCGTTTTAAGCTTTCTCCTTATCTGCAATATTTATTTGAAAACTCCAATATTAAACCAAAAATAGATACTATGTTTGTTAAATTAATAGACTCTTTGGTAAAAGAAGACCAAACCGTTAGAAAAGGAAGTCATACTGGCAATGATTTATTTAATATTGATAGTATAAATATGAAATGTCTTGTAGATTATATGAATAATAATCATGTATTTATAGATGAGAATATAATAGGCAATAACAGAAATTGTCCTTTTCAAGATTCTTATTGTTGGCTTATATTGTGGCATTACTCACGCACAGCAGATAATATAAAAAATCCAGTAAATTTAAATTTCAAAGAGAAAGTAATTCAAGGGAAATTAAGACCTGAGTATTATGCAGTACTATGTGATTTTAACCAGTATAGTTTTAATGGTTCATGGTCAGAAATAAGATATGGAACAGACACTAAACTCTTAAAAAATAAAAATAATGATATAAGGGCATCTATTCCTGATTATACAAAAGATCGTAGAAAACTTAATAAGGAGAGAAAGAAAATATACTTGTGTTCCTACGAGGATTATCTGAAAAAACTTGAATATGAGAGAAAGAATATGGAATTTACATTTAAGAATGAATTGGAGAAAACATCTTATTTTAAATTTATAAATGCGATGAGTTTGCAAATCCTTCAAGATGAAGAATAAAATTTATTCTTCATCTAAGAAGATTTTTTCCTTATTTAGCAAAAAAATAATTTGATTATTAATCATTTTAGATTTGAATTCCTTTTTTATTATGGCGTTTAAAATAAAAGGAATAAAAATGAAAAGAGATTAATCAGATGTTGAATAAGTATAAATAATTATTTTTTTTGGTTACTTTTTATAAAAATTGAGTGTTAATAGTATAAAATAAGAGCCAATTAATATGAAAAAGTTATTCTTTGCTTTAGTACTTGTTTTTGCATTTTTAAAAGTAAATGCACAAACACAATATGATAAAGTTGTATTTCACCCTTATGATTTAAGTGAATGTGCAATGGGCTTGAGTATTGAATATTGTAATGATAAAGCAAGGTATTGTGATAGTTGTTATCCATTTTGGCAATATCCATGCCAAATACAAGGTGATGTTGCAGGAAGTAATCAATATGGGATACAAGGTATTGCACAGCCCTATCATTTAGATTCAATAGTTACAGTAATAGGTATAGCAACCAAAGTAAATAATGTTTCGCATGGGGGTATATTTTTTCGTTTAATGGATTCAAGTTTTAACGAATTAGGTTCAGCCGCTCTTGTATTAAATACTCCTGATTCAAATGGATATAGAAGATATTTATTTGGAAGTCCAATTAATATAAAAGATTTTTATTTGGCAGTTGATATACCATCTTTTCAATTTAATATAATTAGTACAGAATATCCAATAACATGGTCTTTATATGATTCAGCAGGTTGTTTGGAAAATTTATATCGTTCTCGCTATTTACCATGGGATACAATTTTTGTAGGATTAGATTTTCATAATCCAGATCCTTGGGCAACAGTAACAGATACATTAATTGCATGTAGATTTGAAGAAAGTCCTTGGTTAAAGAAAGATAATCAATGGGTGAGATTTGCTGATGACCCAGTTTATAAAATATTCCAGAAAGCATTTATAGAATTTCTTCCTATACTTAAAGTTGTAAGAGCAGATAGTTTAAGTTTGCCAGAAGAAATAAGTATTGATAATATAATAAAACTTTATCCAAATCCAGCAGAAAATAAATTAAATATAGAAAGTCAAGAAATAATAAAAGAAATAGAGTTTTACGATGCCTTAGGGAAGAAAGCATTGGCAATAACACTAAACAAAAAAGAAACCATAATAGATATAAGCTCTCTTGCTAAGGGTAATTATCTTGTAAACTTAATTACTGAGAAAGGAAAAATAACTAAGAGATTGGTTGTAAGGTAGGATTTGTCTTTACTTATATATAAAATATTATTGAAAATATTGTCGTTGGGAAATAAAATGTCCGTATAGTGCGTTATTATAATATAATTTATTGATAAATAAATTTACTCTTCTATTGTGCTTTTGTGCTCAATGGAAATTAATAGAATTAATAACTAAAAAATTATTGAATATGAAATTTATTAAAGCCTTAATTGGAAATATATCTGATGATAATAAAATTGGTATTGGACTTTTATTGTTTAGAGTCTTTATTAGTGTATTGATGTTAACTCATGGTTTTGCAAAGATAAGTAGTTTTGAAACTCTTTCTACTCAATTCCCCGATATATTGGGAATAGGAGGTGAGTGGAATTTGATTTTGCTTATTATGGCAGAGTTTGGATGTTCTATTTTAATTATTTTAGGACTTTTTACTCGTCTTTCTTCAATTCCTATAATATTCTCTATGATAATTGCTGCCTTTGTTGCTCATGCAAATGATCCTTTTGCTGTAAAGGAAATGGCTGTTTTATATCTTGGATTGTTTACTTTTATCCTATATATGGGCGCTGGAAAGTTCTCTATTGATTATTTGATTTCCAAAAAAGCAAAAAGAGATTAAATTTTAGGGAAAAACAAAGCCTTTCTATTTTCTTATTTTGTATCTTTGCCAATTGTAAAGAGTTTTTTTAACAAAATAAATACTTATAAAATGAAAAAGATTTTTCTATTAGTTTTGTGTTCTGTAGTAGTTTTTTCTTGTGCTACAATGAAAGGAAATAAAATGGTTAATGAACGTGATGTTCCAGAACGTTATGTTAATGATCTGAAAAAACAAAGACCTAACATTGAAAAGAGAACTTGGGAAATGGTGGATTCTAATTCCTACAATGCCAATTTTGTTGATAATGGCAATCAAATGAGAATCAAATATACAAAAGCAAGTACTGAAACTTGTTGGATTATTCCTTTTGAATATGTTCCTTCTCAAATTACTGAATACATAAATAGTACATATCCTAAATCAAAAATAAGTGAGGTTTCAATTGTTGATTCAAGAAATGTAAAAACTTACAATGCTTCAATTGTTACCAAAAAGAAAGAAAGAAAAGTTTTGGAATTTGATATTAATGGAAACTTTAAATCTGAAAGAATTACTAAATAAGAGAATTTAAATAAGAGAAATTTTATCCCAGTCTTTAGCAACTGGGAATGAGTTTCTAAAAGAATAAAGAAGATTTCTGTCTATTGTAGAATAGACAATTTCTTCTTTATTTTGTTTTGTATCAACAAGTTTTTCACCTTTATAGTTTAGTATTGTTGAGCTGCCAAAATATTTAATATTAAAATTGTCAATTCCAACTCTATTCACAGCAATAACATAAGAAACATTTTCAATTGCTCTTGCAACATAAAGTGAAGTCCAAGCATGATTTCTTGCTGAATCCCATGAAGCACTGAAAATGGCAATATCATAATCGTATTCTTCATTATTATATGCATTTCTGCACCAAGCAGGGAATCGAATATCATAGCAAGTAAATAATGCAATCTTCCAGCCTTTATAGTTTACAATCTTTTTGTTTTTCCCTGGAGTTATTACTCTAGGCTCTTTGCTTAAGCAAAACAAGTGCTTTTTATCGTAATACTCAAACTCTCCATTTGGAAATACAAAGAAATGTCTATTTACAAACTTATTATCTTCTTCAATAAGAAGTGTACCTGCGATTGCAATTTGTTTATCAATTGCTTTAGCTTTTATCCATTGAAGGCTTTTGCCTTGCATTGTTTCAGAATGCAAAGTGTTCATAGTAAATCCTGTTGTAAACATTTCAGGAAAAACTAATAGTTCAGTGTCTTTATCTAAATTTTCAAGAAAAGAATCGTATCTTTTTAAATTTGCGTCTATTTGGTTATCAACTGTATTGGCTTGAAATATTGCTATTTTCATGTTAATTAAAAGTTTTTTGGATTGCAAAGTTACTAATATTTGATATGCTTACAAAATCAAATTATTTATCTATTGCAGTTACAGGGATAAGCAAGTCTGATATTAGTATTTGGGAATAATGCTTTAATATCTTTTTGTTCCTGCTTGTTCATTTGAATGGCTCTAAGGTCTAAATATTTTAATTTATTACTCATTTTACCAAATTCACTATCAAAATTTCTAATTCTATTATCCCATAATATTAATGTATCCAAATTTAATACACTTAATTCTTTGGGTAAGGATTCAATGTAGTTGGATGCAAGGTCTAAATAGTGAAGTTTTTTTAATTCAGAAATTTCTTTAGGAACATCTTTTATCCTATTTCTTTTCAAAATTAGCTTTTCCAAATTCTTAAATTCAAGAATTTCTTTTGGAATTTCTTTTAGTTTCCTCTTCTCTAAATCTAAGGTAGTAACTTTGGATGGATAAGCAAGCGCAGAATCCAAATTATTGAAATATCCATTTGTTTGTCCTTGGCAAAAGGAACTAAAAAGAACAAAAAGAATAATAATTAGCTTATTCATTTGTTTTGAAATAGAGTTTAGCCTTTTCAATATCTTTATTGATTTTGGCTTTAAGAGAATCTAAGTCATCAAACTTAATTTCTTCTCTTATAAAATCCTTCAGTCTTAATTTAATTTTCTTTCCATAAACATCTTCATGGAAATCAAAAATATTTACTTCAACTCTTGGAGTTTTCTCTTCATTAACTATATCTTTATTAATTGTTGGGCGAATACCAATGCTTACAATTCCTTGATATGTTTTCTCATTGAATTCAACTTCTGTAATATAAACTCCAAACAAAGGAAGTAATTTATGACGATCAATTTTTAAGTTTGCTGTTGGATAGCCCAATTTAGTTCCAATCTTATTGCCGTGTTCAACTTGACCACTTATTAAATAGTCTTCATTAAGCATAGCATTTGCCAACTTAATATTACCTGCAGCTAAAGCCTTACGTATTTGGGTAGAACTTACTTCGATATTATCATAAAATACACAACTCTTGCTTCTTTTTAAAATAAGTCCTTTTTCTTTTGATGCAATAACTAATTTGTCAAAATCTTGAAAAGATTTGTTCCCAAAATGGTTATCGTATCCTAAAAGTAAATATTGAGGGTTATATTTTTTCAGTAATAGATCAATAAAATCTTCAGCCTTAATTTGAGAGAATTCTTTAGTGAAATGAATTGTTATAATATCATTTATACCTTGAAGGTGGAGTTTGGTAAACCTTTCTTCATTTGTTTGCAAAAGGCTAATCTTATCTAAGTTTTTTGGTTTTAAGGCAAGTTGAGGATGATTATCAAAGGTTATGATAATAGGTATTGTGTTAAGTTCTTTAGCTTTTTCTTTCAAGTCGGAAATCAAGCTTTGATGTCCAATATGAACACCATCGAACATTCCAATTGTTATAACTGGACGATTTTTTTGCTCAAATTCTTTTTCAAAAGGTATTATATTCAACTCTAAATGTGTTTTTGTTTTGGCTTGCAAAAATACTAAAAATACTTTGAGGTTATAATTTTAGTTTGTTTTTTTGATATTTGTCAATCTATACGTCATTCTTATTAATTATTGTAATAGGTATTTTTGAACAAAAGCCTTATTCTTTGGTTTTTATTTGATAAAAGTTCACCAAAACCTTATAGAAATTAAAAAAGATAAGGTATAAGTTTAGTAACATGCCACCATACTATTAGTAAGGTGCCACCTTACTCGAGTATCGTGCCACCATAATGTTAGTATGGTGCCACCTTACAGAATTTATTCCCTATTTAAAAAAGTTTTTTCTTGATTTAAGGAGTTTTTTCTCTTATTTAACTTTAAAATAATAAGGTTATGGTTTGTAGTAATGTGTTTAATAAGTGCTTATTGATTTAGATTAAAAATGTTTTGTTAGTTTATGTGGTTACCTAATTGATTTATAAATTAAAATTTCTATTGATTAATTTTGGATAAATTCTAACTAAATTCACCTCTCTTATTTTATTTTATTCTAATGTTTTATATCGATAAAAAGATTATTGTTTTAGAGGATTTTCATACTTTATTTTCTAAAAAGGTTATAGTTTTTCAAAGAAATGATGTAAATTCGCAGTTTGAAAAAAGATACATTTGATTTTAATATTTGATTTATGAATGTAGTTAGTAAAGGAAAAATATCTCAAATTATTGGCGCTGTTATAGATGTTAGCTTTGATGAAGGAGAAAAACTTCCTAATATTTATGATGCTTTAAGAGTTGTAAATCCAAATGGACAACCTATTATATTAGAATGTCAACAAGGTATAGGAGACAATACTGTTAGAACAATTGCAATGGATTCTACTGATGGTTTGCAAAGAGGACTTGATGTTGAAAACTTAGGAGAGCCTATTTCTATGCCAGTTGGCGAAAACATCAATGGTAGATTGTTTAATGTTATTGGAAAAACTATTGATGGAATTGGAGAAGTTAAGACTTCAAAATCTTATCCAATACATAGAGATCCACCAAAATTTGAAGATCTTTCCACTTCACAAGAAGTCCTTTTAACTGGAATTAAAGTAATCGATTTAATTGAACCTTATGCAAAAGGAGGAAAGATTGGTCTTTTCGGAGGTGCAGGAGTAGGCAAAACAGTATTGATTATGGAAATGATTAATAATATTGCAAAAAAATATTCTGGTCAATCTGTTTTTGCAGGAGTTGGTGAAAGAACACGTGAAGGAAATGACTTACTTAGAGAAATGTTGGAATCAGGTGTTATTCGTTATGGTGAAGATTTTCTAAAAAGTATGGAAGAAGGAGGATGGGATATTAGCAAAGTTAGCCAAGAGGATTTGTCAGATTCAAAATGTACTTTGGTGTTTGGACAAATGAACGAACCTCCTGGAGCAAGAGCAAGAGTTGCCCTTTCTGGACTAACTTTGGCAGAATACTATCGTGATGGAGATGAAAAAACAGGAGGAAGAGATATCCTTTTGTTTATTGATAATATATTCCGATTTACTCAAGCAGGTTCTGAAGTTTCTGCACTTTTGGGACGTATGCCTTCAGCCGTTGGTTACCAACCAACACTTGCTTCTGAAATGGGTATTATGCAAGAAAGAATTACTTCAACAAAAAGAGGTTCCATTACTTCTGTTCAGGCTGTATATGTTCCTGCAGATGACTTAACAGACCCAGCACCAGCAACAACCTTTGCTCACTTAGATGCTCAAACTGTTCTTAGTAGAAAGATTTCCGAACTTGGTATTTATCCTGCTGTTGATCCATTGGATTCAAATTCAAGAATTCTTTCTCCAAATGTTGTTGGAGAGGAACATTACGAAACAGCTCAAAAGGTTAAAAATATTCTTCAAAGATACAAAGAACTTCAAGATATTATTGCAATTTTAGGTATGGAAGAACTTTCTGACGAAGACAAATTGGTTGTTTCTCGTGCAAGAAGAGTTCAACGTTTCCTTTCTCAACCTTTCCATGTTGCAGAACAGTTTACTGGGATGAAGGGTGTGTTTGTTAACTTGGAAGATACAATTAAAGGATTCAATATGATTCTTGATGGAGAAGTTGACCAATATCCTGAAGCAGCTTTCTCAATGGTAGGAACAATTGAAGATGCAATAGAAAAAGGTAAGAAGATTCTTGCAGAAACTATTCAAGAATAATTTGGCTATGAAAGTTATGATAATTTCCCCAGAGAATGTGGTTTATGAAGGAGAAACATCTCTAATGCAACTTCCAGGAATTGATGGTTCTTTTGAAATATTGAATAATCATGCTCCAATCATTTCTGTTTTGGGAAAAGGCAAAATTAGAGTTGTAACTAAAGAAAAGGAATTATTTTTCCCTATTAATAGTGGAGTTTTGGAATGCTCAAGCAATAACATACAAATTTTAGTTCAATAACAAATAGAGCTTATATAAAAAAATAGAGGTGTAATTTTTATTCCACCTCTATTTTTTTTGTGACCGATTGTCTTATACATTATTTATATATGTTGACAGTGCCAGTTTCTGTAAATACATTTTTCCTTTTGTCTGCGTAACGATATTTAGCCATCCAAATATATGCTCCTTGAGGGACAATATCTCCTTTGAATGTGCAATCCCATGCATTTTCAGGATTGTTAGTTTGGAAAACCAATTCTCCCCAACGATTAAATATTTTTAATTCAAATTCAACAGGGTTATCTACATAAACTCTAAATTGAGTGTTTTTTGGATCAGAGTCATAAACATAAACTGCTGTTGGAGCCCATAAATAATGTGTTTTAGCTATTCTAATTATGTTAGAAGTTGAATCTTGGCAACCTGCAGCATTTTCTACATAGAGATTAATATTGAAAGTTTGAGCGGTATCAGAAATATCAAATAAATGTACAAATATTTCTTCACTTGAAGTGGCACCATCACTAACTGTCCATAGTCTTAAAACGCTTCCATCGGTTATATCATTAATAATAACTGTTGGATCTAAATCATCAATTATGGATGGATTAAAAGTCATTTGAGCCTCTGGCAAAGGAGAAACATAAACCAACACTGTGTCTGAATTTTGGCAATTAATGTCATTTGCTCCATGGGCTATATACATTGTAGAAACAGTAGGCTCAACTGTTAAATTGGTTGAAGTATTATTTTGTACATTTGCATCCTCTGGGTATGAAGTCCAATGATAATTATCAGCACTGCCAGTAACATATATTTGAGCAGACTCAGTAAGACATATATTAACATCAGAACTTGCATTGACAGTTGGTTTGCTTAAAGCATAAACTGTAACTTGAGCCTTGGTTTCGCAATTTGCTGGTTGAAGTTTTACAATAACTTCATATATAGTTTCAGGATCAGTTGGATTAGCTACTATTGACTCAGTAGTTTCTCCAGTATTCCAAAGATATGTACAATTATTCAATGATGAATTGGCTGTAAGAGAAGTTTGAGTACCTAAACATATTCTTGTAGTCCCACTTATATTAACAACTGGTGCTTGATCTACAGTTATAAATAATGAATCTTTTGCAAAACAAGAGTGATTATCCGTTAATAAGTATGTTACAAAACCAGAAGATTGAGGAGTAAATACTAATGTGTCAAGAGAAGAAATTGGATTATTGACAAAACTCCATTGTGAACTACCAACTGCTTCATTCGTTAAATTCATTAAAGTTACAGTGTCATTCTGGCAAATTGTAAGTGGCTGGCCAATCTCTACATTAAAAATGATAGGTTGAACATTAAATGAATCTGTTCTTGTACAAATTCTATTTCCATTTTCATCGTTATTATCTACTTCAAAAATATATGTTGTATTTACTGTAGGAATTACAGAAAAAGAATTTGGATTAATATTCTCTTGTAAGAAAGGAGAAACTAATCTATAAGTACTACCACCACTAAGTTGAATATTAACATTTGAACCTAAGCAAATGGTATCATATTTTTCAGTATTATTGTTATGATTTATTGTAAATGTTGGTAAATCGATTGGCTTAACTAAAACGGAATCTATATAATTAAGTGGAGTTCCATCTAATCTATATATAGTAGTCTCCATAAAATACCATTGTGGACCTTCTGCAGAAGTTGGATTTGCTATTGCTTCAAAGTTATCGTTAGCTCCCACAGAGACTCTTGCTCCTCCAGATGCAGGTTTTCTATACCATTGTGTGGCAGCCTCCAAATTACCAACAGGACGAATCCTCCATGCTTCATTTGTTGCAGTCCATTCAGTAGCATTATAGGTTACTCCTGCAGCATTTGTAATTACTGTAGCTTGAGTCCCTGTTTGGTTTTGTATGCCTAAAGTAGCTAATCCGTTATTGGTAGAAGTACAACAAGTTTTACTTGGAAGATAGAATTCTATTGTATTTGTAGTTTCATAAAGTACAAGCATACTTGTTGCATGTACAGAAGTATTACCAAATAATGGAACATCATAAAAACTTATTATTAATTTTCTACATGGATATACTCCTTCAATATAGAAATATAGTTTTCCCCAATTATTTGGAACAGAGAAATAAATATCATGATAAGGTCCAAAGATACAATTTACAAATTCAGGATTTGTTGAAGGAAGATTTATTCCAGAACTCCAAGAACATGTGTTATCTGGATTAAATCCACTCCCAGATGCTACAGCGGTGTTCCAAGAAAGAACACCATTAGAGCCAATAACACATTGAGATAGATTATTCTGTCCATAAAAAGAAAAAATGAAATCAGGTGCAGAAGCTGGCTGTCCAAAGTCTAAAGTCATTAATTCTCCCCATACATCATCTCGAGGTAAGATATAATCAATTTTGTTAGGATACTCTGCAAGATTAAATGAACAAGGAGGATTAAAAGGTATTGATTCGTATGTGTAGGAGTTAGATGCACCAGGAGCAAAAACTTTTGGAGCTAATGTTACAAATGGCATATCACAAGTTAATTGAATTGTATCTCCAGAACAATCTATATTATTGGTTATATCTCTAACAGTGGAATTAGGACACGATTGACTAAAAGAATTTGTTGCAAATATAATTGTCGAAATAACTAATAATAACGTCTTTTTCATATAATTTCCTATTTTAAGTGCAAAATTAATATTTTCTTTTTCTTTTAACACTATAAAACCCAATTATGTTTACTATATAATGTAAATAATTATTCATTTATTTTCAATAAACTCTTCTTGTTGTTTAATTATAAAGTATTTAAGCCTATATATACATTGTTTGAAAGATTAAGTAGTATCTATCAAAAAAAGTCGGCGACTTTATAAATTTATCCGGTGACTTTATAACATTAAGTCCCGACTTTTCTGGAAAAGATCCCGATTAATTTCCCTCAACTCCTATTTTTTGGCTAAAATCAAAGAATAAATGCAAGAAAAGAAACCAACGATTCCCCCAAAAAGGCGATAAAAGGCGAAATAGAAGAAAAAGAGATAAAAAGAATGCAAAAAAAAATACAGTTATAAAACTTTCTTTACAAGGTTTTTGGGGGGGTAATAGATAAAAAAAGTAAAAAAAAGATTGGAGAATATTTGGTAGTAATAAAAAAGTTTGTACTTTTGCACTCCCAATTCGACGTAACGATAGAGAATAGAGACAGAGGGCAGGAGCGGGGAAAGAGAAGTTCATTGACATTAAGGAAACCAAAGAAGTTAGCGAAGAGCGTAGGGATTCAGTGATGAAGACTTACGTAGAGTTTAGGGAAACAAAAAGATTATACAATGAAGAGTTTGATC
>DIOL01000009.1:53128-67373 GCA_002423895.1 Bacteroidales bacterium UBA5515 | reverse complement strand
ACTGAAGCTGTGATGTTGTTAGTACCTGTTGCTGAGATTATGTTTGCATCTTGCCATGTTTGACTTGGTAATTTGTATTCAAAGCCTCTTGCATTTATTGCTTCGGATCCTTGTACTATGGTTCCTTGGAAGGTTGCGCTTGTGTAACTAATTGGATTTGGTGTTAGAGTTGTTACGGTAGGTGCTACAATTGCTGGGGTTGCAAATGTTAGTGTATCTCCATATACTCTTCCATCTGTTGCTGTTACTGCATAGGCTCTTACTTTATAGTTAGTATTTGCTGTTAGTGTAGTCATTACGTATGTGAATGGTGTTACTACAGGGGTTACTACTTGGTCTGTCCAGGTTGTTGCTGCTGTAGTTTTGTATTCAAAACCTATTGCTGATATAGTATCAGTTCCTTGAACGTATGTACCTTGGAAGGTTGCATTGGTTTGGGTTATAGCTGTTGGTTGAATTGTTGTTACTTGTACTACTTGATGACCTGCTGTGGTTGTAAAGGTGTCTTGTACCCATGCTGAATAGTTTGTTCCACAATTTGCTCTTACATAGTAAGTGTAATGTGTGCCTGCTGTAAGTGTTGCTGGGAATGAGTATGTAGTATTTGCTACATCTACAGGTGTGCCTGTTGTTCCTAAACGTACTTGCCATGCACTTTCTGTTCCTGCTGGTATCCAGCTAACTGTTGCTGTGGTGTTTTGAATACCACTAACTGATAAGTTAGTTGGTGCTGCACACGCTGAGCCATTTGGATCATAAACTTTTACATCATCTAATGCAACGCCGTATCCATAATCTCCCATTCCTTCAAATGCTAATTGATAAGTTGAAGATGGATTTGGTAGTGCTAATGAATCATATTGATAAACATATATACTTGAAGTATAATGAACTAATTGTCTCCATGCACTATCTTGACTTACTCTGTAGAATACTTTAAGTTCATCTTGGTCACCAGCCCAATCTTCTTGCATATGCCAGAATGATACATAAGGTGTTGGTAATCCTGAAATATCAATAAGTGGAGAAACAAGTCTTGTTTTTTCACCTGAAGTATTATAGAAATTAGCAAAACCTGATCCTGCATGAGCAGAATTATAAGAAGAAGATGTTGTCCAATCTGTTGTTCCAATTACATATTCTTGTGTCCAACAAGAAAGTCCACTTTCAAATCCTTCTATCCAAGGGAATGAAGATATAGCTCCATCAGCACAAGGAGTTGTAAATTGAACTGTTTCTGAATAAATTGTTGTATCTCCATTACAGATTGCTCTAACTGCTACAAGATATGATGTTCCTGCTGTTAGTCCTGAAATAGTTAATGGAGATGTTGATGCTGGAAGATCAGTTAGTGTTGAACCTGTTGTATTTGTTCTATATGAAACAATATAACTTGTTGCTCCTGGATGATTCCATGAAACTTCTGTTGTTGTTGTTGTTGTACCTGATACTGCAACATCAAATGGTCTTGGACATGGTTCAAGAACAATTGAAATATTATCTATTGCTGCTGGTGGTGCATAATTGTAATAACCATCGAAATAGAAGAAGATTAATCTCTTAACTCCTGAAACATTATCAAGTGGTAATTGTTCTGTTTGCCATGTTGATTGTTGTGCAAATAGCCCTAAATTATCATTTACATTGCTTGGATATCCTGTTGGATTAAGTGTATCTGTTATATCTCTTAAATAAACTATTAATCCTGAATAAGCTGAAGTTCCTGATACATAGCCTTGACATTTCCAATCAAATGTAAGTGAATATGAAGCTGGTGTTGTTCCAAAATCGATATCACGATATCCATATGCATAAATATAACCATAGTTCATAGCATAAGATACTCCATTATCATTAGAAATGTATGCTGCTGTACTATCATTAGCATTTTGAGTTGAAGGACCATTACCTGCTGCTTGTCCAATTGCCCAATTATTAACACTTCCGCTTAGATTTCTCCATGCTAAAGCTTCTGTTTGATTTTCGAAATCGAAAGAATAAGGAACAGTTGCAGGAGGTGCTTCAGTTACAAATGTTAATGGTGTTGACCAAACTGAAGTTTCTGTTGTACAATCTGAACGCACCCAAATTGTATATTGAGTTTGTGGAGTTAATCCTGTTAATGGAATAGGATTAGTAGTTGTTGAAACAGGAGTCCCATTATTTGGATCTGTTATTGTTCCATTAGTTAATACGTATTGCCATGTTGTTGCAGTTCCATTTTCTTGGAATGAAATATTTGCTGTTGTTGAAGAAACAGCAGATGCTCCAAGAGATGTTGGTCTTTGACAAGTTGCAAAAGGTATTATTTCAAAATTATCTATGTGTAAATAGTTATCTGCATTAGATACTGTTGATTCTCCATAGAATGCAATTTTTACATTTCCTGTATAAGGAAGTGAAGTTGTTTGATCAAATAATGGAAGTATTATGTGTCTTAGAGGATATAGGTTATTATAAATTCTTGTAGGAGTAGCAACAGAATCATTTGACCAAATAAATGCATTGGCAACATCCCATGTTAATCCATTATCTGTTGATACTACTACTGCAAATTTATCATCAGTACCTGTTGTATTTGGTGCCCCACTTGCATTATAAGTAGAAAGCAATACATCAAATTCAATTTGAGCTGGAGTTGTTCCATCTCCTAAATTATAACTTGGAGTAATTAACCAATATCTTGCAGATGTGCTCCAAATATTTATGTAAGCATGATTTCCTGCATTTGGCATAATTGGGTATGTATTACTATACCATCCAGAAGTTGTTGAAGATAAAGTTGCTAATCCTGTTGCTGGAAGTAATCCAGTTTTTCTTTCCCAACAAGTGCTTGGTGGAATGGTGTTAAATCCTTCAACTAATGTTGGAACTGTTAATGCAACACAAGCTGTTTGGAAACTAATAACATTTGAAATTGCAGATGTATCTGATGAATTACAAATGGAACGAACTCTTGCTTGATAAGATGTTCCTGGATTTAATCCTGTTAGGGTGAATGGATTTGAGTTTGCAGCTACTTGTGTCCAACCAGTAGTTGCTCCTGTTTGTTGATACTCTAAAATCCATGAAGTTGATTCTTGCGGTTCAGTCCAATGTAAATAAACATCGGTTCCATTGTAAGAAATTGAATCAGTTGCTAAACCGTATGGCATACCGCAACTAAGTGCAACAAGAGAAATATTATCGATCTTTGCTGGAGGATTTGTTCCTCCACTTCCATCATTTCTCCAACAGAATACAAGTTGCTTAACTGAATTTGAATATGCAGCACTAAATGCTTTAGTATATGTTTGGAAAGTTGTTTGAAGGCATAAATAAGAAGGATTTAATTTATATTGATCACTTGGTAATGTTCCTGGGGTAAGTACTGTTCCTAATGGAAGCAAATAAACGTTAATTCCATCCCATCCACTTTCACCATTATTTAACCAATCAAAACTTAATTGGAATGATGGAGAATTATCAAATGCAACAATAGTTGAAAGGAATACAACTGAAGATGATTGATTGTCATAAGTTGCAGTTGTTCCATTATCGCTTGAAACATATAGTCCTCTTTCGTCAATTCCATCAGTAGGGTTTGAATCATTTGCTCCTGGAACTCCAATAAACCATTTATTTGTTTGAGTTCCATTAGTAATAGTCCATATTGTATCTAATGATGTATCTTCAAAATTAGCTGTTAAAGGTAATGTGTTTGCAAAAGTAGGCAAAATAACTTTTATTGTATTTGTCCATGCTCCACCACATCCTCTTTGAACGGCTACCCATACAGAATCTCCAGGATTAAATCCAGGAATTATATATGGAAGAGGTGATCCTGTTGGAACTGATATAATATTTGTTGCAGTTGCAGGGTCAAATGGTACATTTAGGTTAGAAGCATAAGCAATAACATAACCATCTCCTTCATCTGCTTCATCATTCCAATTAACAGAAACAGAAGATGTTGATGAAGGCTCAACATTCAATCCATATACACTTGGACAACTTGGGATTAAATCAACCTTAAAGTTATCTATATATGCTCTTGAATAACCTCCTGATGGAGCAATAGCTGCCAAAGCAATATAACGTCCAGTTCCTGTATAATTACTTAAGAATACAACTTTATCTTCCCATGTATCTGTAGTTGTTAGAACTTGTGGAGATCCAACTGCTACAAAAGTATTAAAATCATTAGGATTTGTCATTACTCCAAGCTGTATACCACTTGCATCTACAGTTGAATATCTCATCTTAAATTCAACAGCCAAAGTATTAATTGGAACTGTAGAATCAATAGGATTACATACAGCTACAGTTCTTGTATCTCCATATGCATAGAAATATAATGCTCCTGGAGTAGAGAAAGAGGTTGATGATATATATGGATAATTATTAGTATATGTTGTTACGTTTCTTGACCAACATGGAGGGTAAGAAGTTGCAGAAGATCCTGTTCCATAAGAATCAAAACTTTCAAGATAAGGCAAAGTAGAAATATCTGCACAAAGTGTACGGAAATTAAGTATTTGACTTGCTTCTGATAGTTCTGTTGAACAATCTGTAACCACATAAACATCATAGCCACTTGAAGGAAGTAAACTTGATAATGTATAAGGGTTAGAATTAACTAAAATAGAATCATAAGTTGTAGTACCAGATTGTTTATAATATATCCACCATGAAGCATCAGCTTGATTTCCATTTACCCATGAAATTTCAGCATCTGTTGTAGTTATATTTGTTGCTGTAACATTGGTAGGTCTATTACATTGTGGAAGTGTTGAAACTTCAACATCATCCAAACGAAGATACCAACCATTGTCTGGAGTATTTCTTCTAACAAAAGCAATATATCTATCTCCTGAATATTGACTTAAATTTATCTCATGTTGTTGCCATGGTCCTATAGGTATTGTGGTTTGATAAATTTGTGAAAATCCTTGGATTGAATCATATTGGCCCATATTTGTAGTATCAATAGTTGTTATAGTTCCATCAGAGATCCAAATTGATATTTCATCAAGTTCAGCTGATGTTGCACTATAATTTTGAGTCCAAAATCTCAATCTTTCATTTCCTGTTAATGAAATCAATGGGGTAATTAACCAATCGTTGTTTTGACTTGAATTATCAGTGTACATTTGTGCAGATCCTGCACCTGAATGATAATAAGATGTTGATCTTGACCAATAGTTTGTTGAGCCTGCTCCTTTATTAATATTAGTCCAACAAGTTGGAGATGATAAATTTCCTGGAGAAACTGCTGGAGCCCAAGCAACTTCAAATCCTTCATTCCAAGGGAATGAGGTTATTGATCCACATGATGTATAAAATGTAGAAATATTTGATGCTTCTGATAATTCAGTGCCACAATCTGTTCTCATATATATATCATATCCTGTTGAAGCAGATAATCCTGACAAGGTGTATGGATTAGAATTTGCAAGAACAGAATCAAATGTTGATGTTCCAGTTGGAGCATAATAAATATACCATGATGCATCAGATGTATTACCATTAGTCCAAGACAAATCAATTGAGTTTTGTGTATTTGAACTTGATGTTATTAAAGATGGTCTTGAACAAGCAGGTATAGCTGATATTGATACATCATCAAGATTTAAATAATATCCACCTGTAGTATTCCTTACAAATGCTATTCTATAATCTCCTACATATTGACTTAAATTAATTTCATATTCAGTCCATACAGTTGGAGAAACTAATGTATTTGGCATTATTTCAGTAAATAATGCAGTGTCTGATGCAAGAGAAATGTCAGAAGTATTAGTTGTTATATCAAATATTTTAACATTAATATTATCTATATATGTATTATATCCTTTTGCCCAAAAACGAAGTCTTTCTCCTCCTGTTAAAGTAATTGGAGGTGAAATCAACCAATCACTTGTTGGATAAGAAGAACTTGTATACATTTGAGCTGCTCCAGTTCCTGAATGTATGTATGAAGCAGTTGAAGTTCTTCTCCAAATATAAGAAGAGCTTGAATAACCTCCATTTATATTTATCCAACATAAAGGTGCTAATGCATTACCAGGTGTAACCGCTGCATCCCAAGGTGATGTTTCAAATCCTTCAGACCAAGGGAAAGTTGTAATTGAACCACATGAAGTTGAGAATGTAATATGATTTGTCCATAAACTTTGTTCTGTTGAACAATCTGTTTGTACTCTAACTTTATAAGCAGTTGATGAATTGAGAGTTGTAAAAGTATATGGATTAGTAACGCCAGAAATTGTTGTTGCATTTGTCCAATCTGATTCTGATGCTAACATATATTGTATATTCCATAATGTACCTGTAGCATCTGTCCATCCTAAATCAAATCCTGATGTTGTAGGATTTGTTCCAACAAGATTTGAAGGTGGAGGACATGTTAAATCTAATAATGTTAAATTATCCAATCCTATTGGATATCCATAGTCATCATATCCTTCAAATGCTATTTGATATGTTGATGATCCACTTGGAAGAGGAAGTGTTACCATAGACCATGATGGTGTATTTTGACTTAAGTATAATATTTCCGTCCAAGTAGTGGTTGAAAGTGTATCACTACGATAATACACTTTTATTGTATTTTGGTCACCACCCCAATCTGTTTGTGTGTACCAAAAAAATATTGTTGGATTTGTTAATGCGGAAATATCAAAAACTGGAGATACAAGCTTGGTTGTATTTCCAGTCGAATTATGAGAGAACAAAGCAAATTGTGTTCCTTGTTGAGCAGATGCGATTTGGGACGCACTTGATCCGGTTGTCCAAGAGTTTGTTCCAGAAACATACTGTTGCGTCCAATTAGTTAATCCTGTTTCAAATCCTTCATTCCAGGGGAATGTATTAATTACTTGAGACCAGCCTTGAATAGCGAAAATAATCGCTAAGAGAAAGTAAAAAAACTTTTTCATACTTAAAAATGTGTTAGTTAAACAATATTTAATTAAATTGTATATGAGATTATAAATTTAATCGCGACAAAGGTATGTATTTAAAGTATAAAAAGCAAATAATTAATAATAATTTTTCTTAACGGAAGAAAACAATAATATTAACTGTTTGATTTTGCTTTACTTTCCTCTTCTATTTGCTGACGAGATTTTGATTTTGTAACAACATAAACTCCCAAAAAGACTAAAACTGCTGCCAAAACCTTTTCTATGCCAAAGATGTCTTGGCCTAAAAATATTGCAAGAACAGCTGCAATTATTGGTTGAAGATAGTTGTACATTGTGAGAGTTGTTGGTCTTAGGTTCTTCTGACCTATTGGAATTAATAAATACGTAAGGAAGGTTGCCATTAAAACAACATATAAGATTTCTACTCCTATTATAGTATTTATGGAACTAATATCAACTGCACTTATTTTGGGAATTCCAATTGGTAAAAGCATTATGACGCTAAAAAGAAACATCCATTTCATTAAAGTTACAGGGTGTTTGGTTTTAATAAAGTCTCTAAAGAATACCAAATAACAAGCATACGCAAGTGAACTTAAAAAACAAAGTGAATTTCCAAGCCAAGAACGTGTGCCACTTACATTAAGATATTTACTGGAAAGAATTAAAATAACCGCTCCCAAACACCCAATAAAAACTCCAATAATTTTTTTAGATGTAATTGGTTCTTTAAGATATGCTGCAGAAATAAGCATTGTTAAAATTGGAGTTAGAGTAATGATTAATGAAGCATCAATTGGAGAAGTTGTTTTAAGTCCTACAATAAATGAAGTTTGATTGATTACTATTCCTAATAAAGAGGCAAAAAATAAAATAACAAAGTCTTTGATTGAAAGTTTTTCTCTTTTAACAAATAATGAAGCTATCCAAAAAGCAAGTGTTGCTCCCAACATTCTAAAATAAGTTAGAGCTAGAGCATCAATATTTCCATTTGAAAGCACATTTTTTGCTATAACTATATTTATTCCAAATATTATATTGGTAGTAAGAATTGCTATATGTCCTTTTGAAGCTCCTTTCATATTCAAAATTTTGTGCAAAAGTACATATTTTATCCCATCTTCAATCTTTTTTCTATTTTCCAAAACAAAAAAATGCCCATATTTTATTGAAATAAAGCAGGCTCCTATCTAAATAGAAAAAGTCGGCGACTATTTCTATTTAATCACCGACTTTTTTAAATTAAATCCCGTTTAAATTAAAGAAAATGGAGTTTATTTTTATTCAAATATTAATTTATTGTTTTTAAGCTTAATTCTTGGTGTAAAAAACTCAAAAAAACATTTTTATCTCAAGGAGTATAATTTTTTTCTAAAAGACAATAATAATTTTGGATGTTTATCGTTTGAGGTTACAATTAAAAGAATTGAGTTAAACCTTAGAAAGAGCAGTTCTTTTATTTAAAAATACTGATTTAGAGTTAAAACATAATAAATTATGGTTGATATTATTGAATTAAATGCAAAGATTGAGCGTGAAAGTGCATTCGTTGATATGATAAACAACGAAATTCACAAGTCTATTATTGGTCAAAAGGGAATGGTAGAAAGATTAATCATCGGACTTTTGGCTAATGGACATATTCTTTTGGAAGGCGTGCCTGGCTTAGCAAAGACATTAGCTATTACTTCACTATCTAAAAGTATTGATGCTAAGTTTAGCAGAATTCAGTTTACTCCAGACCTTTTACCAGCTGACTTAATTGGCACAATGGTTTACAGCCCTAAGGAGGAAGCTTTTGCTGTAAAGAAAGGACCTATTTTTTCTAATTTTGTTTTGGCTGATGAAATTAATCGTGCTCCTGCAAAAGTACAATCAGCTCTTTTGGAGGCTATGCAAGAGCGACAAGTTACAATTGGAGAAAATACTTATAAATTAGAAGAACCTTTTTTGGTGCTTGCAACACAAAATCCAATTGAACAAGAAGGCACTTACTCTTTGCCAGAAGCACAGCTTGACAGATTTATGATGAAGGTTGTTATTACTTACCCTAAAAAAGAGGAAGAAAAATTAATTCTTGCTCAACAAGTGGGTGCTTCTATACCTAAAATTGAATCAGTAGTTAAACCTGAACATATCATTCATGCAAGAGATGTTGTTAAGGAGGTATATATAGATGAGAAGATCGCAAACTATATAACAGATATTGTTTTTGCTACTCGTTTCCCTAAAGAAAACAAATTAGAAAAGCTAAGCTCATATATTAGCTATGGTGCATCTCCAAGAGCAACAATAAATTTAGCATTGGCTTCAAGAGCTTATGCTTTTATTAAGAGAAGAGGTTATGTAATTCCAGAAGACGTTAGAGCAATCTGTTTGGATGTTATGCGTCATAGAGTTGGTTTAACTTACGAAGCAGAAGCTGATAATATTACTACCGAAGATATAATTAATGAAATTATAAACAAGGTTGATGTTCCTTAAAATATGGCAGAGGATTTATTAAAGAAAGTTAGAAAGATTGAAATAAAGACCAGACGTTTGTCTAAGAATATATTCTCAGGACAATATCATAGTGCCTTTAAAGGAAGAGGTATGTCCTTTAGCGAAGTAAGGGAATATAACTATGGAGATGAAGTAAGGAGTATTGATTGGAATGTTACTGCCAGATTTAATCATCCTTATGTTAAGGTATTTGAAGAAGAAAGAGAACTTACAGTTATTCTTTTAATTGATGTTAGTGGCAGTACTTTCTTTGGAACAAATGGAAGTTTGAAATCTGATATCATAACAGAGATTGCTGCGGTTTTAAGTTTTTCAGCTATTGCAAACAATGACAAGGTTGGTGTAATATTCTTTAGTGATAAGGTAGAAAAATACATTCCTGCTAAAAAAGGTTCTTCTCATATATTAAGAATAATAAAAGAATTGATAACCTATAAGCAGAATAACACAAAAACTTCATTTGATATTCCATTAAAGTTTATGAATAATGTTATTAAGAAACGTTCAACATGTTTTCTAATAACTGATGCTTTTGGAAATTTTGACGATTCTTTAGAGATAATTTCTCGTAAGCACGACTTTTCTACAATTATAGTTAGAGATAAAAAAGAAGACATCATTCCTTCAATTGGTCTTGTTAGACTTTATGATAATGAAACTGGAAAACAAATATGGATAGATTCTTCTGATAAAAACCTATTAAAACATTTCTCAGAACAAAGAGAAAAGCAAGATTATATCTTAAAACAAAAGTTTAATAGACTTGGAATTGATAGCATTATGGTTTATACTGGCGAAGATTACATTAGGTCTTTAATAAAGTTATTTGAGAGAGGAGGACGTTTATGAAAAAACTATCAATAATAATTCTACTTTTATTTTCAATTAGCAATGCCTTTTCACAACCAACAATTCCCAACATAAGCAAAACTAAGTTTCAAATTGGCGATCAGGTAGTTTATTCTTTTAGTCTTCCTTTAGAGAAAACAAATGAATTAAGCACATATATGCTTACTGAGAAGAAAGATACTTTAGAAATAATAAAACAAACCATCGACACAACTAAAAGAAATGGTAACGAATTCTTGGATGTAAAGTTCTATTTTACTTCTTTTGTTGAAGGAAAGCATAAAATAATAAATCAAAATGGAAGAAGTTTTGAATATGAGGTTACTTCCTATCCTATTGACACAACAAGTTTTGAAATAAAAGACATAAAAGCAAACATAAAGGAACCTTTTATTATTAAAGAAATAATGCCAATAATTATTTGGATTCTTATTGCATTTGGACTTATAGCTTTAACTTATTTCTTATATAAATTTTGGAAAAAATATAGGAAGATAAATATTAAGGAAGTTTTTATCAAACCTAAGCCAATACTCCCTGCTCATGAAATTGCTTTAAATGCACTTGAGCAATTAAGACTTAAACGACTCATTGAGAATAACAGAATTAAAGAATACTATTCTGAAATATCAGAAATACTTAGAATTTATCTTGATGACAGATTCTCAATTATTGCAATAGAGATGACAACTCAAGAAATATTAACTCAAATTAAAGGCATTGAATTTAATAACGAAATATCTTTCAAGCTACTTAAAGAAGTTTTAGAGTATTCTGACTTGGTTAAATTTGCAAAATATACGCCTACTTCACATTTAAGTGAAAAATGCATGCAAAATGCAATAGAGTTTGTTAATAGTACCAAACTAATAATTGAGAACAAAGAAAAGGAGGTGAAAAATGATTAATGGTTTTGAATATCCTTATTTCTTGCTTCTATTATTAATTATTCCATTGCTAATTGTTTTTCAATTTTTTTATGACAAAAAGCAATATCCCAACATACATTGTTCTCAACTTTCTCCATTTGATGGATATTCCAGATCGTGGAAAGTAAGATTCAGACTTTTACCTAACTATTTAAGATTTTTAGTACTTACTCTATTAATTATAGCAATAGCCAGACCGCAGTCATACTTAAGTAAAGATGAAATGAATGTTGAAGGGGTTGATATTGTTGTTGCATTAGATATTTCTGGCTCAATGCTTGCAGAAGATTTTAAACCAAACAGATTGGAGGCAGCTAAAGAAGTTGCAAAAGATTTTATGCAAGGAAGACTGACAGATAATATTGGATTAGTAGTTTTCTCAGGAGAAGCATTTACTCAATGTCCTCCAACAACTGACCATAGAATGCTTTTGGAATTAACTTCAAAAGTAGAAAGTGGTATTATTGAAGATGGGACAGCAATTGGAGATGGTTTGGCAACTGCCATTAACAGAATGAAAGATACCAAAACAAAAAGTAAAACAATAATTCTTTTAACTGATGGTGTAAATAATATGGGAGCTATAGACCCATTAACTGCAGCAGAAATAGCTAAAGAACACAAGATGAGAGTTTACACAATAGGAATTGGTAAAATAGGAATGGCCCCCTACCCTTTTCAAACTCCTTTTGGAAAACAATATCAAAATGTTGAAGTTAATATAGATGAACCTCTTTTAAAGGAAATAGCTAAGGTTACTGGAGGTAAATACTTCCGCTCAACTGACAAAAACTCTCTTCAAACAATATTTAAAGAGATTGATAATATGGAGAAATCTATTATTGATGTATCTTCCTACAAAATGAAAAAAGATCGAGCTCTTCCCTTCTTGATTGCTGCTTTATTATTTTTGATTGCTGAAGTGATATTAAGAAAAACCATATTAAGAACAAATCCATAGATATGATTAGAACAGAATTTCCAGAAGCATTATATCTCTTAATACTCATACCTTTTTTCTTTATTATACATTATATATATATAAAGAAAAAGAAGGCAAGATTAAATAACCTTGTTGATAAAGAACTTATAAAAACAATTGCTCCAGAGATTTCTTATGGAAAACTTTGGACTAAATTTACTCTTCTAAATCTTGCCTATGCTTTTATTGTAATTGCAATTTCTAATCCCCAAATAGGAACTGCAATAGAAAAGAGTGAAAGAAACGGCACTGATCTTATGGTTTGCTTAGATATTTCTAATAGTATGCTTGCTGAAGACATTAAACCTAACAGAATATCTCGAGCAAAGCAATCTTTAAACAATTTGATTAATCAGTTAAACAATGACCGCATAGGAATAATAATTTTTGCAGGAAGTGCATACGTTCAACTACCTATCACCAACGATTACAGTGCTGCAAAAACTTTTATTGATGTTATCGACCCATCTATGATATCAAATCAAGGAACTGCAATTGGTGAAGCTTTGGAAATAGCGAATGAAAGCTTTGGAGAAAAAAATAAAAATAAATCAAAAAGTATTATTCTTATTTCTGATGGTGAAGACAATGAAGAAGAAGCTGTAAGTATTGCAAAGAAAATTGCTAAAGATGGAGTTGTAATAAACACTATTGGATTAGGTCTGCCTGAAGGAGCATTAATCCCTATTGCGAAAAAAGGTATTGGCAAAATAGATTACAAGAAAGATGAGAATGGGTCATATGTTATGACAAAACTTAATGAAACTATTCTTAAAGACATAGCCTCTGTTGGAAATGGAGTATATATTAGAGCTAATAACGCATCAATTGGATTAGATAATATTCTTGCAAGAATAAATAAGATGGACAAAAATGAATATCAAGCCATAGCTTATAAGGATTATGAAAATAGATTTTATATATTTGCATTTATTGCGCTTGTGTTTCTTTGTATAGAATTTTTAGTTTTTGAAAAGAAGAATAAGTATATTAATAGGAAGTTTTTCTTTGGAAAAGAATAGGATTTATTTATGAAAAAGTTAGTTTTTGGAATATTAATTTTATTTATTTTTGCTTCTTGCGATAAAGAAAAGAATTATTTGCGAGAAGGAAATAAGGATTTTGAAGAGAAGCAATATGCTAAAGCAGAAGATAACTTCAGAAAATCTCTTAATATAGACAGTACTTATAAAAAGGCACAGTTCAATCTTGCTAATTCTACATACAAACAAAATAAAGAAGATCAATACAATCAATCTTTATTATATTATGAAAAAGCATTAGCTCAAGACACAATCATGGACACATTATTTACTGCAAACACATTATATAATAGAGGGAATACTAATTTCAAACTTGCTTTATTAGATTCATTGGAAAAAGGGGAAAAATACAATGAAGGGCTAAAGAAAGCTGTTGAAGATTACAAAAAAACTCTTAAACTTAATCCACAAGATAGTTCTGCTAAGTATAATCTTTCGTTAGCAATGAGATTACTAAAACAAAATCAGAATAAAAATCAAAACAAACAAAAGAAGAAACAAGACAACAAAAATCAACAGCAACAACCTAAGCAACAAAAACAAAATAAGCCAAAGCAAAATAAAGATAGCCAAAGAATGTTAGAAGCATTAAAGAACAATGAGAAAAACACTTTGGAAAAATTAAAAAAAGAAAAAGAAAAAAAAATGATTAATAGTAGAAACGCTAAAGATTGGTAATTTTGGTATGAAAAAGAAAATTATTGTATTCATCTTATCATTATTTGGATTTATAGGATTCAACCTATATGCTCAAGAAATAAGCTTTACTGCCTCAGGTCCATCTGTAATAGGCGTTGGAGAGCAATTTAGAGTAGTATTTAAAATTAATTCTGATGAAATTTCAAAATTCACTCCACCAAGTATTAGTGGATTTGAAATTTTGGCTGGGCCAAGCACTTCAAGAATGTCATCTTATAATATGATAAATGGTAGAACGACCAATACTTCTTTAACAAGTTTTACTTACGTTTTAACTGCTAACAGAGAAGGAAAATTTACTATTAGAGGTGCAAAAATTAATGTTAATAA
>DIOL01000009.1:0-53000 GCA_002423895.1 Bacteroidales bacterium UBA5515 | reverse complement strand
AATGTTAATAACAAAACATACACCTCAAATTCTCTAACAATTAAAGTCCAAAAAAATCCTACTCAATCACAACGAGCACAAGCCCAAAGAGGATACTCCCAAAATCAAAACCATCAAGCTCCTGTTACTGTTTTAGACGATAAAGCTTTGTTTATAAGAGCAAGTGCAAATAAATCAAAAGCTTTTATTGGAGAAGAGATAATTATAACCTACAAACTGTATACCCTTGTTAATATTTCCGAATATCAAGTAAATAGAATGCCTATAAATAAGGGATTCTGGATTGAGGAAATTGATATGTCTCAAGACCCAACAATAAGCACTGAAACAATTGATGGAAAACAATATCAAGTTGCTACACTAAGAAAAGTTATTGCCTATCCTCAAGAATCAGGTAAATTAAAAATTGCTCCTTTAGATATTGATGTAGTTGCACATATTGCATCTCGAAGCCAAAGAAGAGTATCTACAGGAGATCCATTTTTTGATTCCTTCTTTCAATCAATGGGTCCAACAGGGTATGAAAGAGTTAAGAAAAGCATAAAGTCAAATGTTATCAATGTAAATGTTAGCGAACTTCCAAAAACTAACATTGATTTCTCTGGAGCAGTAGGAAATTTCCAAATTTCTGCAACTGCAAATCCTCTTCAATGCAAAACTAACGAAGCCATTACACTAAGATATACCATTTCAGGCTCAGGAAACTTGAGTCTTATTGATAAAATTAACTTAAAAATCCCTGAGGATTTTGAATCCTTTGACCCAACAATTAATGATCAAATAAACAAAACACAAAATGGATTAAATGGGAAAAGAACATTTGAATACATATTAATTCCACGTGTTCAAGGTGAGTTTAAAATACCAAAGGTGAATTTTACATATTTTGACATTAAAACCAAAACCTATAAAACAATTTCAACAAATGAATTTGTATTAAAAATTGCAAAAGGCAAGGATGAACTTAGCGGATTAGCTCAACAAATGAGTGAAAGAGAAAAGTATATTAAAAGAGATATAGAACACATAAAAACAAAACCAACTAATTTCCATTCACAAAATGCTTCAATTTACTTCAAACCATATCTATTGTTAGTATTTCTTCTTATCATTATTCTTACAATTGGATACATTATTTTAAAAAATAAATCCAACAAGAAAAACAGTGACATTTCATATGTTAGATATAAGAAAGCAAATAAGATTGCCCTGAATAGGCTAAAGAAAGCAAAAAAATATTTAGAGAATCATCAAAAAGATGAATTTTATAATGAAATTGCTCAAGCAACATGGAACTATCTTTCTGATAGATTTAAGATTGTAAAAATGGATTTAAGCTTTGATAACGTCAAAGAAATATTGAAAAATAGAAATATAACCGAAAATACAATCAATAATCTAATATCACTTTTAAACAATTGTGAATACGTGAGATTTTCACAAGGTGAAGAGATTCAAAAAATGGACTCTCTTTACGAACAAGCAGCAAATTCTTTATCTGACATAGAATCTCAAATAAAATAATTAAACAAAAAGTTAGTATGAAAAAGTTTATATATTTGATTATTCTTTTATTTATAAGCATACACTCAAATGCTCAATCATCAAAAATATTATTTGAAAAAGGTAATCAGGCATATAGCAATAAACAATATGAGAAAGCCTTAAACAATTACCTTCAAATAAATAATAAAAAAGATATTTCTGCAGATTTATATTATAATATTGGAAATACTTATTTTCGACTTAATGATTATGCAAATGCAATATTATATTATGAAAGAGGTATTCTATTGAAACCTAATGATGATAATCTAAATACAAATCTAAAAGTAGCAAAAGCAAGACTAAAAAGCGATGTTTATATTATGCCTAACTTCTTTTTGGTAAATTGGTGGAATAAAATTTCAAATCTATTTATTCCATCTATATGGACAATAGTATCTATAATACTACTTTTAACTTCAAGCATAATATTCATATATTACTACTTCTCCTTCAATAACAAAAAAATATTTTTTTATTCATTTATCCTTTTTTCCATTCTTTTTGCGATTTCATGTTTCGCTGGTTTTACTCGACAAAATCAAATACAATCAAAAGATTATGCCATTGTTTTTTCTGAAACAACTATGGGGAAAGACTCTCCAGATGAGAATTCAACAGATAAAATAAAAATTGTTAAAGGTCAAAAGATACAAATTGTAGATAAAAGCAGTAATTGGATAAAGATTAAAACGGAAGATGGAAAAGAAGCATGGATAGAGAATAAAAACATCGTGATTATTTAAAACAACAAACAGACAAAATGAACCAAGACATAGAACATAAAGGCATAATTTCAGATATTCAAAACAATTTAATAAGAGTAACCATTGTATCTAAATCAATGTGTGCATCATGTCACGCAAAGGGAGCATGTATATCTGGCGATTCAAAAGAAAAAATTATTGAGGTTAAAACTTCCGATACATCGAACTATAAACCTGGAGATGAAGTTGTTGTTTGTATGAAAAATAAGATTGGAGTAAAAGCAGTTCTAATAGGCTTTTTCTTCCCTTTTATTATTTTAATTGCAACTTTTATACTTACATACATATTTCTTTTTGACAAAAATGAAGTTATGCCATCTCTATTAGCAATTTTTACAGTTGGTATTTATTACTTCATTATTTATTTACTTAGAAATAGAATTGAAAAAAACATCAATTTCTATATAAAATAAACATTCTATTTTTCAAGCAATCTCTCAAACAATTTATATAAGCTATCTAATGCTTATACATATATCCCTATTTACATCTAGCAAAAAAATACCTATAAAAAAGCAGCAAAATTAGTTTGGTTAAATATTTATTTGTATTTTTGCTCATTAAAATTGGAAATAATTTAAAAGCAATAAAATAATAGATTTATGAAAAACAGAACATTACTATTAGGATTAATGTTTTTATTCCTTTCTTTTATTGGAATAAATTCAGTTAATGCTCAAACAAATGATCAATGGATTTCTCTTGGACCAAATAACATTAGTGGTCGTTCAAGAGCTGTAATCTTTGACCGCTTCAATAACAATATCATTTATTCAGGTGGTGTTGCTGGAGGTTTGTTTATTAGTGTAAATAATGGTAAAAATTGGCAAGAAATTACCTTAGGTGACGGACAACAAAATCTTGCTATAACTAGCATTGCTCAAGACAATAATGGTGTTATTTATTTAGGAACTGGAGAAGGAAACTACAAAAGAAACGGATTCGGAATAAATAGTGATGTTATTGGAATGTTGGGTAATGGAGTTTATAAATCAACTACATTAAATGAAACAAACAAAAATTGGGCTTCAAACTTAGCTACAGATCAAGAAAAATACGATTGGGCAACTCAAAACATTAGTTTTCAATTATTAGATTTTACTAAACCAACAACTCCTTATAGTTATGGTGACGGTAAAGCTTTTGTTAATAAAATTGCTGTTAATAAAGCAACAAACAAAGTTTATGTTGCAACTGACGCTGGTTTAATGTTAATTAACAATGATGCAACAAACTGGACTGCAGTTAGTGCAATTCCTGCTACAGCTACTGTTGGAGACGTTTGCATTAGCAACAATGGAAACATTGCAGTTTATTTTACAGACAGTGAAGGTAAAATAGCAATTTCTTCTGATGACTTTACAGCTAATTCAATTATATTAAATTCTGCAAATATTACTACTTTTGATGCAAATGCATTATCAATAAATCGTATTAGATTAGCTTTTGGTATCAACAATCCTAACAAACTTTATGCATATGTAAATTATCTTATCGAAGATGAAGAAGGATATAGAAGCTATGAAGAAATATTAATCAGAACTGATGACATAAATAATGTTACTTGGAGAAGAACAACTCCTACATCATATTCAAATGGTGGTGATCCTGCCTCAATGTCAATTGTTGTTGATGACAGAACAACTCCAGAAATAGTTTATCTTGGAGGAAACTATGTAAGAAAAGGATATGATGCAAACAATTCTGATATTTACTATTGGGAAAGTATCAGTCAATACTCTAACTCATTTGGAAGTACTGATGGAGTTAGAACCTCTCCTTCTTATGTAAGCAAAGGAATTCACGAACTACTTATAAAAGACAATGCAAGTACATCTTTTGATTCTACAATAATTGTTGCTGCAACTGATGGAGGTATTCATATTTACTCTTACGACTCTACTCTTTACACAACTGACTGGAGACTTTCTACAAAAAACATGATTAATACACAATTCTACAGTGTAGCTGTTGCTCCAGACGCTTCTGTTGTTGGAGGAACTGTTTCAAATGGGTCTATATATATTCCTAATACTGGAAATTTGGGAGAAAATAAAGGTGGTGATGTTATTTGGACAATAAATTCTCCAGGATATAATCCAAACGGATTCCAATATACTGAAAATGGTGGTAATGTTGGTGCTTCACAATTCCAACGTATTGATCCAACACAAAGAAAATCTCTAATTCTTTCAAGACCTTATGGACAAATTGCACGTACTTATGGAAATGAAGGAGATTATTATTCAATTGATGACGTAACTTGGAACTATGGATCAACTTTATTCCCTAGTGGAATTATTGAAAATCAAACTTGGGCTCCATACGAACCATTGGTAACTCCAATGTATTTATGGGAATCAATCAACTCTACTTTACCTGACTCAATGTCATTAGTTATTGATAAAAACACAGTTGTTAACCCAATCAATCGTACATCTTCTGATGAAGAATGGAGAGAAGGTTCTTGGATTGTTCCTGGAGATACAGTTTTAGCAAACAGCCCAACAATGGGATATCCTTTCATTTATGTATTTAATGATTCTGTTCAATTCAATCAAGACACTGCAATCAGAATTCAAAACCCAATCCAATCAAGATTATTCTTTGGAACATCACAAGGTATGTATGTTTGTTCAAACATTAACGACTATGTAGCATCTCCACTTTTAGGATCACTTACTCCAATTTCAATGGTTAAGTTCTATGAAACAACAAAATTTGCTAACATACCAACAGAAAAAATTCATTGCTTTGCAGTAACTGATGATGGAAAAACTCTTTTCGCTTCAACTGACAAAATTGATGCTGTTTCTGACACATCATTCCTTTATAGATTTGACTTATCTAACATAGACTTTTTAAATTCACCAAATGCAATAACAGTAGTTCCTGAAGTAATGCTTTTCAATCGTCAAATTACATCTATCAACATTGACAAACAAAATGGAAACAATGTAATCTTAACTTTTGGAACTTATCTAAGTGCACAATCTAACATTCAAGTTTCATCAAATGCATTAGCAACTCCATTTAGTTCAGTTGTATTTAAAGAAACTATCAACAGAGACCCTATCAACGATGAAGACTTCTTACCTAACAACAAACCTGTATTCTGTGCTTTAATTGAAAGCATGAAAAATAATGGTACAGTTGCTTATATTGGAGCTGAAGACGGAATTTACAAAACAGATAATTTCTTAGGAACAGCATCTGGGTCAAAAGTTGAAGTTGAATGGATAAAAATGACAGGTATTCCTAACGTTCCTGTATTCCAAATTACACAACAAACAATGAACCTTCCAAGCTATGAATTCCATACTTATGTTGGACAAAATACATTCTTCACTTCATTTGCAAACACAAAACTTCCAGGAGCAATTTATGCTGCAACTCACGGAAAAGGTCTATTTGCTTTCTTAGGAGACACTGTTGCTGAAAACACTAATTTAATTGGAATTAAAGATAACATCGTTACAATTAATGAAAAACCAAGCTTAAAAGCTTATCCAAACCCAGCTTCAAGCACAACAACTCTTGAATACAACCTTTCAAAAGCATCTGATGTAACACTTCAAGTTTATGATATGAATTCTCGTTTAGTAAGTTCATTAAACAAAGGACGTCAATCTGCAGGAGTACATTCACAAGAAATAAATGTACAAAACCTTAACAGAGGAATCTATATGGTTCGTATCATCACAAACAACTCAACAAGCACAACAAAATTAATTGTTAAATAATCTATTAATACTATTCAATAAGAAAAGGAGGTCATATTGACCTCCTTTTTTTGTATATTTGCAGCAAACAAAAACAAAGGAGGATTTATGATTAGCATGATTGTAAAATTATTAATCTCTGTTGGCTTAGGATTTTTAATAGGCTTAGAAAGAGAAAGGTCACATAAAGTTGTTGGAGTAAAAACCATATCTCTAATTTCACTTGGAAGTACAATCTTCACCTTGGTGTCGGTCTATTACATAAAATCAGACCCAACAAGAGTAATTGCACAAATAGTTTCTGGAGTTGGATTTATTGGAGCAGGTATAATATTCAAAAATGATACTCAAATATCTGGACTAACAACAGCAGCAACTGTTTGGTGTGCAGCAGCAGTTGGAGTATTGGTTGGGATGGGACTATTTGAACTTGCAGTCGTTTCATCTGTTCTTATTTTAATCATTAATGTTGTGTTTGAATACCTTAAGAAAAAAGAAAATAAATAAGAACCTCAACAACTTAGCATATAATAGAATATCTTTTGAATATCAATAAAATAACAACAAGAAAGACAAGTGATATTAAAAAAATTTCAACCTAATTGATAAAAACGAAGCTTTCGTTTGTATATTTGCAAAAGTATTAACAATTAATAATTAACCTATATGAAAAAATTCAGAGTATTATTTTTAATTAGCTCATTATTAGTTACGGCTACATTAATAAATTCCTGCAAGAAAGAAGATACCAAACCCACCGTTCCTGTAGTTGAACACATAACAGGAACACAATCAACTTATGGAAATGTTGGAGCACAAGTTACAGTTGCAGCTGGAGCAGTTGAAGGAGTTGGAGAAATAACAGGAACAGTTACAGAAAACGTTAATGGAGTAAGCACAGTTAACCTGTCTGCAACAGTAACCGATGATTTCATTCTTCAATTGGTAAACAATGTTGGAGGATTTACTGTTGTTGGAAATAACGTTACAGCCCCTACCCTTAAAATTAAAGCCACCAATGAAGGATTTGAAAGTATTCAAGGCTTTGATCCAGGCATATTGGTAAAGTTTGACAGCGAAGAGGGAGATAAATACAACACAGCATGGGGAAATGTTAGAACAGTTACTCATAAATCTACAACCAATGACTACTATTGGGATGGAATGAATATTAAAGTTCTTAAAGTTGAAGAACCTAAATCATCAAATGGGGTATCAAAAATCATCTATTATGCAAACCATAACTGGGGAATAGTTGGAGTTGAATTTGTTTTCGAAACAGGCAATTCACTAAAATTCCCAGTAGAATTAACTCCTTCATCCAAATAGATAGTGCTCTACCCTATTTTTGCTAATTATATAATTAATGACCTTAAAGTAATAAAAGACTCTAAGGTCATTAATTTTTAATTATAAAATAATCCTTGATTAGTAAGTTTAATAATTTCAAAAACATCAAGTCTTTTCAGAAATATATCAAGACTTTTTCAATTTATATCAAGACTTTTTCAGAAAAGATCAAGTCTTTTTTCAATTATATCAAGTAAAAATTTCATTCAATAAGCATTTCAAAAAACATTCAATTATTCTATTTTACTAACTCCTTATTCTAATTTACTAACTCCTTATTCTATTTTACTAACTCCTTATTCTATTTTGCTAACTTCTTATTCTATTTTACTAACTCCTTATTCTATTTTATTAACTCCTTATTCTATTTTGCTAACTCCTTATTCTATTTTACTAACTCTTTACTTTAATTTTTTCTTTCTTTACTTTAATAAATTCTTTCTTTACTTTATTTTACTGAAACAGCGTTTTATTTTTCCTATCCTTTTTTCATTGTTTTAGATGATTAAGTTTAAAGTTCTATTCTTATTTTCACCAAATAACCCTTTAGATTTAATTCCTATTATCATTTAAAATACTTTGTTTTTCATTTATTTGGATAATATTTTAAGATTTTTTATTGGTTATTCATAAATAAATTGTAGTTTTGGAGTTGTAAAACAGATTAAAAAAAGATTCAATTCAACAATTATTTATTGATTGAAACGAATAATAGGAAATACTCATAATAATCAATTAATAAATTATTAATCTCAACAATAAAAAACAATTATAAAATCATTTTATGGAAAAGATGTTGCTTAGGGAAAAGGAAGTATCTCCAAATAGTAATGTTCTTATGAACTTGTTGGGGGATGTATTTTTGCCTTATAAAGAATTGGAGGAAAAGCTGGTTGCTAAAGATCTAATTTATATTTGGAACTACTATAATGATGGTAAGGCTTGGCTTTGTAAGGTTCAATTTAAGAAGAAAACAGTTTTCTGGCTATCTATTTGGGATGGCTTCTTTAAGTTAACATTCTATTTTAATGAGAAAAACTATGTTGGCATTTATGATTTAGGTCTTGAAGAGTCAATAATAAAGAATTTTGAAAACACTAAACTAGTTGGGAAGTTTAGACAATTGACTTTTGAGATAAGAGATAACAGTCAATTTGAGGATATTGAAAAGGTTGTTGATTACAAAATCAGTTTAAAATAGAGTAGCTATTTCTATATTTTATTTCCAATTATTCATGCTTAAAAAAGGTAAAAATATTTTTTTTATTTTTATTTGCTCTATTATGTGAAATTATTATACATTTGCATCCCCAAAAATTACCAATTCATAAGTCTTTATGGTTTACAATTACTTAATCTATTGGCAATTAAAATAGGTATTATTTATTTTAATAATAGGAAAAAAATATTTTTTAAATGATTAAGTGGAAAAGTGAAAAAGGGACTGATTTATCTGCTTTAGGATTAATTGTTACCTTAGGTATTGTTTATGGAGATTTAGGTACTTCTCCTTTATATACAATGCAAGCTATAATGCGAACATTGGATTTTACTTCATATAATTTTCAAAGTTTTGTAATTGGAGGTTTATCAGCTTTGTTTTGGACTCTTACTCTTCAAACTACCATTAAATATGTTTTTATTACTCTAAAGGCTAACAACAAAGGTGAAGGAGGAATTTTCTTACTTTTTACCCTAATAAAGAATAAGCATAAATGGATTTATTTCCCTGCAATTATTGGTGCTTGTGCATTGCTTGGTGACGGAGTTATTACTCCTGCAATGACTGTTACTTCAGCTGTGGAAGGTGTTGTTAAATTTTTCCCTGATTTAAATGTTGTATTAATTGTTGTTACCATCATATCCATTCTTTTCTTCGCTCAACAATTTGGCACATATAAATTGGGGAAATATTTTGGCCCAATTATGTTCATTTGGTTTTCTTTACTATTGATTTTAGGAATATTTTCTTTATCAAGTTATCCAACTATTTTAAAAGCTCTTAATCCAATATATGCTATCCAATTAATTATTCATTATCCAAGTAGTTTAGCTTTTCTTGGAGCAGTTTTCCTTGTTACAACTGGTGCTGAAGCTTTGTATTCTGATTTGGGGCATTGTGGTATTAAGAATATTAGAATTTCTTGGATTTTTGTTAAGTTAAGTCTGATTTTAAATTATTTTGGTCAGGGTGCTTGGTTGATAAGTCATGAGTCAACATGGAACTCAAGTATTAATCCTTTCTTTGCAATTATGCCTAATTGGTTATTGCCATACGGAGTTATAATTGCAACACTTGCTGCAATAATTGCTTCTCAAGCATTGATTTCAGGTTCTTACACAATTGTTTCGGAAGCCATATCTCTTAATTTCTTCCCTAAAATAAAAATAAAATATCCAACAAATGTAAAAGGACAAATGTATATTCCTTTTGTAAATAAAACTTTATGGATATTATGTATTTTAGTAGTTTTATTCTTTCAATCTTCCGCAAAAATGGAAGCAGCTTATGGGCTATCAATTACAATTGCAATGCTGATGACTTCTTTTCTATTGATGTACTATTTAAAAAGTAAAAGAGGTAAGGTTTTTGCATCAATTACTGGATTTATATTTATTACAATTGAAATTACTTTCCTATTAGCTAATTTAACCAAATTTGCAGATGGTGGTTGGGTTTCATTGGTAATTATGCTTGTATTTATTTCAATTATGTACACTTGGCATAGAGGTTCTAATATTGAAAGTCTATTTGTAAAATATTTAAGCATTGATCGTTTTAAGGATTTATTTGTTGCCATTTCTAAAGATGAGACTATACCTAAATATTCTACAAACTTGGTTTACTTAACAAAAAGCAACAGTCCTCAAAGATTGGAACATTTAATTTTCTATTCAATCTTAATTAACAGAGTAAAAAGAGCTGATACTTACTGGTTCTTGCACGTCAACAATACTGACGATCCAAAACAGCTAACTTATGAAGTGTATGAAATTGTTCCAAATAAGGTTATTAGAATAGATTTGAATATTGGTTTTAAGGTTGAACCTAAAATTAATATGTATTTTAGAGAAATAACTTCAAAACTAATTAAGGAAAACAGGATTGATATGAGAAGTCATTATCAGTCTTTAAAAGATTTTAATGTTTTGTCGGATATTAGATTTATTGTTATTAATCAGATTAAGAATAACGACTACGATTTTAATCTATCTCGTCAAATACTCATGAACTACTTTTATTTAATAAAGCAACTATTGGTTAATAAGATAAAATCATTGCAGTTAGATCAAACAAGAACAAAGGTTGAAAGTATTCCATTTGAAACTTCAAAACGTATATTCCAAGATGAAGAAAATATAAAGATAAATCCTTTATTTAAAACATTTGAAGATTTCTTAGTAGAAGACAATATTCACACTTCTATTCCTAAAAAGGCTATAAACAAGATTTAGTTTCAATAGAGAATTTTATCCAAAGATATATCTTATAACATCTTCAAGATTGGCAAGAGGGATAATCTCTATCTTGTATCTTGAAGTATCTAAGCCTTTGGTGTTATATTTTGAAATAAAGATTTTTTCAAAACCTAATTTATCAGCTTCAGCTATTCTTTGGTCTATTCTTATTACTGGTCTTAACTCTCCGCTTAGTCCAATTTCGGAAGCAAAGCAATATTGAGAACTTATTGATATATCTTCTGAAGAAGAAATAATGCTAACAACAACAGCCAAATCAATTGCAGGGTCATCAACTTTAATTCCTCCTGCAATATTTAAGAATACATCTTTATTTATTAATTTAAATCCTCCTCTTTTTTCCAAAACTGCCAAAAGCATTGAAAGACGTCTTAGGTCAAATCCAGTGGAAGTTCTTTGTCCTGTTCCATAATTGGAATTAGCCACCAAGGCTTGGGTTTCAATTAAAATTGGACGAGTGCCTTCCATCGTTGCGGCAATTGCTGTTCCACTAAGTGCTTCATCTCTTTGTGAAAGCAAAATTTCGGAAGGATTACTTACTTCTCTAAGTCCAGTGGATTGCATTTCATAAATTCCCAATTCACTTGTTGAACCAAAACGATTCTTAACTGAGCGAAGCATACGATAACCATAGTTTCTGTCTCCTTCAAACTGAAGCACAGTATCAACAATATGTTCCAATAACTTAGGACCTGCAATTGAGCCATCTTTCGTTATGTGTCCAACCAAAAATACTGCTGTAGAAGTTGTTTTTGCATATCTTTGCAACTCTCCAGCACATTCTCTAATTTGAGATATGCTTCCTGCGGAAGATTCAATATCTTGAGTTGTTATGGTTTGAATTGAATCAATAATTATTATATCTGGCTTTAAACCATCACAATGTTCAAATATTGATTGTATGTTTGTTTCGGTAAGAATAAAACACTCATTATTCTCGCCCTCTACCCTATCAGCTCTTAGTTTTATTTGTTGAAGGCTCTCTTCTCCACTAACATAAAGAATTTTCTTTCCCTTACAGTTAAGAGCAACTTGAAGCAAAAGAGTACTCTTGCCTATTCCTGGCTCTCCACCAACCAATACAACAGAGCCTACAACCAATCCGCCTCCCAAAACTCTATTGAGCTCTGAATTGAAAGTATCAATTCTCTTTTCTTGAGAAAATGTTATTTCATTAATGATTTGAGGCTTTGATGAGGATTTATTGTTTTTCTTGCTATACTTACTCTCCCCTTCTCTTTCAAGAACTTCCTCCTGATAGGAGTTCCATGCTCCACATTGAGGACATTTACCAATCCAACTTGAAGATTGAGCACCACACTCCTTACAAAAAAAAGCTGTTTTTACTTTCATAACTCCCTTTTAACTTGGTCTTGCATCAACCTTATATCTCATTTCTCTTTGATAGGAGAATTTCTTTTGATCTTTAAGATATTTTTTATGATAAGGACCATAAGGGAAATCCATAAATACAGACCTTTGCATTTGATAACAAGTTCCAAAAAGAGGGATTGTTCTTGGCTCCATTTCGTAGGTATCTTTCGATTTATCTACCTTATATGGAGGAATTGGACTATCGTAGTTGAAGTCAGCCTTTCTATTAAATAGAGTATCGGAAGTTGTGGTTGAAATTAAATTATATTCAGCAACAGAATTAATATTTGTTGACCACCATGGTTTGTTAAGGCTATAAATAGTAACAAACATAACTGCATCAGCACCATATTCCATTTTATATTTCTTCAAATCATTTGATTTGAGATATTGAGAAGAAAACATAGTGTCTTCATTATGTAGATTCATTGTTATCATTGGAGGGACAACATAATAACCTTTAAGGCTCAATTCTTTTGCAATATTAATTATATACATTTCAGGAGCAGCCAAATTCTTTGACCTGTTCCATGGATAAATTAATAGGATTGTTTTAGGTTTTTGAGTATACATATGTGGATAAGAAATTATCCTATCTTCTCTTTTGGGGAAGTATTTCAGCCAAGTCTTCTTTACAAAACCAAGAGTATCTCCTGCTGCAATTTTATCCTGACGTTCTCTTTCTTTTTTGAGTTTCTTTATTTCTTTTTTGCTTAAACGAGTTACGTTTGTGTCAATTACAACCTCTTTCTTTTCTCCAGTAATATCTGCAATAACATCTTCAGTTGCGTCAACTTCCTTAGGCATGTTTTTTTCTAATACATCCTTGGCAAGATTACAACTTACAAATAAGCATATAGTAGTCAATATTAATAATAGCTTTCTCATAGTCCGAGTTTTTTTACAAGAGAATCAACATAAGGTTGTGATTCTGGATAATATACTGTTTCTTTAACAAAATATTCCTTAGCTTCTTTGTTTTTTCCTTGTTGGAAAAGTAAAAGTGCATACTCTACGCATGCTCCTGGAGGTGGAAGTTTACGCTTGCCCTTTGGCAATTCAACAATTTTTGAATATTGGCGTGAAAATTTCTTTATTTCTTTTTCAGAGAAATCCCTTGTACCATAGGCATACAAAAGATTATCGTAATCATAATACTTATATAAAGCATTTGAACATGATCCAAACAATAAAGCACAAAAAACAATAATTACAAGCTTTTTCATTAGAAATACTCTACAAATTAATTTTCAAAGATAATAATTTATTTTGGAGTAAAAATACATACTATGGTTTTTTGACAAACATCTTAGTTGCTCTTTTGAATATACCATTCATATAAGCAATTGAAATTCCATAATTTGAAACGGGAACTTTAGCTTCAATAACTGGCAATAATCTACTTTGCAATTGCTTTTCAGTTGCAACACAACCTCCACATTGAATTACCATAGCATATTCTTCAATTGGCTTAGGAAATGGGGAAAGACCAGCAACAACATCAAATTCTATCTCTTTCTTTGAATATTTTCTAATCATTTGAGGTAGTTTTACTCTTCCAATATCCTCACATGTTGGTTGATGAGAACAAGATTCCAACATTAATATTCTGTCTCCATCCTTTAGTTTATCCAGCTTAGGAGTTCCTTTAACATAGTCTTCAAAAGCTCCCTTAAGACGTGCAAGCACAATTGAGAAACTTGTTAATGGTATTTTATCATCAACAACACTATTAACATAATCAAACACTTGACTATCCGTAACAACTAAATCAGGTTTTGGATAAACATTCTTCAAAACATATTCAAGCTCTGTTTCCTTAACAACAATTGTGATTGCATCATGGTCTAAAACATCTCTAATCAATTGTACCTGTGGCAAAATAAGCCTTCCTTCTGGAGCCGAAGAATCAATTGGTGCAACAAGCAAAACAACAGAATTTTTCTTTATCAAACCTGTTAAAATTCCTTTTCTTTGGTAAGAAGTTGGAGGAAGAGTTTTTATAATCTGCTTTGTTAAATCAATAACAGATTTATTGTTGTCTTGAGTAAAATCAATTATATTTTGATTGTAATTCTTTTCAATTGTTTCCTTTAAATCTTTTCTAATTGGACTCAAATCACTTTTAGTGAATACCAATACAAAAGGAACCTTTAAATTTTCACTTGTTTTTATTAACTCAGCTTCTTCTTTTCCAAAATTGTTATCAAAAGCAATTATAGCCAAATCAATTTGAGAAAAAACTTCATAAGCTTTTTCAACTCTTTTCTTTCCTAATTCCGAAACGTCATCAATTCCTGCAGTATCAATTAAAACAACTGCACCAATACCCTTAATTTCCATTGTTTTCTTAACAGCATCAGTTGTTGTTCCTGCCAAATTGCTCACTATCGAAATCTCTTGTCCTACAAGCCTATTTATCAATGTACTTTTCCCAACATTACATCTTCCAAATACTCCAATATGTGGTTTGTTTTCTCTTCCCTTATTCATAGCAAAATATTTTTGCAAACTTACGCAATATTTTTTTTATTGCTATCTTTGCAGGCTAATTAATAAATAATATTATGGGAATGATTAAAATGAATTTCTCTAATGATAACCCGTCAATACTTAGTGCAAGATTTTGGGTTAAAACTCTAATAATGGCTATTTCTATATTCATTACTTGCTATTTATTTTCATTTGCTAAAGTAGATGGTGTATTAGATGCATTATTAGCCGCATTAATAATTAGTTTGTTAAACGCATTCTTAAAACCTGTTTTAGTTTTATTTTCATTACCTATAATGGTCACCACATTAGGACTATTTAACTTGGTAATAAATGCAATTATTATTTTATTAACAAGCTATTTCCTTAAGGGATTTGAAGTATATGGCTTCTGGGATGCTTTTCTTTTTAGTATAATTATTACTGTAATTAGTTTTATTATTGATCTTACTATTAAGTTGTATCAAACCAAAAAACAAGTTGAAAATACTTTTAAAGCAAATAAAAGCAACAATAACTTAGAAGATAAAGTTGAAGAAACAGATTACGAAGATGTAACTGATAAAGACTAAAATTTATAATATTTAAGAAGAAAAATAGATGAAGAGACTAGAAAACATTAATGAACTCACTCAATATATTGAATCACTAAAACAAGACGGAAAAACAATTGGACTTGTTCCAACAATGGGTGCTTTGCATGCTGGTCATATGTCATTAATAAAAAGAGCAAGAGAAGAAAATGATATTGTTGTTAGTAGTGTTTTTGTTAATCCAATTCAATTCAACAATAAAGAAGACTTAGAAAAATACCCTCGCAATTTAGAGAAAGATTCTCAACTTTTGGAAGAAAATGGTTGTGATATTATGTTTTCTCCAAATGCTCAAGAAGTTTATAAAGAAGAACCTACAGAACAGTTTTCTTTTGGAAGTTTGGAAGCAGTTATGGAAGGCAAACAAAGGCCAGGACATTTTAATGGAGTTGCAATAATTGTTAGCCGTTTATTTAATTGGGTTAATCCAAATAGAGCTTACTTTGGAGAAAAAGACTTTCAACAAATTGCAATTATTAAAGATATGGTAAGACAATTAAACTCACCAGTTGAAATTGTTCCTTGTCCAATTGTTAGAGAAGAAGATGGTCTTGCTTTAAGTTCAAGAAATGCTCGTTTAAGTCAAAAGGCAAGAGAAATAGCTCCAAAGATTCATTATATTTTACAAAAGAGTGCTACAATGAAAGACAGTTTGTCTTTTTCTCAAATCAAGACCTTTGTTGTTAATGAATTTAAACTAATTAAAGATTTTGAATTGGAGTATTTTGAAATTGTTGATGACACCACCCTTCAAACAATAAGCAAAAAAGGAGATAATGGAGTTGTTGGCTGCATTGCCGTTTGGTTAGATGGAGTAAGGCTAATTGACGTTCAAAGATACTATTAATGCTTAAAGCCTAATCCTAAAATCACCTCCATATCATTTATTTTACCGAACTTTGCAAACTTAAAATTAGTCTTTCTTGCAAAGACAATGCAATTTAATTTGAATTAAAAAAAGTAATATAATCACTATGAAACAATTGATTGAATGCGTTCCAAATATTAGTGAAGGACGTAACCAAAATATCATCAAACAAGTTGTTGATGAAATAGAAAAAGTTGAAGGCGTTAAATTATTAGACGTTGATCCAGGTGCAACAACAAACCGTACTGTAATTACTTTTGTTGGTGAACCAAAACAAGTTTGCGAAGCTGCTTTCAGAGTAATTAAAAAAGCAAGTGAAGTAATTGATATGCGTTCTCATCATGGCGACCACCCTCGTTTTGGTGCAACTGATGTATGTCCTTTAATTCCTGTATCTGGAATTACAATGGAAGAAGTTGTAGAATATGCAAGAGAATTAGGAAAAAGAGTTGGTGATGAATTAGGCATTCCTGTATATTGTTACGAAAATGCTTGTATGGAACCAAAAAGAAGAAATCTTGCTTCTTGCCGTGCAGGAGAATATGAAGGATTAAAAGAAAAAATACAAAACCCTGATTGGAAGCCTTGCTTTGGACCTAATCAATGGAATGATAAAATAGCAATGTCTGGAGCAACTGCTATTTCAGCAAGAGATTTCCTTATTGCAGTAAACTATAACCTTAACACAACATCTACTCGTAGGGCTAATGCAATTGCTTTTGATGTTAGAGAAAAAGGACGTCCTGCAAGAGAAGGCGGAAAAGTTAATGGCAAACCATTAAAAGATGGAAATGGTAAAGCAATAATGATTCCAGGTTCTTTAAAAGGAACTAAAGCTATTGGCTGGTTTATTGAAGAATATGGAATTGCACAAGTTTCAATGAATATAACCAATATTTCTCAAACTCCTCTTCATATTTGTTTTGAAGAAGTTTGTAAAAAAGCAGGAGCAAGAGGGATAAGAGTAACAGGTGTTGAAATAGTTGGTTTAATTCCTAAGAAAACCTTGATTGATGCTGGTAAATATTACTTAGCAAAACAAGAACGTTCACTTGGAATTGATGAAAAAGAAATAATAAAGATTGCAATAAAATCAATGGGCTTAGATGATTTAAAACCATTTATCCCAGAAGAAAAAGTAATTGAATACCTTATAGAAGACAAGTCAAAGAAGAAATTAGTTGATATGACTTGCACAGAGTTTGCAAATGAAACAGCATCAGAAAGCCCAGCTCCTGGTGGTGGTTCAATTGCAGCTTATATGGGTTCACTTGGAGCTTCACTTGCAACAATGGTAGCTAATCTTTCTTCACATAAAGCAGGTTGGGATGAAAGATGGGAAGAATTTTCAATAATAGCAGAAAAAGGACAAGCCTTAAAAGACGAATTAATCCACCTTGTTGATGAAGACACAAATGCTTTCAACAAAATAATGGATGCTTTTGGCTTACCAAAGAAAACTGACGAAGAAAAAGCAGCAAGAACAAATGCAATTCAAGAAGCAACAAAATATGCAATAGAAATACCATACCGTACACTTTGCAAATCATTTGAAGTATTTGAAATATGTCAAGCAATGGTAGAAACAGGAAATCCTAATTCTGTAACTGATGCTGCAGTTGGTATTTTGTGTGCAAGAGCAGCTTGTTATGGAGCATTTATGAATATGAAGATTAATGCTGCTTCATTAAATGACAAAGAATTTGTTAATGATATAATTGCAAAAGGTCAAGAATTGATAGATAAAGCTGAAGCCATTGAAAAAGAATATACAGCTAAGGTTTTAAAACAAATAAGCGAATAAGTTGTACAGAGAATTTTTATTAGTAGCCTTAGGAGGAGCAGTTGGTTCTGTTTCAAGGTTTGGAATAGGAGAATTATTATCAAATAAAACAAGCACTTCTTTTCCCTGGGCTACTTTATTTATAAATCTATTGGGATGTTTCCTGATAGGACTAATTTTGGGAATTTCTCAAAAATATGAATTTGCCTCACACTACTCCATCCGTTCTTTCTTTATTGTAGGACTCTGTGGAGGCTTCACCACCTTTTCGACCTTCTCTCTTGACACCTTACGTCTTTTCCAAAACTCACAAAACCTTCAAGCAATAGGTTATATTTTAGCAAGCATCCTAATTGGATTAGCTCTAACAATGTTTGGGTATTATCTTCTTGCTAAAAGTTAAAAAACCTAAGCAGTTAAAGAGGTAAAACTTTCATTATCATTCCAAATTAAGAAATCAAAACTTTTCCTTAAAGCCTAAAAATTGTTATTATGATACACCATATCATAAATTATTCGTTTATTTGCAAAATATTTAGTTAGTCAAGCACTACTAAATTTAGTATGAACCAAAATTAGTTTGATGTTAAATTCAAAAACGCTGCATGAGGTTTTAGAATATAGTGTAAAGACCTTTGCAAACAATCCTTTAATGGCTTTTGTAGGTGAAAAGCCAATCACATTTTCAGAATTCTCTCAGAAAGTTCTCCAAGTTCAAGAAATATTAGTTCAAAGAGGTATTGGTTATCAAGACAAGGTAGTTATTCTTAGCCAAAGCACTCCTTCATGGGCAATTGCTTATTTTGCAATTGTTGATATGGGAGCTGTTGCTGTTCCTTTACTTCCCGATTTTACTATGGGAGAAATTACTAACTGCATAAACCATTCTGATGCTAAACTTATTTTTGTTTCAGAAAGGTTGAACGAAAAAATTGAAAAAGAAGCATATCAACATATTGAGACCATAATAAATCTTGATAATTTTGAGATTATTTACCAAAAAGAAACAAAATCAATTGGTAAGAAATCAATACCTCAACCTGAAGACTTGGCAGAAATCATTTACACCTCTGGAACCTCTGGTTTTAGCAAGGGAGTTATGCTTACTCATGCCAACTTAGCCGCTCAATTAGTTCAAATACATCATATTTGGCCAATAAATGAAAACGACGTTTACTTATCCGTACTTCCTCTTTCTCACACATTCGAAAACTCTCTTGGACTTTTAACTGCTGTTATGAAAGGAGCTTCAATGTACTTCCACTACAAACTACCAGTTTCCTCAACCTTTATGGAAAGCGTTAAAATTGTTAAACCTACAACCATTCTAACCGTTCCATTGTTTATTGAAAAAGCATATAGAAACGTTATAAAACCCGAATTGGAGAAAACAGTTCTTAGAAGAATACTTCTAACAAGCCATCTTTTCAAAAGAATAATGTATCGCAAGGCAGCAAAGAAACTCTATAAGGTTTTTGGAGGAAGACTAACTTTCTTTGGAATTGGAGGAGCAAAGCTTGATGGTGAAACAGAACTCTTTTTACGTTTAGGTAAACATTTCCCTTATGCAATTGGCTATGGACTAACCGAAACAGCACCATTAATTATTGGAGCAAACCCTAATCAAGTTTCTTGGCAAACTACTGGCTATCCCGTTAAAGATGTTCAAGTTAAAATAGTTGATGTAAACCCTGAAACCAACGAAGGAGAACTTTGGGTTAAAGCACCTAACGTTATGAAAGGATATTACAAAAACCCAGAACTAACACAAACTGTTTTAACAGAAGATGGTTGGTTTAAAACTGGAGACTTGGTAAGTGAAAAGAAAGGACGCTACGAAATTAAGGGAAGAATTAAAAACGTTATTGTTGGAGCAACAGGAGAAAACATATATCCAGAAGAAATTGAAATGGTTTTAAATCAACATAAATTAGTTTTGGAAAGTGTTGTTGTTGAAAGAAAAGGAAAGCTTGTTGCAATGGTTCAATTTAATCCAGAAGAATTGGAAAAAAGACTTGCCATATATAAGGAAGATGCAGCAAAAGCATTGGAATATATCAAGAAAGACCTTCTTAAAGCAGCAAATGAAAGACTAAATCGTTTTTCAAAGCTATCCCTAATTATTGAAACCACAACAGAGTTTGAAAAAACCGCAACCCTAAAAATTAAAAGATACCTTTATAAATAAGTCTTCAGATTAAATAATACCATAATCTAAGTTCAAACAAAACAAAAACGAAGAAGCAATAATGTGCTTCTTCGTTTTGTTTATATACATAAGTCATAACTTGTACTTCTTCCTCCTTGTTCATCTTTCTTAAGAACTTCCTTATCAATCAAATCATTTATATCTCTTAGAGCAGTATCTTGGGAGCATTTATTTATCTTCGCCCATTTTGATGTGGTTAGCTTTCCTTCAAAATTGTTGAAAAGAAGATTGATTATCTTTGTCTGACGCTCGTTAAAGACTATGTTTTTATGGTTTCCCCAAAACTTGGACTTAAAAATTAACTTATTGATATTATTATCTGTTTGAGCAAATGCTCTTTTAAGGCAATTCAAAAACCATTCTAACCAATCACTTATATCTAAATCTCCCTTTTGAGTCTTTTCCAAAATATTATAATAGTCCTTTCTTTCAATAAGAATTTGTGAGCTCATACTGTAGAAACGTTGAGAAATATTATCCGCTCGAGCCAGTAACATATCTGCAATTGCTCTTGCAATTCTTCCGTTTCCGTCATCGAAAGGATGAATTGTAACAAACCAAAGATGAGCAATAGCTGCTTTAAGAATATTATCTAAATCCTTTTCATTATTTATCCATTCCAAAAATACATTCATTTCCGAATCTATAACAGAGTAGTCGGGTGCTTGAAAATGTACTCTTTCCTTTCCTATTGCTCCAGACACAACTTGCATTTCTCCTCCTTTTTCTCCTCTCCAATATCCAATACTTATATTATAATTTGAATTTTCATCTTGAAATAAAAGTTTATGCCAAGAGAATAAACGTTCCTTTGTTAAAGGTTTTTCGGCATTGTGAGTAGCATCAAAAGTCATCTCAACAATACCTTCAACTTTCTTTTCAGAATTTACCAAACCCGAAATATCCATTCCTAAGCGCTTGGCAACAGAAGATCGTACTTGATCTGTATTTAAATATTCTCCCTCAATTTCTGAGGATTTTAATACGTTATTTGAAATGGTTGAAAAATGAGTATCGTTTTGCAATTCAAAACCAAACACACTCATCTTGCCTATCAATTCTCCTTGAAGATATCTAACATTCAATAAAGTTTGTGCTATCTTTTCCTTATCCCAATAGAACTTAGGCCAACCTTCTTTTTGATATATATAAATCCTTCTCATAAAATAGTTTTCGGCAAAAGTACAAATTATTCTCCGCAAAAAGAAATTATTCTCCGCAAAATATGCGGTGAATAGAAAATAAATATAATTCGCAGATTAGTATAAATTGGTCTTTTCTGATTAAAATAAGCTATTTTTTTAATTATTTCTGTTTTAAATAAGCTCAAAAAAGACAAACTCTTTATTTAAGAGAAAAAAGAAGAAGAGTTTATCTCCCAAAACGAAGATTTAATCTAGAATAATGCCATTATATTCTCAATATAATGCCATTAAACTAATCATATAATGCCATTATTCTAACAATATAATGCCATTAAACTTACATTATAATGGCATTATACCAAATTTAAACAAAGTTTAGTGAGATTGAAAGCTGATTTAATTAGTTTTAATCAAAGTTTATTGATTAGAAATATATTAAAATATTAATATTTATATTACTTTTGCCTTACTCAACAATTGGAAAAATTTTATTAGAATTTAATTCAGAAATAATGCAAAGAAAAATATTACTAATTATTAGTTTGTTTGTATTTATTGGCTTTAGCCTAACAGCCAATGCTCAAAGCAAAAAAACGTCTGATGTTGAATTGGAAGGATTGAGAGGAAAGGTTATGAGTGTAAGAAGTGAATACATGACTGAAAAAACAACTTTCTTTGGATTACTTCATGTTAAAAAAATATATTGGGTTGAATGTTCTAAATTTAATAAAGCTGGAAAAATAATATATTCTGAAATTCCGAGCAGTGATGGTGAATATAAAAGATATTATAAATACAATGAAAAAGGTAGTTGTATTGAAATGCTAAGCTTAGATTATCCTTGTAAAAACAAATGGGACTCAACACTATTTGAATCCACATTTATTTATGATAATAATGGAAATGAAATAAGAGAAACTTTTTTTACTAATAATAAATTAATGTATTGGAATGATTATAAATATGATGATAATGGTAACCTCATTGAAGAAATCGGTTATGAAATTGATAATGATTCAACACCTGTAAGAAGAACACATATTAGAGACACAAAAGGGAATGAAATAGAAGTAAGAAGATATAATGAGTTAGGTGAAATGGATTTAAGTCTTGTTTATGAGTATGATGAAAAGAATAATAAAGTAAAAGAACAAAAATTCAAAAAAGATAATAAGTTAATATATACAATAACCTACAAGTATAATAAGGAAGGAGATGAGATAGAACGTAAACATATTGGAAGTAACGCAATATATATTTCTTATTACAAATATAAATACGATTCAAAAGGGAATTGGATTAAGAGAATTGAATATAATGAAGATGGGACTATTTCTTATATAATAAAACGTAAAATAAAGTATTATAAAGATTAATCAATCTTTACTTCTTCTCTTCTTTTGTATATGCTTCAACAATTTTACTAACAAGAGGGTGGCGAATTATATCGTATGCTTTTAAATAAACAAAACCTATTCCCTCTACTTTCTTTAGAAACTTTTCTGCTTCCTTAAGTCCTGAAGGCTGATTGCGAGGAAGGTCAATTTGAGTCGGGTCGGCTGTAATTATGAATTTTGCATTCCTTCCCATACGGGTAAGGAACATTTTCAGTTGAGAATAGGTTGCATTCTGAGCTTCATCAAGTATTACAAAAGCATTATCGAGTGTTCTTCCTCTCATAAAAGCCAATGGTGCTATTTCAATTGTTCTATCTTCAAGATATTGATCTAACTTTTGCTGAAGAAGCATATCTCTTAGTGCATCATAAAGTGGTTGTAAATATGGATCAAGTTTGTCTTTAAGGTCACCTGGTAAAAAACCCAAGTTCTCCCCTGCTTCAACTGCTGGACGGGTAAGTATTATTCTTTTTACTTGTTTTGCTTTAAGAGCTCTAACTGCAAGTGCAACGGCTGTGTATGTTTTTCCAGAGCCTGCAGGTCCTAAGGCAAAAAGCATATCATTATCCTTAATGGACTTAACCATTTGCATTTGGTTTGGAGTTTGTGCTTTTATGATTAAACCATTACGTCCATGCACCAGAATATCATTACTTTCAGTATCCTCTTTTGTTGATTTGGTATTAGGATTAAGAGCGTTCATTATCATTTTCTCATTCATCTTCCCTTCTGAATGGTAGATATTAAGAAGTTCTTTAAAGGCTTTGTCAAATTCCTCAATATGCTTTTCCTTACCCATTATCTTCAACTTGTCTCCTCTTTGAATCAGTTGAACATTGGGATACAGAATGGAAAGGAAATTGAGGTTTTTCTCATTTACTCCAAAGAAATCTACAAGAGATAAATCGTTTAATTCTATTACCTTTTCTGTCATTTACTGTGTATATGTTATTTTTTTATGATTTTAAATTCTGTTCTGCGGTTTGTGGCTTTGCCTTCTTCGGTATTGTTGTCGGCAATTGGTTTTGTTTGTCCATAACCTACTGCTGTAAGACGATAACTTGCAATTTGCTTGGATTCCAAATAGGATTTAACGCTTTGAGCTCTTTTGGTTGAAAGTTCAAGGTTATATGTCGCTGAACCTACATTATCGGTGTGTCCAGAAATTTCAATACTTATATTTGCATTCTTTGTTAAGAGTTCAACCAATGTATTTAATTCAGAAATTGAACTTGATTCCAATTCAGCAGAATTTGTTTTAAAGAATATATTATTAAGTACAACGCTTTCTCCTTCAAGTATTGGAGTTAGAAAAATATCTTTTTGATAGGAGTTTGTTTTACTGTCATCAGTTAGTTGAAAGTTCTCTGAATAGAAAAGATAACCATCAGCCCATGCGTTAAGAGCATAATCAACTCCAAGAGGAAGTACAACCAGATACTCTCCTGTTTGAGGGTCGGAGAAAGATGAAGCTGTAAGTTGATTGGTATTTAAGTTCTTTACTTCAAAACGTACTTCCAAAGGTCTTTGAGTTTGCTTATCAAAGGCTTTTCCTTTCATATAAACAACTGGTGTTGGTTGTGCTGCTTCATAAAGGTCAAACTCATAAAGGTCTTTTCCTCCTAAGCCTCCTTCTAATTCAGCTGAAAATATTGCTTTCTTTCCGCTTGGAGAAACAATAAAACTTGTTTCATCTGAAGAAGTATTTACAGGATAGCCTATATTTTGAGGAGGTGTAAAACGTCCATTAACAATATTTGAATAGAAAATATCCATTCCTCCCATTCCATTATGAAAATCGGAAGAGAAATAAAGTGTTGTGTTGCTTGGGTGAATGAAAGGATACATTTCATTTCCTATAGTGTTGATTGTGGAATCTAAGTTAATTGGTTTTTTCCACCTTCCATTGTCTTGCTTGTAAGTGTACCAAATATCATTTTGTCCTTTTCCTCCAAAGCGGTTGGAAACAAAGAAAAGAGTTCTTCCATCTGAAGCTATGGTAGGTTGAGAATCCCATCCTGAAGAGTTTACAGTTTGTCCCATATTCTTAGGCTCAGTCCAACGTTTGCCAATCTTTTCAGAATAGTATATATCACAACTTCCAAAGCCATCTTTGGCATTGCAACGAGTAAAATATGCTGTTCTTCCATCAGGAGAAATGCTTAAAGCTCCTTCATTCTCTAAGGAATTAAAAGGAGAAGGCATTTTCTTTGCTTTTTCCCATTCTCCCTCCACCTTATTGGTTTCAAAGAAATCTTCAACCATTTGAATTCTCAGGCCAAAGTCAACAGTGTCAGGAATAAGGCTTGTGAATATAAAAGTTTGCTCATCTGCTGTAAGAGTTGGAAGATATTGATCAAATTCATTATTAATATTGCCACCCATATTCTCTGGTCTAAATTCAACAGGATTCTTCAGAGCATATTCCATAAAGATTATCTGTTCCAATTTCTTATTAGCAATAAATATTTTCTTATTGTCTTTTGGAGATTTAAACTTTGAAAGAGCATAATTGAAATGATATTTTGCTTTTTCAGTATTGTATTCATAAAGATAAAACTCTCCCAAACGAGTGTGAGCAGTAATATCGTAATCGGGACTTACCTCAACTAATTTTTTATAGTACGGAAAGGCTAAAAGTTTTGTGGAATCGAGTTCATAGCTCTGATTAAAATAAATCTCTGCCATGCAAAGCAAAGCATCAGGATATTTATCATCAATTGAAAGAGCTTTATTTAAATACTCTATTGCCTTATCATCCTTACCATTATTCAAATAATCTAAAGCCTTCCTGAATTCCTTTTCTGCTTTTGGATTAGTTTGGGCATTAAGAGACTGAACAAAGGAAAGAGAGAAAAGAAGTACAAGAAATAAACTTAAACTTTTAGAAAAAGAGATTAAGGTATTTGCATGTATTTGTGGCTTTGAAGGGAAATTCTCCATTTAGGATTTAATTTAATATATTCAACAATTCTGTGCATCATTTTATTTCTAACGCTCCATTCAGGTTGTAAGTATAGCAAACAATTATTTATATTTACTTTAGAGGCATATTCTTCTGCAAAAGCAAAATCTTTTTCCTCACAAATAATCATCTTTAATTCATTTGCATATTTCATATTCTCCTCAAGTGGGGGAAGGTTTCTTTTTGCAGAAATACAAACCCAATCCCATTGTCCACTCATTTTGGAAGAGCCTGAGGTTTCAAGAATTGTTTCAATTCCCTTTTCTTTAAATTTTGTGCAAAGTAGATTTAGATTATACAATAGAGGCTCTCCTCCTGTAATGATTACTGATTTTGCAGGATATGTTAAGGCTCTTTCTACAATATCATCAATATTTGTTGGTGCTAAAATAGAGGCATCCCAAGCTTCCTTTACATCACAAAAATGGCATCCAACATCACATCCTCCAATACGGATAAAGTAAGCTGCTCTTCCTGTATTATAACCTTCTCCTTGCAAAGAGTAGAATTCTTCCATAACTGGAAGCAATTCCCCTTTTTCAATTCTTTCTTCCTGTGTCAAAATATTTATATATTAATCCTCTGGATAAATTTCGTGTTTGTAAGCTTTTAGAGTGTTTTGTAATAAAGAAACAACTGTTAATAAACCAACTCCTCCTGGAACTGGAGTTATTTGAGAACATTTTGGAGCTACTTCATCAAACTTCACATCCCCAACAATTCTATAACCTTTTTCTTTAGTTGAATCTTCAATTCTATGAATACCAACATCAATTACAACTGCACCATCTTTAACCATTTCCTTAGTAATAAATTCTGGTTTACCTATTGCAACAATAAGAATATCGGCATTTAAGCAAATATCTTTAAGATTTTTTGTTTTGCTATGGCAAAGAGTTACTGTACAATTAGCATTAGAATTATTTCTTGACATCAAAACTGACATTGGTGTTCCAACAATATTGCTTCTTCCAACAACAACACAATTCTTACCTACTGTATCTACTTTTGCTCTTTCAAGCATAGTTATAACTCCAAAAGGTGTTGCAGGAAGAAAACTTGGCATATTATTCATTAATCTTCCACAATTCATAGGATGAAATCCATCAACGTCTTTTTTGTAATTTATTCTCTCTATTACTTTTTGTTCGTTTATATGTTTTGGTAAAGGTAATTGAACAATAAAGCCATCTACTTCGTTGTCGTTGTTAAGGAAATCAACTGTATTTAAAAGTTCTTCTTCAGTTAGTGTTTCTGGGAAACGATAAACAGAGGACATAAAGCCTACTTCCTTACTTTGCTTTTCCTTGCTTGCAACATAAGACTGACTTGCTCCATCTTCTCCAACAATTACAGCAACCAAATGAGGTGGTCGTTTGCCTTCATCTAAAAGAGCTATAACTTCTTGAGCCAATTCTTTCTTTATTTCACTGGCAATTTGTTTACCATCAATAATTTTTGGTGCTTTTTCCATATTATCTTCTTCTTAAGTTTTTAAGTGCATTCATTTTATTTCCCCCACTAACCATCTTCATCATCTTTCTTGTTTCTTCAAATTGTTTCAACAAGCGATTAACCTCTTCAATTGTTTTTCCACTTCCTTTTGCAATTCTCTTTCTTCTACTTCCATCAATCTTTGAAGGATTTTCTCTTTCAAATGGAGTCATTGAACCAATAATTGCTTCAATACCTTTAAAAGCATCATTGTCTATATCAACATCCTTCATCATCTTTCCAACTCCTGGAATCATTCCCATAAGGTCTTTAACATTACCCATTTTCTTAATTTGGTTTATCTGACTAAGAAAATCGTTAAAGTTAAAATCGTTTGTCTTTAATTTCTTGGAAATCTTTCTTGCTTCCTGTTCGTCATATTGTTCTTGAGCTTTTTCAACCAATGAAACAATATCTCCCATTCCCAAAATACGTGAAGCCATTCTATCAGGATAGAAAACATCTAAGGCTTCCATCTTTTCACCAATTCCAACAAATTTAATTGGCTTATTAACAACATGGCGAATTGTTAGAGCAGCACCACCTCGAGTATCACCATCAAGTTTGGTCAGAACAACTCCATCAAAATCTAATTTATCATTAAATGCTTTTGCAGTATTTACGGCATCTTGACCAGTCATTGAGTCAACTACAAATAATGTTTCTTGAGGATTGATAGCTTTCTTAATGTTGGAAATTTCATTCATCATTTCTTCATCAACTGCCAAACGACCTGCAGTATCGACAATAACAACATTAATTCCTTTATCTTTAGCTGTCTTTACAGCATTTTTTGCAATCAAGACAGGATCTTTTGTTTCTTCTGTATATACATCAATTCCAATCTGCTCACCAAGAATCTGCAATTGATTTATAGCAGCAGGACGATAAACGTCTCCAGCTGTTAGCAAAACAGATTTTCCTTTCTTTGTTTTTAAGTAATTGGCAAGTTTTGCAGAAAAAGTTGTTTTACCACTACCTTGCAATCCTGCAATAAGTATAATGGCTGGTGAGCCTTTAATGTCAATTTGCTGAGCTTCCTTACCCATTAGTTCGGTAAGCTCATCATTAACAATCTTAATCATCAATTGACCTGGCTCAATTGCAGTAAGAACATTCTTCCCTAAAGCCTTTTGTTTAACAGTATCGCAAAACTCCTTAGCAATTGAATAACTAACATCGGCATCAATCAAAGCTTTTCTAACTTCTTTTAATGTTTCTGCAACATTAATTTCAGTAATCTTGCCATGACCTTTCAGTATCTTAAACGATTTCTCTAACTTTTCACTTAAATTTTCAAACATAGAACAATTTAAAATTATGAATTTATACAATTAACTTGCAAAAATAATTCTTTTTTAGCTAATGAAGAAATATAATCTTTTAGCAACTCAAAAATAATAGGCAAAAAGGATAAAAAGACATCCTTTTTTTAACAAAAGATGATATAAAACAGGAATAAGATTATACAAAAATCAGAAAAGACTTTTTTGATTTTAAATAAGAGAAATACTACTTATAAATCAAATACTTTTCTCTTATTTCCTTAAACTCTTCCAAGTCTTTTTTCCAAGTCTTTTTTATGTCTTTTGAATGTAGATTTAGTTTAATTTGGTTTTTTAACTCCTTTGTACCTGCAAGTTTATCAAAGAAAGGCTGAAAGAAATTATCTTTATTGGGGTATCTATCATACATTTCCTTTAAATAGCTTAGGTTTATGCCTCCTTTTCTATTAGATTGGAGTTCTAAGCCTCTACACTGCTCATTTTTATAAGGAGGATTATCACTAACTCCCTTAATTGCTACTGGAGTAAAAATAGTAATCTTTAATTTTTTATTTAATGATACATAGTTTGGAAAACCTATTATTTCAAATGGTGTTTCTGTCCCTCTTCCAACACTTATGGGTGTTCCTTCAAACCAGCAAATTGAAGGATAAAGTGCAATTGCATTATAAGTTTTTAGGTTTGGACTTGGAGCAACTGGTAATGAATAATGAGTTTTATGATTGTAATTTTCTAAAGGAATAACAATTAAGTTGCAAAGTAAATTACCCTTTTCTCCAATTACTCTTTTGCTGGAAGTTCCCAACCATCCTTCTCCATTAATCATACTTGCATACTCCCCTATTGTCATTCCATAAACAATTGGCACTGGATGCATTCCAACAAAGGAAACAAGTGATGTATCTTTTAAAACAGGTCCATCAATATAGTAAGAATTGGGATTTGGTCTGTCAAGAACAATTAAAGGAATATTACTTTCGGCACAAGCTTCCATAACATAGTGAAGCGTTGAGATATAAGTGTAAAATCTTGTTCCTACATCCTGCAAATCAAAAACAATAATATCATTTTGCTGAAATTCTTCTTTCTTGGGCTTTTTATTATTGCCATAAAGAGATATTATTGGAAGATTTGTTCTCTCATCTATTGAAGAATTTATCTTTGCTCCAGCCTCTGCCTCTCCCCTGAATCCATGTTCAGGACAATAAATTGCTCTTAAATTTACTCCCAAACTTATCAAAGAATCTACTAAATGAGTATTTCCAATAACAGAAGTTTGATTGGCTACAATACCAACCTTCTTTCCTTCAAAACAATATAAATATTCTTCAATCCTTTCAGCTCCAGTTTTAATTTTATTTGGATCTTCGTTTTGAGAAAAAGATTTGTTAAATGGATGAATTAGAAAAGCTAATAAAAATAAAATACAAACGAATAGATTATTTCTCATATCAAATCAATTATAATCTTTATAGTAAACATAAGACTCAACTACTTTATTATAACAAAAAGTATCTTTATCTATTCCCTGCAAAACAAAACCCAAACGCTCTGGAATAGATTTACTCTTATTATTTCCAACCTCAACCTTAATAATTATTCTCTTTATTCCTCTTTCCTTAAAAGCATTTTCGCATAATATCTTTACTCCCTTTGTAATTATCCCTCTACCCTGATATTCTTCCTTTAACCAATAGCCCAATTCAGTTGTTTTTGTATCAAAATTAGTTTCTTTAAATCCTATAATGCCCAAAAATGTTTCACCTTCTCGAATAGCATAAACCAACTCATTCGAATTTATTACAGAAAGTATATATTCTAATGAGTCATTAATGCTTTTAGTAAAAGGGACAAAGGGCAACCATTTTTCAAAATAAGGTCTATTAGTATCAATAGCATCAAAAATCTCTTGTGCATCTTCCCTGCATATTTCTCTTAAATAAAGGTTTTCTTCAATACAAATCATAAAAAACAAATTATTAGATTACAAAGATACGAATAAAGAGTTTGAAAAAGGAAGAAATTTTATTTTCACTTGATTTAAGTTTATCAAACCCTTATATAAGTTTACAAAGATCAAGTTTAAGTTTTACATCCTGCCACCTTACATACTGCATCCTGCCACCTTGCACACTACATCCTGGCAGGATGTAATCAACATCCTGCCACCTTGCAAAATTTATTCCTCTTTTTAATAAATTTTTCCTTGATTTTAGTAGACTTTTTCCTTGTATAAATAAATAATAATTAGACAAAAAACTCTACTCTATGGTTTGGGGTAATTGTAAACCTTATTTCTTGACATAAAAAAAGAGGCAATCTCAATTGAGACTACCTCTGAAAGAAATTATTCTTTTTTACTCTTGTTTTCTTACTTTGCTGGTTGCATTGCTGCTGGTTTCAAACTTACTCTAACATTATCTTTATGATCAATGTATTTCTTAGCTACTGCTTGAACGTCATCTTTTGTTATAGCATTTACTGCTGCTTTGTATTGTTCAAGTGTTCTAAGTGGGTTTTCATACCAAATTGAACCTTTAATTGATGATGTCCAGAAATTATTTTCTTGAATATTCTTTTCTCTTGCACGGATTAATTGTTCTTTAACCTTTGCTAAGTCAACATCTGTTGGTCCTTCATTGATAATTTTGTCAAATACTCCCCAAGTTGCATTGGTTAGTTTGTCAATTGTGTTTGGATCGCATCCATAGAATGCCATCATTGTAGCTTCTGGCTTTGGATATTTGTCAAAACTTAAGTCAAATTGAGGTGAATATGTTCCTCCCAATTCTTCACGAATTGTTTCAACAAGCTTAATATTACAGATATCTCCAAGTATGTTTGTTGCCATAACTTCTTTTTGATTCCATTCAAATGGTCTGTTAGTTACTAAAGCTAACATTCCTTTTTCTGCTTCTCCTTTATAAACTACTTCATCAATAACGCCCTTAGCAAAAGCTGTGCTTCTGTCTTGCCATTGTTCTTTCTTTCCTTTTGAAGGCATTCCTCCAATATATTTTTCAATTAGAGCTATTGTTGTGTCAATTCCGAAGTTTCCAACGAATGTGAAAGTAAAGTCTGATGCATCTGAGAAACGTTCACGGAATATTGTGTACATTTCATCTATGTTCATTTTCTTTATTTGTTCTTCTGTAGGGATTAGGATAGTTCTCTTATCATTTGGATACATAGTCTTCATTAACTTCATTTGGAAGTCAAATTCTGGCATATTTTTAACCATTTGAATTTGAGTTTGTAGTTGAGAGATTTCTTTATCTAATATGTCTTTATCTTTTCTTGGAACTTCAAAGAACATATACATGTATTGAAGAAGAGTTTCAAAGTCTTTTGGAGATGAGTTTCCTCTAAATCCTTCTTCCAAATCATTAATATATGGAGTTACTCCAACATTTTTAGTTTTCAAAAACTTCATCAATTGAGAGTTATCATAGTTACCAATACCACTACCATCAATAATTGAAGCAGCAAATTTAGCATTTACAATTTTATTGTCTGGATAAAGTGATGTTCCACCTGCACTCCATGCACTAACAAGTATTTCGTCATTTTTGAATGTAGTTGGTTTAAGAATAACTTTTGCTCCATTTGAAAGAACTAATTCAGTAAATCCGAATTCAGTATTTTCTGTTTTTGATTTAACTTTTCCTGCTTTTGGTTCTTTTGCAAGGAAAGGTTCAGTTTTTACATTATCAACATAAGGTTTAGTATTTGCTTTCTTTACTTTAGCAACTAAGTTCATAACATCTTTTTCAGTTGGAACTTTATTGCCTTTCTTTTCTGGCATAGTTATATTTACAACGAAGTTTTCATCAGTTATCCATTTTTTAATTAATGCGTTTACTTCTTCAAGAGTAATGTCTTCCATTAATTCTTTAGCATATTTATTTTCAATTCTTGCTCCAGCAACTGGTGTTCCTTCTAAGAAATTGTCAACATAACTTGCTGCTAAACGTGAACTTTCTGTTTTTGATTCTTCTTTAGCTTCCTTATCATATTGAAGTAATAAGTTTTCTTTAGCTCTATCTAATTCTGTTTGAAGGAAACCATGTTGAACTGCTCTTTGATTTTCCATCAAAACTGCTTCAAATGCTGGCATAACTTTTCCATCTTTTGCTTGAATAAATCCCATAAAAGCATCTGTTGGACGTGCTAAGAAATTACCGTAACCAATTCCTGCATACATAAATGGACAATCTTTCTTATCTGAAAGCTCTTGTAGACGAGCATTAATCATTTGATCAAATAGTCCATGAATTAATGCTATTTCTCTAAAATCCCCAATAGTTTTCCTTTGTTTGCTTGGGTGTTTATAAAAGAATTGAATTGAATTACTTGTTGCTTCTTTGTCTGTTGCAATTGCAATTAAAGGTTCTTTATTATCAGGTAATGTTATAACAGGACGATTTAAAGGAGTTGAAGGAGCTACATTCATTTGGAAATGATCTTTTATCTTTTGTACCATTTCATCAGCATCGAAATCTCCTACAACAATTATTGCCATATTTTCTGGACGGTACCAAGTTTTGTAGAAACGTCTGATTGCCTCTGGTTTGAAATTTTGAAGACTTTCATAAGTTCCAATAGGAAGACGTTCTGCATAAAGAGAACCTTTTAACATTGTAGGCCAAGTTTTCATTCTCAAACGGTCTTGAGCTCCTTGCCCCAAACGCCATTCTTCTGTAATAACTCCACGTTCTTTTTCAATTTCTTTATCTGTCATAAGCATTCCAAATGCCCATCCATCAAGAATTTTCAATCCCATATCAAACAATTCTGGTTTGTCTGTAGGAAGAGTTACCATATAAACTGTTTGGTCAAATCCTGTGTATGCATTAATTTCACGACCAAATACAATTCCTTCTTTTTCTAAATTGTCAATTAGTGTGTTTCCTGGGAATTGTTTTGTTCCATTAAATCCCATGTGTTCAGTGAAGTGAGCTAATCCTAATTGATCTTTTTCTTCAAGAACAGATCCTGCATTAACTGCAATTTGAAACTCAGCTCTGTTTTCTGGTTTCTTGTTTGCTCTTACATAGTAGGTAAGTCCATTAGAAAGTTTGCCATAACGCACTTTTCCATCTAATTTGATTTCCTCGTTTAAATCAAGAGCTTTCTTTTCTTTTTTTGCTCCAGGTTGAGCAAATCCTGTAGTAATGATTGTTAAGCACAATACCATTACTAATAAAAGTTTCCTTTTCATTTTGTTTTTGTTTTGGTTAATAAAGCTATTTAATTTTATCATTTGTTATCTATTGAATTATCATTGTTTGTTGAATCTTCAAATTCTAATATATCACCTGGCTGACATTCCAACACCTTACAAATTGCTTCAAGTGTTGAAAAACGTATTGCCTTTGCTTTTCCTGTTTTAAGTATTGAAAGATTTGCAGGAGTTAATTCAACCTTTTGAGCCAATTCTCCTAGGCCAATCTTTCTCTTTGCCATCATCACATCTAAATTTACAACTATCGACATCTCTTTATTTCCTTTCACTAACTAAACCGTTAAATCATTCTCTTCCTGAATAGACATACCTCTTCTTATAACTTCAATTAAAGAAATAAATAATAATCCTATGAAAATATAATCCCATGAAATTGAACTTAGCCCTATTATTGGTTCTATCGTAAACCCTTCTATTAAAAAATATTTTTTTAAGAATATAGAATCAGAAAAATAAATTATAAGTTCAAATAATGGCATTGCTATAAATCCATAAGATATATACTGAAAACGTTTTATGTTTCTTTTATTAAAAATGAAGTGATGAAGATTTTCTTTTTCATTCCTAATCCCTCTAATTATACTTGAAAGTATTCTGCTGGCTTGAAAGAAAACAAATATTAGAAAAAATAAGTTAAGATTAAGAGCCAATAGAAAAACAATCTTAAAGATTATTGGAATCTTTGCATTAGTGCTATTCTTAACATTAAAAGCTATTTTATAGGAGTCGATATAAGTAGTAACTACAGCATCACTATTTTTTGCCTTTATAACAAAATCATTAGAACTTGAAATTTTGTTAGGAACAACTTGAGCCAACATAATTCCTAATTTTGATTTAGGTAATGATGCAGACATTTCTCTAACCCCTAAATAAATAAAGTATATTAGAAATAGTGATAATGCAATAATTGTAATATCAAATCCTATTTTAATTGTTCGTATTGTATTTATTTTTGTACTAAGTTTCATAAATTGTAATTTTAATGATGCAAAATAACAATTTATTTTTCGAATAAACAAATATTTTTATCGAATAACGATAAATAAATTTCTTTTTACGATAAATACAAATCTATCAACCCTGCGGGAGCATTGATATATATTATCTTAGCGTCTCTGTCGACCTTTTGAATTATTTTATCAATTATAGGAATTAATATTTCTTTTTGGTTTAATTTTATAGAAAAAAGTGGTTGAGCTGGATATTCAATTACAGATTCAATAATTCCAATATTCCCTTTTTCTCTATCCACAACTTCATAACCAACTATTTCATGGAAGTAGAACTTATTCCCATCAAGTTTTGGAAGAAGAGAAAGAGGCAAATAAAGATCTTTGCCTATAAGCTTTAAGCTATCATCTGGAGTAATGTTTTCAAATCTAACTATTGCCTTATTCCCATTTAATCTTATTGAACTAATTGGATAAAGCACTAATAATTTATTTATTTCAATATAAACACCATCAAGTTTTGAATACTCTTCAGGTTCATCAACATCAAAAAACAAAACCAAATCGCCTTTAAAGCCAAAAGGCTTGACAACCTTCCCTAAATAATAAGTTTCTTTTTTGTCCATAATTAAAATTTTTAGATAAATTACTACTATTATATATGTGTAATTATTGTATAAGAAAAAAAAGACCGTTCCTAATTAAAGAATACGGTCTTTGCAATCATTATGAAGAATTATTATTTACAATTATTCAGCTTTTGGTTCTTCAGATGTTTCTTCTGAAGTTTCAGCTTGTGCAGGAGTTTCTTCTGCTTGAGCCTTTGCAGCTTCTAGTTCAGCTCTCTTAGCTGCTTCTATTTCTTCTTTCTTCTTTTCAATTTCTGCAATACGTTTTGCATTAACTTCCATTTCTGCAGCTAAAGCTTTTTTTGCATCTGCTTTCAAAGAATTTCTTTTCTCTTCCTTCTTTGCAGCAATCTTATTTTCTTTTTCAGTTAACCATGCATTAAATTTAGCATCAGCAACTTCTTGAGTAATTGCTTTCTTCTCAACTCCAATTTGAAGATGACGTTTAAGCATAACTCCTTTATAAGAAAGAATTGCTCTAGCGGTATCTGTTGGTTGTGCACCATTTTTCAACCATTGACAAGCTCTTTCTGTATCCAAATTAATGGTTGCAGGAGAAGTCATAGGATTATAAGTCCCAATCTTTTCAATAAATTTTCCATCACGTGCTGCTCGAGCATCCGCAATAACGATATGATAAAAAGGTTGTCCCTTTTTTCCATTACGTTGTAGTCTAATTTTTACTGCCATAATAGCTTTTAATTACTTATTATTTTAAATATTCAAGTTTGCAAAGATACATCTTTATTTAATATACAGCAAATTTCAAGCATTATTTTTATGTTTTAATCTCTTCACTAGTATCATAATATCAATAATCATAAATTAAAATCCAAATAAACATTTCTATTTACTAAACACTATTTTAATTCCATGCTATAATAATTATTCATAAAGAATGAGGTTTATAGTGATAAGAGTAAAATGAATATATTTGTTTAGGTGTAAGGTTATGCACAATTATATGTCTTAATATATAAATTGATTATTTTGAGAATTACAAAATATAAAATGGAAGATTTATTAATAAAGGATAAAATAAAAGAAGCTAATCCATATTTGTTTCAAAAGATTCAAATGAGGATAGCAAAAAAAGATTTATTACCTAAATGGGCTTATAAAAGTATAAACGTTGGTTTTGCTTTCTTAATCTTATTTATGACCCTTAATATATTATCTTTTACTAAAACCGATTATGTATCTAAAGAAATATCACAAAAAACTTATGATAAATTTATGGAAGATAATTATTTTGACATCTTGGTAAATTATTATCCTTCAGAATTACTTAATATAGAAAAATCTAAATAATGAAAAAGTCATATTTTATTGGAATTATAATAACATTACTATTATTATTAGGAGTAAATATCTTTTTCTTTTTAAGTAATAGTTGCTGTTCTAATTTAAAAGAAGAAAAGAGGATTGAAAAATCAAAAACTCAATGTTATGTCTCAGAAACTCTTTCTCTTGACAAAGCACAGCAGAAAAAGTATACTATTATTAAAAAAGAACATCAAAATATTGCTATTCGAATTGCAGATAGTTTGCATCTTTCCCAAGAAGTTTTGATGAATTATATTGAAAATAAACCTTATGATACTACAGCAATTAATAAGCTTGAAAATAAAGTAACTTATTTTCAAAAACAACTTTTGCACCAATCTGTTGAACAATACTATAAACTAAAAAATATATTACATAAGGATCAAATCTCATCAATGGATGATATTTATAGACAAATATTTGTTTGTCGTCCTACTTGTAAGAATAATTCTAAATGTTGTTGTAACAATGGGAAAAAAACAAGCAATTAATTAGGAGTTAAAATATTTCTTTATACCTTTGTAACTTAATAAAAGAGTGATTAAATAAAAAAATGAAGGGACTCGGATATATATTATTTTTCTTTTTTGTAATATTTACATCATTTCACAGTCCAAATATTCATAAGGATAATCTTGTGGGAATGATGGAGATATATCAAGATACGGACTGCCATAATCATCAACATACAACAAATCATTGTCCTGGTTCTTGTTTATGTCATCGTTGTGTTTCACCTATATACCACATGAACTGTAATATTAATTTAGACTGTTATTCTTCTTCAAAAGTTCAGTTTCCTGTATATAATAGCACATATACCTCTTTCAATATAAGTTATATCTGGAATCCTCCTAAATATAGTTAATATTATTTTTTATTTCCTTATTTATTTATCAAATAAAGGGGATTATTATGTAGTTGTATTAACTTATTTAGATATTTATATATGATAAAACAAATCATTCATTTTTCAATAAAGAATAAATTTATTATTGGATTATTTGTTTTTGCATTAATTGGTTGGGGAATATACTCAATAACTCAATTACCTATTGATGCAACTCCAGATATAACAAATAACCAAGTGCAAGTTATAGCTCTTGCACCATCTTTAGCTGTTCAGGAAGTTGAAAGCACTATTACCTCTCCAATTGAAGTAGCAGTTGCAAACATTCCTAATATTATTGAGCTACGTTCCATTTCTCGATTGGGATTATCTGTAATAACAGTTGTATTTAAAGATGATGTAGATGTGTATTGGGCACGTCAACAAATGAGCGAAAAGCTAAAAGAAGCAGAAGAGCTGATTCCTGAGGGATTAGCAAAAATAGAATTAGCTCCAATTTCAACAGGATTAGGAGAAATTTATCAATACCATCTTGCTGTTGATAAAGGATATGAAAACAAATATTCTCCAATGGAACTGCGTACTATACAGGATTGGGTAGTACGTCGTGAGATGTTGGGGACTCCAGGTGTAGCTGATATTAATAGCTATGGTGGATTTGTTAAGCAATATGAAATTGCTATTAATCCAGAAACATTAAGGAGTATGAATCTTACACTTAATGATATTTTTGATGCTCTACAAAAAAATAACGAAAATACAGGAAGTGCCTATATTGATAAAAAACCTACAGCTTATTTTATTCGTGGTATAGGTTTGATAAAAACATTAGAGGATATTGAGAAAATTGTAGTTAAAAACAATGCATCAGGTACTCCTATTTTAATTCGTGATGTTGCAACTGTTCAATACGGAAATGCAACTCGTTATGGAGCATTTGTTGTTGACACAACAGAAGCTGTTGGTGGAGTTGTAATGATGCTAAAAGGAGCTAATGCGAATGGGGTTATAAAGAACGTTGAAAAAAGGATAGAATCTATTCAAAAATCTTTGCCTAAAGGAGTTAAAATAGAACCTTTCTTAAATCGTTCTGATCTTGTAGATAGGGCAATTGGAACAGTTTCAAGAAATTTAATTGAAGGAGCTTTAATTGTTATCTTTATTTTGGTATTGTTCTTAGGTAATATGAGAGCGGGGCTGATTGTAGCTTCCGTTATTCCTCTTTCATTACTTTTTGCAATATCATTAATGAATTTCTTCGGTGTATCTGGCAACTTAATGAGTTTGGGAGCTATTGATTTTGGTCTGATTGTAGACGGATCGGTAATAATTGTAGAAAGTGTAGTACATCGAATCTCTTCTTTGGGCAAAGATCGCCATCAAGGAGTTGTAAAGCTTTCTCAAAAACAAATGGATGAAGAGGTTTTCCAAGCTTCAGGCCGAATAAGAACAGCAGCAGCATTTGGTGAGATAATTATCTTAATTGTTTATATGCCTATTCTTTTTTTGGTAGGTATTGAAGGGAAGATGTTTGTCCCAATGGCACAAGTAGTATCCTTTGCTATTTTGGGTGCATTTATTCTTTCTCTAACATATATTCCTATGATTTCTGCTTTATTTTTAAGCAAAAAGACAGAACATAAACGCAATTTCTCCGATAAGCTTATAGATTGGATTCATAAAGGTTTTACTCCTATTATTAAATTTGCACTTAAGCGTAAATTACTGATATCTCTTTCTGCTATTGTATTATTTATCTTTAGCTTGTTTGTATTTAGTAGTTTGGGAGGTGAATTTATCCCACAACTCGAAGAAGGAGATTTAGCTGCAGGTGTAATTACTTTGCAGGGAGGTTCCCTTTCAAATACTGTTGAACAGGTAAAAAAAGCTAATAAAATATTACTTGCTAATTTTCCTGAGATAAAACATACTGTATGTAAAATAGGAGCAGGTGAAATACCAACCGATCCTACACCAATGGAAACGGGAGATTATATCATAACTCTTAAAGACAAAAGTGAATGGACAAGTGCTAAAACTCGAGAAGAACTTGTTGAGAAAATGGAAGAAGCTTTGATTCCTTTGGCAGGTGTAAAATTTGAATTTCAACAGCCTATTCAAATGCGTTCAAATGAATTGCTTTCAGGTTCAAAGCAAGATATTGCAATAAAAATATTTGGTGACGACCTTAATACATTATCAGAAAAAGCATCAGAAGTTGAAAAAATAATTCAAAAAATAGAAGGTGTTGAAGATATTAATGTTGAGAAAGTTACTGGATTAGCTCAGGTTCAGGTTGAATATAACAGAGATCGTTTAGCTCAATACGGTATTTCAATTGAAGATGTAAATCGTATCTTACGTTCTGCCTTTGCAGGAAGTCAGGCGGGAGTTGTTTATGATCAAGAAAAACGTTTTGGGCTTGTAGTACGTTTAGATAAAGATTATCGTCAAGACATAGATAATATCAAAAACTTAATGGTATCTCTTCCTAATGGGGGGCAAATACCTTTTGAACAAATTGCTGATATTGAAATTAAATCAGGTCCAGCACAGGTTACCAGAGAAAATGCTCAAAGAAGGATTACAATTGGTTTTAATGTTCGTAATCGTGATATTGAAAGTGTAATAGATGATGTATCTAAACAAATTGATAAAAAAGTACAATTACCAACTGGTTACTATGTAAATTATGGAGGTCAATTTCAAAACCTTCAAGCTGCAAAAGCAAGATTATCTATTGCAGTTCCTGTTGCTTTATTACTAATATTTGTGCTTTTGTTTTTCACATTCCATTCAGTAAAACAAGCTTTATTAATATTCTCAGCTGTACCCATGTCTATAATTGGTGGGATTTTTGCTCTATGGCTTAGGGGAATGAATTTCTCTATTTCTGCTGGAGTTGGATTTATTGCATTGTTTGGTATAGCAGTACTTAATGGAATTGTACTTATTGCAGAATTTAATCGACTCGAAAGAGATGGAGTCACTGATATTGTAGAAAGGGTACTAAAAGGATTGCACACACGTTTGCGTCCAGTTTTGATGACGGCTTCAGTTGCCTCACTTGGTTTTCTTCCTATGGCATTATCAACTTCTGCAGGAGCAGAAGTTCAAAAACCATTGGCAACAGTTGTTATTGGTGGATTAATTACAGCAACTATATTAACTCTTATTATCTTACCAATTTTTTATATTGTCTTTTCAAGTAAAAGTTTTAAATCAATATTTAAACGCAAATCTGCAAAAGCCTTGTCGTTGTTAATATTATTATTTATTGGATCATCTTTTTATAATACTACAAATGCTCAAGAAATAAGAAGAATAAATTTAAAACAAGCTATTCAAATTGCATTGGATAGTAATTTATCTATACGTTCTTCTGCTTATTCTGTAGATATTCAGAAAGCTTTAAAAGGAAATGCAATTGATATTCCAAAAACTTCTATTGAAGGACAATATGGTCAAATAAATTCATATTCTAAGGATAATACTTTTACTATTTCACAGTCATTTTCATTTCCTACTGTTTACGTAAATCAAAATAAATTAGCAAATGCAAATGTGAAAAGCAGTCAATGGGAGTTAAAAACGTCTCAACTTGAAATTGCAACACAAGTAAAACAAATTTACTGGCAACTTGCTTATTATTACTCAAAACAGAAATTGTTTGTACTTCAAGACAGTCTTTACTCAAGATTTCAATATGCAGCGGAGTTAAGATTAAAAACGGGAGAAACAAATCGTTTGGAAATGATTACAGCTCGTTCGCAAAGCATGGAAGTTAAAAACCAATTAAAGCAAGTAAATGCTGATATAAATATATTAAATCAGAAATTGAATATACTTTTAAATACAACATTAACTATATATCCAACCGATACTGTATTATGTCGCTTTGATTTTTCTCCATCAGCAGATAGTTTATCAATATCTGATAACCCTTCATTAGGACTTGCACAGCAGCAACTTGAATTATCAGCATTAGAAACTAAATTAGAAAAAAGCAAGATGCTGCCTGATTGGGGAATTGGATACTTCAGCCAAACTATGCAAGGGACTCAGGAAATAAATGGACTTCAACGCAGTTTTGGTCTTGGAGATCGTTTTAATGGTGTTCAAGCTAATATTTCAATTCCACTTTGGTTTACTCCTTATACTTCAAAAATTAAAGCAGCAAAAATTAAACAACAAGTTGCTCAGATTAATTTTGAAAATTATTCAAAATCACTTATTGGAAACTATAATTCCTTAATAGAAGAATATTCAAAATATAGTAACAGTCTTGATTATTATGAAAGACAAGCTATTCCTGAAGCTGATTTAATTATTGATCAAGCAACAAAAAGTTATCAAACAGGATCATTAGATTATTTTGGTTATATCCAAAGTCTTAGCCGTGCTTTGAGCATTAAGCTTAATTATCTCAATGCACTTAACGACTATAACCAAACAATTATTTCTATTGATTTCATTAAAGGTAAAATCTTTTAAACAAATGTATTATGACACAAAATAAATTTATATCATCAGCAATTATATTTGCTATATTTATATCATTAGCCTCTTGTAGTGGCGGCAAAAAAGTAGACAAAGAAGCTAAAGAGGTTGAAATACTACCTGAAAATATTGTTGAAATGCGAGAAGATCAGATAAAACTTGCCGACATTCAAATGGGAACAATTGAATACCGTTCAATAAGTGGGACTCTTAAAGTAAGTGGCTTAATAGGTGTTGCTCCTCAAAATCTTGCAACAGTTTGTATGCATATGGGTGGTTTTGTAAAAAGCACAAAGCTTATGCCTGGCAATACTGTTAAAAAGGGACAAACGCTTGCTGTTTTAGAAAATCCTGAATTTGTAGACATTCAGCGAGATTATCTTGAAGCAAAAAGTAAATTAAAATTTACTAAGGCTGAATATGATCGTCAAGAAGAACTTTATAAAAATGGTATATCCTCCCAAAAGAATATGCAACAAGTTACCTCTGACTACAAAAGTCTAAAAGTTCAAGTAAATGCCTTGGAACAGAAATTATCACTTATAGGCATTAATCCTTTAAAATTGAATGAAGATAATATAAGCAGGTCAATAGCTTTAGTTTCACCTATTTCTGGCTATGTAAAAACAGCCAATATAAGCATTGGAAAAAGCGTTTCGCCATCAGATATTTTATTTGAGATAATAAATACAGATAAACTATTCCTTGAGCTTAATTTGTTTGAAAAGGATGCAGATAAAGTTTCAAATGGACAAAAAATTCATTTCTTTATTAATGGAGAAAGAGAAGAACATGAAGCATCAATATATCAAATAGGAAAGTCTGTGAATGCGGATAAAACTTATAAAGTATATGCAAATGTTTCAAGTCGTTGTAAAAATCTATTACCAGGAATGTATGTTAATGCACATATAGAAGCTTCAACTAATGAGGTAACCTCTATACCATCAGAAGCAATTGTTAGCTTTGATGACAAGGATTATATATTTCTATTTGTAAGGAATAAAAAAGAAGGAGGAAAACCTTTTACTGAATATCGGATGGTACAAATACATAAAGGAGTTTCTGATTCTGGATATACAGAAATAACATTACCAGAAGGATTTGATATTAAGAATACAAAAGTGGTTATTAAAGGAGCATATAATTTGCTTTCTGCAAAGAAAAATGCAGGCGAAATGAGTTGTTAATCAATAATAAAAAAATATTTATGAAAGAAATAAAAGCATTTGTAAAACCATTTAAAGTAAATGATATATTGAATCAATTAAAGTTAGATGGTTTTCCCAATATAACTGTTTCTATGGCTGAAGGTACAGGTAATTTTGAAGGCGATGAATCATCTATTTCAACATACTTTTCTATAACAGATAGTAAAGTAGTTCAAATTGAAATAGTATGTAATGATTCTGATGTTGAAAAAATAGTTAGTATTATTTCAAACAGAGGAAGAACAGGCAATCATGGTGATGGTATTATCTATGTTTCCGAAATTCAAAAAGTTTATAAAGTGAAAACAGGCTTGGAATCTACTGTAGATTAGTCTTTTTTACTTGGAAAAATATAAAATAAATGAAAAAATATAAACTTAAAAATCTTGATTGTGCCAACTGTGCAAATAAAATCGAAGATAAAATTAGAAAAATGGAAGAAGTGAAATTTGTGAATGTTAATTTTGCAAATTTGACACTTACCATAGATACATATAATATCAAAAAGGTTATATCAAAAATTAAGGAAATTGAACCAAAAGTGGAAGTCTTGGAAAATAATAAAGATAATAATGTAAGTGAATTGTCAGAACACAGACCTGCAATTATTAAAGTCGTTTCTGCTCTTTTAATTTTACTTATCGGTATTATATTTGAGAAATCATTACATAATACCCCCTTCCATTTTGCGGAATATTTTGTATTTGTAATAGCTTATATTATTGTAGGGTGGAAAGTGATTGCTGAGGCTGTAAGAAATATATTAAAGGGACAAATTTTTAACGAACATTTTCTAATGACTATTGCTACATTAGGAGCTTTTGCAATAGATGCAATGCCTGAAGCTGTTTCTGTAATGCTATTTTATGTAGTAGGTGAATTGTTTCAAGATATTGCAGTTGGTCGTTCTCGTAGGTCAATAAAATCATTGCTTGAAATCAAACCTAATTTTGCAAATTTATTGATCAATGGCGATGTTAAAATTGTTTCACCTGATGATATAAATGTTGGAGATTTAATAATTGTAAAAGCTGGGGAAAAAATACCTCTAGATGGTGAAATAATAGAAGGAAGTTCTTTTTTAGACACTTCTGCTTTAACTGGCGAAAGTGTACCTCGGAAAGTTAAGGAAAACGATTCTGTATTATCTGGTATGATAAATCAAAATGGACTTCTAACAATAAAGGTAACGAAATGTTTTAGAGAATCTTCTATTTCAAAAATCCTTGAAATGGTTGAAAATGCGTCTTCTAAAAAGTCTCAAACTGAAAAATTTATTACAACATTTGCAAAATACTATACGCCAGTTGTTGTCTTTGGTGCATTGCTATTAGCCGTTTTACCGCCTATTTTATTTGCAAGTCAAACATTTGGTGATTGGATTTATCGTGCTTTAGTAGTTTTGGTGGTTTCCTGTCCTTGTGCTTTGGTTATAAGTATTCCTCTTGGTTACTTTGGTGGTATTGGAAGTGCATCCAAAAAAGGAATTCTTGTTAAGGGTTCTAATTTTCTTGATGTCCTAACACAAGTAAAAACAGTGGTATTTGACAAGACTGGTACATTGACAAAAGGTGAATTTAAAGTTTCAGAAATCGTTACATTCAATAGTTTTACAAATGAACAAATAATGGAATATGCTGCTTATACTGAAGCTAATTCAAATCACCCTATTGCAAAATCAATTTATGATGCTTTTGGAAAAAATATAGATATTTCGAGAATTAATCAGTTTGAAGAGATATCTGGTCATGGAATAAAAGCTGTTATTGATGGGAAAACGATTCTTGCTGGTAATGACAAATTGATGCATAAGGAAAACATTAATCATCCTTTTTGTAATGTCAAAGGTACGGTTATTCATATTGTAATAGAAAATATTTATGCTGGTTATATAATTATTTCTGACACATTGAAAGATGATGCCATAGAAACAATAAAAAAACTTAAGGCAAAGAATATTCTAACAGTAATGCTCACAGGCGATAATAAATTAGCTGCAGCAGATTTTGCAACAAAATTAAATATTGATAAATACTATGCAGAACTTTTGCCAGAAGATAAAGTAACTCATATTGAAAACGTGATTGATAAAAGTAATAATGGTAAAATTGCATTTGTTGGTGATGGCATTAATGACGCTCCTGTAATTGCTCGTGCTGACATTGGTATTGCTATGGGTGCTCTTGGTTCTGATGCAGCAATTGAGGTCGCAGATGTTGTTTTAATGACAGACTCTCCTTCAAAAGTGATTGATGCTATTGATGTATCAAATAGCACAAGAAATATTGTTTGGCAAAATATAATAATTGCAATGGGAATAAAACTAATATTTATTATTCTTGGGGTATTTGGTATTGCTTCGATGTGGGAAGCTGTTTTTGGTGATATTGGTGTTACTTTAATAGCTATATTTAATTCTATAAGAATATTGAAGAAATAAAAGAGAATGTAAATATATTGTAATAGCATCCCTAGTAAGGACTGCTATTATAATATTCATATCTTTATTGTTGTTCAACACATATAAGTTCCAATAATAAGCTGTAACTCTGTAATCATTATTTTATAGAGTTACAGCTTTATTTGCTTCAATAATACAAACTCAATGTTCACATTTTTCTTATATAATAAGGTGAATACAATACAAAAATTAGTATTTGTCAACGAGTTATGCATTTACTATTTATTTAACAATCAATCAAGCTTGAATTTATAATCAGAATACTAAAGACATAAATACTTTCTTTTGTCGGAGGATGGTACTTGTTCCGATATGCAGTATATTCCTTTTAATAACAATATTTTTTTTGGGTGATTATAAGCAATTTCCCTATGTTGAAATCATGTTAATTATGGAATAAATACTTCTTCAACATCCCAATTCTTTCTTATATTGATTGGCTTTTGATAGTAAAATACTTTCTCTGGAAGAATATTTAATTTATAATTACCATAATCCCATTTCTTATTATTATTTGAATCTACAATAATTTTGAGTTTATATCCTCCTTCTTTTAGATTGAGGAAATAAATTCTTTCTTTATTTTTAGCGTATGATGTCATTATTTCTTTTCCTTGGATATCTTCTAGCACTAAGATATAATCGTTTTGTGATATTGAATCATCGATGCTAAAAAAGAAATTACCATAATCAATTTCATTATCAACAGTCAAATAGAAACTAATCGAGTCGTTTACTTGACCTAATTTATTTTTTATCAATCCTTCTCTTATCTTAATTTGTTGTTTGGTGCCTTGTTCAAACTTATTCCCTACATTAATATAAAGAGGAGATGTTGAAGATGGTTTACATTTAATTATTGTAGTGTCTTTTCCATTTATCTTAATAGCATCGAATGAAAGAGTATCATTATTTATTGGAAAAGGCATTTCTAATAAACATTCGGAAAAATAAGGCAAGTTTTGTTTTGGAACAACAAAAGAAAAAGTATCTTTCAATTCTTCTTTTAATCTCTTAACATGATAAAGCTCAACATCTTCTTTTAATCCAATATCAGTAACAGAAAACTTAATTGAATCAAATCTTTGCCCTAAACTCCAAATATCTATACTATCTTTTTTTGAATTTAATTCCAATAAAAGATTTTTATCTGTCTTTCCAATAAGTTTTGGATAATTAAAAACAAAATTCAAGCTATCAGTAGTTGGATTAGAAAAAGCAAGTTGAATATGGTATGGAGATATTAATTTACTTGAAGAAAGATTGATTGAAGTATCCCTAGGCTCATAGAAATAAAGAATATTATTTGTTTTAACAGGCATTTTCTTAGTTGTATCATTGGTATATAATGCAGCTTCAATCCTTTCATTTGAAAAAGCTATGGCTTCATCTGCGAGGTCATAAAGAAGATTTTGATTCTTATCATCAAGAACTAGAATTTGATAATTACCTTGAGCTATATTATGAAACGTAAAGTTCCCTGAGCTATCTGTTCTTGTTATATATGAAGGTTTTTCTTTTTTTGCAATATCTTTTTCTTCTGACTTATAGAGCATGACATATTTCTTAGCCACAGGTTTCAAACTATATGCTTCCAGAACTTTACCTTTGTATTCAAAAGTATCTATAACATTTCCAGTTGAAAAACTGTAAACAAAATTATTTAGCCTGTTGCCTTCTGTATAATCAATAATTGAACTCCCAAAATCAAAAATATAAGTTGTGTTTTCAGCTAATGTATCTGTCCAGCTTACTTTTAAAGTTTTAAGATGAGCCTTAACAACTGGTTTATTTTTAAGAGGAGGAGAAATAATTATTTCTTCTGAAGTATTTTCGGTACTAATATACTCATCAAATACTATTTCAAATGATTTTTCTTTAAAATTAGTTGAGTTATGTGGAGGTTTTGAAGATTTAGCTTTTGGAGGTATTCTATCATAAATCCCTCCGTTTGGAGTACCTATTTGAGCACAAGAAAAAAATAAAACAGATAAAACTCCACAAATAATTATTTTTGAAGCAAATATTTTAATCATTTCTATGAATTTATTCTTATTTCTCATTTTCTCTTTTTGGCAACTTAATTTATACTAAATCTCTTTGTCTAACAACTTCATACATTAAAATTCCAGCAGCAACAGAAACATTTAGAGATTCAATATTTGCTTTGATTGGAATCTTTATTTTTTTATCACAAAGTTTAATAATTTCAGGAGAAACACCAGTGTCTTCTGATCCCATAACTATCATTAAACTTTCTTGCATTGAAACTTGTGTATAAAGTTCTCCTCCTTTTTCTGTAGCACAAAAAACATTAACACCCATTTGTTTTGCAAGGTTTATAGTAGTTTTAAGGTTTACTTCTCTGCAAATTGGCAATCTTAACAGAGCACCAGAGGATGTTTTAATAGCATCTTCATTAATTTGAGCTGAAGAATATTGAGGAACAATTATTGCATCAACTCCTGCACATTCAGCACTTCTTGCAATTGCACCAAGATTTCTAACATCAGTTACTCTATCAAGCATTAAAAGAAATGGGGCCTTTCCTTTTTCAATAATTTGTGTTACAATTTCTTCAAAGTTATAGTATTCAATTAGAGAAATTACAGCAACAACACCCTGATGATTATTTCTTGTTAATCTATTTAATTTCTCAACAGGAACATATTGAACTACTGTCTGTCTTTTTCTAATTTCTTCCTTTAATTCTTGTAATAGGGTTCCCTGCAAAGTAGATTGAAGAAAAATCTTTTCAATTTCTTTTCCACTTCTAAGAGCTTCTACCACTGGTCTAATTCCATAAATCAATTGTGATTCTTTCATATTTTTTGGTTTTTTATTCTATTATTTGTCCATCTTTCATAAGAAGTTTTCTATCGCTCATATTAGCTAATTCTTCATTATGTGTTACTATTAAAAATGTTTGTTTATATAAATCTCTTAGGGAGAAAAATAGGCTATGAAGTTCTTTAGCATTTTGTGAATCCAAATTACCAGAAGGTTCATCAGCTAAAATAATTGAAGGTTTATTGATTAAAGCTCTTGCAACCGCAACTCTTTGCTGTTCTCCTCCAGATAACTCAGAAGGTTTGTGGTGCATTCTGTCTCTAATTTGGAGAATATCAAAAAGTCCTTCTGCTTCCTTAAAGGCATCTCTCTTACTTTTTTTTGCAATAAAAGCAGGGATGCAGGCATTTTCAATTGCTGTAAATTCAGCTAAAAGGTGATGAAATTGAAAGACAAAACCAATTTCCTTATTCCTAAAATCTGCAATTTGTGATTCAGTCATTTTAGTGGTTTCTTTTCCATGAATCCAAACCTCCCCCTTATCAGCTTTACTTAAAGTTCCTATTATTTGTAAAAGAGTAGTTTTTCCTGTTCCTGAAGCTCCAACTATTGAAACAATTTCTGATGAATTTATTCCAATATTAATTCCCTTAAGAATTTGAAGATTTCCGAATGACTTATATACGTTTTTAACCTCAATCATATAATTATCTGTCAATATTTTTTCTGTTAAACATTATGTATCCAAAATTAACTGATATTGTAAATGGGTTTGTTTTTTTATCATCTCTTTGATGATAACCAGCAATTATGCTTAAAGGACCTATTGGAGTATTGAATACTAAAGTTGAACTTATTATTAGATATATTTTATTAAAAAAATCAGTGGAATATGTAGGCAGATTATTATCTTTGGTAATTATTCGAGAAATTGGAGCATAAAGATTACCATTTAATCTAAACGAAGCATCAATTCTATAAAAACTTACTTTAAAGATATTTTCTGTTCCAAATGCCAAATATTGATTAGCTCTATATTCTGGCATAAATTGCGTGAATGTCTCTAATGTAGGTGTATAAACTCCTGCATTTAGAAGCGTTGAATTATAATTGGAAAAGAGGTTTTGAAAAGAATAGAAAACATCTGCATTAAATCCAAATGCAAAATTCTTAGTAATGTCAAAGTATTGTTTGTGACGGAAACTAAATTGCATCCACCCATGAAGCTTATCTTTAGGATCTGATATAGTAGAAGTATTTCCTGGAGTAAAATTCTCTTTACCATGTATATATTGTAATTGTATCTTTGAAAAAATTCCTGTTGTAGGAAATTGAAAATCATTCAAAGAAGAAAGACATCTTGTAAATCCTGATACAAAATGATGGAATCTTGTATTATCTGCCGTATCGTAAATGGTTGTATTCTTTATATTAAAATATTCATCATCAACAAGTCCATAGCCAGCATTAAAAACCAACTTATCTTTCACACCAATTGGAACTCCTAAATTAAGTTGAATATTAGTTTCGTTTTGAACAATATAGTTTAATGGAGAAAAATCAAAGAAGTTTGTTTTTAAATTATAGTATCTCCATATATTTGCATTAAACTCAATTTCTGCAAAAAATGGGAAGTGAGAAGGATAGTCTAATCGTACACCTGTCATAAATGAAGTGTAATATCTACCTAAGAATATATTAGTTTTTAGCTGCCATGAATGATGATGTAAATAATTATATTCTGTTCCTAAATATAAATGAGAAATAGGATTTGATGAGAGCAAACCCCCTACTTTTACCTTAAAACTCTCTTGTGTGTTTACGTTTAAGTTTAAAACATAAGATTGAGAAAAGTTATTATAATACATATATGGCTGAACAGATTTAATGTTTCTGTCAAAACATAAAGAAAAATAATTTCTTTTAACTTGTTCAGTAAAATTCTTATCAGTAGAATTGTAGAATAATGATCTCTCAATATAATTTTTTTGAGATTGATTTACTCCCTCTACAATAACATTATTTATTACATAAGCAGGTTTTCTCTTATTGAAATTCTCTCTAATTTGGGTTAATTCATCTTCATTTATTGAATCTTTTTGAAACCCTTTAATTTCAGAAATCTTTTCCAAAGCTGCATCATATCCAATAGAATAAGTTTCTTCCATCCTGCCAAAATCTAAAATGCCATATGGTTTTAAATCTGGTTCAATTATTACACTATTCTTACAAGTGATGTTATAATCAGTTTCCTTTGTTGCAATATTCTGAAGATATGAAACAATATCCCCTTCTCTTGGAGGAGGATAGTTTCCTGAAATTTTAACCCCTATAATAATATCGGGATTGTATATTTCTTGCATTTCTTTTGAAGGAAAGTTATTATACATTCCTCCGTCAAACATCAATTTCCCATCAATTTTTATTGGAGCAAAATAGAAAGGGAATGTCATTGATGCTCTTACTGCTTGTCCCAAATCACCTTTTCTTCTAATACTTGCTTTTCCTGCTTCAATATCAGATGTAATGCAAAAGAAAGGAATCATCAGGGAGTCAAAATTATTGTTTGCAACTGCAGAAGCTCCAGCAAATATTTCCATTAAAGCATAATCCATCTGTATTGGATTAACCACTGAAGAAGGTATTTGAAATTTGAATTTATTTTTTGTATCAAATGTGAATGATACCAACGCTGGATCTATTTCATTTTCTTTAAAAAAATAGGAATAATTTTTATCCACTTTTCCTGAAAGCCAACGTTGAAAATCTTCTGAAAGAAATAAACTTTTCATTTCTTCAACACTATAACCTGAAGCGTATAATGCTCCAACAATTGCTCCTACCGAAGAGCCAGCAATATAATCTATGGGGATATTATTTTCCTCCAAAGCTTGAATTGCTCCAATATGTGCAAGACCTCTTGCTCCACCACCACTAAGAACCAATCCCACCTTTTGAGTTCTTTGTGAAAAACAAGGTGAAATTGCCATTAGAAGTGACAGAACAAAAAGTATTGCTTTTTTCATTAATATAAGTTGAACTTTTATCTTTGAAAAATTATTAAGCCTTTTCTAAAGCTTGTTGTAAATCATTGATTATGTCTTGTGCATCTTCAATTCCAACAGAGAAACGCACTAAACCTTCTCCAATTCCTGCACTTTTACGTGCTTCTTGAGTCATTTTTGAATGTGTCATTGAAGCTGGATGTTGAATAAGAGTTTCAATTCCTCCTAAAGAAACAGCCAAGATACACATTTTAACATTGTTCATTAAACTTCTACCTGCTTCCAAACCACCTTTAAGTCCAAAACTAATCATTGTTCCTGTTCCTTTCATTTGTTTTGCAACCAAGTCTTTTTGTGCAAAAGAATCCAATCCAGGATATTTAATCCATTCTATCTTAGGATGATTTTCCAAGAATTTAGCAACTTTCATTGCATTTTCCTGTGCTCTTTCAATTCTTATTGCAAGAGTTTTTACTCCACGAATAACCATGTAAGCTTGATGAGGATCCATATTTCCACCCAAGTTAAACATCATTCCTTTAATCTTGTCGTTAAGTTCTTTTGTTTTTGAAATAACAATACCTCCAACAATATCAGCATGTCCATTAATAAACTTAGTCACTGAATGCAAAACAACATCAGCTCCAAGGTCAATTGGGTTTTGAAGATAAGGAGAACAGAAAGTATTGTCAACAACCAAAACTGCACCAATTGAATGAGCTATTTCTGCACAAGCCTGAATGTCTGTTATGTCCATTGTTGGATTAGCTGGTGTTTCAATATAAATCATTTTGGTGTTAGGCTTAATTGCTGCCTTTATTTCATTTAAATCTGCAGTATTTACATAAGAAGATTGAACTCCAAAACGAGATAAATGTTGTTCCATCATAACTCTTGATGCTCCATAAACTGCAGCAGAGCTAATCATGTGTTCATTTGAATTAAGCAAAGCCATGTAAACTGTTGAAACAGCTGCCATTCCTGAAGAAAAAGCTATTGAATCATATCCATGTTCCAAAACAGCAATTTGGCGTTCTAATGCCTTAACTGTTGGATTTCCCATTCTTGTATATATATATCCTTGCTTTGTTCCTGCAAAACATTCTGCTCCATCTTCTGCACTTTCAAAAGCAAAAGTTGAAGTTTGATAAATTGGCACTGTTGCACTTTTATATTCGTCGTGATGACTGCTGTAGTGGATTAGTTGTGAGCTAAAACCATAATCTTTTGGATTTTCCATATTCTATATGTTATTTGTTAAACGATAATTAAATTTCTCATGCAAAAATACAAAACAAATCAATACAATAATAAATATTCCCTCCCTTGTGAAATTGTTTTATCGTACATAAACTATATTTACGCTAAATTTAATAAGATTATTTTTACTTAATTGAAGATTATTTTTACCAGAATAAGGGAAAAAGCTCTTTAAATCAAGTAAAAATTTATTTATATCAAGAAAAAATTCTGCAAGGTGGCAGGTTACTATATGTAAGGTGGCAGGTTACTATGTGTAAGGTGGCAGGTTACAATATGCAAGGTGGCAGGATGCAAAA
>DIOL01000004.1:47448-57386 GCA_002423895.1 Bacteroidales bacterium UBA5515 | reverse complement strand
CAACCTTATTCAGGACGGGTCAATCTCGAATTCATGGCATGATATACTCGAATTCATGGCATGAAATGGAGGAAATCATGGCATGAATTGACCAGAATCATGGCATGAATCCGAGTAATTCATGGCATGAATTCAAATAAATCATGGCATGATATTTGCTATATCATTAGATGAATGTGAGATGAAAGCCTTATTTAAATAGTTTAAAACAGGAGAAAATGAGTTTGAAATAAGGTTTATTGAGATAGAAACAAAGTTTAATATTAAATATATAAGATTATGAGTAAAGTATTCGGTACTTGGAAAAGAAAATTTAAGGACGCTCAAGGTAATGAGGTTGAAAAGTATTACGCATGTCCAAAAACATTAAGAGTTATTGATGAAGAAACTTTGGCAAGAGAAGTTTCTGAAATGTCATCTTTCACTGAGTCAGATGTATTGGGTTTGATTAATGCTATTTCCAATCGTTTGGAGTTCCATTTAAAACAAGGTGCAAGTGTAAACTTGAAAAAGATTGGTGTTTTTGGAGTTTGGCTAACAAGCGAAGGCTATGATAGTCCCCAAGATATTAACCCTAAAAAGGTTAAAGCAACTAAAGTTACCTTTAAGGCTGCACGTTCTTTAACAAAGTCAATTAAAGAGATGAAGTTTGACAATATGCCTAAACTTCCAAAAGGTTTGGTTACTAAGAAATAGAGCTTAGTTTAAGAGAGAAGCACAAGCCTTGCGAATTTTATTAAGGCGAATAATGGTTTTCTTTTCTTGTCTTGCAATTTGAAGGTTATAGCGGCTTTGCATATTTATTAAGAGTTCTGCACTAATTCCAAGAGCAGACTCAATAACTAATGCAATTTCCGTTGTGATTGGTCTTTTTGCATTAAGTATTTCGTTAAGCATGGTATATGACAAATCTGAATATATGGCGAATTGTTTTTGAGAAATACCTCTAACACTTAATTCTTCTTTTATTATCTCTCCAGGATGAGTTGGATTAATTGTTTTCATATTATTAATTCTTTTTTACTTATAATGATTTGTAATATCTTTTATTGTACAGATTGTAATTATAGGTTCAGGTTCACCTTCCTTGCTAACCACAAATTCTAATCTATATTGATCATTTATTCTGATTGAAGAAATACCTTTTTTATCTCCAGTAAGCACTTCATAATTTAAAGAATGAAAAGGAAATAAATCTTCAATTCTACTTGCAGAAATCAAGGTGTCAATTCTTTTTATATAGTTCTTTACTACGGAAGGTTGAAATTTATATTTTTTATCTTTAGTTTTCCCTTCTTGATAAAGTTCTAATAAGTAATCCTTTTCAAATCTTATTATCATATATTTTGATATTAACGATGCAAAGATAATTATTATTATCACATATTCACTAAAAAAGAGAAGTCTTTTGTTTTTAATAGTGATAATTATTTAAATTTATTTTTAAGTGTTTATTTATTATTCTTCTTATATTTGCACGATAATTATTTTAAGTTTTTTACTGTATAAAATTATATCTAAAGAATTTCTTGTCGCAACTTATTTAAATTAGCGATAATATATGTAAGAGTTTGTAAATTTTGAAAAGAAACTATGTAGAATATCATTTATGTAAATTAATAAAAATAATTAGTATTTGGTTTGTTTTTTATTTGATTACTTTGTGTGCTGAAAAAACAACATATAATATCAAAAATATAAGTATATGAATGATGATCTTTTAGATTCAGTTCCCTACTTGGGAGATATTCCTAATCCTATACAAGTAAATAGGGATGCAGAAAAAATTAGTTGTTATTATACAGTCTCTGAAAAAGATAAAAAAGTATTATTAGTAGAAATAGATACCCAAACTAATATTACAAAAATGTATCCTACTAATACAATTGAAGGTTCATCCTTCTTTTTAGAAAGTAAATATAAAGGGATTGACTTCGTATTAGAGGGGTTTAAAATAGATGTAGCTGAAAATATTCATAATAATCAAGACACTATTTATGGACTTCCTGAAGGTTTTACAAAAACATTAATCTTTGGACTTGGGCTTGAAAAAAAATACAAAATAATAGTTACTACTTTATTAACATATTTTAGTGAATGCAAAAGAATAATTATATCTAAAGATAGAATAACATGTTTTGGGGAAGATGAAATTATTGTGAATTACAGTGATTTTGACAATATTCTTAAAGGAATAAATAGAATTCATGATATGTATCAACGTGAAGCTATTGAAGCAAAAGAATCACTTGTTTATGAGAGTCTATTACATGATACAGATTCGGATAAATATCCGAAAATACTGAGAAAACCAAGAAAAGATTTGATATATAAAATTCTGCGAAACACAGATTTAAAAAAAATATCTCATGAAGATGAACAAAGTCTAACTGAACTAAAAGATAGTACGGATTTAACTTATTTAACTTATTTGTGTGCTAAATTTGAACAAAAATTAATAGAGAATCATACAGAATCTATCTATCAAAAGTTTTTTGAAGAGAATACTTTATTGCTCACTATGTTCGCAGGATCTCCGTATATAAAGTATAAAAACCAAGCATATGTAGGAGGAAAGTCTTTTGATAATTCTAATGGTCAATTTCCTGATTTTCTTTATAAGCATAAAATATCAAATAACACCTTTATTATCGAAATTAAAAAGCCCCAAACTTCATTGTTGGACAAAATCCCATATCGTAAAACTGGTGTGTATTCTCCTTCGAAGGAGCTATCAGGGTCAATCTCTCAGCTTCTTACTCAAAAATATCAATTAGAAACAGACATTGCGACATTGATAAAAAATGCTGAAGATAGAGAAGTTGAAGCATATAATGTACAAGGTTTGATAATAATCGGAAGCTTATATAGTTTAGAAAATAAGGAAATGAAAAGATCATTCGAATTGTATAGAAACAATCAGAAAAATATAAGAATTATTACTTATGATGAATGTTTAGAGCAATTAAAAGCCTTCATAGATTTACTTAGATTTCAGGTTTCATAGAAATTACATTAGAAAAAGGTAAATACCAACACAAATTTTGACAATACATTTTTTGCTGAAGTAATTGATTAATAAGCTTTGGGTTTCGTATTTTGTTTATTTATTACGCAAAGTGCGTTACGCATTATGCGTAATGGAAAATTAGTGTTTAATCTAATACAAAATTAATTAGTCATCTTATAATTAATGTTTTGAGATTTTAAAATTAAGAGATAACTCACTAAAAAGGTTAAAGATTTTTGCAATATTTGGATGTGTTTTGTATGGTTTTATCGCTTTTTTGAGCTCTTTTTGTTGAAAAAGCTTTAAGATTTTAAAGGATTATATTGGAATAAATAGGAATTGAGTTACTTTATTGATATTTTTATATAGTAGATATCATTAATTTCTTCATAATTTTCTGGGTTAATTACTTCTAAGTAAAAAGAATTGTCTTTGCCCCAAAAGAAATTATTCTTTTGAGTTGTATTCCATCCTGAAAAATGTAATTCTGTAATTAGATTAATGTCATTTCCTGAGATTGAAAACAATTGAAAATCGATAACATTGAGATATGGATTATAGGAAAATGAAATAATATGTTTTTTATTAGGAGAGATTAAGGGAGTATCAAATAATACTGTTTCTTTTCCAGAGTCTTTATCTACCAAAAAACAATTAATCCATTCATAAAAGTAACCTGAAACAACATATTTATTCATAAACGGAATTTGTCCAAAATATTCATACTGACAATACCTATCTCCGTCATCATCATTATCTATATATTTTACTACTGTATCAATACAATTTAGTCTAATTACTCCATTATCTTTGCGAATAGCGAGAGTGTCTCTGTCAAAATAGTTTTCTTCTTCTATTTTATTTCTATTAAACTCTTCTTTAGTAATGAATTCTATATTTATATATTTACTTAGAGTATCTCCATTAACTTTTTCTCTATAAGTAGAATCATAATAATTTATTGACAAAAGGTCATCTTGACTTAATTTAAAATTAGATTGAATTTGACAGTAAAGATTGTTTGTTAATACCGAAAAGAAGATGAAAAGTATAAGATTCTTCATAATGAAATTTTTATTGCAAAGATATACTTTTTTAATTTCAATCTTCAAATAAAGATAATTCACCCAGAAGGTTAAAGGTTTTGCGGTGGTGGGGGGTTATACCAAATTGTCTTATTGCTTCTCTGTGTTCTTTTGTTGGATAGCCTTTGTTTTGTTGCCAGTTATACTGTGGGTATTCTCTGGCTAAGGTTTCCATATATTCATCTCTATGGGTTTTTGCAAGTATTGAGGCTGCTGCAATGGAATTGTATTTTGCATCACCTTTAACTATACATTTATAGGGTATTGTTAATTGGGAACGAAAACGATTTCCATCAATCAAAAGCAATTCTATAGGTGTTTTGATTTGCTCAATGGCACGAGTCATTGCCAGAAAGGATGCGTTAAGAATGTTTATCTGATCTATTTCTTCATTTGAAACAAAGCCAACTCCACAGGCTAAGGCTTCTTTTTCAATTATCTCTCTAAGGGCTTGTCTTTGCTTATGTGTTAATTGCTTTGAGTCGTTGAGGGTTTGGTTATGGAAATCTTTTGGAAGTATTACTGCTGCTGCAACCACTGGTCCACAAAGGCATCCTCTTCCTGCCTCATCAACGCCACACTCAATTGTTTCGGGAGATTGAAAATAGGGTAAAAGCATTTTTTTAATGGTTAGTGGTTAATTATTAATGGTTAATTTTGGTTGATAAAAATAAGGGTTTAAAGTTTCTCATAGAGATTAAACCTTAAACCCTTCAACCTTAACCCTCACAAGGGAGGATTATTTAATATGCTTTAGTATGCTTTCAAAGAATATTCTTCCATCAATATTTCCTAATTCCTTATCGGAAGCTCTTTCTGGGTGAGGCATCATTCCAAAAACGTTTCTTGTTTTGTTGGTAATACCTGCAATGTTTTCTATTGAACCATTAGGGTTAGACTCTGGTGTGATGTTTCCATTTTCATCGCAATAACGGAACAGAATTTGATCGTTATCGTTTAAGCGTTTCAATGTATCTTCACTTGCAAAGAAATTTCCTTCTCCATGAGCAATTGGAATATTATATGCTTGTCCAATTTTTGCTTCTTTTGTGAAGATGGTGTTATTTGTTTGAGGAGTTATGAACTGATTTTTGCAAATAAACTTTTGTGTGTTGTTGTGGCGTAGAGCTCCATCCAAAAGTTTTGACTCAGTAAGAACTTGAAATCCGTTGCAGATTCCAATTACATATCCTCCTTTGTTGGCGAATTCAATTACATTGTTCATAATTGGAGAAAAACGAGCAATTGCTCCGCTTCGTAGGTAGTCTCCATAAGAAAAGCCACCAGGAAGAACAATTAAATCACAGCCTTTAGTGTCATTGGTTTTATGCCATAGCTCTACAACTTCTTGTCCTAAGAGGTTTTGAAGAACGTAAATAATATCGTGGTCACAGTTTGAACCTGGGAAAATAACAACTCCAATTTTCATTTTATTTTGTATTTTATTTTGTGCAAAAGTACGAAAAATCTATTAAATAGATTATAACTTATTATTCTTATAGGGATAATATTAGTTTAATTATGATTAGGGATAAGAGAATGGTGAAATATATATTTGAATAAATAAGCTTTCTTTTTGCTGTGAAGAAATTGAAAAACAAATAGCAAAGAGGCAGGGCAAGGAAAGAAATTATAAAACATTTTCCGATGCAGTATAAGGAGGCAAGGAGGGAAATAAATAAAAGAATAATTAAAACATTTGTTTTTTTTCTGTAGTTTATATTGCAATCTCCTTTACTTGAAATTGTATTGAAAAGAGAAATCAAAGCGAAAATTCCAATTACAATGTAGAAAATTATATCTATTGGTTGAAGTGTAACGAAAAAGTTAGGGATAATTTCAAGCTTGCTTAAGTAAGTTGTGTATGCAGTTTGCAGGGAGCTGGTAATAAAATAATAAGCTAATATGAATAAGATTGGTGTTAGAAAACCAAAGAAACTTAAAAGCCAATAGCGCCATTTGTAAAATCTGTAATTAAGAAACGAAAGGAATATCCAAAGAATTAGTAAGATGGAAGGAATATAAGTAAGAAAAGCTAAGGAAATAAATAATGATGCATTATAGATTTCGTCCAAACCTTCGTTTTTGTCAAAGCTTTTAAAAAGAAAATATACGCCTATAATAATAAGTGCGTTGAAGATTAGCACAGAGCTAAAGGTCATGGAATTGTAATTGGTGCTTAGGAGTAAAATGTAGATAAATCCAGGTAAAAGAGTGTTTCTTGAAGAAAGCTGATTGCTGGAAAAGATAATATTAATTAAAATTCCTTGAAATAAAACTATGATAAAGGCAATTATGGTGCAGAAAAGTTTACTTGAAGAAAGAGCATTGTAAATTAAATTGTAGAAAGGTGCGTCATAACTTGTTTTAATGACCTCTGGAGCTGACATAAATGCAGGCATCCATAATAGTAATGGTAATACTATTATTAATATTATCTGTAGAGTGTAGTTCTTCTTGAAAGTTCTTATAAACATGTCTTATGTTTTATTTCAAGCTACAAAATTAGTTAATATTATCTTTGTTTGCAATTAATATCTTGTTTTTGTTTATTTGGTTAAACTCTTAAGTCAAAATTTTCCAATAAAGTTCAATCCAACTTCATTTTAATATACTATCTATTTATTAAATCTTGTTATCTTTGCATTAAATAAACTATAGAAGATGTATTCGAGAACTGAATTAATGCTTGGGAAAGAAGGCTTAAAGAAACTAAAACAGTCTAATGTAATGATTGTTGGCTTGGGAGGAGTGGGTGCCTATGCTGCTGAAATGATTTGCAGGGCAGGAGTTGGTAAATTGACAATTGTTGATGGAGATACAATAAATCCTTCGAATCTTAATCGCCAACTAATTGCTCTTAATTCCACAATGGGAAATAAAAAAGCAGAAACTCTTTCAAAAAGATTATTAGATATTAATCCAAAGGTTGAATTGAGAATAATTGATGAGTATATTAGGGATGAGAGAATGATTGAAATATTGAAGTTAGACAAATATGATTATGTTGTTGATGCCATTGATACTCTTTCTCCTAAAATATTTCTTATTCTTCATTGTTTAAATATGAACATTCCAATTGTTTCATCTATGGGAAGTGGAGGAAAATTGGATCCAATGAATATCAGGATTGATGATATTTCAAAATCTTACAATTGTCCTTTAGCTTCAAAGGTTAGAAAGAAAATTCATAAGTTTGGATATTATGATGGCTTTGCTGTTGTTTATTCTCCTGAAGAAGTAAATCCAGATGTTGTGGTTTTAGAGGAAGGAACAAATAAAAGGTCTGCAGTAGGTACAATTTCGTATATGCCTCCAATCTTTGGCTGTATGATTGCTTCTGTTGTTATTAGAAAATTAATTGGTCAAGAAGTATATCCAAAGGTTAAAGATAATCGTTATTATGAAAATAAAAAAGAAAAACAAGAGATATGTCAGAAATGATTGAAATAATTTGTCGAAACACCAATTCCAAACTTTTGGTTCCTTTTGGCTCTACTTTGAGTGAGGTTATAAAGTTTGCAGGAATTGATTCTCCATACCAGATTTTAGGAGCTTATGTCAACAATAAGGTTAGAAACCTGAACTATAAGGTTTATATGCCTAAGACTGTGGAATTCTTCGATATAATTAATCCTAATGGAAGAAGAATGTATGCAATGAGTCTGATGTTTGTTTTCTATAAAGCAACAAAGGAAGTGTTCCCTAAATCAGAACCAATCATATATCATTCAATGTCCAATGGTTACTATGCTGAAATTAAAAATCTTCCTACAGAACTCAACAATAATATTATTGAACAAATAAAGGATAAGATGCATGAGATAATTTATAACGATTATCCTTTTATTACTAAAAATATGCCTGCCATTGAAGCTGTGGAAATATTTAGAAAGGTCGGGCTTGAGAATAAGGCTAATTTGATGGAGGCAATTCATAAGCTATATGTTGATGTTGATTATCTCAATGGAACAGTCAATCACTTCTATTATCCTCTTGTCCCTTCAACTTCTTTGTTAAATATTTTTGATTTAGTTCATTTTAATGGAGGGCTTCTACTTATTATGCCTGACAAAAAAGAACCATATAAATTGCAAAAAAGCAGAAATAATCAAGAGAAAATGTTTTCTGTCTTTCAAGAACACAAGGATTGGGTAAATATTCTTGGAACTCCTTATATTAGTGATTTGAATAAGGTGGTTGATAATAAGGATCATATTAAACTTATTCAGGTTTCGGAAGCTTTGCATGAAAAAAGTTATGCTCATATTGCTGATGAGATATATAAAAGAAAAGATAAGGTTAGGATTGTACTTATTGCAGGACCTTCATCTTCTGGTAAAACAACAAGTTGCAGGAGAATAGCAACTCAACTTTCTGTTTTGGGATTTAAACCAATTCAACTTTCGCTTGATGATTATTTCTTAGATAGAGAATTTACTCCAAGAGATAAAAATGGGAATTATGATTTTGAAAGTATTGATGCATTAGATATTGAACTTTTTAATAATCAGATAGAGAAACTTATTGCTGGTGAAGAGGTGAGTATTCCTCGTTTTGACTTTATTAATGGTAAGAAAATCTACGATGGAAGAAAGATAAAAACAAAACAAAATTCTATTTTCATTATTGAAGGTATTCATGCTCTTAATCCAAAACTAACTCAACATATTGACAAGAGCCAAAAATATAATGTTTTTATTTCTGCTCTTACTCAAATTTCTGTTGATGAACATAATTTAATTAGCACAAGTGATAATCGTTTAATAAGAAGAATTGTTAGAGATTACAGTTATAGAGGTTATTCAGCAACTGATACTTTAAAACGTTGGCAAAGTGTTAAGGAAGGAGAAGAAAAACATATTTTCCCTTATCAGGAAAATGCTGACAGTATTTTTAATTCTTCTCTCTTGTACGAACTTGGAGTTTTGAAAACTTATGCAAAACCTCTTCTTGGAGAAGTTCCTGAAAGTGAGGTTTGTTATTGTGAGGCAAAAAGATTACTTCGATTTCTTGCTAATTTCAGAACAATTGATGATAAATCAATACCTCCAACTTCTGTAATGAGAGAATTTTTAGGAGGTTCAAGCTTTGAATACTAAAAGTTTTTGAACAATAAAATAAGTTATATTGAGTTTATATATATGAAGTTACAAAAGTTACTAACATCAATTGGGAATAAAACTTAGGAAAAAACTTGTAGACATTGGGAAAAAGAAGTAATTTAGCAACTTGAAATTAAGCAAAAATAGTTTTAATATAGAACTTTAAGGAAATGGAAATTAAAAAAACAGACAAAGCTAATCTTGAAAATAAGAAAGCTCTATTTATTCAAATAGGATTAGTTATTGCTTTAAGCATAACTATATTTGCATTTGAATATAAAAGTTATGACCAAAAGGAATCTGTTTTGGTTGATAGAGTAGCAGTTCAAGAAGTTGAAGAAGTTGTTTTGGCAACTCAAGAAGAATCTGCACCACCACCACCAGAAGATGTTCCTCAAGCAGAAACAACAGAATTTGAAATTGTTGAAGACTCAAAAACAATTGAAAACGAATTTAGTGTAACAAGTTTCCAACAAACTTCAAACGTAACAGCAACAGTTGCTAAAGTTGAAATTGAAGTTCAAGAAGAAGAATTGGAAGCAGAAACACAAATCTTTACTGTTGTAGAAGAAGAAGCTGGATTCCCTGGAGGAGTTGAAAAGTTAGGTGAGTATTTACAAAAATCAATAAAATACCCTCAACAAGCTAAAGAAACAGGAACAAAAGGAAAAGTTATGTTGACTTTTGTTGTTGAAAAAGATGGTTCAATTACCGACATTAAAATTTTACGTGATATCG
>DIOL01000004.1:0-47331 GCA_002423895.1 Bacteroidales bacterium UBA5515 | reverse complement strand
TAAAATTTTACGTGATATCGGTTCTGGTTGTGGAGAAGAAGCAAAAAGAGTTGTTAATTCAATGCCAAAATGGAAACCTGCTAAACAAAGAGGTAAGGCTGTAAGACAACAATTCGTTTTACCAGTATCATTTAACCTTCAAGGATAGTAGATATAAATCATACATAAATAAAAAAAACATCAAGTATTTTACTTGATGTTTTTTTTATGCCTATAAATATAAATGATAATGAAAAATATCCTTGATATAAATAAAAATATGTGCCGACTTTTTTTAATTAAGTGCCGATTAAATTAAAATAAGTCCCGTTTAATTTTGAATAAACTTTGCTTGAATAAACTTTGCTTATGAATTTGTTTTATCGGTAAGCTGGAAAAATGTAAAGTTTACCTTTCCGTAATTTCTTTGTTCTAAGAAATATTGATGATCCTTAAATGAATATTCTTTTGGATGTTCTAAAATAAATAATCCATTAGGATTAACGAAGCTTTTAAGAACTAAATCAGGGATTAAATTTAATTGTTTTAAGTCGTAAGGAGGGTCAGCAAAAACAACATCGAATCTCATCTGAGAACGCCCCAAAAATATAAATACATCGCTTCTTAGAGCGAAAAGATTATTTATTTCTAAGTCTGTTGATGCTTTTTTTATGAAGTCAACGCAACGTTGATCTTGGTCAACGGCCATTGCTTGTTTAACTCCTCTTGATATGAATTCAAAGCTTATGGAACCTGTTCCAGCAAAAAGATCTAAAGTAGTAACTTCTTCAAAATCTATTTTGTTACGTAAGATATTGAATAAGCTTTCTCTTGCCAGATCAGTTGTTGGTCTAACAGGAAGATTAGTAGGAGGGTTTAGTCTTCTCCCTCTATACTCACCTGCAATTATTCTCATTGAGGATTTTATTTAACTAAAGTAAGAAAATAGTTTTGTAGATTCATTCCTTCGAATTCTAAACCTACTTTTACGTCTTCCATTGGGTTTGCATAAGAAACATTCTTAATATATTTTCTTAGTATTTGTTTCTCATCATTTGAATATTCCTGACCAGTAATTAAGAATGTTACTTCTTCTGTATCTATACCCAATTGTTCAAAAGCAAAAATAATATTGTAAATCATATCATTTTCGTTTGAATAAGTGAAGCTATTTCCGTAAGTAAATTGGTTTGCTTTGAAAACAACTAAATCACAAGAATTATCTCTCTTTAACAGAACTGCACTATTACCTGTGAGTTTAGAAATTTCAAATCCATATTCAGCCATTACTTGCTGTGCAGAAACAAATTTAGCTTTAGGCATTAGAATTTTAATTCCTGAGTGCTGTTGCATTGGAATAGTGAAAACAGAAACAATATCTAAACGTTCTGAAATGTTCTCAAGTATAATTTCACTTCCACTAACAAGTGCAACAGAGCGAATATATTCTTTAGTTTTTGAATTATCGTATAATTTGTAAGGAACAAATATATTTTTAGGTGTTTGGATAATTACTTTTATATTAGCAAAATTAAATAGTCTAATATCAATTGAGTTAAAACAAGCTTTAAGGTTTGTCATAACAGAAGTGATATCTGAATTTAAGTCTGTGATGAATTCTCCTAATGCCTTAAGTTTATAATTACTTATTAACGAAAAGGTAAATCCATTACTTCCAACACAAATACATAAATCAGTTTCTTGAGTTATGATTTTGTCTTCAGATTTAACTAAACTAACTAATTTGAATTTATCCATATCTTATATATTATTCCCAGTTACCATCAGTAATAGGTTGTGTAACATCTCCAAGTTTCCAACCAGCAAAACGATTTTTTGCTTCAAGTTCAGCTTTTAAGTTAACAACGTCTTGTTCCTTCATATCCTTTGTGTAAGTAAATATGTCAGCTGTTGCTTCAAAGGTAGGAACTTTTACTCCACCTCTTTCAATAATATCAGCTTTCATTACAAATATTTTATTATCTGAATAAGGAATATATTTAAGGTTCTTTATTTCTTTAGCAGAAGTAATCAATTTCTTTTCTTCAGTAAGCTTTTGTAATGGATTAACTTGAACAGTATCTCTTTTAACTATACCAGCTTTTAAAGCTTGAGCTTCAGTTAAAGAATCTGGAACAACTCCAAATTTCTTTACCATATTAACTTTACCATTTTCAAGGAATAAAAGTAATGAATCTATATTACCACAAAATTGTCCATGTGTGCTTTTATAAGCTTCTTGAATGGCTCTAATGTCTTTTAACTTATTGATAACTTCAGTTGAACGTTTATTGTATTCTGCTTCAAAACGAAGAGGTCGCATTATACTATTGTATAAAACAATAATTAAAGCTAAAACTCCCACAATTAGAACAATTGAAATAATGTTTCTTGATTTCATATCTCTCAAATATAATTTAAGTATTACTATTAATGCTATTAGTTTGCAAATTTATAATATTTTGTCGAATAAGAAATGATTTAATCCTATTATTTTATTTATTTTGTTCCAAGTGGTTCAAAACAACATCTATATCAGAATTTTGAGAAAGTTCTTTAGCTAATTTCTCTGCAAAGAAAACTGAACGATGCTGTCCGCCAGTACATCCAAAACTTACAGAAAGATTAGTGAAATTTCTTCCTAAATAGGTATTGATACTATTATTTACTAATTCCAAAGTATTGCAAAAGAATAGTTTTGCATCATCTTCTTTTTCTAAAAACTCAATAACTTCTTTATCTCTTCCATCCAAATTTTTATATTCTTCATATCTGCCTGGATTATGAATTGCTCTACAGTCAAAAACAAAACCACCTCCATTTCCAGAAAGGTCTTGAGGATAACCTCTTTTAAAAGAAAAACTGTTAATTGTTACTTTAAGTTTTTGTTTCGCTATGCTATGTAGCTTATCAGAATTAATCATTTCTTTAAAAATTTTGTGAAGATAAGGCAAGTCAATATCAAGCTTAATATTCTCTTCCAAATAACGTAAGTTTTTTAATCCAAATGGAATGCTTTTAAGAAAATGTTCTTTCCTTTCAAAATATCCTCTGAACCCATAAGCTCCCATTGCCTGCATAATGCGAATGTAAACATAAGCATAGAAATAACTCCTAAACTCTTTTTCATTTACATTAATATATTTTTTTACCTCAGAAATGTATTTGCTTAAAAGCTCTTCTCTAAATTCAGGTTTTAAATCAGCTTTTCCATCAAAAAGTAAAGATGCTAAATCATATTGTAATGCTCCTTTTCTTCCTCCTTGAAAGTCAATAAAAGCAGGCTGATTATCTTTAATCATTATATTTCTTGACTGGAAATCGCGATAAAGAAAATAATCACAATCAGTAGAAAGAAGATAGTCGGTAAGTTTTTCAAAATCGTTTTCTAATTCCTGTTCATTGAATTCAATTCCAGAAAGCTTTAAGAAATAGTACTTGAAATAGTTTAAATCCCAAGAAATAGATTGACGGTCAAAAGCTTTTCTTGGATATGCATTAGAATAATCAAATCCATTGCCAGCAACAATTTGTATCTTTGGCAGGTTCTCTATAATTTTATAGTAGTATTCTTCAATTGTTCTTTTGCTAATTTCTTCTTTTTTCTCCAATTCAATCAAATCATACAAAGTGACATTTCCTAAATCTTCCAAAAGATAAATGTTGTTTTCAATATCTTGAGCGTAAATTTCAGGAACACGAATTCCTTTACTTGAAAGTTGTTTTGCATAATCTAAAAAAGCAATGTTTTCAAGCTTGTTATCATTAAATGCTGCCAAACAAGTAAATTTTGGAGAGTAGCATCTGAAATATTCTCTTTGGGAACCGTGAGCAGAGATTTTTTCAATTCTCTCAATTTCCGAGCTAAAAGTCTTTAGAAATAAGTCTTTAATTTTTGAAATCATTAAATAATAATTCTGCGTATGCAATGTCTAAAGGGTTAGTAATTTTTATATTTTCTCTATTACCTTCAACCAAGTTTATTCTATAACCTATGCTTTCAACAACTGAAGCATCGTCAGTAAATCTTTTATCGAAAGGTTGATTGTAGGCTTCTTTCAATATTTTCAAATCAAAACATTGGGGAGTTTGAACAAGCCAAACTAAATTGCGATCATATGCAATAGTATTAATGTCATTCTTAATATCTTCTTTCCCAAATCTTACAGATTCAACAGGATTAACAGCAGGAATTGCATTGCCCTTAGTTTGTGCAGTATCGAAACATTTCTCAATAACACTCAAACCAACAAAAGGTCTAACTCCATCGTGAATTCCAACAATTGCATCTTCATTAATTTCAATAGAGTCTAAAGCATTTTTTACAGAAAAGAATCTTTCCTTTCCTCCATCAACCACTTTATGTGCAATTGTAAAATTATATTCCCTGCAAAGAAGACTCCAATAGTCTTGATGTTGTTTTGGAAGAACTAAAATAATATTAATGTCATTGCTATATTGATGCAACCTTTCTAAGGTTCGCATCAATATAGGTTTTCCACAAATTGGGAGGAATTGTTTTGGTATATCGCTTTTTAATCTAAGTCCTAAACCTCCTGCAACAACAATAACATATTTTTTTTTAGATGATAAGCATTGCATCACCGTAAGTTAAGAATTTGTACTTTTCAGCTACAGCTTGTTTGTAAGCTTCCATTATTAATTCATAACCTCCAAATGCAGCAGCAATCATAAGCATGGAAGACAATGGTGGATGAAAGTTGGTAACCATACAATTTGAAACTCCAAATTCATAAGGAGGGAAGATAAACTTGTTAGACCAACCATCGAAAGGAACAATCTTTTTGGTGATTGTAGTTGATGTTTCCATAGCTTTCATAGTGGTTGTCCCAACACAGCAAATTTTACTTCCTCTTTCCACAGCCTTATTGATTATGTCGGCATTTTCTTGATTAACATGCATCTCTTCTGAGTCCATCTTATGCTTTGTTAGGTCTTCAACCTCAATTGGACGGAAATTTCCTAAACCAGAATGCAAAGTAACATAAGCAAATTCACAACCTTTAATCTCCATTCTTTTCATCAATTGCTTACTGAAATGGAAACCTGCAGTTGGAGCAACAACAGCTCCTTCATTTCTGGCATATATTGTTTGGTATCTTTCCTTATCTTCAGGAATAACATCTCTAATTCTTAGTAAATCGTCTGGAATTGGAGTGTTGCCAAGTTTATGTAAAACCTTGTTAAATTCTTCATGAGTTCCATCAAACAAAAATCTTAAAGTTCTACCTCTTGAAGTAGTGTTGTCAATAACTTCTGCAACTAAATCATCATTTTCTCCAAAATAAAGCTTGTTCCCAATTCTAATTTTACGAGCAGGATCAACCAAAATATCCCATAAACGAGTATCTGGATTAATTTCTCTAAGTAAGAAAACTTCTATTCTTGCATTAGTTTTTTCTTTTGTTCCATATAAACGAGCTGGGAAAACCTTAGTGTCATTAAAAACAAATAAATCTTTTTCATCGAAATACTCCAATATGTCTGAGAATAAGCGGTGCTCGATTTGTTTTGTTTTCTTGTGAATTACCATTAAACGTGAGGCGTCTCTGTCAGGAGCAGGCTTTTCGGCAATAAGTTCTTTAGGTAAATTGTACTTGAATTGTGATAATTTCATAAATTTATTTATCTATACTTTTAAAAATTGCATGATTTTTTCCAAAGTCTACAAAGGTAAAACTATATTGCTGTTTTGTCAAGTGATTTAACATATTTTATAATTCAATCTCTTTATTATTTTTACTATCAATTGACACATTACAACTTAGTTTTTTTCCCATAGAAAATTTAAAAATATAATCTTAATTTTTCTTTGTCAACTTTTCCTTTTTTATTCTCAAAAAATAAATTTAATTCTGTTGAATTTACATTTGTTTTTCATTAAAATAAACTCCAAAAACCTTATTTTATTATCAATAATGAAATATTTTATATTATTTATCGTCTAATATATAAGAAAGCTACATAATACTTCCCAATCAGAGTTGTAGAGCTGAAATAAAGAGATGTTCTTCCCATTGACAAAAAGAGAGATAAAGATAAATTATATAAATTAACCTCTAAAAACAAAAAGTCATGAGAACAAAGAAAACCCCAAAAGCAGATCTTGAAAACAAGAAAGCTTTATTTATCCAATTTGGACTAATAGTTGCTCTTAGCATAACAATCTTTGCTTTTGAGTACAGGTCCTACGAACAAAAAGATCCAGTATTTATTTCAAGAGATGTTGTTGATGTGATTCCAGATATTGTTTCTATCACTCAAGAAGAACCTCAATTACAAAAACCAGAAGAAATTTCAGCCCCAAAAACTACAGAATTTGACGTTGTTGATGACAATGTAGTTATCAAAAAGGAATGGAATATGAATGATATTTTGGGAGATAAAAATGTTGCAGCCACTTTCAAAAAGATTGATATTGTTGTTCCAGATGAAATATTGAAAGATGAAGATGATCATATATTTATAGGAGTGCAAGAAGAAGCAGAATTTCCAGGAGGATATGCAAAACTTCAAGAATACCTGTCTCAATCAATAAAATATCCAAAATCTGCCTTGGAAACTGGAGCAGAAGGAACAGTAATGTTAACTTTTGTAGTTGAAAAAGATGGTTCAATAACAGATATAAAAATTCTTAGAGATGCAGGCTCTGGTTTGGGAGAAGAAGCAATTAGAGTTGTGAAAGATATGCCGAAGTGGAAACCAGCCAAACAAAGAACCAAAGTAGTAAGACAACAATTCACTTTACCAGTAAAATTCATACTTAATAAATAAGTTTTCTTTGAACTTAGTAAAAGAAGTTTCTATCCAAATAATCCTTGTTTAAATCTCATTAAATAAGCTTTCAAACTGCTTAAATAGGGTTTTGAACTTTTTTAATAACGACTTGATGTCGGAATCATGCCATGAAATACTCCAATTCATGGCATGATTCTCTCCAATTCATGGCATGAATTCGGTCAATTCATGCCATGATTCCGAGTAATTCATGGCATGAATTCAAGAACATCATGGCATGATACTTAGATTGAATTGAGATTTAATTAGTTATAAGTCTTGTTTTGTTGGGCTAAAACGTTGTTTTTTTAGGTTTATATTTCGTCTATTTTAACTGATGTTTCTTTTTGTTATTTGGAGGTTTTATTTTTTATTGATGAAAACAGAATCAAACTTCTTATCTTTGCACATTATTTTCTACTAAATAAATCTAAATATTTGAATGATTACAGTTAATAATCTATCTATTGCTTTTTCTGGGATTGATCTGTTTGATAATGTATCCTTTGTTATTTCTGATAAGGACAGAATTGGTCTTGTTGGGAAGAATGGTGCTGGTAAGAGTACTCTTTTAAAGATTCTCTCCAAACAACAGGAGCCTCAAAGTGGAACAATTATTGTTTCGCAATCTCAAACCATTGGTTACTTACCTCAGGAAATGATTCCATCTTCCACAATGAATATTTTGGATGAAACTCTTACAGCTTTTGAAGAGGCAAAACGATTGGAAAAGAAGATAGAAGAGCTTAACAGAGAAATTGCTAATAGAACAGATTATGAAAGTGAGGAGTATGAACGTCTTCTTCATCTTCAATTTGAGGCTAATGAAAGACTTGTTTTGATTGATGCTGCAAATGCTCAGGCTGAAGCTGAAAAGGTTTTGCTGGGATTGGGTTTTTCTCGAAGTGATTTTAGTAGAAAGATATTGGAGTTTAGTTCTGGTTGGCAAATGAGAGTTGAGCTGGCAAAGATTCTTTTAAAGAAACCAGATATTATTCTTTTAGATGAGCCAACAAATCACCTGGATATTGAATCAATAGGCTGGCTGGAAAATTTCTTAATAAATTATTTTGGTGCTGTTGTTTTAGTATCCCACGATAGAGTGTTTTTGGACAGTATAACTCGAAGAACAATTGAAATAACTGCTGGAAAGATATACGACTACAAGGCTTCCTATTCCGAATATGTTGAACTTTTAAACCAAAGAAGGGAAACACAAAGGGCAACCTTAACCAATCAACAAAAACAGATTGCAGAAATAGAAAAATTTGTTGAACGATTTCGCTATAAGGCATCAAAAGCCAAGCAAGTTCAGTCAAGGTTAAAGTTAATGGAAAAAATGGAGCTTGAAACCATTGATGAGGTTGATATTTCAACAATTCATTTTCGTTTTCCGCCATCTCCTCATTCTGGAAAGATTGTTGTGCAGATGAAAAACTTAGGGAAGAAGTATGGAGAGAAAGAGATTTTGAAGGATGTCAATATAATAATTGAAAGAGGAGATAAGATTGCTTTTGTTGGTAAGAATGGGGAAGGGAAGAGTACGCTTTCTAAGGTAATTGTTGGAGAGATTACAGATTACAGTGGTGAATATAAGGAAGGACATCAGGTTTCAATTGGATATTTTGCACAAAATCAGGCTGCACTTTTGGATGGAAACAAAACAGTTTTTGAAACAATTGATGAAATTGCAGTTGGAGATATTCGCTCAAAGATTAGAAATATTTTAGGTAGCTTTTTGTTTGGAGAAGATGATATTGATAAGAAAGTAAAGGTGCTTTCGGGAGGAGAGAAATCACGATTGGCACTTGCTAAACTAATACTTTCACCAGTAAATCTTCTGGTTTTGGACGAACCAACAAACCATTTGGATATGGATTCAAAGGATATTCTTAAGAATGCTTTAATTCGTTATGATGGAACATTGATTATTGTTTCTCACGATAGAGATTTTCTTCAAGGACTTACAAACAGCCTTTATGAATTCCGCAACAAACACATTACAGAGTTTAAGGGAGATATATTTGAATATCTTGAACATCGCAAAATAGAAGACTTAAAAACATTAGAAACATCAAAGGCTAAGGATTCTCAAAATAAAAATTCTGTTGTTTCAAAGAATAAAATGGATTATGAAAAGTCAAAGGAGTGGGAGAGGGAGCTAAGAAAGATTAGAACAAAGATTGAGAAAACAGAACAGGAGATAGAAAGCCTTGAAGCCGAAATCAGTGAAATTGACTCTAAACTTGCAGACCCTGATATTATTCAAACCCTAACCTTGGATGATAATTTCTATAAAACATACCAATCAAAGAAAGACCTTCTAATGCAAAAAATGAAACTTTGGGAAGATTTGTCTTTGGAGCTTGAAGAAAAAAGCCAACAATAAAATTCATAGAAAGATATTTATTACTTACAAGATATTTAAGTAAATAAAAAAAGCAGTTCAAAAAGAACTGCTTTTTCGTTTTATAGTAATTTAGTGTTATACTTCCCAAGTATCTCCACTATTTAGTAAGTCATCTACGCATTTGATTGTAGCATCTTGCTTTGCTTCTTCCATTTGTTTTTCAAATATTTGATTGTAAGTAGGTGCTTTAAATGCACGAATAACTCCAAAAGCCATTGGAAATTCTGGTGGACGCATTTGTGCCAACATCATATGAACTCCAGTGTTTTCTCTTGTTGCATCATGAACCAATAAGTCATTTTCAGTTATTCCATTCTTACCAATTTCAACAACTTCAAGATGATTTCCTTTCAAGATAATACCTTTGTCTTTGTTCTTTCCAAAAATCATTGGCTTACCTTGTTCTAACCACAATTGACGTTCTTCTTTAAATTCTCTATCTGTAACTTCAGAGTGAGTTTTATCATTAAAGATAACGCAGTTTTGCAATACTTCAACAATAGCTGCACCATCGTGAGCTGCCATTGCTCTGCAAACTTCTCCTAAAGTTTTTGGAGAGTTGTCAATTGCTCTTGCAAAGAAAGTTCCTCTTGCACCAATTACCAATTCGCCTGGGTTGAAAGGATAATCAATAACTCCAAAAGGAGAGGTCTTTGTTATTTGACCTTGCTTTGTTGTTGGAGAATATTGCCCTTTTGTTAGTCCATAAATACGGTTATTAAACAAAATATAGTTCATATCCATATTACGACGAATAAGGTGAATGAAGTGGTTACCTCCAATTGCTGTTGCATCACCATCTCCAGAAGCTATCCAAACACTTAAATGTGGATTTGCTATTTTTACTCCTGTTGCAATTGCTCCTGCACGTCCGTGAATACCATGAAACCCATATGTGTTTACATAGTAAGGAAAACGTGAAGAACAACCAATTCCTGAAACTACACAGAAGTTTTCTTTCTTATATCCTATTTCAGGAAATATTCCTAATATTGATGCTAAAATTGCATGGTCTCCACAACCTGGACACCATTTAACCATTTGATCACTTGCAAAATCTGCTTTTGTAAGTTGTACGGGTGAATGTTCTATAGCCATATTATTATTCTCCTAAAATTTGTTTAAACTTATCTTTTAATTCACTAACTTCGAATGGCAATCCTTTTACTTTATTGTATTGAAGGAATGGAATGTTTTCGAAGTTCATTCTTAAATAGTTTACAAATTGTCCCATGTTTAATTCACAAACTATTATCTTTTTATATTTTTTCATTATATCGCCAGTGTTTTTAGGCAATGGCATAATGTAATTGAAATGAGTGAAAGCTATTTTCTTTCCTTCTTCTCTTAATTCTTCAACTGCAAGTTTCAATGCTCCTTCAGTTCCACCCCAACCAACTACCAATAGGTCTGCATCTTCATCTCCCAAAACTTTTTGGTCAGGAAGTCTGTCAGCAACCTTTTGAACTTTTTCTGCTCTGTTGTTAACCATTAACTGGTGGTTAGCGTTGTCAGTTGAAACACTTCCCTTACCATCTAATTTTTCCAATCCTCCAATTCTATGACGCAAACCTTCCATTCCTGGAATTGCCCATTCTCTTACAAGAGTTTCTGGATTACGTTTGTATGGTAAATATGTTGGGTCATTAGGTGTAGCAAAAGGAGGGTTGATTGTTGGAAGTTCTGACATCTTTGGAATACGGAATAGTTGAGAACCATTTCCTAAATAACCATCAGTCAAAAGAATTGTAGGAGTCATGTGTTCCAATGAAAGTCTTGCTGCTTCAAATGCATAGTAGAAACTATTTGCAGAAGATGATGCTGCAATAACAATGCAAGGTGCTTCTCCATTTCTTCCAAATAAAGCTTGGTAAAGGTCAGATTGTTCTGTTTTAGTTGGCAATCCTGTAGAAGGACCTCCTCTTTGAACATCAACAATAACAAGTGGAAGCTCAGTCATAACTGCTAATCCAATTGCTTCACTCTTTAATGATAATCCAGGACCAGATGTTGAAGTACAAGCCATAGCTCCAGCAAAAGAAGCTCCAATTGCAGAACAAATACCTGCTATTTCGTCTTCAGCTTGAAAAACTCTTGCTCCAAGTGATTTATGTTTTGCTAATTCAATTAAAATATCTGTTGCAGGAGTGATAGGATATGAACCTAAGAATAAAGGCAAGTTAGCCTTTTCTGCTGCTGCAAGCAATCCCCATGCAGTTGCAATGTTTCCTGTGATATTTCTGTATTTACCTTTTGGCATTTCAGCTTGTTCAACTTTCGCTTTTTCAGCTTGTAGAACATCTGTATTTTCACAGAAATTATATCCAGCTCTAACAACAGCTTTGTTTGCTGCTACTACATCAGGTTTCTTTTTAAATTTCTTTTCTAAGTAAGCATCGGTATGGGTTAAATCTTTGCTGAAAATGTAGAAAATCATTCCCAAGGCAAACATGTTTCTTGAACGTTCCGCAGATTTTTTGTCAGTAAAAATATCTTTAACTGCTTCAACTGTCATTGTTGTCATTGGAGCTTTAACCAAAATATAGCTTGATAGTGAATCGTCTTCCAATGGGTTGTTTGTATAACCAGCCTTTTGGATAGTGTCATCAGTGAAAGTGTCAATATCTACTATAATTATTCCTCCTTTTTTAGCCCATTTAAGGTTAGATTTCAAAGAAGCAGGATTCATTGCAACCAAAACATCGCAATTATCTCCTGAACTATAAATTCTTTTTCCTATTTGAACCTGGAAACCAGAAACTCCAGCAACTGTGTTGTGAGGAGCTCTAATTTCAGCGGGATAATCAGGAAATGTTGCAATATCATTTCCATCCAAAGCAGCTGTTTCGGAGAAAAGAGTTCCCGAAAGTTGCATTCCATCGCCAGAGTCTCCAACGAATCTTACAACTACATTCTCTTTCTCGTTAAGTGTTTTTGTTGTCATTTTGTTTGTATATTTGATAATAACTTCAACTAATTAAATGTGTTTAATAATTTGCAAAGTTAGGAAGTTTATTTTGAATAAGAGATTATTTTCAATACATTTTTTCTCCTTATTAAGATATTGTCTTAACAAGCTTAAACTTTATAAATAAAGTTCAATAGAAAATATCCCTTTTTATTAAAAAATAAACGGGACATAATGAAAAAAAGTCGGCACTTAAGCGAAAAAAGTCGGCACTTAAATTTATTTATAAGGGACTTTTTTTATTAAGAAATTCTGGATGGAAAATCTGGAAACTTTTCCTGTCTTTCTAATTGGGAAGTAGTATTATTATTTTTGAAACAAAAGAAATCTATTCCGTTTGTAATAAAAAGATAAGGAGCATTTGTGGTTTTATTATACCTTATTGCTTGATTAAGGATTTCTGGACTAAGAACTATATCTTCTTTTTTGCATTCTATAATCATCCAAGGTTTTAACTCTCGGTCATAAACCAAAATATCAAAACGTTTTATTAGTTTTCCAACCTTAATTTGTGCTTCTACTGAAATAAGAGATTGAGGAATATTTTTGTCTTTGACAAGAACAGAAATAATATGTTGCCTAACCTTTTCTTCTGGGGTTAAAGCAACATATTTCTTCCTTATTATATCAAAAATTTCTTCGCTCATTAAAAATTATTCTTCTCCCATCATATCTGATTCACCATTTTGTTCTCCTGATTGACGTTTTCTTTGTTTTTGCATTTGGTCTTTATTAACTGCTCCAAAACGATAACTAAATGATAAAACAACGTATTGAGATGTTCTGTGGTTAACAGAGTATTCTTTGTAGTTTTCTGTGAAAGTGTATCTTGACCTTTCTCTTGTGTTGAATATGTCGGAGAACCTCAAGCTAAGATTTCCTTTTTTATTAAGAATATCTTTCTTCACTGAAAGGTCAAGCCAATACATTGGATCGGAATATCCTTGAATGTTTTCTCTTTTTGGTTGATATTGTCCAGAAATTTGAATAACCCAGCTCTTAGGAAGAGAAATTGTTGTGTTTAGTTTAGCATCCCAATTGAGGGTTTGAACAAGATTTCCTCCAAACTCTCTTCCATCTTCATACATTCCATAAATATTTCCACTTAAATTAGCTTTCCACCACTTTGTTATTTTTTGGTCAATTATAAGTTCAGCACCATAATTTGAACTCTTAGTAAGATTTAAAGAAGTGTTTGCAATTCTTTGTCCGTCTGCATATTGTGCACCTGCAACATCCCAAACCCAATCAAAACCATATTGTCTTGCATTAGCTTCATTCCATAAGAAATTGAAATGAGTTATTGCGTTATTTGTTACCCTGTAATATAAAGAAGTGAATATTGTTGTTGTAGGAAAGATTTTAGAATAACCAACTTCAAAAGCATCGGTATATTCTGGCATTATATCAGGATTTCCAAAACGAATATAAGAAAGATTGTTTATATCTATGTATGGAGATAATGACCAAGGGTCTGGTCTTCTAATTCTTCTTGAATAAGAAATTTGTCCAGATTGAGAATCAGTGAAATTATATGAAATATGAAGGGTTGGGTAAACACTGAAATAATTTTTTGTGTCTTGATCTTTAGGGAAGAATAATTCTTCATTGTTTTGAAGTTTTGAACCATCTCTAAAAACTTGTTCTAATCTAAGTCCAAGTTGAGCAGATAGTTTTTTATTGAAGCTATATCCCAAAGTTCCATAAACAGCATGAACAGATTCCTTATATTTAAAAATATAACTCATGCTATCGTCCTTAATCATATCTCTTGAAGGGAAATAATCATAATTTGCATTTGTATTTACATAGTTTAGGTTGTATCCAGTTTCCAGTTTTAAGGATTCTGAAAAAGGATGAACATAATTAAGAGTTACAAAAGCTCTATCATTATTTGATTTTGAAACATTATTCAAGTAGAAAGTTTCATCTGAACCTTCTTCAAAACTTCTTATTTGAGTATTGTCATTTGAAAACTCTCCAAAATTCCAGTTTGCATCAAGAGTTAGTATTTGATCTTTCTTTTTAAACTTCTTTTCATAATTAAGGGTTATATTTTGAAAGAACATTGATCTTGTTCCAGTTTCTAATCCATAATAATTATTAGGATTTAAACTGTCATTAGGATTCATTTTATCTGATGCAAATAAATACTCTTTACTTATTCCTTTTGGAGAATTTCCTCCTTTTCTTAAATTATAAGATAAACTAAGAGTGTTTTTATCATTTATATACCAATCACCTCCAATCTTAAATCCTCTTCCAAGTCTGTCACCATCAGTGTATCTATTTTGTAAAAGAGTTTGGTTGTTGGATAACATTGTTTTTTCATTAAACCCATTACTTGAGGATTCAAAATATCTTATATCTCCATTAAAAAATATAGCGTATTTCTTTGCAGAATAGTTTAGTTGAGCAGATACACTTGATTGAGGGAAAAGAGATTTATCAGTATTCATTTTTTCATTTGTTTTTATCTCATCATTTATTCCAACTCCAGTGGATGCAGAAACAGAACCATTAAATCCTTTATTGCCTTTTTCCTTTAAAACAATATTAATAATACCACTCATTCCTTCAGGATTATATTTTGCAGAAGGGTTTGTTATAACTTCAACACTTGCAATAGTTGCAGAAGGTATTTGTTCCAAAACAGTTTGAAGATCGCTTCCAAGCAATTCACTTGGTCTGCCATCAACCAAAACAGTAACATTTCCACTTCCTCTTAAAGAAACATTTCCATCTTGGTCAACAGAAACAGAAGGTACATTTTCTAAAACATCTGTTGCAGAACCTCCACTACTAACAAGATTTTTGTCAACATTTACAACTCTTTTGTCAAGTTGATATTCCATCATGCTTCTTTCAGCTGTAATTTCAACTCCCTGCAATGTTTCAGCTCCAAGATTTAAATTAATTATACCCAAGTCAATATCTTTTTTAGATACTTTAATTGGCTTGTACATTTCTTTATAACCAATAAATGAAAAGCGAAGAAGATAATTACCAAGATCTGATTGTAAAACAAAGTTCCCTTTTTCATCAGTAATAGTTCCATTAACTAATGAAGAATCTTTTGCTCTAAGAATAACAACATTCACATATTGCATAGCTTCATTGCTTGATGCATCAATAACTTTTCCAAATAGTTTTCCTTTAGGTTTGCTAATGTTAGTGCCAGAAGGTTTTGAAGACACATCTCCTTGATTAGGCCCTTTTGATTTTTGTTGAGCAAAAGTTAGTTCTGTTGAAGAAAGAGATAGAATAAATATACTTAATATAATAGTTAGTATTGATTTAGTTGATTTGTTCATTTTATTTTTATTTATTTGATTTGCAAAATTACAATTTTAGATAGTTCGAAAACAATTAAAATAATTATTTCATGTTAATTTAATACATAAGCTTAGACAAGAAAATTTGGAAAAGTTTACTGAACTGGTAAATATTTCTGTATATTTGCCCTTTGAAAACGATATTAATTAAGGAAAAAGTATGAAAAGAGTTTTATTATCAATAGCAATTTTATTATGCTCCTTTGCTTCTATGGCTCAAATTGATGTAACTTGGGGACAAAGATTTTACAATATAATTGAATCTTGCGAAGATGCTCAAATAGTTATGGAAGATCATGATGGATATTATATGTGGTACTTATTGAATGAATATGAAGGAGGGGGAGAGTTTAAGTTAAACTACTATATGGCAAGAATAGATAAGAATAAGGATGTTCAAAAGATATATAAAATGGATTTTGGGCATTCATCTTTTAAAATTGAACATACTTGGCGTTCTGGTGAATTAATCGGTTTTGTTCTAAGTAGAGTTTCTGAAGATAAAGCTGTTGAAAAGAAAGGCATTTCAAAAAAAAATAAACAAGCACAACAAATAACGACAGGAAAAGCAAATCTTTACTATCAGTTTTTCCATACAAAAGATATGCGTTTGATAGGAGAGAGACCTATTAAATTTAAATCTTATAACTATTTCTCAATTGAAGGACAAAAACCATATCTTTTTAATTTCTCAGAAAATAAATCAAAGTTAGCTTTTGGATTCCTAACAAACGATACTTCAGGTAAGGGAGTTAATATTGAAGTTTATGATGATCAAATGCGTCTTTTATGGGATAAAACTCATAAACTTAATGTTAGTAATAGTGCATACTTAATAAAAGACATTGCAGTAAGTAATGATGGAACGAGAAGTTTGCTTGCAATAAATTCTTTTTCAACAAGCAAAAAGAAAATATATACAGATGGAAAGGTTCATTTAATTTGGGTTAATGAATTTGAGGAAAGAAGTCATGAAGAACAATTAGATAAGGCTTGGGCAACAGATATTAAATGTGCTTTCGGATTTGAAGAAGATTATTTAGTGGCTGGTTATTACAGCACATCAACCGATAAACCTAATCTTGCTGTTGGCTCTTTCTCTTTTATATATGACCATAGAAGAGGATTTAAGAAAAACTCTTCAACATTAGAATTTAAGGAATATGAGACAGATGATGATATAAATGAAAAATCAGGTTTGCCTTATCCATCAGATATGATTGCAACAGTAGATCATCTTTATCCAATGGTTGGAGGTAATTGTATAATGGTTGGAGAACAAAAATTTGCTTCTAAAGTTCAACCACCAAAGAGAAGAGGAGAAGAACCAACTGGAGAAAATGCAAATTTCTATAGAGATATTATTATCACAAATGTTGACAAAACAGGTTTTATAAGCGGAAATTCTTATATCCCTAAACGTCAAAAGACTTATCAAGGAAGCGATCAGTTTAATTCTTATGCTTTAACAAAAGATCGTTATGGAATTTACTTAATGTTTAATGACCATCAAGCAAATTATGATGCTAATAGTTTTTGGCCAGTTAGAAATTACGACTCTGATAAGTCAAGAACTCAAGTAAATTTTGTTCAAATTTATAATGATGGCTCATGGCGCTGGCATGAAGCTTATAACTCCAAAATCAATAAGATGCCTTTCTTCAAAACATTATTCTTAACTTTTGATAAAGAAATTCTATTCTTAGGACATTATCAAGATAATAATGTTATAGGTAGTGTTGGAACTCGTTAAAAAAGGGGAAAAAGATGAAAAGATCAATATTATTAGTATCATTCATTCTAATAAATCTTTGCGTATTTGCACAAACTCCAACAAAAGTACTTTATCTTGGTAATAGTTACACTTATGTAAACGATTTAACAGATATTGTTGAAAGATTGAGTCAAAGTCAAGAAAAAGAAATTCAGTCTACAGAGTTTCTTTCTGGAGGGGCACGTTTTCAAACACATTGGAATAACTCTTCAGTAATAAATACAATTAAACAAGGAGGATTTGATTTTATGATTCTTCAAGGTCAAAGCCAAGAAGTTGCGTTCCCTCAAGGACAATTTTTAAGCGAAGTTTATCCTTATGCACAAAAATTAGACTCTCTTTTCAAAGCATATAATCCAAATGGTAAAGTTATTTTCTTTATGACTTGGGGATATAGATATGGAGATGCTACAAATTGCCCTTTTTATCCTCCATTTTGCACATATTCTTCAATGTCTCAAGAACTATATAATAATTATAGACAAATGTCTTTGGACTTCCAGTCATCTGTTGCACCAATTGGAGCTGCTTGGCGTTATTCAATTAACTTAGATTCAAATTATGTACTACATAGTTCCGATAATTCACATCCATCATACGATGGTTCCTATTTAGCTGCTTGTGTTCTTTATTCCTCAATCTTTAAAGAAAATGTAAACTCATCATTCAATTATCAATTGAGTGCTGAAACTGCACAAAGATATCAGCAAATAGTAAACGCAATTGTTATGGATAGTTTAACTCATTGGAATTTAACTCAACTTTCCACAAATGATGTATTGGCAAATAGTATTTCAGCAAATATTTATTACAATGAAAAAGAAAGCTCAATTAAGATTGATGTAAAAAACATTGAAGAGGATTTAAATATTTCATTATTTGATATTAATGCTAAGTTGATAGGTGCTAAGTTAAATAAGCCTAATAGTGGAATTATTCAAACCTCAATTGATATTTCAAATCAAAATAGAGGGCTTTATATAGTTAAATTAGAGTCAACCAGTTTCACTAAAACATTCAAGATAGTTAAGTAGGAATTTCTTTTGTAGTTGATTATTTTTGTTTAAAAGGGAAATGTCGGAAATCAAAAAATTAGGTAGTTTAATTTTAGAAGCATCAAACAGTGATCAGAATGTTCTTATTAGAGGAGAGCTGGGTTCTGGAAAAGAATACACTGCACAATCTATTCACAATAATTCATTAAGAAAGAGCAATACTTTCGTAACTCTTAATGTAACAACAATAACAAAACTGACTAATAAATTTTCCTATTTGGAAACAGCCGATGAAGGAACCTTATATTTGGATGAGATTGCCAATTTAGAGCATGATAATCAGTTAAACCTAATTGAATTTATTAAAACAAAGAAAGTCAAAGACCAAAATAGCCTTAAATCAAAGCAGTACAATATAAGGTTTATTGCATCAACAACTAAGAACCTTATAGAAGAAGTAGAAAAAGGTAGATTTATTTTTGAATTATATAATCTTCTAAGTGAAATGGTGATTGAACTTACTGCCTTAAGGTATTTTGGAGAGGAGATAATTGATTTAGCCAATATCTTTATTTTGGATTATTGCAAGAAAAATAGGAAACCATTAAAGCAATTAAGCAATGGAGCAAAGAAATTGCTGATGTCTTACCATTATCCTCAAAATTTCAGAGAGCTAAGAGCAATCATTGAACTAACACTAATGACTTCAAGCTCTTCAATAATTTATCCAGAAGAAATCTATCTTCCAAAAGGCAACCAAGCAGAATGCTTCTTCTCAAAAGAAAAAACATTAAAAGAGTATGAAGCAGAAATTGTGTCTCATTTCCTTGAAAAGTATGATAATAAAGTATATTACGTTGCTGAGAAATTGGGAATAAGCAAAAACAAAATCTATAATATGATTAATCAAGGGCTAATTAAATTAGAAGAATAACACCAGTCCTTTTTATTGATTATTAAAGCATGGTAACTTCGATAACTTGATTAACTTTTAGGAATAAAAAACTTACCTTTATTTAGTGAAAAGTGAAGAGTGAAAAACCCAATCATAATTGGAAATAAGTCCTTTATATTTGGAAATATGTCCCTTATATTTTCATTTATGTCCCTTATATTTTTGTATATGTCCTTTATATTTTTAATTATGATTGATGTTTTTTTATTCTTGTGTTAGCTCATCATTAATCTTTAGTTTAAATAGTTGTCTTTCTAAAGCATTTGCTCCTTCTACTGCAGCAGTGTAGTAAATATAATCTTTAATAATCCTAATCTTCTCTATCTTGTTTTGAGGAAGCTTAATAGTTCTAATATATTTCCCTGTTGTTAAGTCTATTTCTTTTAAAGTTGTTTTGGAAGATTGATAGCGTACATAAACTTTATTATTGTCTTGATTAAGAATAATATCATTTAAGTAAATGTAATCAATATTTGCAAAATAATCATCAATCTCTATTGTTGAGACTAAAACCCCGTTATTATCTAACTTGTAAATCTTCATTACATCAAAGTTTAATAAATAAAGATTATTGTCTATAACTTTTACAAATAAGGGAAGTTTCCCATAAAGATAAAAAGTACCTAATGATAGAAGATACCCAAAATTATCTTTAATAGATTTTAATATGGAAGAATCATCAATATTAGAAGAATATCCATAATTAGAAAACCAATCTCCACATCTATGGGTTGTATAATAAACAACCTTATATTCTAATCTTTCATTTTCTTTTGTAATAAGATATAAAAGAAATGTATTATTCTTATTCCAAAAAGTAAAGAAAAACATATTCTCATCAAAAGAAGGGATAATATAAAATTTATTCCAAGCAAAATTATATGTCTCACTCCAAAATAAACCAAAATGCTCCTTGCTTCTTGGATTGTAACTATCTGTATCAAAATATATTAATTGTGCTCCTCTTTCAATATTATCACAACTTTGATGTTCAAGGCTTATGTTGAATTTTTTATCAAAAAGCAATTTATAATACTCAGCTTTATCACTATTCTTTACTCTTAATATGTCTTGTAAATCATAACTTATCTCATTACATTCTTTTGGAATCTCCTGTGTCCTTTTCCTGTAGTCTTCAAATGTGAAAACTGATAGATGCTTTTTATCTTTTTTATTTGAAATTATATACAGGTAATTGTCATCTATTTCAAAATCATAAACCAACCTTTCTAACCTGTAATAAGGTTTAGTTCTAATTATGATTTCAGAAATAGGGGTGGTCTTGTCAGCAAGAGAAATATTTAAATTAATAGTATTCTTTTTTGAAATATCTTTCTTGGTTAATGAAACTTCTTTAGACAGATAAGCAATATGAGAGATTTTTAAATCACAAGGCAAAGACACATTCTTAAGAATAAAATTACCTTTCTCATCAGAAGAAGTTCCGATAGTTTTACTTTTCACAGAAATATTAACATCTTTAACAGGCAGCCCATCAGATGAGGCAATAATATTTCCTTTTATTGTTACATTTTGCGATAAAGCAATAAGGGAACAAAACAAAATAGTTATAATCGGAATAAATCTTTTCATTATATTAGTTTTGAGTTAACTCATCATCAATCTTTTCCTTAAACAACCATCTTTCTAATCCATTAATACCTTCAGTTCTTGCTGTATAATAAATATTCTTTCCAATAATTCTAATCTTGTCCACAAAGTGACTTCGCAAAATAATAGTACGAGTATTTTCTCCTGTCAATAAATCAATCTCTTTTAGCTTTGTTGTATATGGGTTCTTGAAGACTACATAAAATTTTGTTTTCTCTTTATTTAAAATAACATCATTAATGCTTTCCAGTTCATTGCCTTGAAATTTATAGTTAATGATTTCTTCTTCCAATAGCTTTCCTTTGGAGTCAAGGGTATAAATAATTTGTTTTTCAAGATTAATAATTAAGACTTTATCCTCAACAATTTCAATATAAACAGGTATTCTTTGCCTGCTCATAAACAACCCAAAGCTAAGTTGTTCTTTAAAATTCTTCTTAATCTGATTTAATGTGCTTATATTATACTGTAAATGAATCGGAATACTTATATTTTTAGAGTATCGGGTTGTTTTATAATCTTTAAGAAAAAATTGTTCTTTGTTTAACAACCAATCGCCACAATAATAAGTTGTATAGTATATGCTTGTGTATTTGATTTGGTCTTTTTTAGGATGTATCATAAACAAAACTAAGGTTTTCTTATTATTGAGCAAAAGAGTAAAAAAACGATTTGAAAATGTGCTTTCCAAAATTCTGAATTCATTAAAATGTCTAATGTCTGTATCAAGAATATTAGGCAATACACCATAATAATAATCCCTATTACTAACAATTTTACCAATCCCTCTTTCAACAATATCAAACTCTTTCTTTTCAAGACTCAATTCCTTGTTCTCTATATTTGAAACAATAAAATAGTCCTTTGCATTAACCTTTCTTATAATAAGATTATTTGAATAATCATATTCAATAACATTACAGTGTTTGGGGATAAATATTTTTTCTCTTGGATAATCTTCAAAAGAATAAACTTGCAATAGTTTTTTATCCTTGCTGTTGCGAATAACATAAAGATTAGAGCTGTCTATCTCAAAGTCATAAACCAGCCTTTCCAACTGATAAACAGGTGGAGTATCCTTTATCTCAACTTCAGTAAGAGTCGTAACTTTATCATTTAGTTGAATATTCAGTTCAACCAAATTCTTATTATTAACATCATTTGTTGTCAATGAAATATCTTGGGAAAAGAAAGCCAGATGAGAAACACTCAAGACACAAGGCAAAGACACATTCTTAAGAATAAAATTACCTTTCTCATTGGAAGAAGTTCCAATAGTCTTCCCCTTAACAGAAATATTAACATCCTTAACAGGCAAGCCATCGGAAGAAGCAATAATATTCCCTTTTATTGTTACATTTTGCGATAAAGCAATAAGACAATAATAGAATAAAAAGACAAAAAGAGTAATAACCTTTTTCATAATTAAGTTTTAAAATTATACCTATCTACTCTTTTTAAAGAACTTATAAGACTCTTTGAATGGTGTCAGCAAAGGTAAATATAATTTATTAATTTCTTATCTTTTTTGGAAAATAATTTTTAATTGTTTCTTGAATTAATTGTTTAATGAGTGAATATAAGTAAAGAATTAAGTAATAATCTACAGAAAAACAAGGTGCATATTTTTTTAAAACACATTTAAAAAGAATTTTAATCTGATTTATTTTTCACTAAACAAGGAAAGAAAATTCTTAAATCAAGAAAAAACTTATTTAAATCAAGTAAAAATTTTGCAAGGTGGCAGGTTACATAGTGCAAGGTGGCAGGATACACTATGTAAGGTGGCAGGTTACATAGTGTAAGGTGGCAGGATGCAAAACTATCATAAGGGTTTGATACATTTATATCAAATAAAAATAAATTTAGATTTGAATTTACTTTGAAAAGTAAAGAGAATAATCCCTTATTTAAAAGAAATTTTACAGAAAAATATGATTAAAAAGAATTAAAAACCAGCTATTAGTCCTCCACAAGAGTCTTTTTTTGCTCCAGTTACTGAAGAAAGAGTGTTTATTTCCTCTCTTACTCTCAATACTCCCAGGAATGCAAAAATCAAGGCTTCTTTATAATTGATTATAATTGGCTCTGGAATATGTATTTTGTAATTTTTGTTGAGTTTTGTTCTCAATCGCTCAATTAAATACTTGTTAAAAGCACCTCCTCCAGTAATTAAAACATCTCCATTAATATTTAATGCCAATTGCTCTGCTGTATGTTCAACAAAAGTAGCCATTTGGTCAGAGTTTGAAAGATTAGAATTGTTCAGCAAAGGAAAAATCTTTTCTACAACCCATTCCTTGCCTAAGGATTTTTGTTTTTTAGTTTTATAGAACTCCAAATTGTTCAATTCATTAAGAAGAGAATTATCAAACTTTCCACTTTGTGCAATTTCTCCATCCTTATCATAAGATAAACCTTCTTTTTGAGCTAAATGATTAAGAACAATGTTTACTGGACAAATGTCATAAGCAATTCTGCTTCCATTTTCTTCAAAAGAGATATTGGAAAAGCCACCAAGATTTAAGCAAAAAGAATATTCGCTGAACAAATGCCTGTCTCCAATAGGGACAAGTGGCGCTCCCTGACCTCCAAGAGCCAGGTCCAAACGTCTAAAATCACCAATGGTTTTTATATTGGTGTGAGAATAAATGGCGTTAATATCTCCAATTTGAGTTGTAAGATTTATTTGAGGCTGGTGGAATATTGTTTGACCATGAGAGGAAATAAAATCAACTTCTAATTTGTTGTTATCAATAAATTTCTTTGTTTCCTTTCCTAAAAAATGTCCAAATTCCTTATCAATCTTTGCAAATTCTTCAGATGAGGTGTTTTCAGCCTTTAAAAGCATATCCTTTATTTGAGAAGAGTATTCAACAGTTGTCGCTTTCTCAATTGAATATTCCCATTTATTGTTTTCAAAGGAGAAAAGACAATAAGCAATATCAAGCCCATCCAAAGAAGTTCCTGACATTAACCCAATAACCCTATAAAGCATCAGAAAGTACATCCATTTTGGTAGAATGTGAACCTTTAATCAGAATTGTTCCTTCTTTAATTTTGTTTCCTAAAAGGTAGTCTTTTGCCAGAGATGAGGTTTTGAAATAGATTTCATTATCTTTCTTGTCCTTTTCAAACTCTTCAAACTCTTCTCCAATTAAAATTACACCTTTAAGATTCATGCTTCTTAGAATATCAACAATGTTTTTATGTTCTTTTGTTGATTCTTCTCCAAGTTCTTTCATTGCTCCAATAAAAGCATATTTATTGTCAGCTTTTAGAGCTTGAAAATCCTGCAAAGCAACCGTAAGGCTTGAAGGATTGGCATTATAACAATCCAGTATTAGAGTATTGTCTTCGGTTTTTTGAATTTGAGAACGATGATTGGTAGGAGTGTAATCCTCAATAGCTTTTATGGAAAGGTTTAAATCAACTTCAAATATCTTTCCAACAGTCATTGCAGCCAAAATGTTTTGAGAATTATAAGAGCCAATAAGTTTTGAATTGATTATATGTCCTTCAAAATCCAGTTTTGCATTCTCGGAGATGATTTTATTTGATATTGAATATTTATAAGTTTTGTGATTGTGCCCTTTTGAATAGTTTGAAAGAGAAGCGTCATCCATATTGATAATAGCAAAATGGTTTTCCCTGTCAAGATAGCGAAACAGTTCAGTTTTAGTTTTTATAACTCCTTCGAAACCTCCAAAACCTTCAAGGTGAGCTCTGCCAATATTGGTTATTAAACCATATTCAGGTTCTGCAATCCTGCAAAGAAAATCAATTTCTCCAGGATGATTAGCTCCCATTTCGATTATTGCAAATTCTGTTTGAGGTGTTATTCTTAAAAGAGTAAGTGGGACTCCAATATGATTATTAAAATTGCCTTGAGTTGCAATTGTATTATATTTTTGAGAAATAACTGCGTAGGTAAGTTCCTTTGTTGTGGTTTTGCCATTTGTTCCAGTTATTGCAAGAAGTTTTAAGTAAGGAAACTGTCTTCTGTGATGATTTGAAAGAAGTTGAAGAGTGTAAAGAACATCCTCAACTAAGAAATATTTATCGTTAATGGCATATTCTTTTTCATCAACAACTGCCAGTGAAGCTCCCATTTCAATAGCTTTTTGTGCAAATTTGTTCCCATTAAAGCTTTCTCCCTTGAGAGCAAAGAATATTTCGCCTTTTTGAATGTTTCTTGAGTCTGTTGTAATGCTTGGGTTAAGAAGAAAATGTTCGTACAGTTCTTCTATCCTCTGCTTAAAGTCTTCTCTATTGAATTCCATAGTTTTTCTGCTGATTTTTCCCAGCTAAATTTTTTGTTTTGTTCAAATCCTTTTTCAATCAATTCTTCTCTTAAATGAGGAGAAAGCCAAATCTTTTCCATTGCATCGGCAATGCTTTGAGGAAGATAAGGATCACAATACAAAGCAGCATCTCCACCAACCTCAGGCATGGAAGTTGTGTTGGATGTTATTACAGGACAACCAGCAGCAAAAGCTTCAACAATAGGTATTCCGAAACCTTCAAATTGTGAAACAAAGGTTAAGGCAAGAGCACTGTTGGCAATAAGATTAATTTCTGAAGCTTCCAAACGACCAGTAAAGATTACATATTTTCTGAATATCATTTGGTTGAAAGCATCTTCAATTTCTCCTTTCCAACTTCTTTTTGAACCAATAATAACTAATTTTGTTTCACTTCCAGTTTTAAGCTTAAACAAATCAAAAGCCTTAAACAGATTAATTAAGTTCTTTCTTTTGTGTATTGCTCCAACAAAATAGAAGAAGTCTTTACCATTAGTCAGTCTTTGTTTGGTTATCTCTCTTTCTTTCTCTGAAACAACATAGTATAATTCATTTGCAGCATTATAAACCACATCAATCTTATTTTCTGTCACATCATAAAACTCCATAAGGTCTCTTTTGGAGTAGTTGGAGACAGTGATTAAGTGTGTTGAGTTTTTTGCAAACTTAGGAAAGAAATTCAGGTAATAATGTCTATGGAATAAATTGCTAATATACTTAGGGTTATATTCGTAATTTATATCATGGAAAGTGTTCAAAGTTGGCACTTTTGGTTTTCTTGGCATATATCCATCTGGAGAGAAAAACATATCCACTTTATCCCTTTTCATATAATAAGGCAAAAGCCATTCAAAGTATATATACCAAAGAATTGGATGGCGTGTTGGACATGGAATAACTACAGGAGTAACATTTTCTGCAAAAACAAAACTCTTGTCATATTTTCTATCAAAATAGAAAACAAATTCAACCTCAGGATGGTTCTTTACAACCTTCTCCAATATTTTAAGTGTAAAGTAACCAATACCTTCAAGCTTATTATGCAATAATAATCTTGTATTAACTGCTATTTTCAATACTAAAAAACTTTTTTGTGAGTTATTAAATATTAAAGCAAAAGTACAAATAAAAAGTGAGAAAAAGATTTGTTACTAATTTATTTTTTCTTCTAACCTTAAATATCCTTATAAAATCCTTTTGGATACTTGGAGTTGATAGAGGTGTTCAAAATGCTGTGTCTGCTCAAGACTACGGTCTATATTTTGCACTTTTAAACTTCACTTTTATATTCAATATTATTTTAGACTTTGGTTTAACCAACTACAACAACAGACTTATTGCTCAACATCCTCAACTTCTTTCAAAATATATTTCACAACTTGTACCAATTAAGTTTGCAATGGCAGTTGTTTTTACAATTGTTGTTTTTTTAGTTGCAATTCTTTTGGGATATGATGCTTATGCTTTAAAACTGCTTGGAATACTTTGTGTATCTCAATTTCTTGCTTCTTTGCTGACTTATTTACGCTCCAATATATCGGGGCTTCAACTTTTTAAAACTGATAGCATACTTTCTGTTTTAGATAAGTTTATTGTAATTGTCTTCTGTTCCATTTTACTTTGGGGAGGAGTGTTGAAATCAAACTTTAAGATAGAGTATTTTATTTTTATTCAACTCTTTGCTTATCTTGTTGCTGTTTTAGTTGCTCTTGTGATTTGTTTAAGGAAAGCAAAATTTGTTCATCTTCAATGGAATCGTCCTTTTATTATGAAAATAATTAAGGACTCATATCCTTATGCAATCCTTGTTCTTTTAATGGCTTTCTACAATAGAGCTGACAGTGTTATGATTGAAAGAATATTGGATGATGGAGCTGACCAGGCTGGAATTTATGCCTCTGCATTTCGTTTGGTTGATGCCGCAAATATGATTGCTTATCTTTTTTCCATAATTCTACTTCCTCTTTTCTCCAAACTTATTAAAGCAAAGCAAGATGTTAAGCCAATAGTGAAAATTTCATTCCACCTTCTTCTTATGCTTACATTATGTTTTGTTGTCTTAAGTCAATTTTATGGTTATAACCTGATGGATTTAATGTATAACAAACATATTGAAGAAAGTTCACAAGTTTATAGAATACTAAGTGTTTGCTTTATTCCAATCGCAATGACCTATATTTTTGGAACACTGCTAACCTCCAATGGTTCATTGAAATACTTAAATATTGTTGCATCCTTAGGAATGGTTTTGAATATAGGAATCAATTTAATTTTAATTCCCAAGTTTTTGGCAATAGGAGCAGCTTACTCTTCTTTAATTGCACAAACTGTAACAGCACTAATTCAAGTTATTATTGCAATAAAGATTTTTAAAATAAAATTTGATGCAATATATGTAGTAAGAATAATTCTCTTTGTGCTTTCCCTAATCCTTTCAACATACTTACTTAAAGAAATAACATCATCTTGGATTTACAATATTTTGATAACTTCAATTGTGATGGTTGTTTTAAGCTTTGTATTTAAAATCTTTAGAATAAAAGATATAATTTCATTACTTAAAGCCTCAAACGAATAGTACTGAAATTTGTCAAGTTAGTAAATAATTATAATTGGATAAGTGTAGGATTACTTATTGAATTTATCGCTTTGCGAAGTAAAGAAATTCTTCAAGGCGGAATTAATGAAATCTTACATCCAATACATTATTATTTTACAGAATAACATTAATATTCCACTCCAAGATAGTTATCCGAAGCTCAAAAATAGCCTATTTCCAGTTGAAAATAGCCTATTCTCGACCAAAAATAGCCTATTTTTAGATAAGAAATAGGCTATTTTTGAAGTTGAGATAACTATTAAGGCTTAATAAGATAAGGTTTTGGAGCAAAAAGATAAGGAAAATTCAGCAAATAGTACTATTTGCTTGAAGCAACAAAATAGTATTCTTTATTTGTTTGGAAAAAATACTCAAACTCTTTATCGTTTAAAGGCTTTTTATTATTTGCAAAGGCTTTAAGTGTGTAAATTTTTAATCCAATCTCCTTAGTTATTAGTTCATAAAAATCTTTTGCACTAACTCCATAAAAATCGCTTGAACCAACTCCACATTCAAAGATAATAACAGGCTTATCTCTTTTAATTAATTCAATTCCTCCTCTAATAACATCAAATTCTCCTCCTTCAACATCAATCTTTATAAGGTCAATTCTTGTTTCTTTTGAAATAATATCGTCAAGTTTGTTTATCTCAACTTTTATCTGTTCAATTTCTGGATTTTTGATATCACTATATCTTCTATTTCTCAATCCACTATAAGCAGGAGCATTCTTAACTACTTGAAATGTGCTTTCTCCTTTTTCATTTGAAAGAGCAAAAGGGAATATTTTAGCCTTGCCTTCAAACTTCTTTTCTAAATTTTCAAACATATAGGGAATAGGCTCAAAAGCAAAATGTTTACCTTTTGGAGCAAAGTGAATAAAATCATTTAAAATTTCGCCCTTATGACATCCAACATCAATGCAATTTGAATCTTTTTGAATGACTTTCTTTAGAATTAAGTGAGTAAGCCTGTCATATTGAAGGTTCTTACTTAAATCAATTCGCATAAACATTAAAGTGTTTCTTATTATAGCTTTTAAATTCATTGATGTAGATTTTGTAGTTGTTATTTCTAATAAGGTTATTTATTTCTTTTGGTATACTAAGAATTGAAATTCTAATCCACTTTCTTCATCTTTGTGTATTGGGCTTTGAGATTCCAATATCCATTTATCTTCTTCAATTTCTGGGAAAAAAGTATCTGCATCAAAATCCTTATAAACCTTAGTTATATATAATTTATCGCAAAATGGCATTAATGCCTTATAAATTGTTTCTCCACCAATAATAAAACATTTTTCGAGTTTATTGCAATATTCTACAGCTTCTTCAGTGGAGTGAACAAGAGTTGCACCCTCAGGTTTGTAGTCTTTGTTTTGAGAAATAACAATATTTTCTCTTTTAGGAAGTGGTTTGAAAGGAAGACTTTCCCAAGTTTTTCTTCCCATAATGATTGGAGAGCCAAGTGTAGTTTTCTTGAAATACTTTAAATCCTCACTCAAATGCCAAAGCAATTTATTATCTTTACCAATAGCTCCATTTTGAGCGACAGCTACTATTATATTTAACATATTCTTTCTCTTATAAATTTATTATACTGCTATTGGCGCTTTAATTGTAGGGTGAGAAGTATAGTTTACTATTTCAATATCTTCAAATCGGAAATCAAATATATTCTTTATCTCCTTATTCAGTTTTAACTCAGGTAGGGGATAAGGAGTGCGGGAAAGTTGTAAGCGAGCTTGTTCAAAATGATTAGTATAAAGATGAGCATCTCCAAAAGTATGAACAAAATCTCCAACCTCAAGATTGCAAACTTGAGCAATCATATGAGTTAAAATTGCATAAGAAGCAATATTGAAAGGGACTCCTAAGAAAATATCAGCACTTCTTTGATACAATTGGCATGATAGTTTGTTGTTAGCTACATAAAATTGAAACAAAACATGACAAGGAGGCAAAGCCATTTTATCTACATCACTAACATTCCAGGCACTTACTAAAAGTCTTCGAGAATTTGGATTTGTTTTAATTTGTTCTATTAATTCGCTTATCTGATCTACAACCTTTCCATCTTTAGTTTCCCACGCACGCCATTGTTTTCCATAAACAGGACCTAAGTCCCCTTTTTCATCAGCCCATTCATCCCAAATTGTAACTTTGTTTTGGTGGAGGTAATCTATATTCGTATTTCCCTGCAAAAACCATAGTAATTCATGTATAATAGAACGAAGATGTAGCTTCTTTGTAGTAACCAATGGAAATCCTTCTTGAAGATTAAACCTCATTTGATACCCAAAAACACTTTTAGTTCCAGTACCTGTTCGGTCTTCTTTTAAATTTCCATTCTCAAGAACATGACTTAATAAGTCTAAATATTGTTTCATCTCTAATTAATAATCTATTACTTTTTCCCTATTACTTTTTCCCTAAAATAAATCTTTCCCAATATCTCTTCTGAAATACTTTCCTTCCCAGGAAATCTTTTCAACATTCTCATAGCATTTATTTAAGGCTTCTTGCATTGTTTCTCCATAACAGGTAACTGCAATAACTCTTCCTCCATTTGTTAGGATTTTTTCTCCTTCTTGCTTTGTTCCTGCATGAAAAACAATACAATCCTTTGTGTTATCAATTCCTTTAATTTCTTTGCCTTTTTCATAGCTTTCAGGATAACCTTTTGCAACCATCATAACAGTTGTTGCATAGCAAGAATCAATTTCAAAGTTTATCTTATCAAGTGATTTTGTTTTAAAGCTATTAAATGCTTCAACTATATCTGATTTTATTCTTGGGAATACACTTTCTGTTTCAGGGTCACCCATTCTAACATTATATTCAATAACGTATGGGTTGCCTTCAACATTCATTAAACCAATAAAAATAAAACCTTGATATTCTATATTGTCTTTCTTTAAACCATTAATTGTTGGGATAATTATTCTTTGTTCTACCTTTTGCATAAAATCATTATCAGCAAAAGGAACAGGACTAATAGAGCCCATGCCACCAGTGTTTAAACCAGTATCTCCTTCTCCAATTCTTTTATAGTCTTTCGCAACAGGAAGTATTTTATAGTTTTCTCCATCACTTAAAACAAATACACTGCATTCAATTCCTTTTAAGAACTCTTCAATAACAACCTTTGCCGAAGCTTCACCAAACTTAGCACCTTCAAGCATTTGAGTTAATTCTTTTTCTGCTTCTTCAATTGTTTCAGGAATAACAACTCCTTTACCTGCAGCTAAACCATCTGCTTTTAAAACATAAGGAGGATTTAAGGTTTTTAAAAAGTCTTTTCCTTCTTTAAGAGTTTCTTTGTAGAATGTTTTATATCTTGCTGTTGGTATATTATTCTTTTGCATAAAAGCCTTAGCAAAATCCTTACTTCCTTCAAGAGAAGCACCTTCTTTGCTTGGTCCAACAACTAAAATATCTTTTAATTCAGAGTTATTATGAAAATAATCCCATATTCCATCAACTAATGGTTGCTCTGGTCCTACAACAACTATCTCAACGTTGTTATTAATAACAAACTCGCCAATTGTTTTGAAGTCGGAACCTATATTAATATTTTCTCCACAAAGAGAAGTGCCAGGATTACCTGGAGAAATAAAAAGATTTGTTAATAGTGGGCTTTCTTTAATTTTAAGAGCAATTGCATTTTCTCTTCCTCCTGAACCTAAAAGTAGTATGTTCATATTTTAATTAGTTTTTTTTCTTCCTTTACGATTTTGTTTATGGCTATTTGCTTTAGTGCTTTTTGACCTTGCCTTTGTAGTTGTCTTTACTGGTCTTTCCTGTCTAACATTAATTTTCTCTGGAGAGAAATCTCTCATCTCTGCAGGAAATTCTCCATCATCAACCAATGAAAAGTCCATTTGCTTTTTAAACAAATCAACACTTTCAACCTTAATCTTAATTGGGTCTCCCAAACGGTAGGTCTTATTCAGTTTTCTTCCAACAACCTGATAGTTTTCTTCATCAATATAGTAGAAATCATCTGTAAGAGTACGAATAGGAATTAATCCTTCACATTTGTTTTCATCAATCAAAACATAAATTCCCCATTTGCTTATACCAGATATTGCACCTTTGAAAACTTCTCCAATTTTATCTGAAAGAAATTCTGCCTGTTTGTATTTTACTGATGTTCTTTCTGCTTCAGCAGCTTTCTTTTCCATTAATGAGCAATGTTCACATCTTTCTTCAAAAGCTTCCTTGCTTGCTGAGCTTCCTCCTTCAAGATATCGTTCCAAAAGACGGTGAAGCATTAAATCAGGATAACGTCTGATTGGTGAAGTGAAATGAGAATAATAAGGGAAAGAAAGTCCATAGTGACCAATATTTGTAGTTGAATAATATGCTTTAGACATTGTTCTGATTGCAATGTTTGAAATCATTGTTTCTTCACCCTTGCCTGCAATATCTCTAAACAAATCATTGAAACTCTTAACTAATGAACTTCTGCTATCGGTATTTATAACATATCCCAATTTACCAACAAACTCTGAAAATGTTGAAAGCTTTTCTGGATTAGGTTCATCATGAACTCTATAAACAAATGTTTTAGCTTCTTTCTTGTTATTCTTGTCTTTACCAATCTTCTCTGCAACTCTTTTGTTTGCAAGCAGCATAAATTCTTCAATTAACCAGTTGGCTTCTTTGCTTTCCTTTATGTAAACTCCAATAGGTTTTGAGTTTTCATCCAAACGGAATTTTACTTCCTGTGATTCAAAGTTAATGGCTCCAGTTTTAAATCTTCTTTTTCTAAGTAAATGTGCAATATTTTGAACAGGTAAAATGAATTCTTCCATTTCTCCCTTTTGGTCTTCAATAATCTTTTGCACTTCTTCATAAGTAAATCTTCTGCAAGAGTTAATTACTCCCTTGCCAAACCATTCACTAACTACTTCTGCTTCATGATTCATTTCAAAAACTGCTGAAAAAGTTAAACTGTCTTCATTTGGACGCAATGAACAAACCATATTACTTAGCTTTTCTGGTAACATTGGAATTGTTCTGTCAACCAAATAAACTGATGTAGCACGAACATAAGCTTCTTCATCAATTGCCGAATTAGGTCTAACATAGTGAGAAACATCTGCAATATGAACTCCTATTTCGTAGTTGCCATTTGGCAAAACTCTAAAAGAAATTGCATCATCAAAGTCTTTAGCATCGTAAGGGTCAATTGTTATTGTTGGTATTTTTCTGAAATCTTTTCTTCTTTTTATCTCTTCTTGAGGTATTGTTTCTGGTATTTCGTCAGCTTCTTTTTCAACAGCTTCAGGGAAAACCAAAGGGAAACCAAATTCAGCCAAGATAGAAAGCATCTCAGTATTGTTTTCTCCCTTCTTACCCAAAATCTTTATAACCTTACCAAAAGGATTATTTGACCTTTGAGGCCATTCTGTCATTTGAACCAAAACTTTCTCATTCTCATTTGCTCCATTAATATCTTCAAAAGGAATGAATATATCAACAGGCATTGATTGACTGTCTGGAATAAAGAAAGCAAATTTTGGATGTTTTTGTATTGAGCCAACAAAGGTAGTTTGATTTCTTCCAATTATTTCAGTAATTTGACCTTCTGGCTTTCTGCCCTTACGACGAGGGAAAAGATAAACCTTAACCTTGTCGTTATTTAGAGCATGATTGGTATTGTTGGGAGCAATGAAAATATCTTCTGAGCCATTTTCCAGAATTACATAAGCCTTTGAAGTTTGCTTCATATCAACTGTTCCAATCACATAGTTGGAAGGAAGTATATCATCATTTATATATCTTGCATCTAATTTATACTTGCCCTTTTTTTCTTCAATCAAAACTCCTTCTTCAGCCATAAGCAAAATCTTATTCATAATCATTTGCATTGACGCCCTGTCATTATTGCCCAATCTTGAAGCAACTTGCTTGTAATTTAAAGATTCAAAGGGATTTCTTGCGAAAACTTTGAGTATGGATTTATTAATTAATGATTCTTGTTTATTTTCGTTTTCCATAATAAGTCTTTTTTTAGACTACAAAGATAATTATAATAATAGAATACTAAGTATATTGGATGTTAATTAATCTTTAATTAATCTTTTGTTATTAGAATTTACCTGTACAAATTCTCTTATTTCTTTTTCCCTTTAAAAATTAAACGGCATTTATTTTAAAAAAGTCGGCACTTAAACCAAAAAAGTCGGTGATTAATTTTAGCTAAATCTCTACATATTTTTTAAGCATTAAATCCTTTGGCTTATTTTGGAAATTTATTTGTATTTTTGTTTTTCAATTAAAACAAAATACAATGACTCCAAAAGAGAATAATCAAGATAAATTTAATAAACTGAGAGAAGAATACCCTATTTTCTATTTTTCAAACTATATGTGTGAATATAATGAAGAGGCAAAAGGATATGTAATGGGATTTGAGTTTAAGTGTGGTGAACATGTATTCTTTCCAACCTATGTTTTCTATTTATCTAAGATGGATTTAGGAAGAACTATAGATACAAAAACTTTCACAAATCTGATTATTCATATTGGAATGGTTGAACTAATAAGTTATTGGAAAGCCTTTGCCTCTCCAGTAGTTATTATTGATGTAGCCTATTTCTCAGAAAAGCAAATTGAATTTTGGAAGAAACTTTATTTTAATGGACTTGGGGAGTATTTTTACTTAAATTCAATTGAAACCAACATTGATGAGTTTATGACAATTGTTGTTGGAGAAGATAAATATAAGAGAGGAGTTTATGCTCCTAATATTAATGAGAAAAGAGTAATAGTACCAGTTGGAGGAGGGAAGGACTCTGTTGTGAGCTTGGAGCTATTGAAAAGAAATGGCTTTGATGTTATGCCAATAGTAATTAATCCAACAAAGGCTCAAAATCATACAGTGTCACGTTCTCAATTAACTGATAATTATATATATGTTCAAAGAAATTTAGACAAACGCCTAATTAAACTTAATAAAGAAGGATTTCTTAATGGTCATACTCCATTCTCAGCACTTTTGGCCTTTGTTACTTTATTGGATTCTTATCTCTTTAATATCCCTCATATAGCACTTAGCAACGAAAACTCTGCAAATGAATCAACAGTAATTGGACAAGAAATAAATCATCAATATTCCAAGAGCATTGAATTTGAAAGAGATTTTAGAGAATATGTTGAAGAGTTTGTTTTGAAGGATAGTAATTATTTTTCATTTCTTCGCCCATTGAGTGAATTGCAAATTGCACAACTATTCTCAACCTTTTCAGCTCATCATTCAGTTTTCCGTTCCTGCAATGTTGGAAGTAAAAAAGATATTTGGTGCTGTAACTGTCCAAAATGTTTATTTGCATATGTTATTCTTTCTCCTTTTATTGTACAGGAAAGACTGGCAGAACATATTGGAGAAAACCTTCTTGATAAATCTTCACTTAAGAAATATTTTAATGAACTAACAGGTATTGCAGAAGTGAAACCTTTTGAATGTGTGGGAACAATTGAAGAAGTTAATCTGGCTTTAGCACTTTTGGTTGAACGTTATCCTGAAAGCAGGAAACTAAGCCTTGTTGAATACTGGTTAAGCTTGCCAATGTCTAAAATGTATCTGGAAATGAATAAGGAAAAATTCCTTTATGAAATTTCAAATGAACATTTCCTAGAAGAAAGATTTGCCAGTATATTCTCCAACCCTTATGCAATGTATAAGAAAGCTGAAATGGTTAGAATGCTTACAGTAAGAAAGCTGATTATTTTTGGAATGGGTAGGGAAGGAATGTCAACACATAATCTTTTAAGAAGCATTTTCCCGTATAAGAAGTTTGCAATTCAAGATTCCAACACCAAACTGAGAGAAAATGAGTATTTAAAGGAACAGGAAGAAAAAGGATTTATTGAAATGCATTTGGGTGAAGAGGCCAAAGAAGAATTGACTTCAAAAACAGTTTATGATTTGGTTATAAAGTCTCCTGGCATTTCACTGAATGCAATGAATAAGCCATATAAAGATGATGAAATAACATCTCAAACTAATATTTTTCTTTCACTTTATGCCAGTCAATGCGTTGGAATAACTGGAACTAAAGGCAAGAGTACCACTTCCACCTTAATTTATAATATGATTAAGGCTAAACACGAGGATACTTTATTTGCAGGAAATATAGGAAGACCTATGTTTGATTTGATTGACAGGATAACTCCAGATACAATAATTGTTTTGGAACTTTCTGCTCATCAGCTTCAATACATTAATCAATCTCCAAAAGTTTCTGTACTTTTGAACCTGTACGAAGAACATCTTGACCATTTCATAACTTATGAAGAATATCAGAAGGCTAAACTTAATATACTGAAATACCAAAACTCAAAGGAAAATGCTTTTATCTACAATGAAGACAGCAAGCTGATTTCTTCATGGATAAAGAAAATAAAACCTAAATCAACACTTTTGCCAATAAATGCAAAGAATTATCCTTTTGATGAGCCAAAGTATTTGAAGGGAGAGCATAATAAGTTTAATATTATGGTTGCTTATGAGGTAGCAAAGTTTTTGGGAGTGGAAAGTGAGGAAGGATTAAAAGAGGTTTTGGAGTTTAAGGGACTGGAACACAGACTGGAGTTTGTATGTTTGAAAGATGGAGTTGAATATTACAACGATTCAATTTCAACAATTGCACAAACAACAATAGCTGCCCTAAACTCATTGGAAGGAGTACAAACCCTGATTCTTGGAGGAAAGGACAGGGGAGTTGACTACAGCGAACTTGCAAATATCCTTATTGATTATAAAGACTTAAAGAATATTGCCTTTGTTGGTCAGGCAGGAAGAAGAATAAAAGACCTAATTAAGGAAAACCCTAAAAAGAAATCAGAATTCCTTGTATCAGATAACTACAAAGAAATAGTTAATTGGTGCAAAAAGAATACTAAAAAAGGGAAGAAAGTACTTTTAAGTCCAGCAGCCTCAAGCTACGATATGTTTACCAACTTTGAAGAAAGAGGCAGGGTGTTTAAGGAATTGGTTAATGAAGACTAAGTATCTTCATTAACCAACTCTTTTTACATATCTTGACGTATAATTTCTGTAATATCTTCTATTATTACTTTTGCCAAATGGTCAGCTTTGGTAATATTATCGCTTTCTGAATAAATTCTAATTATTGGTTCAGTGTTGCTTTTGCGCAAGTGGACCCATTCCTTGTCAAAATTAATCTTAACCCCATCAATAGTTATAACATCATAAGAAGAATATTTCTCTGCAATCTTTTCCAAAATCTTATCAACATTAATGTTTTCGGTTAATTCCATTTTGTTTTTTGAAATAGAATAATCAGGGTAAGTATCTCTAAGAGCTGAGGTTTTTATATTCTTTTTAGCCAAAAGAGTCAAGAAAAGAGCAATACCAACCAAAGCATCTCTGCCATAATGAAGTTCAGGATAAATAATACCTCCATTACCTTCACCACCAATAATTGCATTCTTTTGCTTCATCATTTCAACAACATTAACTTCTCCAACAGCAGAAGCAAAGTATTGTTGATTATATTTTTCAGTAATATCTCGTAGTGCTCTTGTTGAAGAAAGATTTGAAACAGTGTTACCTGGAGTTTGAGAAAGAACATAATCGGCAATAGAAACCAAAGAATATTCTTCAACAAAAGGTCTTCCATTTTCACAAACAATAGCCAAACGGTCAACATCAGGATCAACAATGAAACCAACATCACATTTGCTTTCAACCACTCTATCGCAAATATCAGTTATGTTTTCAGGAAGTGGTTCTGGATTATGAGCAAAATTTCCTGTAGGTTCTTCATTCAAAGCAACAATATCTTTCACTCCAAGAGCTTTTAAAAGCTTAGGTAAAACAATACCACCAGTTGAATTAACCGAATCGAAACAAACTCTGAAATTAGCCTTCTCAATAGCATCAACATCAACCAAAGGAAGATTAATAACCTTTTCAATATGCATATCAATTGTTGAGTCGTCTTTTATGCAAGAGCCCAAGTTCAAAACTTCAGTAAAATTAAAATCAGGATTATCAGCCAAAAACAAAACTCTTTCTCCCTCCTTAGCATTAATAAATTCTCCCTTACTGTTCAAAAGTTTTAAAGCATTCCAATGAGTTGGATTATGACTTGCAGTAAGAATAATACCTCCATCAGCCTTTTGGTCAACAACAGCCATTTCAACAGTTGGAGTTGTAGAAAGACCAGTATCCACAACATCAACTCCCATTCCCATTAAAGTACCAACAACCAAATTGGAAACCATTTCGCCTGAAATTCTTGCATCACGACCAATAACAATTTTCAATTTACTCTTATTGGACTCTTCTTTAATAAATTGAGCAAAAGCAGAAGTAAACTTAACAACATCAATAGGAGTTAGAGCAGTACCTTCCTTACCCCCAATTGTTCCTCTAAAGCCTGAAATAGATTTAATTAATGACATATAATCTTATATTTAATTGCAATAATAAAGTAGCAAAGATACGAACATTATGTTGATAATTAAAATAAATTATAGTCTTATTTTTGAATATCTAAGATTTGCTTAAACTAAGCATATAGTTTAATCTCTAAGCATTTAAAACGTAAAATACATTATATATATGAAAGGTTAATAGAATATTAAAATATTTATGTATTTTTGTAGCAAATAATTATAATTTAAGGACAAAAACCGATAATACAATGAAAGTATTAAAATACATTAAGTATTCACTATTTGTGATTATATCCATTTTCTTTTTTATTTCATGTTCTCCAGTAGTTTACGTTGATGCCTTTGATGATGTGGAAAGAACTCCAAAACAAGGAGAAGTTAGAATTTTTTCGAATCCTCAAGCTGTTACTTATAAATACAAAGAAATAGGTTTAATAACTATTGATGATGGAGGATCGGAAAAAACTGAAGGAGAATTAATAGATATTGCAATTGATGAAGCAAAAGAACTTGGAGCAGATGCTATTATTTTACTCTCTCAAAATAATCAAACTGATGGTTATGTCCCAATGGGTAATATACCAGTTGCTTTTAATAGAAAAGTTGTTAGAGCTTCTGCAATAATAATGGATGAAGAAGCAAAAGACAATGTAAAAACTAATTCACCTGTAATAATTAATAATATATCAATTGCAGATGAATTAGCAAAACTAAAAAAGCTTAAAGATGAAGGTGTTCTTACTGAAGAAGAATTTCAAAAACAAAAAGAAAAGTTGTTAAATAAATAATTTACATTTGTTGGTCTATGGTAAAAAGTGTTTTTGTTTTTAAATCAAAAACAAATAATTGAACATAGGCATCGTTTCCTTCGTCAAAAACTAATGAATAATAGGTATTAGGCATTTGAATTAATGCTTTAATTTGTTCTATTTTTATGTATAGTTCTGAATCAGTTGCTTTATAATCAATTATTATTGAAAGAGCTTTTTGATATGTTGTTACTATTGGTGCTTTTTGCCACTTTATAGGTTTGTCTTTATATTTGAATTCTTTTTGAGATGTAATATTGTTTGTGAATTCAGAAATTGTTTTGTCAGACAGCTTATATTCTTCTAACACTATATTTTCTCCTTGCATTCCTCCCAACTCATCATAAATTGTCTTACTTTCAATTTCAACATTTTCCACTCCAAGAATTGAATTAAGATCATCCTTAAAATAATATGTTGTGCAGCCTATAAAGGTAATTGTTATAAAAGATAGCAATAACCATTTTAATCTAAAATGTTTCATAATATTAGGTTTTTAATTGTTTTCAATGTCCAAAGATAGTTAAATATTTTATTCAACAATAATTCTTTACCAGCAGAAAAAGCAATAGATAAAAATAAAACCTTATTTCAGTAAATTAAAACGCTGTTTCAGTAACTTAAAGTAAAGAAAGAAAAAATTAAAACAGCGTTTCAGTAAAATAAAGAGTTTAAAGACTTTAATGTCCTTAAAGACCCTATTCCCTAAACAACTCAACCTCTCAAAAACTCAACTTTAAAAATAACTCAATCATAGTTAAAAATAAGTCAATCAAAAATAAAAATATGACTGATATATTCTCAATTATGATTGATGTTTTTTTAGATATGATAAAGTTTGAGAATAAATTGACTTTTCATCTATGAGAAACAAGTTAATTCTAATCAAAGAATATTTATTCAAAAATCTCTATTCTTCTTCTTCAATACTGCGAATGGTTTCTTCTATTTGGTTGTAAAGAGGAGTGTGGTTGATTATTTTTTTGTCCTTGTCTAATAAATAGAGATCTGGTGTCATTTCAATATCCAAATTATACTTTTCTTTTATAAGTGTTGAATTGCTTTTTAAAACTATCCAGTCAAAAGGATGTTTTTGCTGAAATGCAATGCTTTCTTCCATATTATTATCAAGGTCTATGCTGAATATTTCAAAATCATAAACGTTTTTGAATTTTTTATAGAAGGTTTCTAACTGATTAAGGTTAATTTTGCATGACTCACATCCCGCACTCCAAAAGTAAACAACGGTATATTTTGTTTTAACATCGTGTAAGTTATAAGTCTTTCCACTTAAAGTTTTTTCAGAAATATTAATAAACTGTTTTTCTGGAAGTAAAGGACGTATTTTATCGGCTTCTATTTTTAATGTTTCAATTTCTGAAGGAGAAATCCAAGGTGTTCTTTCTCCAGAAACAACTCTGTCAACAATCTCCACAAATCTTTCTTCATTGTAAGCAAAAGGGAGTTTCCTGTTCATTTGAATATAGAAGTCAAGAATATATTTTGAATATTCCATTCCTTTATTTTGGTTTGCTTTTTCAATAAAGTCTTTAATGGCTACAACAATGGAGTCGGCACTTTGCATTGTCAACTCATTCATATAGGTTTTTTGTTTGGTGAAGAAATAGGGAGTTGCAATAAGTCTGTTGTCCGAAAAATCGAAATTATCCCAGTAGTGAGTGCGGAAATAATATATAAACTCTAATTTCCTGGTTGAGTCAATTTGGTTGCCATTCAAATATTCCTTTGGAATTTGTGGGTCTTCTAAAGCTTTAACCATTTTAGTCATTATATGATTTGGATAGCTTTTGTAAAATTCTTTCTGAAAGCTCATAAACTTATTAACCTCTGTGGAATAAATATTATTTAAGCTATCTCTATTGGCTTTAGGATTTTCTTTTATCTCTCTCTTAGTTTTGCTTTCCAAAAACCTTATTTGCTTATTTGCTTTTTGAAATTCAAAATAAAGGTCATTCTCTTGACATCCCTTAACCAGATAATTCCAGTTGTCATCCAAATTTATTTCAAACTTATTCTCCTTGTCAAAAACAAAGGTGAAAATATCCATCTTGCCAACTGTGAAAATACCAATTCCTTTATGTATGTTATCTTTCTTAAGACGGAAAGAACCATTTTTTTCTCTTTTAAGTGAGTCAATAACTATGGTTTTGTTGCCATAATAAGACTTAATGACAACAGTATCAACATAAATCTCTCCAATCTTAAAAGTTATATCGTAGCTTTGTTGAGAAAAAAGAAAGGTTGGTAAAGCTATAAAAAAGAACAGGAAAAGGAATATTTTAGAGTTTAATTTTATCTTCATCATATAGTTTTATGTAGTTTTCAATATTGCTTGCAGGAACTTTTTTTCCAATTATCCTGTTGTCTTTATCTAAAATTAGAATTAAAGGAGTTGATTCCACATCAAAATAATCGTGCCAGTCGTAGTTAGCAACCAAACCATTAACGTTTAACCATTCAAGATTAAGAGATTTAACTTTGTTTTTCCATAGTTGAACATCTGTTCCTGAATTAACGGCCATAACTTCAAGGTTGTAAATTTCTTTGGATTTCTTATAGAATTCATATACCTTTGGAATTTCAGTTTGACAATGTCCACAATCATAAGCCCAGAAGATTAGAATCTTGTATTTTGCATTTAAGCTATAAAGATTATGCACATTCCCATTTGTATCGGGACAAGCCAAATCGGGAACTGTCTTCAAAAGCATTGAGTTTTCCCATTTCTTTGCACGAGCAATTTCTTTATCTAATGCAGTAGGAGGCATCCAAGTTGCATCACCAGAGGCATAGTAACGATTAATCATATTGATATATATCTCATCGTGTCCCATATAAGGGCTTTTCAAATATCTTTCAGTGATGTCGTGAACCATATATTTAAACATCAACTTACTTCCTCTTGCTTTCTCAATCCAATAAACTGCCAGATTAAAAATACTGTCCTTAGTTTGATATTTCATCATTTCGTTCCAATAGTAATTATAGGTTTGGTGAAAAACAGCTTTAGGAGTTCTTAATAAACCATCACATTGGAAGTCAAAATTATCAAAATAATGATGAATATAATAATTGTATTTCTGGTTTTGCATTGCAGAAGAATCCACAGAACCATCTTTCTTATATATATTATCAAATTTAGGAATTTCAACATATTGAGTTGCTTTCAAAACTTTTGAAAGAAGGTGATTAGGATATGTTTTCATAAAAACATTCTTAATTGAATCATTCTTTTCATTAATTTGAGCAATTTGTTTATTGAAATTTTCTTCTCCCAATTCTTTTTTCTTTTTTCCCAACTCATTAGCCTCAACACTCAATTTGGTTGTTGAGCGAATATAATCGTAGTAAATTTCATTATCCTTCGATTTGCTAACCTTTATATTATTCAACCAGTCTTCTTCAAGGGTGGATAAAGAAAATTTCTGTTCTTTGTCGATAATAAACTCAATATACTTGCCATTGGTATTGGAGACAAAGTAAATGCCTGGGTCAAGAGTTTTGCCTTTCTTTTCAAAACTGAACTTTCCTTTTTTGTTTACTGCTGTATCAATTGCATAAGTGTTATCCAGATAATAATATCCCAAAATCAAAATTGAGTCTTTATTACCTTTAACATCAATGTTTATTGAATATTGAGCCTTTAGTGAAGAGCTAAAGAAAAGGCATCCAAAAATAAATAGACTAAAAATAAGTTTTTTCATATACAAAAATATCCATTATTAAATTGAACAGCAAAAATACAAATCTTATAACAATTAAAAAGTGAAAAAAGTAAACATTAAGTAAAGAATAACTAATTTTGCACCAATAATATTTTATCAATATGAAAACTTCTTTAAATGAATTTCGCCAATATGTGGCTCAAGTTGGGGAGATTGACCCAATAATGATTGATGTTGAAAAAGCAGAAGGCATTTGGGTTTGGGATACAAGTGGAAAGAAATATATGGATATGCTTTCAGGCATTTGTGTTGGTAATATTGGACACAGAAACAAAAGAGTTGTTGAAAAGGTTAAAGAACAACTGGATAAATATATGCATATTATGGTTTATGGAGAGTTTGTACAAAGTCCACAACTTGAATATGCAAAGCGATTGATGAGTGTTTTGCCTTCAACCTTTAACCAGATATTTTATGTTAATTCAGGCTCTGAAGCAATTGAAGGAGCAATAAAAACAGCCAGACTTTATAATCAAAGATCAGAAATAATATCTTTCAAAGACTCTTATCATGGCTCAACACTTGGGTCAGTAAGTCTTTTGAGTGATGAAAGATATACTCAAAAGTTTCGTCCACTACTTCCCGATTGCAGACAGATAGAATTTAATAATGAAGAAGACCTTAAAAAGATAACAAATAAAACCTCTTGTGTTGTAGCCGAAACCATTCAGGCAGGAGCAGGAGTAATACTTCCAAAGAATAATTTCCTCAAAAAGCTTAAAGAAAGATGTCAGCAGGTGGGAGCATTATTAATAATGGATGAAATTCAAACAGGATTTGGTCGCACAGGAAAGCTATTTGGTTTTATGAACTATGACTTTGTTCCCGATATACTTTGTATTGCAAAAGGAATGGGAGGAGGAATGCCAATTGGAGCCTTTGTTTCATCTGATGAGATAATGAATAAACTAAATAACCATCATCCACTAATTGGACATGCAACAACCTTTGGTGGACATCCAATAAGTTGTGTTGCAGCCCTTGAAACCCTAAATACAATTATAGAAGAAAACCTGATGGATGAGGCAGATGCAAAAGGAGAGATATATCGCACAAAGTTAATTCACCCACAAATTAAAGAGGTTAGGGGAATAGGACTTTTCAACTGTATAGAACTTAAAAATAAAGATAATTGGCACAAAGCCTTAGTAAGTTGTTTTGAAGAGGGAATAATAACAGGAACACACCTTTTTAACGAAGGATGTCTAAGCATTAAACCTCCTTTAACAATAACTTATGAAGAAATAAACCTTTCAATAGAGAAAATCCTTAAAGCATTAGATAAATTATAGTCTGTTTATGTGTCTATTTATTAGAAGATAATTTATAATATAACAAGAAAAGGGATGTAATTTACATCCCTTTCTTTCATTTATAGCATTATTGAAATAGTTTTATCTTATTTCAGCTCCGTTAACTACATTTTCTTTTGGAGAAATAGAGTATTTGAAGTTATTTCAATTTTTTATTTTGGATTGTTTTTTGAATTTTTTATAAATAGTTTTTACTTGAACTTCACCTTTATGATTGAATACGGTTTCTTCTTGTATGATTTCATCAGAATCATACTTATAAGTTCTTTTATTATTTCCAGCACTAAAACTTGTTTCTGGAGTTATAGGATTTTCAGTGCTTATAATTTCTTTTTCTATTAAAAGACCTTTTTCATTATATTTGAAAAGTTCAGTTTCATATTCATTATCTTTTTCTCTGTGGATTTTTATTAATTGATTTTTTGAATTATAAAAATACTTACCAATCCATGTTGTGTCATTATTTCGGAGAGTAATTTCTGTGTTAATTAAACTATCTTTATAAGTGTATAGTTTCCAAATTTCAAATTCTTCTCCAGGCACATAATTTCCTTTTTCAGTTCTTTCTTTTATTAGTCTATTCTTTTTGTCATAAAAGAAAATTTGGTCAAATTTAATAGTATCTAAATTGATTACAGAATCCTCATATGAGCAGTAATAATAACCAATATGATTGTTCAGTGAATCGTACATATAAACTGTTCTATTTCCATAATTACATGAACGAGACCAAGTTGTTTCTATGATTTTCCCATTTGGATAATACTTATAAACTTTACATCCACCATCACAATCAGTTTCTCTAATTAATTTACCATTCAAGTAAAACTTAGAAGATCTATAATCACCTGTATTGTCGTAATATTTTTTTAATTCGTAATCATAATCAAAGTTGTAGAAGTCGTCAATATTCTTCTTGTTATTATAGAAACATCCTCCAAAAATAATTATAGATAATAACAAAAGGATTATTCTTCTCATTTCTTATGATTATCTTATTTCAGCTCCGTTTACTACTTTTTCATTTGGAGAAACAAAAACTAATTTTCCGTCTTTGTCTTCCGCCATTAGAATCATTCCTTGTGATTGAATGCCTTTAAGTTCTTTTGGAGCAAGGTTAACCAAAACAGAAACTTGTGTTCCTATAATTTTTTCTGGTTCAAAGTATTCTGCAATTCCACTAACAATTGTTCTTTGGTCAATGCCAGTATCTATCTTTAGTTTCAAAAGTTTCTTTGTCTTTGGAACTTTCTCTGCTTCAAGAATTGTTCCAGTGCGGATATCCATTTTAGCAAAATCATCAAATTGAATATTCTCTTTTTGTTCACTTGCTTTATAGTTGTTTTCTTTGTTGCTTTCCTTTGTTTGAAGAAGTTTATTTGTTTGTTTTTCTATTTCAGAGTCTTCAATTCTTTCAAACAAAAGTTCTGCTTCTTCAATCTTATGTCCTTCATTAAGCAAATCGCTGTTTCCAACTTCAAACCAGTTTAATGGATTAATATTAATCATCTTTTGGAGTTTCTTTGCTGAGAAAGGAAGGAATGGTTCCATTAGTATTGCCAGGTTAGCACATATTTGAAGACTGATATTTATTGAGTTCTCAGTTCTTTCAATATCTGTTTTAACTGTCTTCCAAGGTTCGTTTTCAGTTAAATACTTATTCCCCAAACGTGCCAGGTTCATCATTTCAAATAATGCTTCACGGAATTTGAATGTCTCCAATAAATTACCAATCTTTTGAGGATAGGTTTTAATTTCTTCTATGGTGGCTTTGTCTAATTCATTAAGAGCATTAAGTTTTGGAACTTTGCCTTCAAAATATTTATGTGTAAGTACAATTGTTCTGTTAATGAAGTTACCCAATATGGCAACAAGTTCACTATTATTTCTTGTTTGAAAGTCTTTCCATGTAAAGTCATTGTCTTTTGATTCAGGAGCATTGGCGCAAAGAACATAACGCAAAATATCCTGTTTGTTAGGAAAGTCAACCAGATATTCATCTAACCAGACAGCCCAGTTTCTTGAAGTTGAAATTTTATCTCCTTCAAGATTCAGGAATTCATTGGCAGGAACATTTTCAGGTAATATATAACTTCCTTCAGCTTTTAGCATTGAAGGGAAAACTATGCAGTGGAAAACAATATTGTCCTTTCCAATAAAATGAACAAGCTTGGTTTCTTTGTCTTTCCACCATTTTTCCCAATCATCAGGAAGCAGTTCAATGGTGTTTGAAATATATCCTATTGGAGCATCAAACCAAACATATAAAACCTTTCCTTCAGCTCCTTCAATTGGAACTTTTACTCCCCAGTCCAAATCTCTTGTAACGGCTCTTGGTTGAAGTCCTTGTTCTATCCAGCTTTTGCATTGTCCATAAACATTAGGCTTCCATTCTTTATGGTTTTCCAATATCCATTCTCTAAGGAAAGCTTCATAATCATTAAGTGGTAAAAACCAATGTTTGGTTTCTCTCAAAACTGGCTTTGCTCCACTTAGAGTTGATTGAGGATTTATTAAATCGGTTGCATTTAAACTTGTTCCACAGGCTTCACACTGATCGCCATAAGCTTTCTCATTTCCACAATGAGGACAAGTACCTGTTATGTATCTATCAGCTAAAAAAGCTTTAGCTTCTTCATCATAATATTGTTCTGAAACTTTTTCTATAAACTTTCCATCATTAAAGAGCTTCTTAAAGAAATCTGATGAGGTTTTGTGATGAGTTTGTGAAGAGGTACGAGAATAAATATCGTAGGTAATTCCAAATTCTTCAAATGATTTCTTAATTATATTATGGTATCTGTCCACAATATCTTGAGGTGTTACTCCTTCTTTCTTTGCCTTAATTGTAATTGGCACTCCATGTTCATCACTTCCTCCAACAAAAATTACATCCTCCTGCATCAAACGAAGATAACGCACATAAATATCTGCAGGAACATAAACTCCAGCCAAATGTCCAATATGAACTCCTCCATTTGCATAAGGAAGAGCAGTTGTTACGTTAAAACGTTTAAATTTCTTTTCTTTATCTGTGTATGTCATAAATTATTTTGTTTTTTCTTCTTATTTATTTCTTCAACAAAAAAGCGAAGGAATGTTTATTTATAAATTATGTTTAAAGGAAAAATCAAGTTGCAAAGGTAGTAAAATAATAGAAATAATTAAAAATTGTCTCAAAATGAGTTGGAATAGACTTATATATCCAAATTTAAAGGAAAAGATATTTGATTGTATAAAGAAAGCCTTAATTAAAACTTGCTAAACTTCTTTTTAATGACTTGTCCTGAAAAAAGTTG
>DIOL01000016.1 GCA_002423895.1 Bacteroidales bacterium UBA5515 | reverse complement strand
ACCTTATTCAGGACGGGTCAAACTTTCATCACAAAATAAACAAATAAAAAGATGTACATCTTTTCACCCGAAAGATGCACATCTTTTGCATTGAAAGATGCGCATCTTTCATATAAAAAGTCCTTATTTAATAAGTTTTATCCTTTGACTTTTTGAAAATATATCAAGTCTATATAGAAATATGTCTTATTTAATTTCAAAAACACAGCATATATTTTTATGAATAAAAAATCAAATTAAATCTATCCCAAAATTTTATCAAACCATAGAATATCAAATTTTGCAAAATTATAGTAATAATTATCATAGTGCTTAAATTATAACTATATAACCACTTCTGGCATTGTTTTTATTTTATGAAATTTATCTTTCAGTAAAATAATTGGTATTTTATTACTTATAAGAAAATATTTTTTGTATATTTGCCTCAATAATAAATATCTGTTTTTGAGAAGAGATTTTATTAAGATTTACGTATTGGATTGCATTTCATCTATAATTATATCTATAGTCAAACTTACCTTACTTGAAACTTTAGAATTATAATTAACAATATTTGAGTTATGTATGCTTTACTTTACTCAGTTAAAACCAATATTTATATAGTATTTCTTATTATATTCTCTCTTTTATCTATTAAAAGCTTGTCTCAAAATTGCTTGAATTTCCGAGATATTACTAATACTTCTTTTGTTACTTGTTATTATGGCACTTATGTAAATCCATATCTTAATACAGGTATAGTCTCAAACAGACACTCTATTATTACAAACTCTTCATTAAAGGATCCAAATACAAACTATCATCTTAGTATGGTTCCTCCTGGTGAGTCTTACGCTATCAAACTTGGAAATGATTTTTCAAATTATCAAGCTGAAGCTATTAAATATACTTTTAGGGTTGATACCAACGATTTTGATATTCTTATTATGAAGTATGCGGTTGTTTTGGAAAATCCTGAACATAATTTGTTTAATCAACCTCGTTTCAAAATGGAGATTTTGGACAGTAGTAATGTTTTGATTGATTCTTGTGGTTATGCTGATTTCTATGCGAGCAGTTCTTTGGGGTGGAATTTTTTCAATGACATTGTCTGGAAGAATTGGACTACTATTGGTATAGACTTAAGTAATTATCATAATAGAATTATCAACTTACGTTTCACCACTTACGACTGTAATTTGGGGGCTCATTTTGGATATGCTTATTTTAATTTATCTTGTGGAAGAAAAAATATAAGACAGATGACTTGTGGGGATGTAAATAATTTAATTTTTGAAGCTCCTTTGGGGTTTAACTATCAATGGTATTCTGCTGTTAATCCAAATGTATTCTCCACTTCAAGAACAATTATTATTCCTTCTGACAATCAATTATACTTTTGCAAATGTTCGTCTTTAGAAGATGCTGAATGCAATTTCACTCTTTCTGTTTTGGCTCAAAGGCAATATCCTTATGCTGATTTTCAATTTATTATTGATAACTGCCAAAAGAAAATTCAGTTGATAGATAATAGCATTATTTCAAGTAGTAATGACTCTGCCGTTGGAAACACTCCTTGCGATAGCATTATATGGATATTACCTGGTAATTCTCCTTACTACGACATTAATCCTACATTTTTTTTCGATACTGCGGGAACATATCCTATTTCGATTATTGCATTTATTGGTAATGGATTATGTATAGATACTTTTAAAACAGATATAATCATACCTGACAATATGATTAATAATATTACTTTCTCACCATTTGATAATAACATTTGTCAAGGAGATTCTTTATCAATTTCTATTAATGATGTTTTCGATAATTATTATTGGAGCAATGGCGACACAACCAATTCAATTATTGTTAGTCCCACCGACACAAGTGAAATTTACATCCGCGCTTTTGACTCTTATGGCTGTGAGAAAATTGATTCCGTAACTATTTATGTCAATCCAATACAAACCACAAATATTAATGATTCCATTTGTCAAGGGCAAACTTATAATCTTTATGGTTTTAATGAGGATAGTGCTGGCATGCATAAAAAAACATTAATGAATATTTATGGTTGTGACAGCATTATTTATTTAAATCTTAAAGTTAATCCTGTTTTTAGAGATACTATTTATGCTGAAATTTGCAAAGGAGGAACTTTTAATCAATATGGTTTTGATGAGGATAGCACTGGCATTTACTCTCATCAATTTCAAAGTATTTTGGGGTGCGACAGTATAATTTATCTTAACCTTAATGTAAATCCTTACTACAACGATACAATTTATGCTGAAATATGTCTGGGGAAAACTTATAATATGTATGGGTTTAATGAGTCTCATGAAGGCTTATACTATCAACACCTTCAAACTGAAGAAGGATGCGATAGTTCTGTTACTCTTAATCTATACATTCAGGAAATGGGACAATTCCAGTCTATTTTTGAAGAAAATGAATTAGTTGTTGACAACTTCCCTATAACCTTGGATGCTTCTTGTGATTATTGTAATAACTACAATTGGAATAGTGGTTCTAAAGACTCTTTATATACAGTTTATCAATATGGGTTATATATTGTTTCTTATGAAAATGCTTGTGGACAATTCTTAGATTCCATTTTTCTTATAAGTCCTGAAGTGAGTGTTTTTGTTCCAAATGCTTTCACTCCTTTGGAATATACAAATAATATATTCTTCCCAGTTTATGTTGATGATGGAAAAGTTGAAATAGAAAGTTTTGAAATTTATAATCGTTGGGGAGAAAAAATATTTTCAAATACAGTTAGAGGTTGGGATGGTACATTTAAGGGGAAATTGGTTAGCAGTGGCGTTTTCGTTTGGAGATTATTATATAAAACAAAATTCACTGGCAACCAAATTCACGAGAAAAAAGGAGAAGTAAATGTTATTATTTAACAAGCAAACAAAAGGAAACATTTAGTTTTCATTAAATTAATTCCACAATAAAAAGTATAAGATATAGTCATATTTTTCTTTTTAGATTTTTTTCCAGAAACACATTAAAAGTCAGATTTTAAAAACTTATTCTATATTTATTTTCCTTAATACTTGATTTTTTCATTCAAAATTATTACTTTTGCTTAATTATAGAATACATAATTTTCTTAACATACTTATATTACAATCTAAAACCTCACAAAACATGATTAACTTAAAAAATGAAATTAAAAATGTAAAGAATAGACTTATAAACTATTCCTTATTGGCACTTTTAGTGTTAGCAACACCTATCTTTATTGTATCTCTAATGTACTCCTTTAAAGTCAGTCACACGTTCTCAATACATTTTATTGAATTTGGAGCAATTGCCATAATATTTTTATTTCGCAACAAAATAAACACTTTCGTTAAAGCAAATATTGTTTCTTCTTTATTTGTTTTAGCTGGCATTCTGGGTGTTTATTTCTTTGGGATATCGGGTGGATATTTTCTAAGTGTTATTGGAGTTGCTCTTATTACTCTCTTCTATGGTAAGAGATTAGGTGTTATATATTCAATTATTGCAATTCTTTCTTTTATTATTATTCAAAGTCTATATTATGAAGGATATATAATTAGAGATATTGACTTTAATGCATTTAATGAAAGTCTTAACAATTGGATTTCAGCATTTTTCACTTTAGTTGTTACTTCGTTTATTTTGATTTTCTCCATTAGTATTTTCTACGATTACGTTTCGATATTGTTTAATAAATTAGAGACAAACAACGATCAACTTAACAATTTGAATCATGCTTATCAAAATGTTTTACAACAAGTTGAAGATAGTAAGACTAAATATATGAAAATCTTTCAATCACTTAGTGAAGCTGTAATTGTTAGTGATGAGGAAGGAAATGTTATTGATTGTAATGATGCTGCAATAAAATTATTTGGTTTTAGTCGTGAATTTTTCCTTAGCATCAATCTTCATACTACTGATTTTAAGTATTTTTACCCCGATTTAACTCCTATGCCTAAAGCTGAATGTCCTGGAAAAAAATCTTTAGACACTGGCTTACCATACAAAAACATCGAGATAGGTTTTCAAACCAATGATGGTATAAAATGGATTATTATTAACTCCGAATTATTTAATATTAAGGGATATGGAGTTTATTTAACCTTACATGATATAACTCAAGATAAGAAAAAAACTGAAGAGCTTCGCATTTTCAATCAGTATTTCTCAACTTTCCTAAATAATATATCAGACTATATTTACTTTATAGATAAAGAAGAAAAGGTATTATTTTGTTCTCAAAGTTTTGCTCTTCTTAACAGAAAAACAACTTGGAAGAATCTTGTCGGAGAAGTAGTTACTGATATTTTACCTGCAGGCACAATTGATGAATACATTAAAGATGATGCTGTAATAAAATCAACAGGAGAATCAATAATTGGAAAGATAATAAGACATGTTAATAGTAAAGGAAAAAATATTTATTTACAAACAAGCAAATGGCCTATTTTCAATGATAAAGATGAAGTAATTGGGATTATAGGTATTTCAAGAGATATTTCTGAGCTTGCTGAAGAGAAAATTAATATTCAAAATAAAACTAATATGATCAATCTTCTTCTAAACTCAACTGCTGAAGGTATTTATGGCATGGATTTAGATGGTAATTGTACTATGGTTAATCATGCTTGTTTGAAAATATTGGGTTATAGTTCAGAAGATGAATTTATAGGAAAGAATATTCACGACTTAATTCACCACTCCTATAAAGATGGTTCAAAAATGCCTCAAGAAGATTGTAAATTAAGATTAGCAACTGAAGAAGGCATTGAAGTTAACACTGAAGATGAAGTATTTTGGAAAAAAGATAATACCTGTATACCTGTTGTTTGTTTTTCCCATCCACAAATTGTTGATGGGAAAATTGTTGGTGGGGTTGTTACTTTTATTGATATAACTGAAAGAAAAGAGAATGAAAGAAAACTTTTGGATTATAACACAGAACTAAAGAGATTAAACACAGATAAAGATAATTTCATTAGAATTCTTGCTCACGATTTAAAGAATCCACTTAACTCAATTATGGGCTTTTCTGAGTTCATACTAACTAATTATGAAGATATTGATGATGAAACAATAAAAGAATACTGTTCAATAATTAATGACAGCTCAATTAAAACATTTGAACTAATGGAAGAAATTCTACTATGGCTTAAAGTTCAATCTGGCAAACTAAAGGCTACACCTATTCAAATTAAGCCTTACCAAATAGTTGAAAGCATATCTAAATCATTAATGCCAATTGCTCAAAACAAACTTATAACCATTGAAAACAAAATCCCAAGTGATTTAATTATCAATGCGGATATAAATATGACAAAAACAATAATTAGAAATCTAATTTCCAATGCAATAAAGTATAGCAAAGTTGGTGGTAAGATTATTATTAACTCTGAGAAAAAAGATAACGAAACAATTATTTATGTTGAAGATTTTGGTGTTGGAATGAGTGAGAAAGAAGTTGATGATATATTCCTACCTAACAATACTCAAAGCAAAGAAGGAACAATGGGCGAAAAAGGAACTGGATTTGGACTTCTTATTTGCAATGAATTAGTTCTAAAACAAAACGGAAAAATTTGGATAGAAAGCGAGGAAGGTAAAGGAAGTAAATTTATCTTCTCCCTACCCAACTAAGAAAAGAACTTTTACCTTTTACCTTTTACTTTTCACTCTTAGCTTTTAGCTTTTCACTTATTGATTATGATAGGGCTCGTTTTTCAGGATTGTGAATGCTCGGTAGATTTGTTCTACTATAAGAAGCCTTATCATTTGATGTGAGAATGTCATTTTTGAAAGTGCTACTTTCTGTTCTGCACGTTTGTAAACCTCATCTGAAAATCCAAAGGCTCCTCCTACAACAAAACAAAGGTTTTTAACTCCTGCATTCATATGTTTTTGAAGATAGGCTGAATAGTCCATAGAGGTGAACTCCATGCCTTTTTCATCAAAGAGAATAATCTTGTCAAATTTGGATACTTGTTTAAGGATTAACTCTCCTTCTTTTTCCTTAACTGTTTGAGGGCTGAGGTTTTTTGTGTCTTTTAGTGAGGGAATTACTATTGTTTCAAAATTGATGTAGTTCTTAAGGCGTTTTTCGTATATTTCAATTCCTTCCTGAAGATATTTCTCTTCTGTTTTGCCTACAAGTATAAGTTTAATGTTCATTGAGTAAATATGAGTTATCTGATTTTTTTAAGATGGGAATAGAGTTTTGAATAATGCTTTTCAATCAGGAAGTATGGGGTTTGTTTGGCTCCATAAAATCTGAGGAATTTTTCAACATTTTGCATCATGCTTCCAGTAAAGTCAATTTCTTTCATCTGCATAAGGCTGGCTGTTTCAATTGATTTCCAATTCAAAAGCGCCATTGCTCCGCTGTCTCTGTATACTGGATCGGCTCCTGAGGCAAGGGTGTAACATACATTGTTTGAGAATACAAGATACATTACTGCACATTTGTTCCCTTGTCTGTCCTTTGCTACAAGTTTTTTGCTAACTCCTCTTTCAGAACAGGCTCTTTCCATTCTTTCAAAGGTTTCAAAGGAGTATGGAAGTGTTTTGTGCTGACGTTCAAAGCTCATTGAGAGAAGCTTGTAGAAATCCTCATTTGATATGTCTTCATCAACAATTATTGACTCCATTGTATTTCTAATCAGTTTTCTTTTTCTGGAGTTAATGTTCCTATTAACCTGTTCCAAATCGCTTATGTCTTCAATTCTGTAAGTGTAGTAGGTTGTCTGTTGGAATCCATTCCAGTAGAATCCAAGCCAATTGGTTATTTTGTAATGAAACTTCTGGCAGTAGTAACTTAAATTTAGCTTGTCAAGTTCTTTTGCAAAATAATCCATTACCTCAATTTCAAAACTGTAGCGTGTTGTGAGGTTCATTCCATTTTCGTAGGAAATCCAAAGTGCATTTATGGGTGTCAAGTGAGGAGGGAGAATTGATTTGAAACAGTACTTCTTTTGAATAAAATATGGCAGAGATGCAATAATCCTGTTGTCCTGCTCTTTAAGCAAAACATCCCAGCTTTCACCGCAAAGGGCATCAAGCCACCAGTCCTGCATGAATATGTTTATTTCAGTATTGCTTTTACAAAGCTGTCTGTATTTCTCCTTATTTGTCACTCTTTGTTGTTTTGGTTTTGGTTGTTTTTGGTGTTTTTGAATCAGTTTTTTCTTTTGTTGAGGTTTTCTTTGCAGTTGTCTTAGTGGCTGTTGCAGTCTTTTTGGCAGTTGTTTTTGCTGCTGTTTTCTTTACTGTAGTTTTTTTCGGTTTTTTGGTTTCAGAAGTCTTTTCTTCTTCCCTTTCAAAAAGCATATGCTCCATTTTAGGCAGCAAAGATATATCTAATGCATCATCTAAACGAATTCTGAAGTCAGAAAGTACATTTGCATAATTCATATATGCCTCATACGGAGTGTCATAGTGGTTAAAATATTTATGCACATCTCCATCGGAGAACCATTTAGTACACATGTAATAGAAATGGTCGGAGGTTTGAAGATAACGCCAGTCAACCCAGAAGTTTAAATCATCAATCTTTCTTACTTTTTCTTCAAGTTCATATATCTGGTCAAAGGCATCATCCTGAAGGTCATTACCCAGCCATGCAGTCAGGTCTCTTTCTTCATCTGCCCATGACATTGGATAAGGTACATAAATTTTATCAACGGGTTTCAAATTATCTGCCAATTCTGATGGTGTGTTGAATGAATAGTCAGAATGTGAAAGAACTCTTGAAGGCAAATGTTTCAGAAATTCAAATATTCCAGTTTCTTTCCACTGGTGTTCTCCAAAGGTTTCATAGTCCATAAACAGATTTATGCATTCAGGGTTATCTACCTGGTTAAGCCAGTCAACATATTTTTCTGTTGTAAGTGGATATCCATCCCATGTGTGCTGAGAGAAACGAAATGCTATATCATCACTTAACTGGAAGTTCTTCAACAATAGCTTTAATCCATTATTGCTCGGGTGCTGATAGGCATAGTTTGGACTTCTCCATCCCAAAATATGTTTTGCTCCTTCTGAAAGCTGTGCCTTGAATCCCATTTCAGCTACCATCTCCCCTATTGTATCGGAATAAATAAGCTCAGTGTTACGAAATACTTTTGGTTTTTGTCCAAAGAGCTGCTCTATCTTACGACTGTGTATATTTACCTGAGAGGTGAATTCCTGTTTTGATTTCAAAGCAGACAGTGAGTGAGTGTATGTTTCGGCCAAAAACTCAACATATCCAGTTTTTGCAAGTTCTTTAAAGGAATCTATTACTTCAGGGGTGAATTGTTCAAACTGGTCAAGTGCAACTCCAGATATTGAATAGCTGATTTTAAACGCTCCCCTGTGCTGACGTATAAGTTCAAGCATAAGCTTATTGGTCGGCAAATAGCATTTGTCGGCAACTCTTCGACATATCCAGGCATTTTGCATGTCGTCAAAATATGAATGATTTCTTCCTATATCGAAAAAACGATAGTTTCTCAGTCTAAAAGGTTGATGTACCTGAAAATAAAAGCAAATTGACTTCATAACTTTTTAGCTTAACAGTTTATAATATAGATTTCTTAATTTCTTAGCTGAATCTTCCCAGCGTATTTCTTCCACTTCTTTTTTTCCTTTCTTGATAAACATTTTTGAAAGTGCTGGATAGTGTACCAGACAGTAAATTGCATTTGCCATTGCATCAATATCCCAAAAATCAACCTTGATGGCATATTTCAATACTTCTGAAACTCCCGACTGTTTGGATATTACAACTGGAACATTTGCATTCATTGCCTCCAGAGGTGAAATTCCAAAAGGTTCACTTACTGAAGGCATAACATAAACATCACTGAGGGCAAACATCTTTGTTACATCATCTCCTTTCAGAAAACCTGTAAAGTGGAAATGCTTTGATATTCTTTTCTTTGCCACAAGTGCAACCATTCTGTTGAGCATGTCGCCTGAACCTGCCATAACAAAACGTATGTTCTTGTCATATTTCAATACCTTTGCTGCTGCTTCAATAAAATAATCGGGTCCTTTCTGAAAAGTTATTCTTCCAAGAAATGTTACAACCTTTTCCTTAACTGCCTTTTCAACCTGAATATCCTTATATATCAAAGAATTGGCTCCATTATATATTGTGCTTACCTTGTCAGGATTCTGTCCATAACGGGTTATTACAATGTTCTTTGTAAGGTCGGAAACGCAGACAATATGGTCGGCATTATCCATTCCATATTTCTCAATATCAAAAACAGCCTGATTTATGTTTTCTCCAGAACGGTCAAACTCAGTTGCATGAACATGAATTACAAGCTTCTTTCCTGAAATGTTTTTCGCAACAATTCCTGCCTTGTAGGTCAGCCAGTCGTGAGCATGAATTATATCATAGTCATAATCCCTGGCCATTGAAGCTGCAACCATTGCATATTTTTCAACCTCATCCATAAGAGATGATGTGTATTTGCCAGTAAATTCGTATTTTCTCTTACTGTTTAAATGAGCTGTTTCTTCTCTGTCCTTAACTCTTCTGTTTATAACATTGTAATAATCGTCCATTCCAACATAGGGAATAAGCTTTGAGTTTACTTCAATATAGGAAAGATTTGACCAGTATTCTTTATAATAATCGGAAGACAAATCAATTACCACATCAGAAGCATTAACAATTCTTGCCGCCTCAGTGCTTTCATCTCCATAGGCTTTTGGAACAATAAAAATTACTTCATCGCCCTGATTAACCATTGCCTTGGTAAGTCCAAAACATGCTGTTCCCAAACCTCCAGTAATGTGAGGAGGATATTCCCAGCCAAACATCAGAACTCTCATTTCAAACCTCCTTCCTTTTCCTGCCTGTACATGTCAATCATATGTTTGATTCTGAGAACTGCTGCAACTGACCATGCCTGAGAAATTGAACCTTTTGAGTTGTGAGGCGGATTGCCATCAAAAATTTCCGCAACTCCTCCTACTCCATAATCCTTAATGTGAATTCTGAATCCATTGTAAATTCTTTCAGCAATATCCAAAGCACAGTCTCCATATATCCTCAGATATCCTTCAACAAAATGTCCCAGAAGCCATGTCCAGACTGTTCCCTGATGATAGGCCAAGTCTCTCTGTTGCTGATTTCCTTCATATACATCGTGATAATCTCTGTGTGTTGGACTAAGTGTTCTCAAACCGAATGGAGTGAAGAGTTCCTTCTCAACTCTGTCCAAAACAAGCTGACATATTTTATCTGAAACACATCTGTATTTTAATGAGGTTGCAATAACCATGTTTGGTCTTACGGTATAGTCTTTATAGTATCCATCAACATAGTCGGCAAGCCAGCCTACATTCTTATTCCAGAACGTTGATTTAAATTCATCCGGTATTCTTTCTGCAATTCCTTCCCATTCTTCCATGAATTCTTTATCGTTTGATTCTTGAGCCAGTTCCAATGAAAACATGATTGCATTATACCACAGGGCGTTTATTTCAACACACATGCCTTTTCTCTGAGTTACGGGCACTCCATCAACAACTGCATCCATCCATGTCAGTGCTTTTCCATCCTCTCCTGCCCATATCATGCAATTGTCCAGCATCCTTATGTTGTGGTTTGTACCGTCTCTGTAATTTCTCAGAATGCTTTGCATAACATCCTTATATTCTTTCCAGACTTGTTTTTTCTTTCCAGTATATTCAGTATATTTTTGCAATGCCCAGAAAAACCACATTGGAGCATCAACTGAATTGTAAGCAGACCTTTCGCCTGAACCAATATTAGGGAAAAGTCCCTGACTCATATCTCCAATCAATGTATCAATGGCTTTCTTGAAGAGATTCATATCATTCAAGCCAATGCACAGACCTGGCAATGAAATAAATGTATCTCTCCCCCAGCGTCCAAACCATGGATAACCAGCAATAACCTCAACCTTATCATCCTTTTCTACAAAGAACATTTTAGCTGCTCTTCTAAGTTCAGCCTCATAATTTGTGATTTCTTCTCTGCCTCTAAGTTCCTTGGTAAACAGGTTTTTAATTTCTTCTGGTTCCATTTCATTCAATGAAACAGTTACATATAAAACATCGCCTTTCTTAAGAGTGGTTTCAAAATAACCTGGCATGTACAAGTCTTCATTGCATTCATATCCTCGCTCTGATTCTTTTATGTATTCAAGATTATAATTCCAGTCGGGTTTGTGAATGTATTGAATATCATCCTTGGAGAATTGAATATACAGCGGAGAGTATTCCGGATATAACTTGAATGAAGCTCCATTTTTAGCTTCCCTGTAATCTTTGTTAACGGAATCATTTGCTTTTGAAAGCTTGTGTCTTTGTCGAAATGCCAAAAGTGGATTGAATTGAATTTTGAAAGGCATGTTGCTTTCCTCAACCTTATATTTTAAAATCAGTCTTTCCTGATCTCTACTCAAAAGAAATTCTTTTGTAAGCTTTATGTCGGCAAGTGAATAGGTATGTTTGGCTATCTTGGATATTTCGTATTTAATCAAATACTTATGTCCTTTTGGACAGTAAATTTCGTTGGGATAGCGATGCAAAGCCAGATGGAATGGCACATCATACTGAATAATTGTTTCATCAAAAGAAGACAATAGAACATGATATTCATCATCAATCTGAGGTTGTGGTGCAACCAGGAGTCCATGATATTTTCTTGTATTGCAGAAACAAAGTGTTGTGCTGGCATAAGCACCTGTTCGACTTGCTCTAAGTATTTCTCTTTCTAAAGAATAACCCAGATTAACTAATTCATCCTTATCAAAAACAACTTTTGCCATATTAATAACTTTTTCAAATTGAGATACTCTCACATATTTAAGCAACAAATTTACAACTTTAATAATGCAAAAACAAATAATTCTATATGAATTTTTTATTAACTTAATTTATTGAGGGGATTAGTTGTTTATTTGTTTGCTGAACCTTGATTAAACTAATTAAAGGATTAGTCTGAATCAGGATTCTTGCTAAGGCAAGCGGCAAGCCTATAATACAGGATTAAATGATTGGCATGATTGGCTTTTGCATGAAATATTTTGTGAGATAATTAATAGGAAATACTACATTAAATTCAAAATAATTTCGTATATTTGCAGATATAAACCATTCATTAGGTTTATTTAGGACTATTTATCCTAAAATCAATTTCTGGAGGACAAACTCCAATCCCTAAAATTTACAAATAAAAAGATGCACATCTTTTATAGTGAAAGATGCACATCTTTTGGTATGAAAGATGTGCATCTTTGGGGTAAAAACTCTTCGTATAAAAAGTTTTTTATAAGGAGTTTTTAGATTTATTCGCCGTTTAGAAAGAATTATTCCCTATATAATTTCAAAATAATAAGGATTTTCATCCGTAACTTCATTTATAAGAATAATGTATCAGATAATATATCTTAGGTAATGATTAGTGATTAATTTGAAATAAATTTTGCTTTAAATCGTTCTTTAAATTGTGTATTTGCAATATGTAAATTTAAAATATGTATTTTTGCATTCAATTTTAAAACTAAGAACAAATTAATTGTATGAAAAGAATTTTAACTCTAATACTGGTATTCTTTACCTTCACTTCCTTTAATGCTTTTTCTCAAGACAAAACTACTTCTAACTCTGAGAGCGATAGCGTTGCTATTGTTTATTATATAAAAGATATTACTCCTGAAAACGTTTTAAAGCTTTACAAAGCTTTGGGAGTTGATTATAAAGGAAAAACTGGTGTTAAAATTCATTTTGGAGAAGATGGAAATAAAAACTTTCTTAATCCTGAACTTACAAGACCTTTAATGCAATATACCAAAGCCACTTGGGTTGAAACAAATGTTCTATATGTTGGCAAAAGACGTTTCACCGACACTCATATCAAACTTGCAAAGGAACATGGATTTACTTTTGCTCCAATTGATATTTTAGATTCGGAAGCTGAAGCTGAATACTCAACTAAAGGCATGGGATTTAAGCACTATAAGAAAATAAAATATGGCTCACATTTCGACAATTACGATAATTTTATAATCTATTCTCACTTTAAGGGTCATGGCTCTGCTGGTTTTGGTGGTGCAATTAAAAACCTTGCAATGGGTTTTGCATCTCCTGGTGGTAAAATGGCTCAACATGCTTCTGATGTTCCTGTTATAAGTGATGCAAGTAAGTGTATTAAATGTTCAAATTGCATTAATAATTGTCCTGCTAATGCCTTAAGCTTTGTTGAAGGAGTTATTACCATTGATAAGGATAAATGTATTGGATGTGCAAAATGTATTGCTGAATGTCCTAAAAGAATTATTAAACCTGAATACAAAGAATTAGAAGAAAATGTATTTCTTGAACGTTTGGTTGAATATGCTTGTATGTTTACTCGCAAAAAACCAATGGTTTTCATTAATGTTTTAGCCAATATATCTTCTTCTTGCGATTGTTCTGCAAGAGCTCCACTTCCTTTCACTCAAGATATAGGTATTTTAGCATCAAAAGATATTGTTGCCATTGAACAAGCTTCTCACGATTTGGTTGCCAAGGGTCATAAATGCGAGGATGCGTTTTTGAAAGAAAGTGGCGTGAGTGGATTGGGACAAATTGAATATGCTCAAAAGCTTGGCATGGGAACAAGAAAGTATAAATTAGTTGAGTTAAAATAAAATTATAAATGAATAATCCACTTCGATATTTAATCTATTTAATTAGTTTCTTTGTTCTTACAGGACTTGGCTTCACTTCCTGCGTAACGGAAGAAGATTATGCAGATTCTACAAATGTAAATCTTAAGTTTTCAAACGATACAATACGTTTTGATACAATCTTCACTACCTTAGGCTCTGTAACAAAGCAAATAAGAGTATATAACAAAGAAAGCAAACCAATTAAAATTGACCAAATCCGTTTGGGAGCAGGTGCAAATTCTTTTTATAGATTAAATGTTGATGGAAGCACAAATATTGTTGTTAATGATGTTGTTATAAATGCAAAGGACAGCATGTTTATCTTTGTTAGAGTTACCATTAACCCTAACAATCAAAGCAATCCTTTACTTGTTTCTGACTCAATTATATTCTCCTTCAACGGAAAAGAACAATATGTTCAATTGGAAGCCTATGGGCAGGATGCATATTATCATGTTGCAGACAAATGGGCTTATACTTTAGACGATAATGGCAAAAAGGTTGACAGTTTACATTATTCTTTAGCAGAAGATAAAGGCGAACAAAGTGGATGTATTGTAAACGGAAACTCTTTGGAATGGAAAAGCGATAAGCCTCATGTTATTTTTGGCTCTCTTATAGTAAATTCAAACAAAATACTCACAATTCCTGAAGGAACAAAAATACATCTTAACCCTAATTCAATATTTTTTGTAATGCCCGATGCTTCACTTAAAGTTAATGGCTCAACTCAAAATAATGTTGTTTTTCAAGGAATGCGAAAAGATACTTACTATTCTCAACTTCCAGGACAATGGGGACAAATTTGGTTTCAAGCAGGTAGCAAAAACAATATTTTGAATAATGTTACCATTAAAAATGGAACAATTGGAATAATTGTTGACAGCTGCGTCACAAATGATATACCCACTGTTGATATTCAAAGCACAAAGATTGAGAATATGTCTGTTTATGGCATTTGGTCAAGAGGAGGACATATTAATGCAGTAAATACATTGGTTCAAAATACTGGCAAGGAAACCGTTGCACTTACAATTGGAGGAAAGTATCAATTTGTGAATTGTACCTTTGCTAATTACTGGTCTTACAACACAAGAAGATCTAACACAACATTATTTCTACAAAACTATTACTACGACAAGTATAACAACCTTATTTTAAGACCTATTACAGAGTGCAATTTCTACAATACAATCATTTATGGCTCTAATGAAGATGAAATAATGATTGACAAAAAAGAAGGTGCTGAATTAAACTATATGTTTGAAAGCTGTCTATTGTTGACAAAATCTGTTAGAAATGAGCCACCTATGGTTAGCAATTGTATTTTCAATCAAGATCCTTTATTTAATAAGCCTGAGGAAGGTGATTTCAGAATTAAGTCTAATTCTCCTGCCATTGGTAGAGGCAATGGAAGTTGGAACGCTGTGTATCCTAATGATATAATTGGAAACTTTCGTCAATACCCTCCAACAATAGGTGCATACGAATATTATCCAATTGCTACAAGGAAATAAGAAAGCCCTAAATCTTCATTCCAATATTAATTCTCTATTAAATTGTTCCTTAACTCTACATTTTCTATTTTTTTTGTATATCTTTGCACGCTAAAATACGAAATGTTTTTAGATTAAATACTTGATATATAAATATAATTTTAAATATTGAAAAGATGACAAACGTAAAGAAGTATGTTTATACTTTTGGTGGAAAGACTGCTGAAGGTAACGCAGAGATGAAAAACTTATTAGGAGGAAAAGGAGCTAATTTGGCAGAAATGTGCTTATTAGGACTTCCAGTTCCTGCTGGATTAACCATTACAACAGAGGCTTGTACTGATTACTATGCAAACAATTGTGAACTTCCTAATGGTTTGATGGATGAAGTTTGGCAAGGAATGAAAAAAGCAGAAGACACAATGGGTATGAAGTTTGGAGACAAAGACAACTGCTTGTTACTTTCATGCCGTTCTGGAGCAAGAAGCTCTATGCCAGGTATGATGGATACTGTTTTGAATATTGGTCTTTCTTCTCAAACAATTCCTGGATTGATTAAGAAAACTAATAATCCTCGTTTTGTTTATGACTCTTATCGTCGTTTAATTATGATGTATGCAGATGTTGTTATGGAAAAAGCTGAAGGATTGGAACCTGCAAAAGGAGTTGGTATTCGTAGAATTTTAGATGATATTTTAGATGAATACAAACATTCTAAAGGATATAAATCAGACACTGAACTAATTACTGAAGATTTAATTGCGCTATCCGATACATTTAAGAAAACAATAAAAGAAACTATAGGTGTTGAATTTCCTGATGATGCTGCTAAACAATTAGAAGGTGGTATTAAAGCTGTATTTAAGAGCTGGAATGGTAAAAAAGCTATCTCTTACAGAAGAATTGAAGGAATTCCTGATGAATGGGGAACTGCAGTAAACGTTCAAGCTATGGTATTTGGTAATATGGGAGATAGCTCTGCAACTGGAGTAGCATTCACTCGTAACCCTGCTACTGGAGAAAACCAATTCTATGGTGAATGGTTAGTTAATGCACAAGGAGAAGACGTTGTTGCAGGTATTCGTACACCTAACCCATTGAATGATGACACAAAGAATGATCAAAATGCTCATCTTCATTCAATGCAAGAAACAATGCCTAACACATATAAAGAACTATGTGATATTCGCGACATTTTGGAAGAAGCTTACAAAGATATGTTAGATATTGAGTTCACTGTTCAAGAAGGAACTCTTTATATGCTACAATGCCGTATTGGAAAGAGAACTGGTGTTGCTGCAATGACTATGGCAATGGAAATGTTGGGAGAAAAAATCATTGATGAAAAAGAAGTTATTCGCAGAGTAACTCCAGCTCAATTGGATGAACTACTTCACCCTATCTTAGACTCTAATGCAGAAGCAAAACATACAGTTATCGCAAAAGGTCTTCCAGCAGGTCCTGGTGGAGCAGTTGGAGCAATTGCACTTACAAGTGAAGAAGCAATGCGTTTGGATAACCAAGGAATTAAAAATATTCTTGTTAGAGAAGAAACAAATCCTGAAGACGTTGAAGGAATGAGAGCTGCAACTGGTATTTTAACAGCAAGAGGAGGTATGACTTCACACGCTGCACTTGTTGCAAGAGGTTGGGGAAAATGTTGTATTGTAGGTTGTGAAGCTATTCATATTAACATGGATAATAAAACAGTTACAATTGCAGGAAAAACATTTAAAGAAGGAGATACATTAAGCTTAAACGGAACTAAAGGCTTTGTTTACGAAGGTGAAGTTGCAATGATTGACGCAACTGAAAACCCATTATTCCAAAGCTTTATGAATATTGTTGACCGTCATCGTACAATGGGAGTTAGAACAAATGCTGACACACCAGAAGATGCAGCTCAAGCAATTGCATTTGGAGCAGAAGGAATTGGACTTTTCCGTATTGAACACATGTTCTATGGACTAAACTCTGAAGCACCATTAGCAGTATTAAGAAAAATGATTCTTTCTCAAAACACTGAAGAAAGAGAAAAACATCTTGCTGAACTTCATCCATACATCAAACAAGCTGTTAAAGGAACAATGAAGGTTATGAACGGAAAACCTGTTACTTTCCGTCTAATTGACCCACCATTACATGAATTTGTACCTCACACAGCAGACAAACAAAAAGAATTGGCTAATGAACTTGGAATAACACATCAAGAAATTGTTAAGAGAATTGAAGCTTTGAACGAAGTTAACCCAATGATGGGATTAAGAGGTGTTCGTTTAGGAATTGTTTATCCTGAAATCACAGCAACACAATTTGATGCTTTGTTTGAAGCAGAAGCTGAATTGAGAAAAGAAGGATTTGATCCAAGATTAGAAATAATGGTTCCTCTAACTGTTTCAGTAACTGAATTGAAACACCAAAAAGACATCTGCGACAAAGTACATGCAGAAGTTGAAAAGAGAATGGATGCTACAATCAACTACCTTTATGGTACAATGATTGAAATTCCAAGAGCAACAATAGTTGCAGACGAAATAGCAACAGTAGCTGACTTCTTCTCATTTGGGACAAACGACTTAACTCAAATGACCTTTGGATTTTCAAGAGATGACGTAAACGCAATTATCAGCGAATACAAAGACAAGAAAATCCTTCCAGCTGATCCATTCCAAACATTAGATCAAGAAGGAGTTGGTAAACTGGTTGAATTGGGAGTTAAGAACGGTCGTTCAACAAAACAAAACCTTAAAGTTGGAGTTTGTGGAGAACACGGTGGAGATCCAGAATCTGTTGAATTCTTCTTCAAAACTGGAATGAACTATGTATCTTGCTCGCCATTTAGAGTACCAGTTGCACGCTTGGCAGCAGCTCAAGCAGCAATAAGAAAATAAAATTTAAAGACACCTAAAATACAAAAGAGTAAATCAAATAAATGATTTACTCTTTTTTTGTCCATACACTTTTCTATTGTATTTTAATCTTTATGTCTTATCCATTTCATTATTGAACAATAAGTTTCTTAGTCTGATTAATACGTTCATTCATTATTCTAATAGAATAAACTCCCTTGGAATATCCACTTAAATCAATCTCTAATTCATTCATTCCTGTATTAATTTTATGCCTTTGAATAACTCTTCCAACCATATCATAAACCAAAACCTCAACCTCAGAGTTTACTCCCTCTACTTCCAATTTAGCCTTTCCTTCTGTTGGGTTTGGATAAAGTTTTGCAGTGAGGTTATCTGATTGAACTTCATTTAAGCTTACAAATATTAAACATTCTTCATCGGATAATTCACTTTCACATTCATTTTTAAATGCTTTTAATTTATAGCAATAATTTGTTTCATCTATTACATTACTATCAATATAAGTATTAGATGAAGTTGTCAGAAGTGAATCATTATTCTTATAAATAATATACTCATCGCCATTTCCATTCCAATCTAACTTAATATAATTTGCAATATTTACTAAACTAAGGTTTATCGGTGCTGATAGCTCAATAAATGTAAGATATAAATTTACTATACTATCACACCCATTAATTGTTTGAAGGTTTAAAGTATGTAATCCTTCTGTTGAAACATTAAATCCATTATGTGTATAAGTTTCTCCTTGACAAATCTCTGCTGTTATTGTGTCATTGTATAACGGATTAACTATAAGATTAAGATTTACTATACTATCACATCCATTTATTGTTTCTAAGTTTTGAGTGTAGAATCCTGCTATACTATCATTAAATCCAAATTGATAATATGTTTCTCCTTGGCATATCTCTGCAAAAATGGTATCATTATAAGTTGGATTTACTATTAGATTTAAGTAAATTATACTATCCAAAACATTAGCGGTATAAAATTCTTGTGTATAAAAGCCAGTACTATCTAAATTTTGTCCATAGAAATTATATGGAGTGGCTTTACAAATTGTATCATAAGTATATATCTCTTTTACAAAATTGGTAAGTGATATATTATCAATTGCAGGAGGAGGATTATAACCATAACCGCCATCGTTATACCAAACAAAAATTAGTTTTCTAATATTTCCCGCTTGTCCTTGATTTCCTAATTGAATAGTATGAGTTGTAGTAATTGAATCCCCTTTACAATAATAAGGACAGGTTGGGCAAGTATTATTATAACCTCCAAAAAGCACAGCTTGATAGGAGTAATTTCTTAGTCTATAATAAGAAGAACCATCAGCTACTCCAATATAATTAGTATCTTTATCTTCAACAAATACTTTTAAATAATCATAAATATCCTCTCCCATCATTCTTAAATCGAATTTCAAGGTATATGCGTTAGCCCCATTGGATACAAATTTTCTTGAAGCTGTAACACACGATATTCTATTTAGTGTATAAGCATTGGTTACTCCATTATCGTTAGAAATCATTAGAGAATTTCCACTTATAAGACTATCATTCACTGCTGAGGAAATACACCAAGCATTTACAGCACCTCCATTTGAAATATACCAACTTTGATTATCGATACTATCTGAAAAATCGGTAAAATATGGCAATTGAGCATTTTTATAAGTACGAGCTGATACAATACTTGACCAAGAGGAGTCACACACTGGTCTTATAGCAAAGCTATACATTTCACCTTGAACTAATCCACTCATTGTGATTTGAGTAGAAGAGGTATCGGAGATAAGTATTTGGGTAGCTAATGGAGAGTCGGGGTTAAAGTTTAAGGAATCAATCGCCTGATAAGCAAGAATCCAGTTTTGAGGGACTATTATACTATTTTCCCAACTTAAGGATATAGTATTCTCGTCATAATTTGTAATCTTAGGGTTATAGTTCTCTGGACAAGTTGGCGAGACTTTAATAAGAATATTATCAAGACTAATTATACCGTTATTAGTCCCTGTAATAATCAAGTATTTTACTCCAAAACTATTAATAGGGAATAGATATTTAATAGTATCCCAATAAGGAGTTAAATTATAATCATATTCAGGGTACACATCTCCTAATAATACAGCCCCAATTGTATCTGGAACGGAGTTTAAATAGAATGAAAGTTTTCTTACTGTATTAACAGGATAACTACTATTCCTTAAAACATTAAAACTCATCTCCATATTAGAAGTAAAATCAAAGGCTGGACTAATTAGACGAGAATCTAAATCTGGGTGTTGAGAATAAAGGCTATTATAATTTGAAGAATAACAAGCATAACCATTATAAAGGCTCCATTTTGTTTCCCTTAGTGTCCCATTTTCATTAAGCACCCAACAATTAAACCCTGAAGAGAAATCCTCCAAGTATGGGAAAACATTTATTGGAGAATTATAACAAGGTGTAATATACTGAATTGGAAATGATGTTATAAACCTGTTCTCAATATTACAAAAAGTCTTTAAATAGAAAGCATAACTTGTATCTGGTAAAAGATTTCCAATAGTAATGTAATTATTAGTAGTATAGAAAGAATCTATTATATTGGAATTATTTAACTGTGAGTAGACCCAATAACCATTATTAATTGATTCTCTTTCCCTCCATGAAATATCAACGTTAAAGGGGTCTATTGAATTTTGAATAGCAACCATACTATCTGGTCTAATGCAATAGTTACTCCTATAATCAAGTATCAAATCATCAATAACTATAGTTGAGGAATTATTAATTGTTCTTAGTGCAATATATTTACTATTACCCGTGTAATTATTCAAATCAATATCATATTCATTTAAGAGATTGAAGATTGGCATAGAGGTTATTGAATCAAAACTATTTAAATCATTAGCATCCCCCATTAAACCAATAGTAATTGATTTATTTTCATTATCTTGATAAATACTAGCATTTCTAGCATTAAACCTTAAAATCAAACTATAAATATCAATTAATTCATCAATCTCTGGCAAAACCAAAATACCATCATTTCTCATATACAGATTACCTGGAGGATTATTTATCCCAACTTTTGAACTTACCCAGCAAATTGGATAAGCATTAATCCCCGTTCTTGTAAAATTCTCTATAAAAGGAAGGGTGTCGATAGTTGCACAATTGGTTCTAAAAAACAAAGTATCGCTATTTTGAGAATGCAAAGTATCGCAGATAGTAACTATATATGCTTGATAATTGGTAGAAGGTATAAGATTTAATAAAGTACAATTATTTGAATTAGCTATTACCGAATCATAAGAAGAAAGATTAGTAGGCTTATAATAAATCTTCCACAAAGACTCATCCCCAGCAAACAATTCCCAACTAATATTAGCTGAATTGGTAGATACTGAATCTAATTTAGGGTTTATTGGTCTAGGACAAGATGGGATATCATCAATAATTATATTATCAATTCCAACATCAAAGGCACCATTGCGATGTATGAAAGCAATATAATTTCCAGTAAAATCATATTTTGAAAGATTTAGGTCAATATTCTTCCAATTTGAATTAGCATAAACAGTAGTAATTGAATCGAAAGACGATAAATCCTCAATATTTGTAAATGAACCAATCACAAGTGGCCTATTAACAGTGTCTGTATCATGAGTACAAGCCTTAAAACGAAACTTTAACATAGAGTTATTTAGTGAAATTGAATCGCTGAAATAAGGAGTAATAGCCATACGAGTTGAATAAGTACTATACATGAAATACATAGCACCTTGGGCTGTATAAACAGTATTAGTATTACCATCGGAATTATAATTATACCAACAAGTAGGGAAAGAGCCTGAGCTATAGGTATTAAAATTCTCCACATAAGGCAAGGAACTTACCTCATTACAATAGGTTCTAAATGAAATAGTATCGCTACTTAATGTAGAAATAGTATTATTACAATTAGTTCTTAAATAAGCAGTATAATTGGTATTTGGCAATAAATTGCTTAAGGTACAATAAGGTGTATTGACCAAAACAGAATCGTAACTTGAGCTTGTATTAGGCTTAAAGTAAACCCACCAAGAGGAATTATTATCATCGCCTGCAAGCCAAGACAATTTAGTGATATTAGCATTGGTATTTGATTTTAGATAATAAGCAGCAGGGCAAGAGGGAGTATAGTCTATATTTAAATTAGTAATAATATGATGTTTTGCTCTAAAAGCAATATATTTCCCATTACCAGTGTAATGATTAAAATTCACATTAATATTTCTATAAACATCAATAGGCAGACATAAAACTTCAATAGTATCGAAAGAGCTTAAATCAGTCGGACTATCCATTACCCCAATATACATCTTAGCATCATTATTATCAATCCCATTTGAACTATGCCTAACCAAAAAACTCATACTAAGATTTTTTATATTTATCAAGGAATCAAATTCTGGAGTAATAGCAGTACAATAATTTAAGTAAAAAACTAATCTATTATCACTATTAATAAACAACGAATTATTATTAGGGCAAGTGGTAAACCAACAAGTAGGGAAAGCAGTATAACCCGAACCATAGGTACTAAAATTATTATAATATGGCAATGTTGTAATTGTACATTGACAATAGCTATTGTAAGAAAACAATAGAGCTATAATTATTAATAAAAGTTTTTTCATTTTCTTAATTATACATGTAGACTGCAAACTTACAAAAACTAATGGAATAAAAGAATTAATTGAAAATAAAATTAAAAATAATATTCTTGCTTTGAATTTTAATTCATTTATTGCAAAAATATTCTTTTTGAATTTTATTTAAACCCCAAAGGAATCATAGATTTATAAATATAATAGAGTTTATTATGTAATTAGACTCTGAAGGTGTCGCAGATTAATGTTGAAAGATTATTTTTACAAACCTTTCACCCCTTCGAAATAATCTTATTATTTACAGAAGTACTTAAGGAGTTTAAGGACATTAAAGTTCTTAGAGTACTTTGCAAAAATAAAACCTTACTTCAGTAAATTAAAACAAAGAAAGAAATTATTAAAGTAAAGAAAGAAAAAATTAAAACAGCGTTTCAGTAAAATGAAATAAGGATTCAGTAAATCATCAATCATAATTGAAAATAAGTCAATCAAAAATAAAAATATATCGGTCAAAAATAAAATTATATCAGATATATTTTTAATTATAATTGATGTTTTTTGAGGATTGAGGGAGTTTGTTGTTGAGTTGTTTTTAAGCATAAAATCCTACAAATCCTTTAATCATCGGCTTGCCGCTTGCCTTAGCAAGAATCCTGGCAATCCTGATTCAGACAAATTAAAAAATAAAAATAGGCAATCCTTGATTTGGGTTGCCTTATTTTTAGATAATAATATATCAGGACACCTTGAATTGAACAAGCTTATAACTTGTTTTTCAAGTGTTTTGTATTAATTCTAAAAGGAACTAATTTAATAAAATAAGAAGTTTTCTCACTTTAAAATGAGATTGCTTTATTCTTATCTTAAATGGCTTTTTAGTTCTTTTGGAATGTTAATTTTTGAGTTCTTGACAGACATTATATGTTCAGCACCCTTTTTTGTTAGGGTAAAGTACATTTGACGTTTGTCTTCCTTGCCTAATTCTCTTTCAACAAAGCCTTGTTCTTCAACACTCTTAATTACTTTAGATGTGTTTGAACATGTTAAGCCAAGATTTTTAGCAAGTTCTGTTGATGAAAGTGTTCTTTTCTCAAGTAATGAGCAAAGTAGCATTCCTTCGTTTAGGGTTATTCCGAAATCTTTTTCGAATTGACCTTCAAACTCTCCTATAAGTTTGTAGATGTCCCTGATTTTACAAATTATGTCCATAATATTATGTGTTTGTTGGTTTGTATTTTACTTCTTTAATAATATATCGTCTATTGCTTTCTTAAATTCAGACTTAGGTAATGCTCCCATAACCATTTGTGGTTGTTCATTCATTGGAACGAAAAGCAGTGAAGGAATTGAACGGATTCCAAAAGCTTGTGCCAATTCTTGTTCTTTTTCTGTATCTATTTTATAAACATATATCTCTCCATCATATTCCTTTGCAAGCTCTTCAAGTATTGGAGCTACCATTTTGCATGGTCCACACCAATCTGCATAGAAATCAATTATACAAGGTTTGTCGCCTAAATATTTCCATTCTTTTGGGTTTTGTTCGTAGTTCATAACCTTGGACAGAAACTCTGACTTTGTTAAATGTATTGTTTTCATATTATTTTCTTTTTTAATTGTTGTACTATTTTTTGTTTCTTTTGTGTTTTGTGTTTCTTCATTTGTACTGTTGCCGCAAGAAATAAATGTTATGGTTGCAAGCATCAGCGTTAATATAATTTTTCTTTTCATTTTTGTGCTATTAGTATAAATAATGGGTAGGTTTTATCATTTTTATAAATCCTGTCATAAATTGTTTCTCTTAGAATAATAAATCCTTCTTCTTCCAACTGAGTTGCAAGATTTCTAAGGTCAAATCCAAAATGAGGGACAATGTTATTAGTGTGAAAAGATCCATCTTCTTTAACCAAATCACCAACTGCAAAGAAACCATTATCTTTAAGGCTCTCTTTTACTTTTTTAATGTAACTCGAAACATCCTCAATATGATGCAAAGATAAAAAGTTTATTACACCAGAGATATTTTTTAAGGAAATTTTTTCAAATTCGTTTTCAATAATCTCAACTTTATCAGCAATTGGACTGTCTATAAGCTTTTCTTTTAACACATTAATCATTGAGGGTGAGTTATCAATCATATAGATTTTTTTAATTTCTTCTGCAAAACTCAAACCCACAAGTCCTGTTCCACAACCAACCTCAGCATATATGTCTTGTTTATAAATAAATATGCTATTTCTGAGCTGATTGACAAATTTTGAAGTCAACTCAATCTGCATAGGGTTATCCCAGTCTTTTGCTTTGTTTTGGAAGTGGTCAATCATTTATTCTTTGTCTTTATCTTCGTTTTTGTTTTCATTTTTTTTGCTATTAGGAAAAGATGTGAAAACTAATCCTCCTAATAATGCTCCTGCAATTGAACTGTTCATAGGTGAAGAAGTAATTGGGCATGTACCATTATTGCATCCGATAAAATACCAGTAAAGGTATCCTGCAGTAGTTCCAAATATAACTCCTACCAATAATAGCCAATTTTGTTTAAACATCTTTTTCATATAACATTAGATAAACAGGTTAACATTTGCTCTTGAAGCTCTATCCATGTAGGTTGCAACACCTCCAATTGTTACTTCATCCAGAAGTTCTTCTCTCTTAACTCCCATAACGTCCATTGACATTTGACATGCTATAAATTCAACTCCTTGTTTTAGAGCTTGATCTCTTAATGATTCCAAAGACTCAATATTCTTTTTCTTCATAATATATCTCATCATCTTACCTCCTATTCCAAACATATTCATTTTAGAAAGCTTTAGATTTAAAGATGAAGAAGGTAACATCATTGAAAACATTTTTCCAAATATATCTTTTTCTACCTTTGGCTTATTTGTTTTCTTAATAACATTCAATCCCCAGAAAGTAAAGAATATTGTTACTTTATCTCCAGTTGCAGCTGCACCATTTGCCAATACCATTGAAGCAAGTGCTTTATCTAAATCATCACTGAAAACAATAAATGTTCTTCCTTTTTCTTGACAGGTTGTTACTATTTCACAAGTTTTAGGGCTTTTTTCAATAATTACTTCATAAACTCCTTTATTTACTGTTGAAGATATTAGCATATTTCCAGTACTGTCACACCATGCTTGACTGTCTCTTGCAAATCCAGCATCTGTTGAAAGCACTTGAACTCTTTCACCATCTTGAATTTCATCAATTGCATTCTTCAATCTAATGATTGGGCCAGGGCATTGCAATCCACAAGCATCTATCTTAACCATCTTCATTTCAGTTTTTTCAAACTTAGTATCTTCGTGATCTTCGTGTTTTTGTTCAATAACTTTTTTGTTTATATCGCTAACTGGAGCCATTGCAGTTGAATATGTTTTATATCCTCCTGCAAGACTCTTAATGTTAGTAAATCCATTTTGAGTTAAGATTCTGTATGCTAAATAACCTCTTAAACCAATAGCACAATAAATATAAATTGCTTTGTCTTTAGGCAACTCATTTATTCTTTGTCTTAAATCATCAACTGGAATATTTATTGAACCTGGAATGTTTCCCATTGAGTGTTCCATTTGAGTTCTAACATCCAATAGAATTGATTCATCCTTATTAATATCTTTAACGTCTCTCCAGTAAGCCAGTTTCAAGCTTCCATTTATTACGTTGCTTGCAACATAACCTGCAATTGCAATTGGATCTTTTGCTGATGAGAATGGAGGTGCATAAGCATGTTCAAGTTCCATCAAGTCATAAACTGTTCCTTCTTTCTTAATTAAAAGAGCAATCTGGTCTATTCTTTTATCTACACCATCATATCCAACAACTTGTGCTCCAAATATTCTTCCAGTTTTAGGTTCAAATTGAAGTTTAATTGAAAGTGGAAGTGAATCAGGATAGTAACCTGCATGTGAATTTGAATGAGTTGTTGAACTTAAATATTCAATACCTAATTGTTTTAATTTTTTAGCTGCAAGACCAGTTGAAGCAACTGTTAAGTCAAATACTTTTGCAATTGAAGTACCAATAGCTCCTTCGTATTTTACAGTATTACCCATTACCATATTATCAGCAACAATTCTTGCTTGACGATTTGCAGGATTAGCTAAATAGTTTAGCCAAGGTTTTTTAGTTATTGGATGTGGAAATTCAATTGCATCACCAACAGCATAAATATTTTCATCTGATGTTTGTAAATAATCTGAAACCCAAATACCTCCAGTTTCTCCTATCTTCAATCCAGCATCTTTAGCTAATGCGTTTTCTGGACGAACACCAATTGAAAGAATAACTAAATCAGTTTCAATTGCTCTTCCATTTTCCAAAAATACATTTATATTATAACCTTTTTTCTCAAATCTTTCAACAGATTGTTCCAATTCTAATGAAACTCCTTTTTGAAGTAAATGTTGGTGAACAAATGATGCCATTGAAAAATCTATTGGAGCCATTACTTGATTACTTTTTTCAACAATAGTAACCTCAGCACCTAATTCATGCAGGTTTTCTGCCATTTCCAATCCAATGAAACCAGCACCAACTACAACAGCTCTCCTTACATGATTTGTATTAATATAATTCTTTATTCTGTCTGTATCAGTAACATTTCTTAAAACAAAGATTCCATCGTTTTCAATTCCCTTCATATTAGGAACTATTGGGAATGCTCCAGGTGAAAGCAATAATTTATCGTAAGTTTCTTTATATCTGCTTCCATCAGCTCTTTTAACAACAACTTCTTTCTTTTCTTTATCTACAGATATAACCTCATTCTCAACTCTTACATCTACATTAAATCTACCTCCAAATGAAGCAGGTGTTTGTAAAAATAATTTATCTCTTTCCTTAATTACATCTCCAATATAGTATGGTAAACCACAATTTGCATAAGAGATATATTTACCTCTTTCAAAAAGGATAATTTCTGCTTCTTCACTTATTCTTCTTATTCTGGCTGCTGTTGTTGCTCCTCCAGCTACTCCACCAACAATTAAGTATTTCATATTTGTAGTTTTATATTGTTTATTTTATTTCTTGAATTAATATTTTCTATTTAACGCTGCAAAACTACAACATATTTTCCCTTGGAACAAATTTTTTAACAAATTTATTTTACAAAAGACTCAAATAAAATAGCTAATACATTGATTATTTATATTTTATCTTCAAAGAAAAAAGAAAATAAATTCCAATAAAAATAGAAAATAATTCCTTTTTTAATGCAAAAATGAGATTTATAAGACAGAAAAAATAGAATATGAAATTATAAAGATGAAATAATAAGGCGTTACTCCATATTTCTAATCCTTACCTCAACTTGTTCTTCTTTAAGAGCTTGAATTAATTGGTGAATTGGTGTTATTTGCTCAGTTTGTCCATAATGATATGGATAAAGTATTTTGGGTTTAATATCTTTTGTTGCTTTAGTTGCTTGTTCAATTGTCATTGTGTAGGGTTGATTGACAGAAAGAAAAGCTATGTCAATTTTATTTTCCATTTTTTTCATTTCATCTATGTGTTCCGTATCTCCAGAAATATAAATTACAGTTTCATCTATTGTTAACACATAGCCATTATTTATTATTTTAGGATGAAATTTATCTCTCCCTTCTGTTGTATTGTAGGCAGCAACAGCAAGAACATGAATGTCTTGAGAAAGAGAAACATCTTCATTATTTGCTAAAGCAATACCTTCATTCAATGCGTCAATAACAAGCTTGTTTGCAACAATTTTTGTAGAAGGTTTTCTTATGATTTGAATTGCTTTTGAATCGAAATGGTCGTAGTGGTCGTGAGTAATTAAAATAAAATCTGCCTTAGGCATAGTTTCAAAATTGCAAAACACTCCAACGGGGTCAACATAAATGAATTGATTAGAATATTCTATCATTAAACTTGCATGCTTAATAAATGTAATTTGAATATCCTTTCCCCCTGATTTCTCAGACTTAATAATATCTTTCTCAAACTTTTGTGCTTCCATAATTTTATTTATTTCTCTTCTTTTAATGCGTTCTGTAATCTATCTCCATAAAGTTTCGGAACAACCTTTGTTGTGTTGAAAGAGAATGTATAATCAAACACATCATCCATTTTATGTTTTCTTAAGCGATGAAAATGCGATGCTTTTTCCATATATCCCACAAGATTATCTTTTGCAGCATACCACAATTCAAGACTGCAATTAGCCGAATCGTTATGATTAATAAAATCATCTGACTGCATAAGTTTTTCAATTAAAGCACCACAAAAAACAGTGTCTTCAATACAGAAACAATTCTTCCATCCAGAGCAAAGCAGCAAAACATTTTCTTCTTTCTTAATTAAATATTCGCTTAAAGCATCTATGTTCGAAAAGGCTCCAATAAGAATTTCATTCGGCATACCTTCTTTAGCAATTGTTATTGCCACTGTTCCATTAGTCGTTGAATGCACTATGTCTTGATTTTTAATCTTTGGAGTCATAAATTCTAATGCACTATTACCCAAATCAGCAAATTCAAAACTTTCTTCCAATCTCTCTCCTGCAACCATATATCCTTTATCCTTATAATCTTTTGCCTCTTGAATGGTTTTAACTGGAATCATTGATTTTACACCCCATTCAAAAGCCGTACAAATGGACGTTGTTGCTCTTAAAATATCAACAATAACAACTATATAATTTTCTTTAATTTGTCTATACTCAAAAAGAGAAGGAGTAAATATTACTTCTAATTTTCTATAGCTTTGATTATTTTTCATTGTAATTTTTTAGTTAATTAAGTTAACCGTTCCTGCTTTGTTTATTTTCTCACCTTGAGAATTAATAAATTCAACCTTATAAACATAGGTGGCAGTTGGGCAGTTTTTCCCCTTAAATGTTCCATCCCATCCTTCATCAGGGTTTTTTGTATCAAAAAGAATTTCTCCATTACGATTGAAAACTCTAAAACGATATGTACCCAAACGTATGAATGAACAGAAAGGTTTGAATATATTATTTACATTTTCCATAGGTGTAAATGAATTTGGCACAAAAACCAATGATTCTTTTACAACAGAAGCTGTTGATGAGCGTGATTCTGTCAGAGTTCCATCAGGAGAAGCTCCACTTTCTTTTGCAATTATATAATAGGTTATTTTATCGGAAGTTGAAACCATTGCAGATATATTATCCTCATATCTATTTGAGGTTGATTGAACATTATCAAGAGGGAAACCCTGAGGAGTTGTGCCATCAACACGATAAATATCATAACCTTCAAGAGCATCCCAGCCAATAAAAGGATTCCATGTTAAAATATTAATATCTGGATTTGAAACATCAATTGATAGCTTAATAGTTGAAACAGTGTTTGAAGGAGTGTAAAGCAAATCGCATTCATCGGGAACGTGGAGTTTATAGAAGTAGTTTGTCTTATTTAAAGTAACTGGTGGTTTATCTGTGAATGAGAATGTATTACTTCCTGTATAAGTAAAGGTCTTTATTAATGTAAAATCAATATTATTTGGAGAACGATATAAATCATAACCTCTAACTGGCAATGAAGCATCAACATAAAACTCCAAGTCTACTTTCTCATTTTCCAAATCAACAACACTACTTCTTATATAAGCAAAATCAACCTGCTTAGGAAGTGACTGAGAAGTACAAACTTTATTGGAATTTACTTGATGTCCATTACTTAAGGTTGCTTTAATGTAAAAACAGTAATTTACAATATTTGGGTCAGCAACAAAAACAGATGAAACTGTATCTTGATTATATGTTTGATAAAGATTGAAATCTCCATTATTAAGACTTACATATATTTCATAAAGAATAACATTTACTGGATCAGCCAAATACTTAGACCAGCTTAAATTAATTTTTGAACTGCAAGCCTCTCTTGAATAAGAAAGTACAATATTATTATGAGGATTTGTTCTAAGAGAAGTGTTGTAACATGAATCAAAAGCCATCATTGCGAGAGAGTTTATTTGCTCAACACTACAAGTTAAACAATTATATGTGCTTTGCTCTGAACCCCAGATGGTGTCAATTGCAATACAAGGATTACCCATACATATTATATATCCCCAAGTATCAGGTGAAATTGAAGGAGTCCATTCTAAATTAAGAGATTGAGAAGAAACATCAACAGAGGATGAAAGCAAAACTGGCTCTAAAGGAATTTCATGGTCTCCAATAATTATTTTTTTTACATTTGAAACTGATGAACATCCATAAATATTTGGCAATTCAACTCTATAACTTACAGTATCTGAACAACGCAAAAGAAAATTATCGATATAAATTGTGTCTAAAGTAGTGCCTACTTGTTGCCATTGTCCTTCGCTTGCAAACATTCTATAAATTGTATATGATTGTCCATTTGTACCAACTAATGGCGAAGAAGATGAAGGATGAGGAGAAGTCCATTTGAGCCTAAAAGAAGAGTTGGTAAGGTTTGTGAGTGTTAAATACATAGTGTTGGCATAAGAAACATTGGCAGCTCCTGATGATACACTGTATTTTATTTGATTGGCATTGGAATTATTATCAATTGAATTATCTGTGTAAATGCTTTGAGATATACTTGTAACTCCATCAATTCTAACATAAGAATTTGAAGTAGAATTAAAGGAAGAAATTGTATATTCTGCAAAATTGGGAGGATTAACAGTGTTGTAGTAAATAGTTGTTGAGCCATCTTCATTTACTTGAGTGCAAAGAATATCAGGCACTTGTCCAAAAACAAAGCTTGAACAAGCGAGTAATAAAACTATTAACAATATTCTTTTCATACTATTAGTAAAATAAAAACGAATCTATTTTATTATTGTTGCATTACCTACTCTAAGTTCAATCATTTGATTAACATTTAGATATTTTTGTGCCAACGTTAGAATTTCTTCTTTTGAAATTTGAGCTATAACTCTTAGATATTTTTCATAGTAATCATTTTCAAAACCAAATTTCAACAAAGGACGGAAATTATCAGCAAGTTCAAAACTACCATCCAAACTCCTTAAAACATTACCCATCATATAGTTCTTCACCCTATGTAATTCAATATCATCAACCATATTGTTTCGCAATTTCTCAATCTCAATATAAATTTCATCAATTGCATCTTGACAGTTTTCCTGCTTAACATCAGCCCCAATCAAAAACACTCCAATATCTTTAAACGAGTATAAAATTGAACTAATTCCATAAGTATACCCCTTATCTTCACGAATATTAGACATAAGTCGAGAGCCAAAATAACCACCAAGCAAACAATTTAAAACTAACAAGCTCATATAATCCTCATGCTTAACGCTTATTGTTTTAAATCCAATTCTAATTGAGGCTTGAACAGCAGAAGGAAGGTCAATTGTTTTTATTAGTTTTTCATTAGCTCCAAACACTAAACTTTTTTCCTTCATATCACCCCTATCCTTCCAATCATTTGCTCCAAAATATCTATTAAGCAATGAAATCAACCTTTCGTCTACATTTCCAGAAAGGATAATGCTACATTTGTTTGACGAATAAAATGAATTGTAGAAATCAACCAAATGTTTTCTTTCTAATAAGTCAAAATCTTCCAAAGTTCCAATTTGTCCGAAAGGATGTTCCTTACCAAAAATCAACTCATAGAAATTGTTCTTTGCCAGATGGTCAGTTTTTTGCTGATTAATCAAAAACTGTTTTCTAAGACGTTGAAGATATGTATCCAGTTCAGTTTGTGAGAATGCAGGGTCTTTAATAATTTCTTCAAAGCAAGGTATTAAATTTTCTTGATGTTTATTCAAAAAATAGAAACACACACTTGAAGTTTCCTTATCAACAGTCTTTTCAATAAAGGCACCATAAAAATCAATTATATTTGCAATTTCAATGGCAGAATGCTTGGAAGAACCTTCCGAAATAAGCGAATTGGCAGCAACAGAAGAATAGATTTGAGATTGATTTATAACTCCCCCATTTTCAAAATAAAACTCCAACCTAACTAAGTCCATACTGTCATTCTCAAAAGAATAAACTTTTAAGCCATTATCCAAAACATATTTTTTAGCCTCTAAGGAAGGAAGAGTAAAGTTAAAATTATTTTTCATATATAAATCTCCATATTCTATTGATAAGTATGCAAAAATAAAGAAAAAACTAATCAATTAAAGTTTTAGAGAAAAAAAAGAAAGTCAAAAAAGAAAATAAACGGGACATAATTAAAAAAACAAGGGATATATTTCAAAATATAAGGGATATATTTGAAAATATAAGGGACTTATTTTTAATTATGATTGACTTTTTTCGAATCAACTAATTTAAAATTAAAATAATTAAATCCTTTTGTAACTTTTTGTAATTTTGGACGACTAATAAACAAAACTACTTTCAAATTTATGAATCTAAAAAGTGAATTTACTGAAATAATTGAGAACTACAAGGCTGTAATATATAAGGTTTGTTATGTTTACGCACAAGATAAAGATGAGATAAACGACTATTATCAAGAGATATTAATCAGTCTTTGGAGAAGCTATCCAAAGTTTAGAGGTGAAAGTAAGATTTCTACCTGGATTTACAAAGTAAGCCTTAACACCTGCATAACCTTTATAAGCAAAAAGAAACGTAAACCCTCAACAACTCCTCTTTCAATCGATGTTACACTTTTTGAAGACTCTGAAGCTAATAAACAAGAAATTGAAGAACTCTACAAACTAATCAACAGGTTGGAGAAAATGGAGAAAACGCTAATCTTGTTATGGCTGGAAGAGAAAAACTATGATGAAATTGCTGAGATAACAGGGCTTACACGTTCAAATGTTGCTGTGAAATTAATGCGTATTAAGAATAAATTAAAAGAATTATCTAACGAATAAATAATTAAGAGAAATGGAACTTGAAGAATTAAAACAAAAATGGGATATACTTTCAAAAGAAGTTGAAAAACAAAAAATAATAAATAAAAAACTAATGGATGATGTAGTTAATCAAAGACTTAAAGGATTAATTTCATATAATTGGTTAGGATTTGCATTAAGTATATTTGCAATAATTTTCGTTATTTATTCAGATTTTACTATCGCGATGCCTGAGGTAACAACATATTTTTATATTGGAGTAATTGCAGTATTTATCTTTATGATATATGATATTTACAATTATAGAATACTTTTAAAAGCAAAAAATTATAATCAAGATTTGATAAGTGCAGAAAAAACAATAATTAAATATCGTAAAAACACCATTAATGGTTACATATGTGCTTATGTGTTTATTATTCCTTATTTAGGATATTTCTTTATCCTTTTTAATCCAGCTTTACTTAGCACAAAATTATTATTGTTCACTATACTAATGTTTTTAGGAGCTTTAGTCTTTACTTTTTTAATAGTAAGATGGGACATGGGCAAGATTAAAAACCTCCAAAAAAGTATTTCTGAATTAAAAGAGTTTGAAAAAGAGGAATAGTAATCCTTAAAACTCAATTGTAAGTTTGGCGTTGACTTGGCTCGGGGTTAGGTAGTTGGGTACTCCATGATAACGGCCATCATAGTCACCTATCCACATATAAGAAATTACATTATTGTTGCCAAAGACATTAAACCATTCAACATTAAGCCAAATCTTCTTTAAATGACGCATAAAATTATTCTGTGCCCATTTGGCATTCTCGTCTTTTATTCTGAAAGTGAAAGCAATATCTGCTCTCATATAAGAAGGCATTCTGTAATTTTGTTGCCATCTCTCTGAGCCTGGAGGGCCAAAAGGATAACCTGTACCGAAATTGAAATTAAGATAAACTCTTAGATAAGGCATTTTTGGAACATAGTCTTGAAAACTTACATTCATATTGAATAACTGGTCAGTTGGACGAGGTATAAATCCATGATTATCTCCTTTAATATCTTCTTTTGTTTGCATCAATGACATAGTTACCCAAGAATCAATTCCTTCAATAAATTCTCCAAACAAACGAACATCCATCCCTGATACATAACCTTTAGAATTATTCTCTGCTGAATAGCGAATTCTAACATTATCAATTGAATAAGGTATCAAGTCCCAAAGATATTTATAATATGCTGAAGCTAAAAGTTTGAAAGGTCTGTCAAACATTTTAAAGTTATAATCGGAAGAAAGTACCAAATGAACAGATTTCTGAGAACGAATATCGTGGTTTATATTTCCTTCAAAATCTCTATACTCCCTAAAGAAAGGCGATTGAGAATAAACCCCACTTGCAAAGCGGAATAACCAATCCCTTTCCCATTTTGGCTTAAATGATACTGAAGCTCTTGGTGAAAACAAAACTTCATTGTTGAATGTCCAATACTGAGTTCTTGCACCTGCATTAAAATACCATTCTCCTTCTTTTTTATAAAAAATCCATTGTCTTTGGGCAAAAGCAGAAATTCTTGATGATGATATATCATTAACTGACTTGTAGATATTTTGTAGCATTGGAGGATTTTGCGGATTTATTTCTCCTGGAATATCAGGCAATGTTCCAATTGGTGTTCCTGCCGAATCCACCATCTTCCATTCATTCATTCTATCGCTAATCAATTCATATTGATATTTTAACCCCCAGGAAAGATGTCCATTTTTATAAAAACGCAATCCCTTATGTTCAATATTGTAAATATTTGCAACTAAACGATTTCTTGCATGTTCAATATAAGTTCCTATTCCTCTGTCAAAAAGATTACTGTCTGCCTCTGTTTCACCCATTTGAGTTTCATAGAGCCAGTACTGACCTTGAATATCGTAGGATTCTTTTTCATCAGTTCCAAAAGCAGAAGCTATAAGTTTGAGTTGAAGATTTTTACTTGGATTATGTGTTAGCATTAATGCTCCAAACATTGAAGAAAATCTATCTAATTCCTGTCCATCAAAATATACTTTCAGCTTATAGGATTGATAAACGCTTCCAAAGGTTGTTTCCCTTGTTCGAGGAATGAATTGATATTTATTATCTGCAAGGTTACCCAGAAAAGCTATTTCTGTTTTTTCATTTAAATCGTAAGTCAAATATGCTTGAAGGTCATTAAACACAGGGTAATAGCTTCCTTCTGTATCCAATGAGCCAAGAATATATTTATTAGTTTTGTTTCTGTAACCTATCTGATATGTCATTCTTGAGCCAATCAAACCCTGAAGATGAGCACTTCCTCCCAAAAGACTGATTGAAGCACTTCCTGAAAAGTCTTGAGGCTTTTTATATTTAATATCCAACACTGAAGAAAGTTTATCGCCATATTTTGCATCAAAACCTCCAGAAGAAAATAAGATATCTCCTACCATTTCAGAATTAACAAAACTCAATCCTTCCTGTTGTCCACTACGAATTAAGAAAGGACGAAATATTTCAATATCATTAACATAAACCAAATTCTCATCATAATTTCCCCCACGAACAGAGTATTGAGAAGAAAGCTCATTATTAGAACTGACTCCTTCAAAAGTTTTAATCAAACCTTCAATTCCAGAGGTTGGACCTACAACATTCTTAGCCCAATCTGTTTTTATTCTTGTTATTCCTTCTGCTCTTGAATTATCTTCTTTTATTTCAATTTCTGTTAGAGTTGTATTGGAACGAATAAGTGAAAAGTTAATCTCCTTAACTTCATTAGGTTTAAGTCTAACCTTATAGAGCTTGGTTGCATATCCAATATAAGAAATTGCCAGTTCTAAATCCTTATTTGCTGGGACAGTAAAAGAAAATTCCCCTTTTTGATTAGTTGTAGCTCCAATTGCTATATCAAGATTAATAATCCCAACATTTACCAAATCCAATCCTTCGTTCTTTTCATTAGTGATTTTACCTTTAATAAGTGCTGTTTTGCCTTGTGAGAAAGCAAGTGTTGAAACGAAAAGGAAAGTGAGTATTAAGATTATTGGTCTGTATTTGCGTGTCATTATTTATATTTAAAATTAAGTCTCTTCTTTTTAAAATTATATCCCTTCTTTTTTGACGTAAGTCCCTTCTTTTTTGATTTATATCCCGTTTATTTTCAATTATCCTTCGTTAATTTTTTAAAGATTGATATCAACCTTGGAATAACCTATTAAACTATCATAGTTATACCCAGGTTTTCGGTAATAAACGAATATATTATAAGAATTATTAGACTCAGAGAAATTTCCTTCCATTTCATCTAAATTAAATGAAGAAGGATTGTTTTTGGGAGAAGACATTATCATATAGTTATAGAAGCCTTGTTTAAGATAAAGACTTGCTGTATAAGCTCTGTAAGTAGGATTATAAGTCATTTTATTTTGATTATTGCAATACCAGTCAGAAAGCTCACCCCAAACATAGTAGTCTGATTCCAAACTTACTGGAGCATTCAAATAGAAATTAACCCAAGCATAATCGGCTTCCAGATTGTAATTGTCTGCTCTTTCACTTCTAACATAGTAGTTTCCATTCAAATCGCCAATGGTAGTATATGCAATATTTTTTCTATTTATTACTGGTCGCAAAATAACAACATTTTGCTCATCAACATAATCAAAATTACTAACTGTTTGAGAACGTGTTCTAAGACTTGTGAAATCAAAATTTCTAAACTCATTACCTGCCTCAAACAAATTAGCATTATCGAAAGAATACTCCAATTCATTGGCTCTATACTGTCTAAACTTTAAAAGAGAAGCATTATCCCTTCTTTGATTCTGTAAAACAACAACTTTCAAAAATCTATTTGGGTCAGCAAAAGACATATTAGACGTTGGAGAAACAAAAACATCTACTTCCTGCATTGTTCTTTGAGTTTGAGGACTTCGAGACATCATTGAATTTGCTCTGATATTTGCTCCATCTTCAACAACCATAAACCTTCTAACCATTACAACCTTATCAGGATTGTCATCAGCATAAACCTTTATAATGTAATTGCCAGAAACTAAAAAACGCATCATTGAAGAAGGAAACTCCTGCCAGTAATGCACATAACGCTGAATGGTATTAACAGAATTTGAGTGATTTTCAATATATCCCGATTCAAAACCTTCAATATATTCTTGAGGATTAAGTTCGCTTTGAGTCCAGTCGTAATTGCAATGGATTATTGAATAATTGTATCTTTGAGTGTTTTCAACCAAATCGTCAAATCTAAGCACAAGCCTGTCGTCTGTACCCAAACGAATTACAGGGAGTGAAAAATCCACTCCCTCTAACTCAAATTTTACGCTTTTGATTAATGGACTATAAACTTTCTCTTGCCAATAGGTTTGAGAAAATATAGTTAATGAAATCAAGAAAAAGAAAATAAGGGAAAATCCTCTTCTCATCTTATAACATTATTTCTTCAATCTCTTTCACTGTCTTAGGAATTGGAGTTCCTAAAACTCTGCTTGATTTTTCAGTAACCAGAATATCATCTTCAATTCTAATTCCTCCAAAGTCTTTATAAGACTCAAGTTCTTTATAGTTAACAAATGAAAGGAATTTCTTTTCTGCTTTAAATTTATCAATTAATGCAGGAATAAAATAACATCCTGGCTCATTGGTAATAACATGTCCTGGCTCTAATTTTCTTCCAAAACGCAATGAACGAAGTCCAAACTGATTTGAACGGGAAGTCTTTTCATCATATCCAACAATAGTTTCATCAAAGTTTTCCATGTCGTGAACATCCATTCCCATCATATGACCTAAACCATGAGGCATAAACAATCCCATTGCTCCTTCCTTAACAGCTTCATCAATATCACCTTTCATTAATCCAATTGCCTTCAAGCCTTCACCCAATTCCTTAACTGCTTTCAAATGAACTTTTTTATATTCAACACCTGGCTTGATTGCTTTTTGAGCAATTAAATTAGCATTCAATACAGCTTCATAAACAGCCTTTTGTCTTTCATCAAACTTGCCTCCACAAGGAACTGTTCTTGTTATATCTGAACAGTATCCACTTGGAGTTTCACAACCAGCATCAGAAACCAGCATTCTTCCTTTCTTCAGTTTAAGGCTATGGTCGTGTCCATGAAGAATTTCTCCATGAGTTGTAAGAATGATTGGGAATGAAACAGGGCCACCACCACTTAATGCAATACCTTCCATAATGCCTGCAATCTCATACTCATAAGTATTAAGATTCTTTGCCATACGCATCATTGTAGTGTGCATTTTATATGCTGTTTCAATTGCTTTTTCTATTTCTGCAATCTCTTCCAAAGACTTAATTGAACGTTGTTTAACTATTGCCTTACGAAGTTCAAGAGAAGCAAATTTTTCAACATGGTCTTTCTTAATATGCAAAAGAGAAGAAAGCAAATTTCTATTTTCTGCTCTGTAAGGAGGAAGGAAATGTATTTTTCTTTCTTGCAAAATAGCCTGTTCCAAAAGATTTGAAAGGTCTTTTCTACTTCCACTGTTCTTTACTCCTATCTTATCTGCTCTATCTCTAACGGAAGCAACTGGACCTGTCCATATAATATCATCTATTTCAACATCATCGCCAAATAAATAATCTTCTCCAGTGTTTGCATCAATTACTCCTGCAAGGTCTTGAAGATTATACTCAAAGAAATAACGAAATGAGGAATCCTGACGGAAAGTATAAGTGTTTGCAGGATAATTAAATGAAGAGTCTGAATTACCTAAAATTAGAATTAAACCATCCTTAATATCTTTTGCTAATTGTTTTCTACGATTAACGTAGGTACTTTTACTAAACATAATCTATTTATTTATGAATTATAAACTAAACGTTCTTCAATATATCTAAAGTATGTCTCCAACACATCTCAACAGTCTTTATTTCCAATTTTTCATCAGGTGAATGAACTCCACGAAGAGTAGGTCCAAAAGAAATCATATCCATTCCTTTATATTTTTCACCAATAAGTCCACATTCTAATCCTGCATGAATGGCTCTTACTATTGGTTTTTTACCAAACAGTTTTTCATAGCTTTGTTCTGCAATCTTAAGAATATTGCTTTGAGGATTAGGCACCCAGCCTGGATATCCGTCACCATGAGTTACATCAGCACCTACCAAACGTAAACATGCTGCATTTCTATCACAAGCTGCCTCTTTAGCAGTTTCAATAGAAGAACGTTGAGAAGTTGCAATAACAAAGCAATTATCCACCATCTTAACTGAGGCTAAGTTAGTTGAAGTTTCAACAAAATTAGGAATTTCTCTGCTCATTGCCAAAACTCCATGAGGAATAGCATATAAAACATTCAAAAAGTCCTCTTGAGTCATTGGGTCAATAACTTCTTTTGGACGTTCAACCTCCTCAATCTTAACTCCAAGATTAGGCTCTGTGGAACGGAACTCAAAACGAATATCTTCATTATATTTCTTAACCATTTCAATCATTTCCTTAGCATCCTCATCATCAACAACCACAACAGCATTAGCCTCTCTTGCAATTGCATTTCTAAGATTACCACCCTCAAAGCTTGCAAGAGCATAATCCATAGTGTCGTTTAAAGTCCAAAGAATACGATTTAAAACCTTATTAGCATTAGCCAATCCTTTGTTAATATCATCTCCTGAATGACCACCCTTGCCTCCAAAAACAGAAATCCTGTAAGCTTTACCTTCTGTACAAGGCTCCAATTCGTATGGTAATTTACCCATAGTATCTTTTCCACCAGCACAGCCAATAAACAGTTCTCCTTCATCTTCAGAGTCCAAGTTGATAAGAATTCTGCTATTTAAGAAATCAGGTTTAAGAGCTTCAGCACCTGAAAGACCAGTTTCTTCATCAACAGTAAACAAACACTCAATATTACCATGCTCAATATCATCACTGTCCAAAATAGCTAAAGCCATAGCCATACCAATACCATCATCAGCACCAAGAGTAGTTCCTTTTGCTTTCAACCAACCATCTTCAATATATGTTTCAATAGCATCTTTCTCAAAATCAAACACCTTATCACTATTCTTCTCACAAACCATATCCATATGAGATTGCAAACAAACCCAAGGCTTAGCCTCCAAACCCTTAGTGGCAGGCTTTCTAATCAAAACATTGCCAATATCATCTCTTAAAGTTTCCAATTTTCTATCATTACCCCATTTCAAAAGGTATTCAATAATCTTATCTTCCTTTTTAGAAGGACGAGGAATTTGCAATATTTCAGCAAAGAATTCAAATACTTTCTTAGGCTCCAAAGCCATTAAATCATTGTTCATAATAGTATATTTTTTAAATTAAAACCAATAAAATTAAGATTTCAAAGATACAGATTATTTTTTAAAGGACAAGGGAATTATTGAAAATGTTGAGGCGTTGAGGCGTTTGATGAGTTTGTCTGAATCAGGATTTACAGGATTTAGAGATTGATAGGATTTCAATTAAGTAACCAATCAAGCAAATCCACTAATCAAGCAAATCCTGATTCAGATAAAGAAAAAAAAAGAAAAAAAATTCGTGTTAATTCGTGCAATTAGTGGACAGAAAAAAGAAAAACCAAACAAAAATTAATGAAATACTTTGAATAGAAATGTTCCATGATATTCTGATTGATAATAATTAGTATCAGAATCATTATAATCAAAAGAAATACGCTTATTCGTCATAGTGTAAACTCCACTTGTATCAGTTGAAAAAACAAGCTCATAAACGTCATTATAAATACGCTTTGAATGATAAATTGGATCAGAAATAATAAAGAACGTTTTTAGAATTGCAGAACTATCACCTGTTTTGAGGTATGTGTAGGAAGTGGTGTCTAAGGTTTCTTGTGGAAAACGAAATACAGGGTCACTAAATCTTCCATTACTAAAAGTAATACAGCGATTATAATTAGCTTGATTATCCCTGCATAAACGTGCAGAAATAAAACTCTCTGGAGAATTACCATAAGTTGCATCAGCAAATTCAGAATCTTCATCGCAAGAAGAGAACATAAATACTATTGCCAAAACAAAAATTGATAAAATTATATTTAATTTCCTGTTCATAAAAGCCCCCTTTCTTAATTACAATCTGGATTTCTTACTCCTGCATAAACTGGGTCATTAACCCCCTTATACAAATAGAAAGAATAAATTTTGAATTTAGACACATAGCCAACCTTAATCCAACCATAGTAGTAGCAATCGGTACCCTTAAACCTTACTCCAATATAATCTCCTACTCTAATATTTCCATCTACAGAAGCGGTTAAACTACTTTTCCATTCCCAACCATAATTCAACATTGCATTTTCATAAATAGTTGCATAAGGTCTTGAAGGCAAAGTTACTGGCATTATACCCGTTGAAACCTCAACATTTGAGCTCATACCCTTAATACTAACATAATTGGAAACATCCCTAATCAAAACATCACCATCTCCATCCGAATCCATATCTAACTCAATTTCATCATTCAATTCTACAGGAGAAGAAAAGTCTTTGTAACAACATAGTCCTTCACATTCATTACAATAATCCGCATCATTACAGCCACTAAAACATAAGGCTATGCATAAGATTAAAGGATAAAGAAATAACTTTTTCATAATAACACTTTTTTATATTTAGGAAAATATTGAATTATTAAGGTCACTGCAAATTTACAATAATAAATTAAAAATGAAACGATAAAAGAAAAAAATCGTGTAAATCTGTGTAAATCTGTGGATAAAAAAAAAGACAAAAAAAAGAGCGAACCCAAAGGCTCGCCCAACTTTTCACTCTTCACTTTTAGTTTTTCACTAAAATTTACCCCTCTGTACCCTAAAGGGGAAGAAAGTTTTGCACTTAAATTTACCCCTCACTCCCCTAAAGGGGAAGAAGTTTTGCACTTAAGGAGCTTAAAGAGTTTAAGGTCTTTAAGGTCTTTAAGGTCTTTAATGTCCTTAGACTCCTTACGGATTCACAACTTCTTCTTCGTCCTTAAACTGGATACCCTTAATATTAAGCTCAGCTTCAACGAAATTAGCTTTGGCAAGATTTCTTTTGAAATCAACACTTGGATAGAAACGGCAAGAAAAATTCTTAATTGTACTTGCATCCACTTCTTCCAAAGTTTCCTTTGCAGTTGCTTTTATCTTTGGGATAAATGAGCCTAAGATATTAAACTTCACGGCACTACCATTTTGCACATGCTTAGCAATGTTAATCTCAAATGCTTTTAAGCAAGCCAAAACATCAGGGTAACTCAATGTGGTACTTTCAGTAATTTCTTGACACAATTGGTCAATTGTTACATCATTTCCACGGAATAGGCGAGCAAGGTATTTCATGCCAGGAGCTGCACCAACATTAACTTTCTTAAATACTCTAACGTATCTTATCATAACAAAAAACAGTTTTAATCTACACCAACTGAAAAAGACTTTAAAGGGTTATTATTAATTTTCTATGCTACAAAGATACGAAAAAAAGTAATGTAATTAATTGATTTACTATGTGTTGAATGTGTTTGATTGCATAAGATTTACATTGAATTAAACTAACTTAAAATTAATGTATTTTTATGATTAAAACTACTAAAAAAACAATGTTATATGGAGGATTTTTTGTATATTTGCATATATAGAAACTTGATATTTAACAAAATAAATCCATATATTATGATACAAGAAAATAAAATTCCAAAGTACACTCAAAAAGATGTTTTAAGGATAATGCAAATTTCTCAAGCAACACTCTATCGCCTAAGAAAGAAAAACAATTTATTGACAAAGAACGTTAAAAGAAGATATACAGAAGAAGAAATTGAAATGTTAGGGGTGTTGTTATTGGAGCAATACATCTAACTCCTTACTTTGTTTTTCTCTTTCTTTACTTTAATAAATTCTTTCTTTACTTTAATTTGATGGAACAGCGTTTTATTTTACTGAAACAAGGGTTTAATAATTTATTTTTTTGATTTAAAAGAGAAGAAAGAGAAAGATAGAAGTAGAGAAGAAAAAACCGGACAACCGGACAACCGGACGAAGAAATGAAAAGTAATTCAGAAATAAATATAAAAAACTTTTTAAAAACTTGTCCGTTCGTCCGTTCGTCCGGAATAAATGTATTAAAATTGATTAAAAAGTAGATTCCCTGTCATCTTCAAACCAATCTGTATCTTCATTTATTTCTTTTCTATCCTCTGTTAAAGGCTCATTATCCATATTGGATACTTCTTTCAGACTTCCAATTTGCAACCATACATTCATTTGATTATCTGTTCCAGATTTTTCAACCTTAAAGCCCAGTCCTCTAAGTCTGCTGGAGAATGTTCTTTTTGTCATTGTTTTATAGCCATTTTCATTGGAGAAACGTTCAAATTCGTTATACAGTTGAGACAGAAGTTGCTTATTGTTCTTTGAAGGAATATACCATTTTTCATTTAAGAACATATTCACACAATCTGATTCCAATCTGTATTCATTTTTAAGTGCTTCAACAGTTTTGCTGTAACTGAACTTATTGTTCTTTCTTAAAGTTTTAACTCCTTCAAGCAACCAGTTGCAAATTCCAGGCAGCTCCACGCATAATTCATCCTTTAAGCAAGGATTTATTTTATCATCAGGAATAGTATAGTTGAATGGAATAAATAATAGCCTGTCATAATAACCTTTGGAATAGTCGTTATTTTGTGGCAAGTGATTTGATGCCAAAATAGTTTGGGGATAGTTTGTAGAGCTGTAAGAGTCATGATAAAGTTTCTTTATCATTAATGCTTCCCCTGAAATGTAAGCTTTAAGAACTGAACTGTCGGAAATTGTAGGAATGTTTTCAGCAGTAATATTAATAAGCTTGTTTTCCATTTGCTGCAGTGCAAGACCATCATTCTTCAAAATATTGGCTAAAGGCACATTACTGACATTGTTTTTGCCGAGAACATTTGAAATAACTTCAAGCAATACAGATTTTCCATTTCTCCCAAATCCTTGAAAATAAGGAAGTTTTTCAAGATGAATATTAGCAATTGGATAAGCCAACACTTCTGAGATAAGCCTTTGTAAATCCTCCTCAGGCAAAATCTCATTAATGAAATTTATCCACTTTGGGCATTCTGCATTTGGATCATAGTTGTAAGGAAGTACATACTTGATAAACTCTTCTTTCCTGTGTTCACGGAACTCCAAAGTTTGCAAATCATAAGTACCATTTGGAAAGTTCAAAACATTTCTATTAGTTTCATACTCTGAATATAAATCCAATTTTGCTTGAGCATACATATCATCAACTCTTCGATAAGGCTTGTAATATTTGCTGTCTGTAATAAAATTACTTGCAAAATCCTGCAGACATTTCTTTATTATGAATTCATTCTTTTTTTCCCAGTAGCTACCATTATAAAAATAGAATTCATTATTAAAAGCATAATTTTCATTATTCTTTTTAAAAGATTCAACAATATAACTTGTCATTAAAGAATTATCAGATACAAAGGGAATAATCTTAGCCTTATTACCAGTATTTTCTTCTTCTACTAATCTATCTTCCATAATTAAATATTATTTGAGTTATTTGAATTAAAAACATATTGAACATAAGGAGTATATTTAAAACCATTTCTTATAGTCCTTAGAGCTTCTTTTTCTGTAAAATCTACATCACCCCATTTTCGCATAACAAAGCTCAAAATTTCATTCTCTCCAATATTATAATGCTTTGCTTGAAGGGCAATATTAAATGTAGCCATATTTCTTCCACTACAATTTTTAGTAAAGTCATTCAAAATGGCTTCAAGAATTTCATCATTAGAAGTAGCAGTATAATTGAAAGTATTATAAGTATTCATTTGTGGGACTTTCTTTTCCTTTTTTACCCAAGCAACCATAAAGGGAGAAGAATTAGGATTGTAATATACATTTGCATCTGAGCTTAAAAAGCATACACCTTGGTAATTCTTTGCTCCATTATCAATCATTATATCATACTTATTAGAATAATATTTTCTAATTTGTTTATGAGCCTCACAATGAAAGTCCTTAATTGTTTCGATCAATTCTTTTCTTATTATAGTATCCTTGCAAATTTTCAATTCCTTATTACAATTAATAATCTCCTTATTCTTATGCACTTTTACAACAATCTTAAGTCCTTCCCCACTTGGAGAAACAAACAAAATATGTGAAAAAGGGCAATCAATCAACTCCCTTCTAAGATTATTTATTCTTATTGGCAAATCAGGATTATCTTTTAGGTCAATATCTAAAACTATTAAATCGGTTGAACAAATCATATGTTCCTCATCCCTTCGATTATCAAATATTGATGAAAAGGTAATTAGAGGTAGTTTTGGCTTTAATGAATCATATTCCTTTTTGAAATTCATATCCCCAGTTTCAATAAATTGCATATACAATTTTCTTAATTTAATAATTCTATGCTCAAATTCACTTTTAATAATCAACTTAACTAAATTTTCAACAGATATAAAATTGTTGTTTTCCGCATCAAGAGCAGAATTCCATACTTGAACTTTTATTTCCATATTATCAACAACTCCATTATTAATTGGAGCCATAGCCCCACTCCCAATTAAGGGAGTTGGACATTGCACCATTTTGTTTTCATTTGGATCAGCGTGTAGATTAGCATTATTCATCACAACCTCCTTCTTCTTCAAATTTCTCAAAATTATTAAACCTACACTCACATTTAATACATTGTAAGTTGGTACTGTTAAAACAATACTCTTCATCATAATTGCAGCAAGCATGTTTAATTAAACTAACCCCAAAATAAGATTGAATTTGAGAAATGTTTGCTCTATATGAATTAAGCAAGTCTTTCTTAAATCTTTTGCTCTTCATAGCCCTTTTTACAGCCACTTTCTTTAATTTCTTTAACTCCTTCAAGTAAGTTTTGAAGTCGAAATTAATTGCATGAAAGTAATCGAAAACAGGTTCTACCTCCCATCCATTGGTAAGTTCATTAACCCAACCGAAGCTCCCATTGGTTAGACCATTATCTTTTAAAATGTAGGTCTGTCTTTTTTTATTCATTGCCATATAATCTTTAAATTTTATTTGTTAAACAATATCCTTGCTTAAGGGAGATGGGGTTTATTTCCATTAATCAAAAAGACTATATACATCTTGCCTTTTAAATTAACTTAGATAAGAGTAGCTACTTCTTACCCATCTTCCTTTTTCAAAGACCCAAATCAAACAAGAACTTTTCTTGATGTTTGACGAAACAAAAATATAAACAAAAAATATTGTATATCATTATTTTATCAACAAAAAACCCACTCTTACAAAGGGTGGGCAAAGGATGGATTTTATGCTGAGTTGTAATAAATACAAAGGGAGTCCTAAGAGTGGATTATTTTGTATGTTTTATATGATTCTATACCACAACGAATTTTACTTTTGGGTGTAGGTTTAATAGGTTTATTTTTCTTATCAACAAACCAACTATTTATTTTCGTTCTTGGTAAACCCATTATATTATTTTTTAAATTTTCTTCCTCTTGGACTATTTCTCCTACAAATATTTCAAATTCAACTTGTGATGATTTCCATGTAATATTTTCCTCATTATCTTCACCAAAACCGAAGCATGCAAGAAATAATTCTAAATCATCAGAAATAAAATGAATATCAACTAACTCATTAAAAATTCTTATTAGTTCTTCTTCAGAAAACTCAGTTTTTAAAGTTTCTCTTGATTCTTTTGCATTTGAAATATTATCTTTACTTAATAAATCACAAATTAAGTTATCGATATATATATCGTCTCTTCTTTCAAACAAATATATTTCCCCCTTTCTCTCCGTTGAAAAAAGATTATCTATAAATTGGTAATTATTATTGATAAGATTATATTGATTAATTATTTTATTGATATTATTAACGTCCGTATTAAATATAGGTTCATCAAGTAATGTAATAAATTCTCTTAAAAAAAATTCTCCATCTAATAAATTAATTGTGTTTATTTTATATCTTAATATATTAATAAATAATCCTTGTTTGATGTAATTGTCAATTTCAAAATTCAATTTTTTCCTTACGAAATAAGAAAATATATGATAATAACGCCTTTTATTAAAATCTGTATAAAGGGTTTCTAACTCATTATTAATACAATTGATAATGTTTTTATTAACTACATTATTTAATATATCCAATTTAGAAATAATTTTATTATGGTTTGTTACAAAATCTAATATGAATTCATTATTAAAATTTATAATTGCAAGACTACTTTCTTTCGTAGGAAAAGAATTATTTATATAATATTTTATTGCATTAATATACTCTTGTTCTTCTTTAGAAAAATACTTCATATTTGAATATTATTTTAATTTGTGATACTAAATTACATTGTCCGTCGTGTGGTATTTCTTTACTTTGCAAAGTGACAAAGTCGATAAGCAATGACACACTAAATTATTATAATGGTTTTTAATCCTATACTTCCTTAAATAAAAATATAACATTAATCCCACATAGAAAGTATATCTATTTGTTTTTTATCAAATTAAATTGTCTTGAATCAAACATATAATCATTATTAATTAAATTGATAATTAACTCCTTCTCCCAAATTAGTTCCCAAATAAGTTTATTAATTAATAAAGTACCCTTATTATCTAATTTTATTTTAGAATAAATCGTATCTTCTTCTTTTATGAAAAGATTTTGTTCATCTGCTCTTTTAATGAAATCATCTATTAATTGACCCATTCTAAAATGTTCTCCCATTACTGAAATTACATTTATTAGCACTTGTTTAATTTTTTCTTTTTCACCCATTAAAGGTAATTGAGTTTCATACATTTGTGTTACCATTTTTATTTGATTTTAATTGTTTATTTTATGATTAAGTAAGGAATAATATATCCAACTCATTATATAATTTTAATTCTGCTAAATTACAAAGAAAACTTATAAGTGTATGTTATTTTTTAATTTTTTGTCAAATATATTTTTTTATTCCATTATTCATTTGTACATTTGCAGCGATATTAAACGAAGAAGTTTAATTGTTTTTATAGAAATATAGCGTTTTGCTATTGTTTTTTGCTGAAAAAACGACCAATTTATAAGCAACACAAAAACAGTAAGGAAAATGCTCACGTACAGCGTGGGCTTTACTTATTTGTGTTGCAGGTGCTTGGTCGTACCTTTCAGCGGATATTGTAACTGTCCCACGTTTTTTCTAAACCAAGACAGCTCACAATCTCAAGCACTATTTTCTATTTTATTTATTAACTCAAAAAATTAAGAGAGAAATGAAAAAAGTATTATTAGTTTTAGCTGTATTAATCTTTGTAATAAATCTCAACACACAAGCATATAGTTTTTACACAGCAAATAATAGCCAAACTATTGATTTTAATATTACATCATACGCTTCACTTCATGCAAATGAATTAATATTTAAAGGGAGTTCATGCAATTACGAAAAAGACTATGAGAGAGGTATTAATAATACAGATACAGTGTTTTCTAATAATGAAATATCTATCAAAACAATGCAGTCCGATACATTACCAAATAATATTTTTGTCAAAAAGATATGGATAGATAAAGGTAGTTATAACTTGGCATCTGACAGTACAGACCTTTATTCTGAATGTGGATTAGGTAATGAATATTTAAAGGTTATTTTCTCTAATATTAGCCAGAACGATATTGAATCTGGACAAATGCAAATATGGTTTACAATTGATAATCTTCCTGTGACTAATAATCAAAAAGATACTATAAAATTTGACATTAATCCAAATATAGATTATAATTATACCTTTAGATTACCTTATAATTTTTCAGTAACAAATCAAAATAGACAATTTAATGTAAAAGCATTTTCTGTTTTAGCCGTTGACCAATTTAAAGCAAATGACACTGCACAATGTTATATATTATCAAAACATCAATTACCAGCATTACAAGAACAAAATATATATATTAATTATTTGGATTCAGTCAATTTGAGTATTAATTCAAATGATTCAATATATTGGTTTTTAAATGCACATGATAATATTCCTATATTAAAATCGAAAAATTATCAGACTCAAAGATTGCATTCAGATACAATTTTCTATTTTTCAAGAAAACAAGAAATTCCCTTATTAAAAATTTCTGAAATTCAATTTACAAAGACAGGTAATCCTGATGGATTAACATCAAACTTACCAGCATGGGTAAATCAAAACTGCGCAATTGAGTTAACTAATTTAGGCGATGGTGCAATAAACATAAAGAATTATAAAATTGAGTATATATTAGGTGCTAGTGGAGATAGTTTAAATTCTCCAATAACTCATACATATACTTTCCCTAATTATATACTTCCTGCAAATTCTGCATTAGTATTACAATATGCAAATCAAGTATCTCCGGATTCTTCAAAAACACTTTATATAGGTGATGGTACATTTTTTACAAATTCAAAGGTGGGATTTTTACTTAAAGACACTAATAATAATGTTATAGATGCTTTAGCTGTTAATGGAGTTAGATTTAGGACATCACATAATGTTCCAGCAAATGTATGGACGGGACATGGTAGAACTCTTCCAGCTACATCTGCGGGTATAATTAGAAATACTACAAATGCAATGGATTTAGTAAATTGGATTCCAGCTTCTACTAATAAGTTTATGAGTATTGGAATATTAGATAGTAATTTAGTAATAGCTTATGATAATGGATGTTTTGGATATAAATCGCCATATTATATTCACATAACTGGTATTCCTTCAATTGACCCTGGTGTTGCTTCAATTAAATTAGTTGGAGTTAATAGAACGTCAGCATGTACACTAACTGATGAACAAGTTGAAGTTAAAATTACAAATACAGGAGTAAGTCCTTGTACCTCTACTCCATTATTATTAAAAGTTTATAATGGAACAACCTTAATTAATACTATATATGACACTTGTAATATTACTGTAGCATCTAATAATACAATAACTTATATTATACCTCAAACAATTAATTTAGCTTCTAACACTTCAGATAAAACATTTAATATTGTTTGTAATGCAAATCATAGTGCAGATGTAATTCATTTGAATGATACAGCAAGAATGCAAATTACTTCATTAAGAACTCCTTACTCTCCAATTGCATCTACTGTCAATATTCCTTATGCAACACGTGCAACCCTAACTGCTAATGGAGTTGATCCAACTGATGTATTGATATGGTATAATTCAAATTATACAAATCATGAGTTAGACAGAATTACCTATACTACTCCTATTTTATACGAAAATGATACTTTCTATGTAGGTTCAATGCTTTTAGAATATGACACTATTCAACTTGGAGATTCAAATATTGCAAATGCATTAACTGCCTACCCTTCTCCATTTAATGGAAATGTTAAAAACGTTAAAGAACAATATTTATACAAAGCTTCTGAGTTACGCAATTTAGGTTTAGCTGAAGGGAACATAAATAGTATAATGTTCGATATTTTAAGTGCTTCTGGCATTGCTACATTAACAGACTACTCTATAAAGATTGGCACTACTAACGAAGAATCTTTAGCTACATGGATAACAGGATTAACAGAAGTATTTAATGACACAGTGCGAATTACAAATTCAAGTGCAAATTATGGATGGAGAAACCTTCAATTCGCTGATCCATTTTATTATGACGGAACATCAAATTTGATTATTGAAATTTGTTTTACAAGACAAGAATCTGACGCCAGAAATGTAAGTACTAAATATTCAGCGACTTCATTTAATTCAGTATTATCTTATAGAAATGCATCAACAAATGCTTGTTTGTGGACTGGTTCACCAACACAAATGAATCTTAGATTAAGACCTAACACTCGTTTTAACGTTGATAAGTTTGGATGCTCAAGTGTAAGAACACCTGTTGCAGTAAATGTTGCTCCAGCTCCTGACTGTGAAGCAGGATTAACTCAAATTGTAAATCCTTCAACATCTATTGTAATGTCAGGAGCACCAATTCCAATTCAAGTAAGAATTAAAAATTATGGAACAGATACATTAGTTAACCCAAATATTGAATGGAATGTAAATGGACAATTGCAAACTCCTTATCAATATATAGGTAGTATTTCTCCAAATAAAGATACAGTATTAACAATAGGAAATAAGATGTTTATCTCAGGTGTTAATGAAATTATTGCTTGGACAAATATTGCATGCGATACAGTATTTAATGATAATGACACAACCTCATTTGCTTTCTTTTTTTGTATTACATTTAATGATACTATTAATGCAGAGATATGTCAAGGAGAAATATATAATCAATATGGATTCTTTGAAACTAGTACTGGGTTTTATTCTCAGAACTTACAAACAATAAAAGGATGTGATAGTATTGTTCATCTTAATTTGACCGTTAATCCTATTTATAATGATACAATCATAGCAGAGATTTGTCAAGGAGAAACTTATTCTTTAAATGGTTTTAATGTTAATGCAGCTGGTTTCTATACTCAAAACTTACAAACAACTAAAGGATGTGATAGTATAGTAAATCTAAACTTAACAATTAATCAACCTACTGAAACAAATTTAAGTGCTGTTAT
>DIOL01000020.1:24885-28740 GCA_002423895.1 Bacteroidales bacterium UBA5515 | reverse complement strand
GATGTTGGAATCATGGCATGATGTTCTTGAATTCATGGCATGAATTACTCGGATTCATGGCATGAATTGGTCGGAATCATGGCATGATATTAATGAATTCATGGCATGAATTGGAGGAAATCATGCCATGATTCCGAGAACATGATGCCATGAATTGGAGATTAAAACGAAGTTTAATAAGATTGATAAGTGATATTGTCACTTCTAATTAAGGTTTACCAAGTTCTAAATAAGGTTTACAGATTATTAATTAGTCCTAAATATTATTTATACTTAAAGACGCTCTATTTTGTCAAAAATTTATGTACAATTAATCTCTTATTTTTTACTCTTCATTATCAATTATATTGTTTTATATCAATTTTTCAACTCAAGTAATTAAATAATCTCATTTGTTTTTGTATTTTTGCTTGTTATATTTAATTAAAACAAAGCTGGCTTTATGAATATCTTACTTATAGGTTATGGAAAAATGGGCAAAATGATTGAAGATATTGCTCTTTTAAGGAATCACAATATTGCATATGTAATTGACAAGGAAGAAGATTGGGATAATTTAGATGCAAATGAAATTGATGTTGCAATTGATTTCTCTTCTCCATACACTGTGGTTGATAATATTGTTGCATGCTTTAATCGTAATATTCCAATTGTTGTTGGAACAACTGGTTGGTATGGAAGACTGAATGAATTTAGGGATTTGGCAATTCAGGAACAGAAAGGCTTGTTTGTAGCTTCCAATTATAGCATTGGAATGTTAATTTTCAATAGAATTAATGAAAAGCTTGCCATTTTAATGAATGATCAACCCTCCTACGATGTTTCAATAGAAGAGATTCATCATATTCACAAGCTTGATGCTCCAAGTGGTACAGCAATTACTTTGGCAGAAACAATTATTGACAATTTGGATAGAAAAACAAATTGGGAATTGAACTGCGAGGATGAAAAGCCTAATATAATTAATGTAACTGCTCAAAGAATTGGAGAAGTTTCTGGAACTCATAGTATAACTTATTCTTCAGAAGTTGATGATATAATTATAACTCATCAGGCTCATAATCGCAAAGGTTTTGCTTTGGGAGCTGTATTGGCAGCAGAATTTATGAAGGGTAAAACAGGATTTTATGGGATGAAGGATTTAATAAAATAATATTTTTATGAAAAGCTATTCAATTGGAATTGACATAGGAGGAACAAATACTGGTTTTGGATTAGTTGATGAAAAAGGAAATATAATTTCCACAACCTCCATTTTCACCAAAGACTTTGATGTTGTTGAAGCCTATCTTGATGAAATTGTTAATCATATTATTCTTTTAATTGAAAGATGTGAAGACAAATCATTAATTAAAGGAGTTGGGATTGGTGCTCCAAATGGGAATTACTATCATGGAACAATTGAACATGCTCCTAATCTCAAATTTTCTGGAATTATCCCTGTTAAGGAATACATTGAAACAAAGCTAAAGGGAAAAGGATATGATTTAAAAGTAACCTTAACCAATGATGCAAATGCTGCTGCCATAGGAGAAATGATTTATGGAGGAGCAAAAGGAATTAAAAATTTCATAATGATAACCTTAGGAACTGGAGTTGGGAGTGGAATTGTTGTTGATGGTAAGGTTGTTTATGGTGCAGATGGTTTTGCAGGAGAAGTTGGTCATACCATTGTTCAACCAGAAGGAAGAATGTGTGGATGCGGAAGAAAAGGTTGTGTTGAAACCTATTCTTCTGTTACAGGACTAAGAAAGACAGCTTTGGATTTAATAAAAAATACTAAAACAAAATCATCTTTAAGAGAAATAAGTCAAGAAAACATAGGAGGCAAAGCAATCTACAATGCAGCCAAGAATGGAGATAAATTGGCTTTGAAATGTTTTGAAATAACTGCAAAAATGCTTGCAATAGGAATGGCAAATGCTGTTGCAGTAACTTCTCCAGAAAAGATTTTTATTTTTGGAGGTCTAACAAAAGCAGGAGATTTATTAATGATCCCTCTAAAGAAATACTTTGAAGAAAGTCTTTTTGTTGTTTTTCAAAATAAGATTGAATTGGAAATATCAAATTTAGACGAAAACAATGCAGCAATTTTAGGTGCAGCAGCACTTACCTATTAAGTTAAAAACTAAAAGCGAAAAGTTATAAGTTAGGATTAAAATATCTTTAAAAATGAAAAAACTTCTACCCATTCTTTTTCTTATAGCATTAGCTTTTGGTGCTTTTGCACAAGAGGAAAATTATAGTGATTCATACTACATTGGGAGTAAAAGCCTATTGGAAGAAAAAGGTCTTTTATTTATGGATTTTTCTGATAACCTTACAAAAATGTTTATAGAATCAAATGAGGAGAAATATAGTTTTTTAGATACTGTTGCTTGGAGTTATCAAAAAGATATAACTCTCTCTAAGAAGGTTTTAAAAAATAGAAATATTAATCTTTTTGTTGAAAATGTAATTGGTCAGGCTAAGTTTTATTTGAATGATAAATTAGTATTAAAAACTAATAATGGTTTTAGGTCATATAAAGTAGATGTCCGTAATTTTTTGAAAAAAGGTAATAACAAATTAAGAGTTGACTTTACTCCAATATCACCTTCACTTAATTACGATAATAATAAGTATAACACTCTTGCTTCTGAAAAAAGAGTAATTAATCGCTATCCTCAATATCTTTCTGGTTGGGATTGGTATCCTAAAATGCTTTATCCATCATTTCAATATTTAGATATTAATAACAAAAAAGATGAAGAAATTGAATATAATGTTCAAACTATAAAGATTGAAAATGATACAGCTTATATGGTTTTGAATATTGGAGGAGATAAACATTATTTTAAAATTCCTCATCCTATTCTTTGGTGGCCTAATGGAATGGGTGATTCTTTTAAGTACTATTTTCTTAGCACAAAAGAAATAGGTTATACCAAAATTGAACAAGATATTGAATTTGGAATTAGAACAATTGAACTTATTCAAGAAAAGGATTCAATTGGACAAAGTTTCTATTTTAAGATTAATGGTAAGCCAATGTTTGTAAAGGGGGCAAATTATATTCAAACAGATAAAGTTAATAATGAAGAAATGGAAGCTGCAAAGCTCATGGGTATAAATATGTTTAGAGTTTGGGGTGGTTCAAGTTATGGAGATTATGCTTTTTATGCCAATTGTGATAGATTAGGTATTTTGGTTTGGCAGGACTTTCCTTTTGCTTGTGCTTTATATCCTGCTGATTCTGCTTTTTTGGATAATGTTAAACAGGAGGCAATTCAAAATGTAAAACGAATAGCTAAGCATCCTTCTTTGGCTCTTTGGTGTGGAAATAATGAAATTTGGGAAGGCTGGAATAACTGGGGTTGGATGAAGGAAGTGAAAGATACTGCTCTTGCAGTTGAAAACTATAATAAACTATTTAAGGAATTACTTCCAAACATAGTGAAAGAATATACTCCAACAATAAATTATATTCATACTTCTCCTTTGCATGGCTGGGGAGAAAAAGAAAGCCTTACACATGGCGATTGCCATTATTGGGGAGTATGGTGGGGAGATTCAATATTTGAAACCTACACAAGAAAAGTTCCTCGCTTTATGAGTGAATATGGATTCCAATCTCCTCCTACTCTTTCTACTCTTGAAGATTATATGTCAAAACCCTATTCAAAGGGAAATCCTGAGTTTGCAATTCATCAAAAACACCCAAGAGGATTTGAATTGATAGACAGTAGAGTAAAAGAGTGGTATGGTGACTACACACCTGACGAAGATTATATTTTTAAAGCAGGTGCAACTGCACAGGAAGCTTATAAGATAGCTATTGAGGCTCATCGCAGAGCAATGCCTTATTGTATGGGA
>DIOL01000020.1:0-24785 GCA_002423895.1 Bacteroidales bacterium UBA5515 | reverse complement strand
CTTATTGTATGGGAACAATGTTTTGGCAGTTTAATGAACCTTATCCTGCAATTGGTTGGTCTTGTATTGACTATAATAATAATCCAAAACCAGTTTACTATACAATTCAAAAAGCATACGAACCAATAATATTCTCAATTGACAAATATTCTAATCCTGACTCAATTTTTGTTTATGTTTGCAATGACTCTTATGTATCTTCTTCATTAGATTATACAATTCAAATAAAGGATAATAAAGACAATATTAAATTCTCCATTACTCCAAACACAGTTTCAGCAGAAAAGTTTAAGTCAAAAATAATTTACTCCATTGCACTAAAAGACATTAAAGACTTTAACCCAAAAACAGATTATTTATGGGTAGAAGGAGAAATTGAAGACAATATAAATAATGGTAAAAAAACAATAAGTAACTATACATTCTTTGTTTACCCAAAAGACTATATAGATATAAACAAATACAACGAAGTTAAAAGAAAATATTATAAAGAAAAATGAATAAGGAGCTTAAAGACATTAAGGACTTTAAAGACCTTAAACTCCTTATTAAACAAAAAAAAGGGAAATGAGTAAAGAAGAATTAATACCAAGAATGGGTAATTTTAGGAAACTTATTACTTATCAAAAGTCTGAATCTATTTTTGATATTACTTTTTATTTTTGTAATAAATATTTGAATAAAGGAGATAGAACAATTGACCAAATGATACAAGCTGCAAGAAGTACTAAGCAAAATATTGTTGAAGGTTCTTCTGCATCTTCTGTTAGTAAGGAAACAGAAATAAAACTTACAAGCGTTGCAAAAGCAAGTTTACAAGAGTTATTAGTTGATTATGAGGATTTTTTAAGGACAAGAAATCATAGACAATGGGAAGAAGATTCTATTGAATTGATTAAAATGAGAGATATTGGGAAAATTCATAATGACACAAAATACTATATGAACCTAATTTCTACAAGACCTCCTGAAACAATAGCAAATATTTCAATAGTACTAATAAAACAAACAGATTATCTACTATTTAGACAACTGAAAAAACTTGAAGAAGAATTTCTTAACCAAGGAGGCTTTAAAGAGAAAATGACAAGAATGAGAATTGAAAAAAGAAATAAAAATTAAATAAAAAAGAGCTTAAAGACTTTAAAGACCTTAATGACCTTAAAGTCTTTAAAGTCTTTAAGCTCCTTATATTTTAAACACAATAAAAAAAGAAAATATTATCAATAAATATGAAAAAGAGAAGTTTATTATTTGGTTTATTAGGTTTAGTTAGCGTAAGCCTATTTGCTCAAAACAATTTACATTATAAGAGTAAGGTTGATTTGGTTGATCCTTTTATTGGAACGGCTTTTCATGGTCACACGTACCCTGGTGCCATAGCTCCTTTTGGTATGGTGCAATTAAGTCCAGATACTCGTTTGGATGGATGGGATGGCTGTAGTGCTTATCACTATTCAGACTCTGTTATTTATGGATTTTCTCATACTCATCTTTCTGGAACTGGATGTTCTGACTATGGGGATATTCTTTTTATGCCTACTACCAAAGGAAAAGAAGCAAATAGTTTTGCAGAAGTTTTTTCGCATAAAGATGAAAAAGCAAATGCAGGTTATTATTCTGTAATGCTTTCTAACTCTCCTATCTTTGTTGAACTTACTGCAACTGAAAGAGCAGGCTATCATCGTTATAATTTTCACGGAAAAGATAGAGAAAGAAATCTTTTGATTGATTTAAAACATAGAGATCAATTACTTGCTTCTTCTTGGGAAAAAATTGATGATAAAACTATAGTTGGTATGCGTCGTTCAAAGGCTTGGAATGAAGATCAGATAATTTATTTTGCTGCTTCTTTCTCCGAACCAATTATTTCTATTGATTATGATTCTGCAAAAGCACAACTTTTTGTTTCTTTTGGAGTAAATAATATGGAAGATACAAAATTAGATATTGTAGTTTCTTTATCTTCTGTAAGTTCAGAAGGTGCTTTAAGAAATCTCAGAGCTGAAAAAGCAAAAGGATTTGATGATGCAAAGCAAATTGCAAATCAACTTTGGGAAAAAGAATTAAACAAAATTGATATTGAAGGTGGAACTTTAGAACAACAACGTACTTTCTATACAGCTATGTATCATTCAATGCTTTCTCCAAACCTTTATTCTGATGTTGATGGACAATATCTTGGAATGGATAGAAAAATTCATAAAGCTGAAAAATATAATCGTTATACAGTATTTTCACTTTGGGATACTTATCGAACTCTTCACCCTCTTTTAACAATTATTGATCAAAAACGAACTAAAGATTTTGTTAATACCGCTTTGGATATGTACAATCAAAGTGGAATTCTTCCTGTTTGGGAATTATCAAGTTACGAAACTTATTGTATGATTGGTTTTCATGGAATTTCTATGATTGCAGATGCTTATATGAAAGGTATTAGAGGAGATGAAAAGTTGACTTTGCAAGCCATGATGAATAATGCAAGCAGTACAAGAAGAATTAAAAACCTTGAGAAAAGAGGAGTATATAATCCTGAACTCTTTGGATTAGACCTTTTTGATGAATATGGATATATTTCTTCAGAATTAGAACATGAAAGTGTTTCAAAAACCTTAGAGTATTCATATAATATGTGGTGCGTTGCTCAAGTTGCAAAACAAAGGAACGAAAATTATATATATGAAGAGTTTATTAAGAAAGCTCAAAACTACAAGAATTTATTTAATCCTAAGAATAAATTTATTCAACCTAAAATTAATGGCAAGTTTACTTCTGATTTTGATCCAAAACAAATAGATATTAATTACACCGAAGGCAATGGATGGCAATATGGTTTCTATTTTCCTCAAGATGTTAAGGGATTTATTAAACTTGTTGGCTCTGATGAAGCATTTACCAAACTTTTGGATGATTGCTTTAACTCAAAAGAAAAACCAACAGGACGTAACCAAGCCGATGTTACAGGTTTGATTGGACAGTATGCACATGGAAATGAACCTTCTCATCATATGGCATATCTCTATACTTATGCAGGTGAAGCATGGAAAACTCAAGAATTGGTAAGACGTATTTTAACAACTCTTTATACTGACAAACCAGATGGTATTTGTGGAAATGATGATGCAGGTCAAATGTCTGCATGGTATATTATGAGTTCTTTAGGTTTTTATCCAGTTTGTCCTGGCTCAAATGAATATGTTATTGGCTCTCCTCTTTTCTCAAAAGCAACCATTAGATTGGAAAGTGGAAAAACTTTTGTGATTAATGCTCCTCAAAAGGAAAAAGAAATGTATGTTAAGTCTATTGAATTTAATGGCAAGAAATATAAGAACTCTTACTTAAATCATTTCGATATTATGAATGGTGGAGTTATTGATTTTGAAATGGATTCAAAACCTAATAAAAAATTTGGTAAGAAAGAAGCTAATCGTCCAAACAGTGAAATTAAAGATAATCAAATTGCAATTGTTCCATACTTTGAATATGAAGGAACCCAAACTTTCACTGATACAAAACAATTATATGTAAATTCTATTAATGGGAATATAATCATGCCTACACTTGACTATGACGACGGAAGAAAATTAGTTCATTTTGGAGACAATGATTATAAGAGAAGAAACATTAAGATTGACGAAACTGTAAAAATTACAGCAGTAAATACCACTGAAGAGAATGTTGAAAGCATTCCTATTAGTATGAGATTCAATAAAATTCCTGCAGGTAGAAAAGTGAAACTAATTTCTCAACCTAACCCTCAATACACTGGAGGAGGTGCTGATTGTTTAATAGACCAAATCAGAGGAGGAAACAAATGGCGTTTAAGTAAATGGCAAGGATATTATGGAGAAAACTTTGTTGCAATAGTTGATTTGGGAGAAAAACAAAACCTTACTCATGTGGGAGGTAATTTCATTCAAGATATTAAATCATGGATATTCCTACCAAAAGAAGTAAACTACTATATTTCTGATGATGGAGAAAACTTTACTCTTTTAGAAACTGTTCCAACTCCAATTCACGAAACAGAACCAACAACAATAACTCACACTTTCTACAATACAACTCCATTTTCAGCTCGATATATTAAAGTTGAAGCCATTAACATAGGACCTATTCCTGATTGGCATATTGCAAAAGGCGAAAAAGCTTGGATATTTATTGATGAAATAATGATTGAATAATTATTTTATCATTTATTCAACTCTGATTTAAAACTACTAACTAATGAAGAGGAAAAAGATTTTAGGGTTAGAAAGAAATGTATTTTTCACTGGATTAACAAGCTTTTTCACTGACACATCTTCAAAGATGATTTATAGTGTTATGCCTCTTTTTCTTCTTTCAATGGGCTCTTCTAAAACTACAATTTCTCTAATTGAAGGTATTGCAGAAAGCACCGCATCCCTTCTTAAAGCAATTTCTGGTCTTTGGAGCGATAAGATTGGAAAGAAAAAACCATTTATGATAATTGGTTATGGTTTAAGTGCAATTGTTACTCCTGTTTATGCTTTTGTAAAATTTCCAGTTCAAGTTCTATATCTGCGATTTACTGAAAGGATTGGGAAAGGAATTCGTACTGCTCCAAGAGACAGTTTAGTTTCTGCTTCAACTCATAAAAATGAAATGGGCAAAAGCTTTGGTTTTCATAAAGCAATGGATAATAGTGGTGCTATTATTGGTCCATTGATTGCTTTTTTACTTTTAAAATATCTACCTGTTAATTATAGTAATATATTCCTATTAGCTACAATTCCAGCCATTATTGGAGTACTTACAATAATATTCTTTATTAAAGAACCTAAAACAGAACAATTTGAAAACAAGGAACAAAAAACGAAGGTTTCAATTAAAAATATTCCAAAAAGATTTTACTTTTTCTTGTTTATTGTTTTCATATTCTCATTAGGTAACTCAACTGATACACTTTTACTTATTAAAACTTACGAAACTGGGATTGATAAGGCATATGTTCCATTTATTTTTATGATATTTAATACAGTAAGTGTTTTTCTTGCAATACCAATTGGTAAACTTTCAGACAGAATTGGAAGAAGCAAACTTATGATTGCAGGTTTTATTGTTTATGCAATAGTTTATATTTGTTTTGGTGCTTTCAACAATATTAAAATTTTTGTTTTCCTATTTATTCTTTATGGACTTTACAGTGCTTTGGTTGATACAAGTCAAAAGGCAATGGTTTCTGATATTGTAAGCAAAGATTTAAAAGGCACTGGATTTGGACTTTATCATGCAATTTTAGGTATTGCACTTTTACCAGCAAGTTTTATAGCTGGAAAACTTTATGATAATGTTAATTCACAAGCACCTTTCTACTTTGGAGCAATTATGGCTATTATTGCTGCTTTATTAATGATTGGTTTTACAATTGCAATAAAAAGGAAGAAAACAAATAAATTGAATTATCCTAAAAAAGTTTAGTTTAATTAAAAATATATCAAGTATATTTTCAATTATGATTGACTTATTTTTATTTTTGATTACAATATTTTTACATTTATTACTTAAACGCAAACAAAAAATAGGGAAAATAAAAAAATATTTTTATTTCACTTACTTTTTCGAAAAAAAGAATGTTATATATAATATATGACAATGAAATATTTTTTTACACCAAAAATTGAAATACTATGAAGAAATTATTATTTTATTTATTCGTTACATTTATTGGCTTAGAGTCATTTTCACAATGTAATCAACCAACAAATTTAAGCTTTTCAAATTTAACCACAAACAGTTTATCTTTATCTTGGACTCCTGGAGATTCTACTCAATATTATTGGGAAATTCAAGTTTCAGTTAATGACTCTACTTTTACTAATACAACTTCTTATTGGAGTACTGCTCCATATTATACTCTTGTAGGTATTTCACAAGGAATAGTGTATTATATAAAAGTAAGGGCAATTTGCGGAAACGATTTTAGTCCTTTTTCTGAATACATATTTACCCCAATTTCAGGATGTTTTACTCCTATTTCATTAAACATTACTAATATTACTTCTACAAGTGCTGAATTAAACTTTATACCACTTGATTCTGTTTTCTTCAATTGGGAATTAGCATATAAAATAAATGATAACAATCTTCCTTTTACTTTTGTTAATCTTGATACTAATTATTATAAATTTGAGAATTTACAACCCAATACTCAATATATATATTATGTACGAACAAAATGTGGAGACACGCTTTCTGATATTTATATTAATTATTTATTTACAACAGCACCACTAAATATAAATGCATTAAATAATAATAAAACCTTCTATACTTGCGGAGAGTATATTTATGATGATGGTGGAGAAATAGGAGATCATGGTAATAATTATTCCTATTCAATTAAAGTATGCCCTACCGATAATTCTAATCACACAAAAAGAATATCACTAAGGTTTGATGAATTTTCATTAGGAAATGGCGATAATATGCAATTGAAAAGTAATAATAATTATCACATTATAGATGGATATACTGTTTTTAATAATACTTTCCTAAATGGAAAAACAGTTTATTCAAATATTAATGATAGTACTGGATGTATAACAATTAGTATTAATACTAATCCAACTGCATCATCTTCTGGATTTAAGATTTATGCTTCATGTGTTGACAGATGTCAGATACCTGTTGCTGATTTAGATACTATTTATTCTAAAATAGATGCAAACAATAATTATAATTCTTATTCTTACAAATATATAATTGATTCATCTCACAGCACTCCAATTCAATACAGGGTAATAGATTATTGTGAAGGAGACAGAGTTATTTTATTTGCAAAACCACAATTCCCTGAAAATGGTCAGTTATATAACCAAAGCCAAGCAGGTTGTGTTTATTACTGGTCATTTGGAGACGGTGGAGGAGATACTACATCATACCAAAATTTTTCTACAACATATCAATGGAATGATGTAGGAATTTATAAGGTTGATTTAATTGTAAAAGATACTACGTTGAGAAACCTATTTCCAAAAGGATGTCCAAGCATAAATCCAATAAATACAATTGTTAGAGTTTCTAAAAATCCAATTAAAAGTATTGAATATCTTCCAAACATTTGTTCCGGACAACCTTTCAATTTGAGTGCAGGATATGATGATAATAATATTTTAGTTTTAGATACCGTTGGAATTAAGTTTTCACCTGTATTTATAGATGAGCAATTATTACAAATTCCAGACGGTCCATATACTGGTTCAATTAACTTAGAGTTACCATTGAATATTTCTGGATTTTCCCCAACAGAGAATATTGGTTCAAGTAATGATATTATTTCTTGTTGTGTTAATTTAGAACATTCTTTTATTGGTGATTTAATTATAACTCTTCAATGTCCTAATGGACAACAAGCGTTATTAAAAAGTAAAAATGGTGGAGGAAGCTATTTAGGAATTCCTTATGGAGGAATTAATCATGGTCAATATGATAATATACCTGGTTATTCAGGTGAAGGTTGGAATTATTGTTTTTCAAGTTTATATACTGATACACATAGTACTCTTATAAATAATTGCAATAAAGTTTATGGAGTTTCAATTAATAATCCTGCTTGGAATTGTCAAACATGTGATTCTACTGATAAATCCGATACATCTAATTATTTTATTCCAGAAACAAGTTTTGCAAATTTAATTGGATGCCCAAAAAATGGAGAATGGAAAATTATTGTTACAGATGATTGGAGTATTGATAATGGTTATGTTTTCTCATGGGATTTGGAATTAAATCCTTCTGGAAATGAGGATTATTCTAATCAAGTAAAAGTTGACACTATTATTTGGGATTCTCCTTATATTAGTTCACAAAATACATTTTCCACTATCATAAATCCTCCATTTGAATTTACTGGTGTTATCAACGCAGATGTAAGTATTGCTGATGAATATGGTTGTGTTTATGATACAAATACATCGCTTAATGTTATTCAAAGTCCTACTGCACCAACAAATTTAAACCTTAGTTTTGAAGGAAATAACATTGAATTAACTTGGGATGGAACTGCTATTTCCTATCAAATTTTTAGAGATGATGTTTTTATTGCTCAAGTTAATCAGCCAATCTTTATTGATCCAAATTTGGATATAACAACTAATTATTGCTACAAGGTTCTTGCTCTTGGAGAAGAATGCAACAGCAATTTCTCTAATGTAAAATGCAGCTTAATTGGATTGAATGAAGAAATCAATAATGATTTTACAGCCAGTTTATATCCAAACCCAACAAATGATAAAACAATTCTTGAAATTAAGGGATTAAACAGTAATTCTGATGTTTTGGTTTATGACCTTCAAGGAAGAGTTTTGAAGACTTATAAATACAATTTGGGACAAGATAAGCTTGAAATTGATGCAAGTAATCTAACAAAAGGAATTTACTATATTAAGGTAAAAAATTCAGAAAAGAGTTTAACAAAGAAGCTAATCGTTAATTAACGATTAGTTTCTTTATTTATATATAACTCATTTATAATGAAGGTTAATAAATCAAAAAGATTAATAATAATATTGACTATTTTATTAGTTATTTTGGGATTAATAATTCCAATAAGCTATTATATTTACTACTCATCATTACCTACATGGGTAATAGTTGATGAAAATAAAGAAGCAGAAAATCTCACTTCATATAATGATATTTCTAAGGATACAAATATGCATATTTGCATTAATTTAGAACCAATATCAAATTCTTCCAGATATAATGCTTTAGATTATGATTCAATTGGCTTATCATTATCAATTAACATAAAAGAAAACAAAAAATATATACCTGTTCCTAAAATTGAAATAGATAAATTCATATTAATTGATAGTGAGAAAAATGACACAATTAAATTTGTTTATATTCATAATTATTTTATCAATGACTTTAAACAAATCACTCCTTTTTTACAATCTCTTGAAAGAAAAGACTCAATTGAAGCTGCCTCTGAAGAATTTTGGCGTGAACGCAAATTTATTAAAAAAAGTTATTATCTCGAATTTATGACAAACAGAAAGATTAAAGATGTAAAACATTTAACTTTATATTTTAAATGCAGAATTAATGGAATAGCTTATGAATTCAATAATTCAAAATTTAAAGTCAAAAAAAACACAATGTTTATTACTCCGCATTAAATTCTTACTTACCAAAGCCAAGGAATACCTTACTATGATCTGAATAAAAGAATTTGATGCTTTTATTTTCTTCGAAATTATAGAAATCAAACTCTGAAACGTTATAAACAGTATCATCTATAACGAAATAAAAATTTGAAGAGAAATTAATTGATTTTGGTAAATAAGCATCTGGAGTACCTATGTTGGTTTTATAACCAGAAGCAACATCGCATTTATTTTCAAAGATTTTCTTTTGAATAATTTTTTCTACATATATCTTATTGTTTGATTGTAAGTCAAGATATAATTTTCTATTAAGAAAATAAAATAAGATAAATGCGGATAAAACTAATACTAAGTTAATAATTATTAATACATGATCTAATGAAGTATTAATTATATTTGAATCCTCTTGAAAATCCATTAAATTCCCAATATTAATGAGAATACAAATAATTATAATTATCACAGAATAGAAAGAATTATTTCTAATTTTCTTCTTTATCTTGGTTCTGTCTTCTTCTGTAAGATTCATAATATATAATACAGCTTAAAGTAGTCTTTTTAGGTCTTTTGTTTTTCTTTTTTTGCAGCTGGGAAAAGGATATTATTTAGAATTAAACGATATCCTGCTGAATTAGGGAATAAACTTAAATCAGTTACTGGGTCACCAACATAATGCTGGTAGTCTTCTGGGTCATGTCCTGAAAGAAAAGTCCAAGTGCCTTTTGCTAATGTTCCATGAATATATCTAACTTCATCAATTGATTTATTCTCTCCCAAAACAATTACATTTGGTTTTAACAAACTCTTATTAAATGCTGTGCTTTGTCCCATAAAACCTTTAATTATCTTAGTGTGGTTTTGTGTTAGCATGGTTGGTATCCAATCCCACTTTGCGGAAAAGTCAAATAAAACAAATAAATCATTCTTTTCATTCACTAATCTTGCTCTTTGTGGAGTTACATCAATATTTGACTTTTCATATTTATATGGATTGGTTTCAATAGTGAAATTCCTAAAAGCAAAACACTTAGAATAGTCTAATTTCTGTTGAGCATTTGGGTCCATTGCATCTCCATCAAACATTACATCACAAATATCTGTTCCTTCTGCTGCCAAAGCTATATCAAAACTATCAGGAGCAGAACACATTGCAAACATAAAACCTCCTCCAGCAACAAATTCTTTAATCTTTTTGGCTACTGCTAACTTTAATTGAGAAACTTTCTTAAAACCATGCTTTAAAGCCATTTCTTCATTTGCTCTAACGTCTTCCATATACCAAGTTTGATTGCGATAATTTGCCCAAAACTTGCCATATTGCCCAGTGAAGTCTTCATGATGAAGGTGTAACCAATCGTAAATTGGAAGCACTCCTTTAAGAATTTCATCATCATAAATTACATCATAAGGTATTTCAGCATAAGTTAACACAAGAGTTACTGCATCATCCCAAGGAAGTTTGTTTTTTGGAGAATAGACTGCAATCTTTGGAGCTTTCTGAAGTTTTACAACATCCATATTCACTTCTGGCTCTGCAATCTCACTAACAATTTGCCCTGCTTGAACATCTGCAATATTATTATAAGTTACACCTCTTAACTTACACTGCCTTTCAATCTTATCATCATGCTTTATTAAAAAAGCTCCTCCCCTATAATTCAAAAGCCAACTTACCTCTGCATCTTGAGCCAAAACCCAATAAGCAACACCATAAGCCTTTAGGTGATTCTTTTGAGTTTCATCCATAGGAATAAGTATATGCAATGAAAATGCATAAGTACTAAACAATAAAGTAATAATAAGAAATAAAGTCTTTTTCATATCTTTCAATTAGAATGCTGAATCGTCATCTGTTGGTAAATCATCTTCTTGATTCATCTTTGATGCAATGATTGCATTTGGTCTGCCTTCACTGTCAAAATTAATATTTCTTCCCATAATGTCCTGCATTTGAGTATCAATCATATAATCCTTATTTAGGAATTTGGCAAAACGACTTTCAAATTTCAAACGTACTTCACCAACTGGTCCTGAACGATGCTTTTGAAGTAAAATATCTGCCATTCCTAATGTTGGTCCCTTATCGTCTGGTTCGGTTAAACCATAATACTCTGGACGATAAATAAACATAACAATATCGGCATCCTGTTCAATTGCACCAGACTCTCTAAGGTCAGATAGCATAGGCTTTTTACTTCCTCCACGAGTTTCAACAGCACGAGAAAGCTGTGCTAAAGCCAAAACAGGAATACCCAATTCTTTTGATAAGGCTTTCAATTGGCGAGAAATCGTACTGATTTCCTGTTCACGATTGCCTCCCCTATTGTCTGAACTACCACTCATTAGCTGCAAATAGTCAATAAAGACCATTTTAATATCGTATTTCTGTTTCAAACGACGGCATTTAGCTCTTAATTCAAATATTTTTAACTGTGGAGTATCGTCTATATAGATTGGGGCTTTTGAAAGTCTACCAATATCTTGCAAACGTTCAATTTCATCTGGTCTTAATTGATCTCCTTTTTTAAGTCTATCTCCAGAAATTTCAACTTCAGAAGAAATTAAACGCATTGTAAGTTCCAATGCTGTCATTTCCAATGAGAAGAAAGCAACTGGTATATTATGATCAACTGCCATATTCCTAACCATTGACAAAGCCAATGCTGTTTTACCCATTGCAGGACGAGCAGCAAGAACAATTAGAGTTCCTTTATGAAAACCTGTTGTCATGCTATCTAACTCTCTAAAACCAGAAGGAATACCAGAAGTAATTCCTTCAGCCTTTTGAGCAGCTTGAATTTCTTGTTGAGCTTCATAAAGCAAAGATTCCAAAGTTTGAAAATCACTTTTGAAATTCTTATCGCTTATGTCCATTAAATTAGTTTCGGTCTTATCCAACAGTTCTACAACGTCAGTTGTTTCCTCAAAAGCATCCTTAATTGTTTCTGTTGAAACTCTAATTAGCTCTCTTTGAATAAATTTTTCTGAAAGGATACGAGCATGATACTCAATATGAGCCCCTGAGGCAACTCTTGAAGTAAGTGTGGAAATCTTATAAGCTCCTCCCACCATTTCCAAAGTACCATTTTTCTTCAATTGTTCCACAACAGTTAGAATATCAACTGGCGAACTATCATAAAACAATTGTTTTATTGCTAAAAAGATTTCCCTGTGTTCGGGAGTGTAGAAGTATTCTTCTCTTATTATGTCAATAGAATTTGTAATTGCATCTTGGTCTAAAAGCAATCCACCCAAAACCGCCTCTTCAAGTTCTAAAGCCTGAGGAGGTAGTTTTCCATTTAGGGCAAATGCTTGCTCAGTAGAAATTCTTGACGTTTTTGTTTTAAAAGCATTATCCTTTTTTTCCATAGATTGCAAAGATAAAACAAAAATATTGCCAAAAAGAAGAAAAAATAAAAAATATAATTACATCAAGAAATCATAATCTAAGTATTAATTATATCCATAAAGAGAATGTTGCTGTTAGTAAAATTTATACTCAATTTATGCAAAAAAAAATCTCAATAAACTTTGGTTTTACTTGGTTATTTTTTGAATAAAAAACTACTTAATAATTTTTTATTTGATATAAATGCATCAAACCCTTATTATAATTGAAAAAGATAAGGATTAAATTTCGTAATATCAATTAAAATTTTTGCAACCAGCCAGGATGCACTATGTATCCTGCCACCTTACATATTGTATCCTGCCACCTTGCATGTTACATCCTGCCACCTTGCAAAATTTATTCTTGATTTAAAAAAGTTTATACTTGATAAAAGTAAATTTTTAATTGATATTGCTAAAAGATAATTTGATTAAAGTATAGAAAGTATCTATCAAGATACATATTTAGCATCTATTTATTTTGTTTTGAATCTATAACCTAAGCTCCATTCTATATAATGTGCTATGCTAAATGCTGTTGCTCTTATGGCAACTGATGCAAAAACATTATCAACTATTCTATACCTCATTCCTACTCTTTGAAAGAAATTTGGTGAACTCTGAGGATTAGTTTTTCTAATTAAATAGTATCCTAAGTCTGCAAAGGCTGAAAAGCAATTTATTTTATATTCGTAAGATGCAAAACAATTTAAATTTAGCCTATTAAGAAAAGGAGCGGTTGTTGAAATAAGTTTATCTTTTTGAGACATAAAATAATTATCAGCATAATCATCGTAGCCTAAAGTAAAACCTAACCCAAAATTATTCTTAAAACTAAAGTTTTTATAGGCTGTAGCAGTTAGACCAAAAGCATAAAAGTCTCTTTCCACATAACGTCTTGAATCGTTAAAAGCATAATTATCCAATTCAACTCTATCGTTATAAACAGCACCAAAGAGAGATAATAATAAATCATTACTCTTTTTAAAATCAGGTGTATCAACATTATATTTTACTTCTTTATCGTAAAAATTGTATCTTAAATTAATTTGTGATGATAAAGTATTTATTCCAGTATTTGGTTGTTTGGTTGCTCCATTTGATATATGTGAAAAATTTATTCCTAACCCAATCAATACTCTTTCTGAAAGCTTATAATCCAACAGAAAACCTTCTTGCACAAAGCAGTTAAGAGTTGAACCTATTGCTGTATTTTGAAAATTGTCTAAAGACCAATGTTTCTGAACAAAAGAAAGCCCAATTACTAAATCGTTTTTTAAAGTAAATCTTCCCCATCTTGCAATTGGAGAATAAATAAAAGAATATAAAGCTAAGGAATTGCCAAGATGTATTGGTTCATTATAGGTAGCAAAATACAAACCAAATCCATAGTCTATATAATTATACATTTGATGCCAATCCTTTGAACCATCAGTATGAATTATGTAACGAGCAGATAAAGATTTTGCAATTTCAACTGGCTTACCAGTTTTGGTGCCATCCAAATATTTATTTATTTGGAACACTTTACCATATTGAGCATTTAGTTCAATAGCTTGACTTGTTTGAGAATAAGATTCATTAATAAATGGCAAGAAAATTAGAAATACAATTAAGTATCTTCTCATATCTTTTTTTACATTCTATTTATTTCTTCTACATAGATATTCAAGAATTTGTACTGCATTTGTAGCTGCACCTTTTCTTAAATTGTCAGATACAATCCAAAGATTTAGAGTTTTTGTCTGTGATAAATCTCTTCTTATTCTTCCAACAAAAACATCATCTTTCCCTTCACTTAAAAGTGGAATAGGATAAATATTTTCTTTTGGATTATCCATAACAACAACTCCTTGAGTGTTGCTTAATATTGAAATAACATCTTTTATATCAAATTCATTTTCGAATTCAATATTTACACTTTCACTATGTCCTCCAGTAACAGGAACACGTACAACTGTTGCTGTTAATTGAATGGATTTATCTGAGAGAATTTTCCTTGTTTCATCAACCAACTTTTCTTCCTCTGTTGTATAACCATTTTCCAAAAAATCTCCTCCATGAGGGAATAGGTTTCTATGAATTGGGTGAGGATAAACTTTTTGACAGTCCTTATTATTTTCTTCTGAAATAAGTTGTTCAACGGCTTTAACTCCAGTTCCTGTAACACTTTGATAAGTTGAAACAACTACTCTTTTTATCTTATATTCCTTATTTAAAGGAGCTAAAGCCATAACCAATTGAATGGTTGAACAGTTAGGATTAGCTATAATTCTATCTTCTTTCTTTATTGATTGTGAATTAATTTCTGGAACCACTAAAGGTATATTCTCATACATTCTCCAAAAAGAAGAATTATCTATTACTATTGTATTCTTTTGAGCAAATAAAGGAGCATATTCTTTGGAAGTCTTTCCTCCTGCAGAAAAGATAGCATAATCGCAATTTTGATTTATTGCATCTTCAACACTGCAAACTGCAATTTCCCTATCTGCAAACAAAATTTTTCTTCCAACATTCTTGTGAGTAGCAACCAAAACAATATCTTCATTTGCAAAACCTCTTTCTTGCAAAACTTTTAAAATAACGCTACCGACCAATCCAGTAGCCCCAACAACTGCTATTTTCATTCTAATTATTTTTTCTATTCTTCAGAGAAAGCACTAACATACTTTCTATATTCAGCATAAACATTGGCTCTTGACATAAAACCAACGTATTTTCCATTATCAACTACAACCAAAGTAAATCTATCTGATCCTCTAAACTTTGAAACCATTTCTTCCAGTGGATCTGAAATATCTACAATAAAATGCTCAGAGTAACGAATAAAATCTTTAACTCCATAGACATCATAATACTCAGGTTTAAATAAAAGTGGACGGAAATCATCAATAACAACTATTCCTAAAAACTTATTTTCTTTATCAACAATAGGGAAAAAGTTTCTGGTACTTTTCTGCACTGCATCCACTATATCTCTCAAATTACTATCGTAAAGCAAAGGAATAAAGTTAGTTTCAACTAATTTATATTTATCAATAAACTGAAGTGCACTCTTATCTTTATTATGAGTCATTAAATTTCCTTCCAAAGCCAACTCTTCAGCATAAATAGAGTATTTATTTAATGGTTTAACAACAATGTAAGATATTGTTGTTGCTATCATTAAAGGAGCAAAAAGAGCATAACCTCCAGTTATTTCTGCAATCAAGAATGTTGCCGTAAGTGGTGAATGCATTACTCCAGACATAACAGCAGCCATTCCAACTAATGCAAAATTACTTTCCTCAACAACCAATAGTCCAGACATATTTATCAATCTTCCAACAAAGAATCCAGTAAATCCTCCAATAAAAAGAGATGGCGCAAATGTACCTCCCACTCCTCCTGCAGATGTTGTAACTGAGGTTGCAATAGATTTTAGCATTATTATTGAAAGTAGTATTAATAATAACATCCAAGGGTTTTCTCTAAATGGATAGAAGAAAGTATTATTGAACAATGTATTTGTATCAGATTTTAAAAGTACATTTAATGTAGAATATCCTTCTCCAAAAAGAGGTGGAAAAAGAAAAATAAGTACTCCCAATATTAATCCTCCCATAATTAACCTCTTCCAGACTTTATATTTTTTAAATCTCTTGGCTGTCCATTTTGTTGATTTAAGAAAATATAGAGAAACAAATGCAGAAACAATGCCTAAAAATATAAATCCAGGAATTTTAATCAGTTCAAAACTTGAAGTTACATTATAACTAAACTGTACCTCTTTTCCCAAGAAGAAATAAGATATCATTGAAGAAGTTATTGCAGAAATCAAAAGAGGAATTGCAGTTGACATTGTTAAATCAAGCATAAGTATTTCAAAAACGAAAAGAATGCCTGCAATTGGAGCTTTAAAAGCTCCTGCAATTGCTCCTGCTGCTCCACAACCAACAAGAACAAGTGTATTTTTAGTATTTAATCTTCCAATCCTACCAAGATTAGAACCTAAGGCACTACCCGTTAGAACTATTGGTGCTTCCAAACCAACACTACCTCCAAAAGCAACAGTAATTGAAGAAGTAATTATTGAACTGTATGTATTATGAGGTTTTATATAACCATTTTTCCTGCTCATTGCATACATAACCTTACTTACTCCATGACTTAAATCATCTTTAATAAAGTATTTAATAATTAAGACGGTAATTGTTATACCGACCATAGGATAAATAAGGAATAGAAAATTTGAACTATCTACAGAAAACCACTTTGTATCAGTAATAAAAAGGTAGGTAAAATGAACAGTATTTTTAAGAATAACAGCTGCAAGTCCACATGCCAATCCTACCAAAAAGGACATAAAAATCATATATTGGAATTCGGAAACATTCTTTAATCTCCAAACCAAGAAACGCTTATATAAATTACTTAAATGTATTGACTTTATTACCTTCATTACAATAATTGAACTACAAATATACAATTTTTTGTATTAATCATACAACTAAACCTTATTTTAACAAAGAAAACTACATTTTAAAACCAAATTTTATGTTTAAATACAGCATTCTTTATTTTAAAAGTTCATAAAATTTCTCTCTAAAGATAAAAAGAATTACTTTTGCACAAATAAGTTAAAAAAAAATATTTTAAAAATGATTAACGCTTTGTTATCCAGCCTTCCATTATGGGTATGTGTTTTTTGGTTTTTAACTCTAATTTTAAACTTTAAGAGCAATAGTTTAGCAAAAAACTACTTAATACTCTTCTTCTTTATAGCAATTATTAACTATTTTACTCATTTTCTTTATTTCAATAATCAATACAATGCATATTGTTTTGCTGAAAGCATTTGGATATTTACTTCGTTGTCACTTTTCCCTATTTATTACTATTACATAAGACTCCTTACCAAGGATTCTAAAGCACGATTTGCATGGATATGGTTTTTTATCCCTTCAATTATTTTTTCTTTATTCTCATTTATTCTATATTTTTCAATGGATAGTTCAGAAAAATATATTTATACATATAATGTACTTTATGGTAATAACAGAAACCTTCTAGAGTATAGTTTTATTTTAAAGTTACAATTAATTAAAATAAACATTTTTAGGATTGTATTAGTTACTCAAGTTTTAATTTTTATTATTACTGGGATTAAACATATATCTTTTTATCATAGTTCTATTAAAGAATTTTATTCAGAAACAAAAAATAAAGAATTAAAGTCAATTAAATACTTACTAATTATTTTTGTTTTTGCATCAATAACATCTTCATTATCTGCTATAATCGGGAAATCCATTTTCATAAATAATCATGTTTTGTTTATTTTCCCTTCATTAGTCCATTCCATGTTCCTTTACGGGGTAGGTTTTATTGGGTATAAACAATATTTTTCAATTATAGAATTTAGAAAAGATATTTTAAATGCCGATAAAAAATACTACTCAAAAGAGCTTACTCAAAAGAGCTTACTCAAAAAAATACAAACAACAATAACTTGAAAGAGCAACTAAAAATATTATTGGAAGAAAAGGAAATATTTAAAAATCCTGATCTTCGAATATCCGATGTATCTACATTTCTTAACACTAATCGAACCTATATTTCAAATTTAGTTAATGATGAATTTGACCAATCATTTGCAGATTTGATTAACAATTATAGAATTAAATATGCAATAAAGATTCTCGAAGAAAAAAATAATGTAAATTTAAGTATATCAGAAATAGGTCTTATGAGTGGATTTTTAAGTGAAAGTTCATTTTATCGAGTTTTTAAAGATAAAGTTGGAGTATCACCAGGACGTTATAGGAAAAAAATTTTTGATAAAACAAAAAACAATGATGATTAATTCTACAATCAAATTATCTGCGAATTAATATTGATATTAAAATTTATATTAGTTGCACTATCATCAGATAATTTTACTTTTTAATTACTATCTTCTTTATTCCTTTATTAATTCCATTAGTTAGTTCTACAAAATACATTCCTGAACTTAATTTTGAAATATCTATTCTTAAATTTTCTTGATTAAAAGATTGAGATATTAGTCTTTTACCAAAAACGTCATATAAATTAATCAATTTGATTTTTTTATTATTCAATAAAGAAATATCTAAATAATCTATTGCTGGATTTGGATAAACCAAACAGTTATCGCTAGCTAATCCAATAGGGTCAAGTATTGATGCTGAAGAAGGAACAAATGCTCCATAAATATCTCCAAATATAAAATTGCTTGGGTCTATCCTAAATGTCACTACTAAGAACTTATTATTAGTAAAGAAATTTCCTGCATACATTGGTACATCACCGTTAAGTGTTGAGAATATTGTAAATATATTATTATCAAGTGGAGTTCCATTCGGGGTATAATATCTTCCTTTAATTATAGATTGCATTGAAAAAGCACTATCTGCCCATGTTACTAAATAGTTTGTACCATCAAATGAAGTATATGCAAAGCTTGGATTATAAGTTGAATCTCTCAAACAAATTCTATTGTCAACAATTCCAGAAGTAGATACAAATCGTGAGAATAAACTCCATGCGTTATTGTTTACTGATCCAACGTGATAAGTTACCATATATTTATTACCGTCATAAGCAATAGAAAGAGGATTATCGCTGTGAGTGTCGTCATCATCAATAATAAATGTTCCTCCTACAAGACTTCCTGTAGAACTAATAAACTGACCATAAATATCTTGTTCAAACTCATAACTTCCAATTCCATGTGACCACCAAGCAACCAAGTAATTTGTTCCGTCAAAAGCCATTGCGTTATCACCTGAGGTTATTGAGCTTAATTGGATAGGCGTGGAGATAACTCCTGATGGGCTTATAGTAAGGGCATAATTTATATCGTTTTGTTTAAAGATAACCATATATACACCATTATTATAGTCTAAACAACCGCCCTTAGGGCTACTAATTGATGCATTAATGGCTACAACAAACCTATTTCCTACTAAAGCACCACTTGTGCTTAAAAACTGTCCAAATATAGTATCTCCAGTAGGTTTATCTGGATTAAATACTTGTTTTGGAGCACTCCATAATAATAAGTAGTTTGTTCCATCAAATTCAACAAGTGGAGCTCCACCACTATAACCTAATGATATTTTTTGTCCTACTAATGCTCCAATGTTTGAAATAAATTGAGCTGAAACCACATTATTAGTATCCTCAGAAAATCCAAAGAGATAATTTGTGCCGTCAAATCCAACTTCTCCTAACATCAAAACATTAGTTGAAGTGGTAACATGAAATTCTTGTGCTTTAATGCTGTATGGCAATAGAATTGCAAAGAAAACAATTAATAAAAAAACAAATAATTTTGTTTTCATAAGAATTTGTCAGTGATTTAAGTGCTGACTCCGCACTATAAAAATATTATATATATTGTTATTTATTGATTACAAGCTTTTGTTTTACATTATAATTATCAGAACATATATCAATAAAGTAAATTCCATTAGATAAATCTGAAACATCGATTTGATTATCTTTTTCAGAAATTCTTTGTGTTTTTACTAAGATACCCAAAGAATTATAAATATTCAATGTCAATAATTTATTGTTTGAATTCTTAATTTCCAAATTTACAATCTTAGAAGCTGGATTAGGATAGATTTTAGTTGATATATTAATTTTAGGATAATCGTCTAATCCAACAAAACAATAATAATTAGTAAAATCACACCAATAATCGGCTTCTTGGTAAAGGGTTAATGAATTACATGGGACTATTATTAAAGCAGTATCTGAAACACCCACAAAGGTTGAAGATACTATCAGCGGAGGTGTTTCAGGATTTAATTTAATCTGAATAAGATCATTACAATATGAAAAAGCTTGATCTCCTATGCTTGTAACCAAAGCTGGAATTTCAATAGAAGTCAATCTTTCACAATTATAAAAAACTCCCATATTAATTTTTGTAATGGAATTAGGAATTTGAATTGTAGTTAAGCCATCGCAGTATGCAAAAGCAAAATCGCCAATAGAATTTACAGTTGAAGGTATTATTATAGAATTTAATAGATTACATTGAAAAAATGCATTTGAAAATATATTAGTAACAGAATTTGGAATATTAACTGATCCAGTTTTTTGAGTGACGCAAGCAATCAAAGTATCCATAATCTTATTATATAGTATTCCATTTAATGAAGAATATTTAGGATTATTTGCCTCAACATCTATTTCGCTTAGATTTACATAGCAAAAAGCCAAATCAGAGATATAATTCACATTGCTTGTAATCAAATAATTCCCTTGTTTACCACCAGGACAAGTTATTAAAGTATCGCCCAGTTTATTAAATAAAACACCATTAATTGATGAATAGTTTGGATTATTGTCATCCACATTAATATTTTGCATATAATAACAACCATATAAAGCCGCAAAATCAATTTGAGTTAGAGTGGCTGGAACAAAGAAATCTGTTAATTCAAAACAATATCTAAACGACCATTCTCCAATATTATTCACCGAACTTGGTAATGCAATAGATCTTATACTGCTATTAGAAAATGCACAGCTACCAATTGAGTTTACTGAGCTAGGAATAATAACGCTTTCTAAACTATTACATTCCCTAAAAGCATTTTCTCCTATGGATTTAACATTATAAGTTATAGAATTATGAACAACAGTTGAAGGAATAGTAATAGTACTATCATATTCATCAGAAAATTCTTGAGACGAATTACCTTTGTAAGTAACTTCTACAGAATATGGCAAAACAGAAGATGTTACATTATAATAAAGAGTATCTCCATAATTATTCACAGCCCAAAATCTTTGGGCCTCTGCCCTATTAATTATTCCAAATAAGAAAATAACAATAAAAATTGATATAATTTTTTTCATAATATTGATTTTGATATTTTCATATTGTAAGTATTTTATTTTTTTATGATAAGCTTTTGTTTTGTTGTAAAGTCTTTAGATTTTAAATCTAAAAAATAGATACCATTATTCAAATCTGAAATATTAATTTGATTAATATCATTAGATATAGTTTTTGTTTTAACTAGAACTCCCAAAATATTATAAATATTCAATTCCAATATTTCTATATTTACATCTTTTATTTCTAAATTAACAATATCAGAAGCAGGATTTGGATAAATAGTAATTGAATTTTTATCCTCTAACTCATTATTTTGTATACCTAAATGGCAATTTACAGCAAGAATATCAGTCAAAGACATTACATATTCCTGAGGATCTGGACTATGATATTGTCTTTCATTTTTTACAAGACCAGCATTAGGTGCATAATAATAATCATCAATAATTTTTAAAGATTGGTTTTCTAATATTGTTGATCTAACTAATATACAATTAGTATATGTTCCAACAGTGGCTGAAACACTTAATACTGTATCATAAGTTGTTTCATTTCCAAAAAAATAAGAGCGATTATAACCTAATGTTAAATATTCATTAGGAATAAGTTTATGTGCAACAGGTAAAATCATAGCATCTTCAATTAAACCTGTACCTTGCATATTTACGGCAACCATTAATATGTTACCATAATCATCTTCTCTTAACCAAAATTGTTGAAATATACTCGTATCGTATGGAGTATTATCAGAAATTTCATAAGCTTCTTGAAGATAAACAATCTCACCAAGAACCGTATCAATCTGTTTAATATAATAAATAGTTGTTCTTGCTCCATAAGAACTACTCTCTGGGGTATAGAACGCTCCATAATTTCCAACACAAAGAGGAATATAATAATCTGATCCAGTTTGTGAATAAGAATTAATAATTATTGATAGGAATAAAGAAAAAAGAATAATATATTTTTTCATTTGGTTTTTGTCAGAATTTATAGTGCTGACTCCGCACTTTGAAATTTTTTATTTACTATTTTTTGTCAAAGAACCAGTTATTACATAATAGCCATTACTATTATTATTTGTATTATTCCAAGTCCAATTCATATTAACTTTTATTTTTGACTTATTTTCAAAAGAACAACCGCTCCAATTCATAGTTGTTGTTTCAGTATATTTTGTTAGATGAGTTGTTGTAATAATTCCAGTAATATCTCCTTTTTCACTAACTGATAAATGACCAGTATTTGTTATATATTCAGGGCTTGGATCCATTAAAATAAGAGTACCATCTTCTCCAAAGGTAAATTGATTAGAATAATTAGATTCTGTACCATCATTATCTCCACCATGAAAAACTATATTTAAACTTCCATTCCAAACTCCTTGAATATCTTTTGTTGAATAATTTTCAGAATCATCCTTGCAACTTACAAAAATCAAAGAAAATGTTAACAAAAAAATTGAGGATAAAATTATAATTGTTTTATTCATTTGGTTTTGTCAGAATTTATAGTGCTGACTCCGCACTTTAATTATTATTTATAATCAAAAAAATATTTTAGAGAATAATCTTTAAACTTTTCTCATCACAAATATACAATATTATATAAATATTTGCAAATATTTCTACATGCAAACATTCATATAATATTATATATTGGATAGTTAACTTCTTTTTGAAAATATTAATTTCTTCAGAACAAGAAACTATGTAAAATAATTTTCATAATTCAAATTGAATAGTTTATAATTTTAATTCTAAATTGTATATTTGCAATCAAAATAAAGAATATTATATGAAAATCATTTCTTACAATGTTAACGGAATAAGAGCTGCAAGTGCTAAAGGTTTTATATCATGGCTTGAAGAAGAAAACCCTGATGTTATATGCATTCAAGAAACAAAGGCTCAATTAGACCAAATGCCAGATTTTGAATTACATTCTATTGGTTACAACACTTATTATTTCTCTGCTCAAAAGAAAGGATATAGTGGAGTTGCATTATTAACTAAACAAAAGCCCGATAATGTTATTTATGGTATGGGAATTGAAAAATATGATAACGAAGGAAGAATGATAAGAGCTGATTACGGAGACTTGTCAATAATAAGTGTATATCATCCTTCTGGAACAAGTGGAGATGAACGTCAAGCTTTTAAAATGCAATGGCTTGCCGATTTCGAAAACTATATTAAAGAATTATCAAAAACTAGAAGTAAGTTAATTATTTGTGGAGACTATAATATATGTCATAGAGAAATAGATATTCATGATCCTAAAGGAAATGCTAAAAATTCAGGTTTCCTTCCTGAAGAAAGAGAATGGATAGATGGCTTTATTAAAAGTGGTTATATAGACAGTTTCCGTTTTATTTACCCTGACTTAAAAGATAAATACTCATGGTGGAGTTATCGTTTCCGTTCAAGAGAAAGAAATAAAGGTTGGAGAATTGATTATTGTATGGTTTCAGATAACATTAAGGATAGAATTATTGGTGCAGAAATATTAGATAATGCATATCATTCAGATCATTGTCCAATTATGCTATCTATAAAATAAAAAAATCAGAAAAAAATTTAATCTTATTAGTTAACACCTAAAATTTTAAATATACAATCTTTTTAGTTTCAAAAAACTCTGAAGGAAAGTAATTGTAAATATTAAAAATCTTTATCTTAGGCTTTTTTGTTTTTAAATTTAAAAGAGGTTCTAACTCTTCTGTTAAATCTCCTCCTTTTAAATAAAGAATTCCATTATCTAAGCTATGATATTGTATTTTTGAAATTTTATTTCTTACCCAAGAAACAAATTCAGGCATTTGAGTCACAGCACGAGAAACAATAAAATCAAAACAACCATTAACATCTTCTGCCCTCATTTGATATGCATCTACATTTTTCAATCCTAAAGCATCTTTCACTTCATTAACTACCCTAATTTTCTTTCCAATACTATCAACCAAAGTAAAATGAACATTAGGAAACATTATTGCAAGTGGTATTCCTGGGAAACCACCTCCAGTTCCAACATCAAGAATCTCACTTCCAGGTTTAAAATGACATATCTTTGCTATTGCTAAGGAATGGAGTATATGTCTTTCAAAAATATTATCAATATCTTTTCTTGAAATTACATTTATCTTTTCATTCCATTCTGCATATATAGAAGGTAGTTTTTCAAATAATTCAATTTGTGAATCATTTACAAATTTAAAATTTTCTTTAATGACTTTTCCTATATCTTGATTTGAATACATAAACACATATAAATTAAAACACAAAAATAATAAATAAACTGATAACTCAATACTGTTTAATAATAATAGAATTATCTTGTAAAATATCATATATTAAGATAAATAAACTAACCGTCTCTAAACGCAAAAACGCTCA
>DIOL01000031.1 GCA_002423895.1 Bacteroidales bacterium UBA5515 | reverse complement strand
TTACCTACAAAATATCCATAGGCCCAGTGTCCACTAGCAGAACATGAAGCAAGTAGAACTTTAATTCTAACTCTCTCGCCTATGTAATTTGTTAAATTCATAGATATTTGACGCCAATTTTGCCATATAATTGCGTTATAACCACTTCCTGAAGTATTCCATCCAGCAGGAGCAGGAGTATCTCCTTGAACTTCAAATGTTGCACAAGCTTCAACTAATCCATCTTCTGCTTCAGCAGCATTTAAACTCATAACTTTAATCTGGAAAAAAGGATTTGCGTAACCACTATGACCAGGTGCTTCAAGAACCATTGCATAATTGAAAGTCAACAAACAGTTTTGAGGTGATACTTCTAAGTCATAAGTAAGCATGTTTGTATTTTTATTATTCTGAGCACAGTTAATTTGTGTAGAACGAGCATAACCTGTTGGTATCTTTTTTAAAATATTAGTTCCTGAGGAAACTCTTGTGTCAGTTTCATTTATATTACTATTAATTATAAAGCATCTATCCCCTTGCCAAAAACAAGTGGCTGGATCATTAAATCCAACCCATGTAGATAATGACATTGTACTTCCAGAACTATTGTTCTGAGCTTGATATCCTCTCCATCCAGTATAGTTGCCTGGTGTGTAAGCATTGAAATCAAAATTGGTTCCATCTGCTTGTGAAAAAGCAAAGCTAACACTAAAAACCAGAGCTAATGTCAGCAGTAACTTTGTAATAAATTTATTTTTCATATCTTTTATTATAATATTGTTATTCATTTCTATATAATTAAAAATTTAGTTGTGCATATATAACACTTATAGTTTAATTTTTGTTCCCTTAGTATTTTATTTTTAATTTAAAGTAATTATAGTAATACCTTCACCCCCAAACTCTAAACGTGCGGACTTAAATATTTTTATTTCTGAATTAGTTTTTAAGTAATCTCGAATTATTGTTTTTAAAATTCCATCTCCCTTACCATGCAAAACAGAAATTTCTCTTTCTCCAAGTAATCTTGCCTGGTCAATAAACTGACTTAGTTTTTCTAAAGCATTTTCTGCTCTTTCTCCTCTAAGGTCTAATTGCGTTTTAAATGTTTTTCTCTTTTCATTTATTTCATCAATAACTGACAAATATGCTGATTGTTTCTGAGAATATAATTTAGAATTGGATTTTAAAAATGACTTTTTATCAACCTTTATTACCTTATTTTTCTCAATACTCATCTTAACGCTATTGCTAATAACTTCTAATCTATTGCGTTTGATTGAAATTACTTCTGCAAATGTGTTCTCATCGCCAATCTTTACAATATCTCCTATGATAATTGGACTAAGGTCAATTTTTACTCCTATATCCTTACTTTTATTTGAAATATCTTTATTTGTAACATTTTTCTTCTCTTGCTTTTCAAATTCAGATAATTCTTTTTCAATATGTATTTGCTCTTTATTAAATTCTTCTCTAATTTTCTTTGTTTTCACTTTGTCGGCATTTGCCTCCTTGATTTGAGAAATAGTATTTTCTATTTGGCGCGTGGCATTTTGAAGAATTTCTTTTGCTTCTATCTTAGCTTGTTTTAATATTACTCGTTTTTTATCTTCTAATTCAGAACTTAACTTATTGTATTTCAATAAAACCTCAGACAACAGCTCATCGGCAACCTTTACCTCCTGTTCTTTCTTCCTTAACTCTATCTTATCTACTTCCAATTGTTGAAGCTGCTGTTCAAAATCTAAGTAGGAAGATCCAATTTTATCTACCGCTTTATCTACTATTTGTTTTGGAAGTCCAATTGTTTGAGCAATTTCAAATGCAAAAGATGAGCCAGGCTTGCCAATTGACAACTTATATAAAGGTCTCATGTTATTTTGATCAAAAAGCATTGCTCCATTTATAATTGATGCATGTTTGTCTGCCAAAAGCTTTAAATTGGAATAGTGAGTTGTAACAACTCCAAAAGATTGCATATCATTCAAAAACTCTAAAACAGCCTCTGCAATTGCTCCTCCAATTGTAGGGTCGGTTCCCGTACCACATTCATCAATCAAAAACAATGTTTTATTATTTGCTCTTTCACACAAGTTTTTCATACTTAACAAATGTGAAGAATAAGTACTTAAATCATTTTCTATTGATTGTTCATCTCCTATATCAATAAATAATGAAGAGAAGATTCCTGCTTCTGAACTTTCTCTCATAGGAATAAGCAACCCACATTGAAGCATATATTGTAAAAGCCCAACGGTTTTCAAACATACGCTCTTCCCTCCAGCATTTGGTCCTGAAATAATAAGAATTCTGTCTTTTGCATTCAGTTCAATTCTTAAAGGAACAATCTTTTTAGAATTCTTTTCCAAAGCCTCTTCAAGAATTGGATGTCGAGCGTCAAACCAATTAATTAATGTACTATCTTCAACAATAGGTTTACCTGCTTTAATTTGTAGTGCATATTTTGCTTTTGCTCTAATAAAGTCAATTTTAGACAGGAAATAATATGCATTAATTAAATTATCTATCTCTGGTCGCAAAACATCGGTAAATTCCATTAAGATTTTTAGTATTTCCCTTCTTTCTTCAAGCTCCAACTCTCTAATCTCATTATTCAACTCTACTATTTCTGCAGGTTCAATATAGGATGTTTGTCCACTTTGCGACTCATCATGTACAAATCCCTTAATTCTTTTCTTATTAGCAGAAGAAATTGGAATAACCAATCTTCCATTACGAACAGAAACCTCAGCATCCTCCAAAGACCATCCCTCCTTTTTAACATGGAGTAAAATCCTTTTCATTTGTTTATCAACTTCCAAAACCTTCTTTCTGTGATTTGAACGAATAATATATAAATAATCAGATGCATCATCATTGAAATCTCCTTTAGAATCAATTAACTTCAAGCAAATGTTTAAAAGGTTTCTATTCACATATACTCCATTAGATAAATTGCTAAGTAAGGGGAACTTATTCTCATCGCTTTTGGAGAAGAATAAAAGGCATTCATTTATAGTAATTAAAGAAGATTTTAAATCAAAAAGAGAATTCTGAGAAATGAATGTTCCCAAAAGCTTTAGCCTTTGAAGCTCACCACGCATATCAAAATAATTATCGGAAGGGAAAGTTTCATTTGAAACAAATATCTGTCTAAATTCCTCTGTAATACCTAATAACTCAATAATCTTATTATAGGAAGTTAAAAACTCCAACTTATCAACAAAACTTCTACCCCCGTCACTCAAACATAAACTTTTAAGCGATTCTCTAACTTGGACAAACCCAATCTTAAATTCCAATTTATTATTTCTCATCATCTAAAAAGAATACAAATTTACACAATAATTTAATTACATCGTCAAGATAAGAAAAAATTAAAGAAGGATAATTAAAAATAAGTCCCTTATATTTTTAAAAAGTCGGCATTTATTTTTAAATATACTTGATCTTTTTTCTGAAACATCCAATTAAACTATAAATTAAAAAAGGGCTTCCAATGGAAGCCCTTGAATTATTATACTTTATTTTAAATCTATTTCAGTAATTACTTGTAGATATAAAACTATTTAACTGGTTCTAGCTTTACTGTGAAGTGTCTCATTAGAGGTGCTTCCCAAGCAATCTTATAACCATGAGTTATTTGTTCTGCTCTGTCTTTAACATTTTTCAATGCAGCAGCAATAACATCCATGTGATTATTTGTATAAACTCTTCTTGGTATTGCTAAACGTAAAAAGTCAAGTCCACCAAAACGGTTTTCTCTTGTTACAGGATCACGGTCAGCAAGTAGGTATCCTATTTCGCAACCTCTAATTCCTGCTTCCAAGTACAATTCAATTGTTAGAGTTTGAGCTGGGAATTCTTCTTTAGGAACATGTGTAAGAACTTTTGAAGCATCAACAAATATTGCGTGCCCACCAGCAGGTCTTTGATAAGCAATTCCATATTCGTCTAATTTCTTAGCTAAATATTCAACTTGTTTTATACGAGTTTCAAGATTATCAAATTCTGTGTTTTCATCCAAACCAACTGCTAAAGCATTCATATCTCTTCCGTTCATACCGCCGTATGTCAAGAAACCTTCCATAACAATACAGAAGTTCTTTGCTCCATCATACCAATCTTGAAGTCTTGTTGCAATAAAACCTCCCATATTAACAACAGCATCTTTTTTAGCACTCATTGTCATACCGTCAGCATATTGGAACATTTCCTTAACAATTTCTTTTATAGTTTTGTTTTCGTATCCCTTTTCTCTTGTTTTAATGAAATAAGCATTTTCAGCAAAACGAGCAGAGTCAAATAATACTGGGATATTATATTTGTCTGCAATAGCACGAACTTCTCTAAGATTTTGCATACTTACAGGTTGTCCACCAGCTGTATTATTAGTTATTGTTACAATAATAAATGGTATTTTTTCTCCATATTTTTTTATTGCGTCTTCCAATTTCTTTGGACAAACATTTCCTTTGAAAGGAACTTCAAGTTGAGTGTCCTTTGCTTCGTCTATTGTACAGTCGAGAGCAATTGCTTTACGACTTTCAATATGACCTTTTGTTGTATCAAAGTGAGAGTTTCCTGGGCAAACGCTTCCTTCTTTTACTAAGTATGAGAATAGAACGTTTTCAGCTGCTCTTCCTTGGTGTGTTGGTATTACATAATCGAAGCCTGTAATATTTTTTATAGCATTTTTAAGATTATAGAAAGAAGTTGCTCCTGCATAACTTTCATCTCCCATCATCATTGCTGCCCATTGACCTTGAGACATAGCATTTGTGCCTGAGTCAGTGATAAGGTCAATATATACTTTGTCTGCTGCCAATTGGAATGTATTATAACAAGCTTCTTTAATCCACTCTTCTCTTTCTTGACGAGTACTTTTTCTTATTGGTTCAATCATCTTGATTTTCCAAGATTCTGCAAATGGTAATTCCATAATATTTTTATTTTATTTTTGTTTGTAAATATGTTTTTTGATTAATATTGAAGATTAAGGGTTGATTTTTTTATTTCAACACTTATAATTTAGAATGCAAGTTTATCTCTATCTTTAAGATTTAAATAGAGATTTTTATTATCAAATATAAGTAAATTACTTAGCATCATTTCAATATCTAAATGTGAGACTGCAAAGTTATAAATAAATATTTTTATTTCAAAGTTTTCAAGTCAAAAGTTTAAATGCAAATTATTATTAAGCACTATTTTATAATAATAGACAATGAATTGAGACTTCTTTTTAGTTTTATATTTTTCTAATTTCAACATTAGTTTCAATAATATTTTAGATAAAGATTGTATCTTTGCTCTATTACTAATTTTTTATGCAATGATTAGACAAACTTTATATTTTTTATTTCTTTTTTTGTCATTTGGAATAAATGCTCAAACTTCTAATTTTGATAATTATTTTGAAGATAATACACTTAACCTTCTTTGTTATCATTCAGGAAGAAAAGGATTAGAATATTATACAATTGACCAAACATATATAACAAACCAATGGGCTGGTTCAAAAACCAAACTATTTGATAATACTAATTTGGGCGTTCATAGAATTGAAGTTTATTCAAATAATGGGAAAACATTAGTTTATTCTCGTAATTATTGCTCCCTTTTTGAAGAATGGCAAACAACTGCTGAAGCTAAAAACACTTGTGGAAATTTTGAAGAAGTCCTTAGAATTCCTCTTCCAAAAGAAGATGTTGAAATTGCTTTCTTTTCAAGAGATAGTTTGGGCAACTGGTATAAGATAGTAAGTCAAAAAATTGAAGTTAAGAATACTGAATTTAAAACATTAAACTATAAACTTTATGAGCCTTATAAGTTGAATGTTTCTTCTGAAGATATAAGTAAAAAATTAGATATAGTTATTGTTCCAGCAGGCTATACTCAAAAGGATTCATTAAAAATGATTTCTGATATGAAACTTTTCAGTGATTTCTTTTTCTCAAAACCTCCATTCTCTGAAGCTAAAGAAAAAATAAATATTTGGGGACAATGTTATTTTTCTGAACAAACTGGAATTGCAGGATTAGATTCAACAATCAATCCAAATAGTTTTCTTGGTGTAATTTACAATACTTTTAATTCTCCAAGATATATTATGACACCGAACCTATTTAATCTACACGAAATACTCATTAATGTTCCTTATGAACAAATTGTCATTATGTGCAATAGTGAAACTTATGGTGGTGGTGGAATTTTTAATTTCTATTTAACTTCTTATGTAAACCCAAAGAATGGATTTGTTTTAATTCATGAGTTTGGACATTCATTTGCAGGATTGGGAGATGAATATTCAGAAAACGATAATGATGTTGAAGGAGCAACTCAAAAAATTGAACCTTGGCAAAAAAATGTTACATCGCTAAAAGATTTCTCTAAAAAATGGAAAGATATGATGGAACCTTCTACTCCTATTCCAACTCCAATAACAAAAGAATTTGAAAATAAGGTTGGAGTATTTGAAGGTGCAGCTTATGTTAACAAAGGATTATATCGTCCTTACCAGGACTGTTTAATGCGAAGTGATAAGCCTTTTTGTCCTGTTTGCACAAAAGAAATAAATAAAATGTTAGACTTCTACACAGAATAGAAGATAAAATCAAAAGAAAATGAAAGAAAAAACCTTATACTTAATTGATGCAATGGCATTAATTTATCGTTCATTTTATGCACTTAATAAAAATCCAAGAGTAAATTCCAAAGGTCTTAACACTTCTGCCATATTTGGATTTGCCAATACATTACTTGATATAATTAAAAAACATAAACCTACTCATTTAGGTGTTGCTTTTGATTTATATGGACCTACTATTCGTCATGAGCAATTTGAAGATTATAAGGCCAATCGTCAAGAAAGTCCAGAAGATATTATTTCTGCAGTACCTTATGTAAAGGAGCTTGTTAAAGCAATGAATATTCCAATGCTTTGCAAGGAAGGTTATGAAGCAGATGACGTTATTGGAACTCTTTCAAAAAAGGCAGCAAGAGAAGGATTTACAGTTTATATGGTTACTCCTGATAAAGATTATGCTCAATTGGTGGAAGAAAATATTCTTATGCTTAAACTTCCAAGAATGGGTAATGGAGAAGAAATATTGGGAGTAAATGAAGTTATTGAAAAGTTTGAAGTAAGGGAACCAAAACAAGTTATTGACATTTTAGGACTTTGGGGAGATAGTTCTGATAATATTCCAGGAGTTCCTTCAATTGGTGAAAAGAAAGCAAAACTTTTAATGAAACAATTCAATTCAATTGAAGAAATATTGAAAAATACAGATAAAATTGAAAGTGCTTCAATTAGAAAAGCAATTGAAGAAAACAGGGATAAAGCAATTCTTTCTAAACAACTTGCAACAATAATTTTAGATGTTCCAATTGAGTTTGATGAAGAAGCACTTCATTTTACTATGCCTGACTTTGAGGTATGCAAAAAACTGTTTGATGAGCTGGAATTTAAAACTTTTGAAAAGCGTTTCTTCAACGAATTCGCTCAAATGGAAGGTTATGCTGATTTTGTGGAAAAAAACTTTAAAGAAGATAAATTTCAAGTAAATCAAATAACAAAAGAAACAAATCAACAATTTGATTTATTTGGAAACATTACTGACTCTAATGATTTATTTTCCCAAACTTCTTTTTCTACATTAGATAACATTGAACATAACTATTTATTAATAGAAGATGCTGAAAGTTTAGAAAAAGAAATTACAAAGATTAAAGAAAAAGGATTTTGCAGTTTTGATTGCGAAACAACTGGACTTGAAATTGATTCAAAACTAATTGGAGTTTCATTTTCTTATGAAAAGAATAGTGGTTTCTTTGTTTTGATTCCGCAAAAAGAAGAAGAGAGTAGACCATTGCTTAATCTTTTGAAAAATTTGCTGGAAGATGAAGACATTGAGAAGATTGCTCATAATATAAAGTTTGATAAGAATGTTTTATTAAATTATGGTATTGAAGTTAAAGGTAATTGTTTTGATACAATTTTAGCTCATTATCTCATCGATTCAGAAGCAAGACATAAATTGGACAATCTGGCAAACTCTTATCTTAATTATGAAATGATTCCTTTTGAAAAGGTTTTTGGAAAGGTTAAGGATGGAAAGATAAATATTAATTCCTTAGATAAAATAGCTTTAAAGGAGTATGCAGTTGAAGATGCAGATATTGCATTACAGCTTAAACCAATATTTGAAAAGAAATTGAAAGGAGATGATCTTTGGGACTTGTTTGAAAATATTGAAATGCCATTAGTAGAAGTGCTTTTGTCAATGGAAAGAGAAGGAGTCAGAATTAATACAGAAGAATTAAATACCTTTTCTGAACAATTAAATAAGGAAAAGCTGGAACTTGAAAAAAAGATTTATGAATTAGCAGGTGAAGAGTTTAATATTTCATCTCCAAAACAATTGGGAGATATTCTGTTTAAAAAACTTCAAATTGTTGAAAAAGCCAAAACAACCTCAGCAACAAAACAATTCTCAACTTCTGAAGATGTTCTTTTGAAATTAGTAAATAAACATCCAATAATTTCTTTAATTTTGGATTATCGTTCAATAACTAAATTAAAAAGTACATATGTTGATGCCTTCCCTCTCTTGGTTAACAAAAAAACAAATCATATTCACACAAGCTATAATCAATCAACAACTGCTACTGGAAGACTTTCTTCAACCAATCCAAACCTTCAAAACATTCCAATAAGAACAGAATTGGGAAGAGAAATGCGTAAAGCCTTTGTCTCAAGAAAAGATGATTATGTTTTACTTTCAGCTGATTATTCTCAAATTGAATTAAGAATTATTGCATCTTTAAGTAAGGATGAAAACATATGTCAAGCTTTTATGGATGGTATAGATATTCACACTGCAACAGCGAGCAAGATATTTCACATCCCTCTTAATGAAGTTACAAAAGATCAAAGACGATATGCAAAGAGTGTTAATTTTGGAATAGTTTATGGCATTTCAGCATTTGGACTTTCAGAACAACTTTCAATTCCAAGAAAAGAAGCACAAGAATTGATTGACCAGTATTTTGCACAATATCCAAAAATTAAAACTTTTATTGAAGAAAGTATTAAAACAGCACAAGAAAAAGGGTATGCTCAAACTCTTATGAAGAGACGGCGTTATCTTTATGATATAAATTCAAGAAATGCTAACCTAAGGAACTTTGCTAGTCGAAACGCAGTAAATATGCCTATTCAAGGTACTTCTGCCGATATGATTAAGAAAGCAATGATTGAAATTTATGCTAAATTCAATAAACTTGAACTTAAATCAAAACTAATACTTCAAGTACATGACGAATTAATTTTTGATGTTTATATTCCAGAGCTTGAAACAGTAAAAGAAATTGTAGAAAAAAGAATGAAAGAAGCCTTGCCTTTGGAGAATGTCCCTATTGAAGTTGAGAGCAACACTGGGAAGAATTGGCTTGAGGCTCATTAATGGATTATTTATGAATAGTATCTTGATAAATCTTTTCTGGACGTTTGTGTTTCCAACGTTTATGAGACCATAACCAAAAAACAGGATTCTCTTTTATTGTTTCTTCTAAAAGAGAAACATATTTTTGAGTTATTTCAGCATAACCCTCTTCCATTGGAGTAAGACTTAGAGGAATTATATCAAAACTATAATAGCCTCTTTTCTCTTTATTTACTTTATAATAGAAGACTGGATAATTGAATTTCTTTGCAAAATATTCTCCACCAAAAATAACTGGAGTATCTTGATTGAGAAGATTTGTCCAATAGCATTTGTAAGTGTCGTTAGGACTTTGATCGGAAAGAAGCATATATGCTGAAGGAGTTTTTGTTTTCTCATTCTCTTGAAATACTTCTTTAACATTATCATTATAACAAACCTTAGTTCCATAACGAGTTCTTCTTCGATGCATAAGTTTTTCAAAGGTATTATTTGTCATTCTCTTCCCAACTCCAATTCCTTGAAATTGAAACTGCATTCCTAATGACAAAACCATGTATTCCCAATTGTTATAGTGAGAAGAAAGGAGAAGAACACTTTGTCCTTTTTTGAAATATGTATCCAATATTTCTGGATTATTACACTTGTATCTTTTCAAAACATTCTTTCTTGAAATACTTAACATCTTAAATCCTTCAAGGAAAACATCTGCCAAATGCTTATAGAACTTATTTATTATATCTTTTTGCTCATCTTCGTTTTTCTCTGGAAAAGATTTCTCAATATTTTTCTTTACAACATCCAATCTATATTTAATAATGTAATGAAGTAAAAAGGCCGTAATAGATGATAATATGTATAAAAACCATAAAGGTAATAGAGAAAGTGGGATTAAAATACAATAGAAAAGCAAGTAATTAAATAGTTTTTTCATCATTATTTGTTATTTTTGGCATAGTAAAAATAAATCTGCTTCCTTTCCCTATTTCAGACTCTGCCCATATAAGTTCTTTGTGTTTTTGCACTAATTCTTTGATAATTGTTAGCCCAAGACCAGTCCCCTTTTCACCTTTTGTCCCTTCTTCTGTTTTGCTAATTTGCTCTGTAAATAGTTTTTCAGCAAAATCCTGACTCATACCAACTCCATTGTCGGAAACAATAATCTTAATCTTCTTTTCTATTTCCCCAATCTTTACTTCAATCTCTCCATTTTCGTTTGTGAATTTTATTGAATTGGTGATTAAGTTTCTAAGAATAGTCTTAAACATATTAATATCTGCTTCAATATATATGTTTTGAGGAATATTGCAACTTAACTTAATAGACTTATTTTGTGCTAATGGACTAAGATTTTCAATTATGCTTAAAACAATACTTCTAAGTTCAATATTTGTTTTCTGAATACTTAGTTGACCTGATTGAACTTTTAACCATAGAAGAATTTCTTCTAATAATGTATAAGCCTTTTCAGAACTTTCATTTATCATTTTAGAAAACTCTTCTATTTCTTCTTTTTCAATATTATCAATGTTTTTAATTATATAATCAGAGAAACCTATAATAGAATTGAAAGGATTTTTTAAATCATGAGCTAATATTCTAATGAATTTATCTTTATCTGAATTAAGTTTTTGAAGGTCTTTTGCAAAACCAATAATTTGTTTCTCTGTTTTCTTCCTTTCAGAAATATCAATGAATGTTACAACAGAACCGACAACTTTGCCATTTTGGATTTGTGGGAAAGAGAAATATTCAACTTCAAGCTTATTTCCATCTTTTTTCCAAAATACTTCATCTTCACAATGTGTTTCAATATTATAAATTATTGTTTTTTGAATACTACATTCGCTAAAAGCCATTGGCTTGCCATTTTCATAACTATGATGTATTAAATTATGAATATTCTTACCCAACAATTCTTCTTCGCTTGAATAGCCAAGCATATTAATACATGATTTATTTGCAAATGTACAATTACCATTTAAATCAATTCCATAAATTCCTTCTGCAGCTGAATTTAATAGAAGATTAATTTTTCCTTCTTTTTCTTGAATTATTTCTTTCTCTCTTAATATTTCGGTAATATCTCTACCTATACTTATAATACCAACAACATTTCTATTATTATCAAACAATGGAATCTTATTAGTTTGCTCATATCTTATTTCTGAATTTTTAACATATAAAGCATTTACTTTTCCAATTAATTTTTCTCCTGTTTTATAAACAATATCATCCTCTTCTTTATAGTTTTTTGAAACTTCTAAAGGGAAGATATCTTCATAATTTTTCCCAACAATTTCTTTCCAATCACTATATCCAGTAATTTGAGCAAGAGATTGACTGCAAAATATTATCTTTCCTTCCTTATCTTTAAAAACAACATAATCTTCAATATTCCCAAGAAAAGTTTCAAAATAACGATTAAAAATAATTTGATTACTTTCCAATTTTTTAAAGTCAGTTATATCATTCAATGTTAAGAATACTCCAAAACCTTGAGTTTTTAAAGGAGCTGAATTGATTATAAGCCATCTCAAACCTTCACCAGTTTGCATTCCAACTTCAAAGTTGTTGATAGGAATACCATTTATCAAAGTCTTTACTCCTGGACACTCTTCATTTGGAACTGGCCTAAGGTCTGGATAAACTAAATTGAAATTTTTACTATGAAGATTAATTTGTAAAATTCTTTCTTTTGGGAAACCTAAAATTTTCTCCGTAGCCTTATTACAATCAATAATATCTCCTTCTTCATTAGTTAGAATAATTCCTTCTTTTAGAGTTTCGAAAATTGATTTATATTTCTTTTCGCTTTCCTCAACCTTTGACATAACATTCTTATATGCTGAGTTTAAAGTGTCAAGTTCCTCATTTTTAGTCCCAAGTTTAGACACTAAATTAACAAGAAAATTATTCAAATAGCTTATTGAGAAAATTAGTATTACAGCAGTAACAACAAGAGTAGTGAAACTAATTATCCAGTTTCTTATATCATTAAAATATTCATTATAGTCTACATGTCTTTCTATTATATTTTCCAAAAAAAGGATTTGAAGAATAATAAAGCCAAGAAATGATACAAGAAAGTAAAAGATTGCAGGTTTTTTACCATAAAAAAGTGAGATTAATGCAATTCCTATAATAGTTAGAAACTGATCTCCCAAGCTTCCAAAAACAAGATTGCCCGCAAAACCTCCAATAATAAATGAAATTGTTATAACATGAGCCTTAAACTTTTGTCCTATCTTATTTCTTATTAAGAATAATAATAAAACTAACAGAGTCTCAAGTAATCCAACTCCATAATCAGGGAAATGACCTTCCTTTACAAGATGTATTATTGAGAAGATTGTTGCAGGTAGTGTTATAATTAATAAACATAGAATTGCATAATTCATAAGTTTATTTTTAACATCATCTATTTCTTTTAATAAGGCAACCATATATAATATGTATAAAAATCAAGATTAACTATTGTTGTACGAATATTTTGTAAAAAAGTTTTTTATTATATTAAAAATGAAGGACAATTAGTTTAAGTATCAATTAAAGTATAAGTATATAAATAAAAAACAAAAGTCATCTTTTCAGATGACTTTAAAGTTTTGAGGTCTCTTCCAGATTCGAACTGGAGTAGACGGTTTTGCAGACCGGTGCCTAGCCACTCGGCCAAGAGACCTTAGTGTTTGAGTGTGCAAAAATACAATAATTTTTCATATTACCAAAAAACCGAAGCAATTTACCTAAAAAGATAGGTATTACACAAACTTTAAACTGTTATTATTTATATGGGATACTTGTAAACCTAATTTAGGGTTAAAAATCAAAACTGTAAATTTGAATTAGTAATAAACAGAAAAGTGTAAACCTAATTTAGGAAAGGATAAAAGCAATCCATCCATAAATTAACTTCTTTTTGAGGAAATTAAATAACGATTTTATCTATTAAAATAACGATTTTAAAGTCATTATACTTCGTTTAGAATCAATATAATGATATTATCTTCTCAGTATAATGGCATTATATTCTCTGTTTAATGGCATTATATCATAAGTATAATGGCATTATACTTACCATTTAATGGCATTATATGGAGAATATAATGCCATTATACTGAGATTAAAAAGAAGTTTAGTTAGTTTGAAACAATAATTACTGAGTTCTTAATAAGGTTTTGGGAGTTGTAAAGTTTATTATTTCTTATTTATATCAACAAAACAAGCTTTTTTATATCTTTGCACTAAATAAACTACACCAAAAATGAAATTTACTGCAGAACAAATTGCCTCTTTATTGGGAGGAGAGATAGTTGGAGATAAGAATGTTGTTGTAAACACTCTTTGCAAGATTGAAGAAGGAACTGAAAATGGAATGTCTTTCCTTTCAAATCCAAAATATGAACATTATATTTATGAAACTAAAGCTTCTGTTGTTATTGTAAACAAGAGCTTTGTGCCAGAGAAGGAAGTTAATACAACAATGATTAAGGTTGAAGATGCCTATGCTTGTTTTGCGAAGGTGTTGGATATTTATAATGAGTTTTTACTAAATAAAACTGGTGTTTCTTCTTTAAGTTTCATTTCCTCTTCTGCTTCAATTGAAGAAGGAGCTTATGTAGGAGAGTTTGCTTATATTGGTGAGGGGGTGAAAATTGGAAAGAATGCCAAGATTTATCCTCATGTTTATATTGGTGATAATGTTACAATAGGTGATAATGTAACTATGTTTTCAGGAGCTAAGATTTATCATCTATGTATTATAGGTAATGGTTGTGTTATTAATGCTGGAGCAGTAATTGGGGCTGATGGTTTTGGATATGCTCCTTTGGAAGATGGTTCATTTAAGAAAATTGCTCAAATTGGAAATGTTATTTTGGAAGACAATGTTGAGATTGGAGCAAACACAACAATTGACCGTGCTACAATGGGAAGTACAATAATAAGAAAAGGAGTTAAACTGGATAATTTAATTCAGGTTGCTCATAATGTAATTATTGACCAGAATACAGTTATGGCTGCTCAATCAGGAATTGCAGGAAGCACCAAGATTGGTAAGAATTGTTTTATTGGAGGTCAAGTTGGATTTTCAGGACATATTAATATAGGTGATAGAGTTAAGATTGGAGCTCAAACAGGTATAATGTCAAATATTAAAGATGACTCTTCTGTGTTTGGAACTCCTTCATGGGAAGCTCGTTCATACATGAGAAGTTATTCATTCTTCCGTAAACTTCCAGAAATGGAACTTAGAATAAGAGAACTTGAAAATAAAATAAAAGAATTAGAAGGCAAATAGAATTATAGCCTTAATTAATTCTTTTTTAAGACAATTTTACGCTAATCAAGTGTAAGAACTCTTCTCTTGTTTCTTTTCTTAGGAATGCTCCAGTAAAATCGGATGTTGTGGTAACAGAGTTTTGTTTTTGAACTCCTCTCATACTCATACAAAGATGCTGAGCTTCAATAACCACAGCAACTCCTAATGGATTTAAAGTATCTTGAATACACTCTTTAATTTGTTTTGTTAAACGCTCTTGAACTTGAAGTCGACGAGCAAAGCATTCCACAACACGAGGAATTTTACTAATACCAACAATTTTCCCGTTTGGTATATAGGCAACGTGAGCCTTTCCTACCATTGGCACCATGTGATGTTCGCAAAGAGAATAAATTTCAATCTCTTTAACAATTACCATTTGCTTATAATCTTCATGGAAAGTTGCAGAACGAAGAATTTGAACAGGATCTTCATCATATCCATGAGTAAAAAACTGCATTGCCTTAGCAACTCTCATTGGAGTATCCAAAAGTCCTTCTCGAGAAGAATCTTCTCCCAATAAATCGAGAATTTCCTTATAGTGATAAGCCAATTTTTCAAGTGTTTCAGGATTATATCGCTCTATTTTGGTATAGCCATTATCATTCATAGTCAAAATTATATAAATTGATTTGCAAAGGTATAAAAAAAACAGATTTAAGATAAAAGATAAGATAAAAAGAGGGATTAAATTAACTCAAATCATTGAATAATTTATTTCTTTTTTTGGTTACTAATTTCCTATGTTTGAGTTTTATTTGTACTTTTGCAGATTATTTTAAAATAGAAATGGAAAACAGAAAACGTAATTATGGAGAAAATAAGCCTGAGAGAGGTCAGTCTCCATACAAAAGAAAAGAAATCAGAAGATCATCAGAATCACGTCCAAGAAGAGAAAACTCCTCATTCGGAGATGAAAATCCAAGAAGAAGATTTAACAGTGATTCAGAGGAAAGACCACAAAGAAATTACTCTTCAGACAGAAGAAACGACAATCCAAGAAGAAGTTTTAACAACAATTCAGAAGAGAGACCACAAAGAAATTATTCTTCAGACAGAAGAAACGATAATCCAAGAAGAAGTTTTAATAGCAACTCTGAAGAAAGACCTCAAAGAGATTACTCTTCAGACAGAAGAAACGATAATTCAAGAAGAAGTTTTAACAACAATTCAGAAGAAAGACCTCAAAGAAACTATTCTTCAGAAAGAAGAAACGATAATCCAAGAAGGAGATTCAATAACGATTCAGAAGAAAGACCTCAAAGAGATTATTCTTCAGAAAGAAGAAATGATAATCCAAGAAGAAGTTTTAATAACGATTCTGAAGAAAGACCTCAAAGAAATTTTGGAGAGAAAAGACCAAGAAAAGATTTTAGAGAAAGCAGATATGGTTTTTCAAGAAAAGATTCTTCCAATAGAGAATTTTCAGACAGAAAAAGATATAATGATGAAAGGCCTATGAGAAGAAGAGACCATGATGATTTCCATAGAGATAATGGAAACGCATATGGTTATGATGAAATTTCTTTAGGCAAGGATGGATTAATCCGTTTAAATAAGTACATATCAAATTCTGGTATTTGTTCAAGAAGGGAAGCAGATGAATTAATTAAAGTTGGCGCTGTTACTGTTAATGGAGAAGTTGTTACAGAAATGGGACATAAGGTATCGGCAGATGATGTAGTTATTTATGGAGGAGAACGTTTGGTGAATGAAAGAAAGAAATACCTTCTTTTAAATAAACCTAAGGGATATATTACAACTATGGATGACCCTCGTGACAGGAAAACCGTTTTATCTTTAATTGGCAAAGCATGTAAAGAAAGACTTTATCCTGTTGGCAGATTAGACAGAAACACTACAGGTTTATTATTATTTACTAATGATGGAGAGATGACAAAGAAACTTACTCACCCATCATTTGGAGCAAAGAAAATTTACCATGTGGAACTTGACAAACCTCTTACCCATGCTGATATGCAAACTATATTGGAAGGTATTGAGTTGGAAGATGGAATGATTAATGCTGACGATATTCAATATGTTGGAGATGGAGACGACAAAAGAGTTGTTGGTATTGAGCTTCATTCAGGAAAGAATAGAATTGTTAGAAGAATATTTGCAGCTTTAGGATATGAAGTATATAAACTCGACAGAGTTGCATTTGCATCTTTAACAAAGAAAAACTTACCAAGAGGAATGTATCGTTTTCTCTCAGATAAGGAAGTTTCATTTTTAAAAATGCTTAAAACAAACTAAGGAAAAGCTTTCAAGCGTTAGTATTCATCGCAATGGTTAGTTAAGAAGACAAAATCTTCTTAACTAACCAAAAACTAATTTGCCTAAAGATGAAGAAAAGATATTTAAAGATTCTATTATGGATAGGAGGAATTTTTCTCTTCTTAGCTTTGGCCGCTGCGTTAGTTGTTTATATTAACAGGGAGAAGGTTAAGCAAATAATAATTTCTGAAATCAATAAACAATTAGTTACAGAAATTAAAGTTTCTTCCATTAAAGTTGATTTCTTTTCTACTTTTCCAAGTGCATCACTTGCTTTTGATGATGTTATTGCTTTTGATGCTTTTCCTAAAAAAGATATAGAAAAAAATAATATCTCAGAGAAAAAAGATACCTTATTCTATTTTCGAAAGCTTTACTTAACTTTTGACTTTTGGGATATAATTAGTGAGAACTATCAAATAAATAAGATAATTGCTAAAGATGGAGCTTTCAATATGAAAGTTAATCAAAATGCAGAAGTTAATTATGTGTTTTGGAAGCAAAGTAAAAGCAATAAAGAATCAAAATTTTCTCTTTCTTTAAAGAAAATAGTGCTTGAGAATATTCAATTCTCCTATAGGAATGATTATAGCAAACAATATTATGAAATTCTTCTTAAAGATGCTTATGCAAGAGGTAACTTTTCCGACAAAGAACAAAAAATAAAAATTAAATCTAAATCTACTATAAACAAAATTCAAATTGACAATCTTGCAATATCTAATAAGAGAGACTTTGATTTCGATATAATATTCTCAAATAACACTAATTCAAAACTAATTCAAATTTCAAAAGGGGAACTTAAAATTGATGGTTTAGCTTTTGATGCAAGAGGAAGTTTAGAATATTCAAAAGAAAACAAAATTGACCTTTTGATTAAGAATGATGGAGTTAAATTAGAAGATATGATAAAGCTTTTACCTCAGAAATACAGTAAATTGTTTAAGGACTTCGAAGGTAAAGGAGAATTGATTTTTGACTTTAGTATGAAAGGTAATATTAGCAATACTCAAATGCCAAACATAAAGTCCAAATTTTATATTAATAATGGAGAGCTTACAAATAAAAAATTAGATATTGCTTTTAGAAATATAACTCTTAATGGAGATTTTTCAAATGGAGAAAAATGCAATTCAGAAACTTCTTTTATTAAGTTGGATAAAATCTATTTTCAATGGAATAAAGGTGTGGTAAAAGGATATGGACAATTATTTAACTTCTCTAACCTCTCTGTTGATGCCTTTTTGGAATGCAATTTACCTTTAGAAGCCGTACATCGTTTCATTCAAGACAAAAATATAAAATTACTTACAGGGAATCTAAATCTTAATTTAAAAATAAGTGGAGATATAAAGAGTTTGGAAAATATCCCAAAGCTAGGATTTACTAAAATTAAAATGGACGGGAATGGAAACATTAAATCTCTTAACTATTCAAACATAAATATTCCTCAACAAATTACTAATCTTAATAGCAATTTTGTTTTCAATAATTCCTCAATCAAAGTAAGTAATCTAAGTGCTAACGCTGGTAAAACTTCTCTTAACTTTAAAGGAAATATAGAAAATATATTGCCATTTGCTTTCAAGCAAGCAAAAGCTTTCAACCTTAATGGAAATCTTAATTTAGGTTCACTCAATATAAATGATTGGCTCAATAAGTCAAATAATAAAAATTCAAATAATAAAAAGGATTCTGTTTCTGGCTTTACTCTACCAACTTTTTTCAATGCTGATCTTTCAACAAGTATTGATAGACTAATATATAAAGAAGCTCATATTGAAGATTTTCATTCAAGAGTAATTCTTCTAAATGGAAATTTATCATTAGAAGATATGAAACTAAACGCTTTTGGAGGAAACGTAAGAGGTAAAGCATCATTGGTTCTAAATTCTAAAAAGCCAAAAATTGTTGGGGATATAGAACTTAAAAAAGTTGAAGCAAGCAGATTCTTTAAAGAGATGAATGAGTTTAGTCAAAACTCCATTACAAGTAAAAATATTAAAGGAAATGTAACTGCAGGCATAAGTTTTTCAACAGAGTTTCTTAATAAAAATTTAGAACTTAATAAGGAGAAACTAACTGCAAATATTAAATATAAAATTGAGAATGGAGAGATAAATGAAGTGCCTCTTCTTAAAAAATTATCCTATTTTGTGGAGGAATCAGCACTTAATAATGTTAAGTTCAAAACCATTGAATCAAACATCTCAATACAAAACTCAAGCATAACTTTTGAGGAAATTAAAGTTAAATCAAATACAATTAACTTCTCTTTTTTGGGTAAACATAATTTTAATAAAAATATTGACTATAGAGCTTCAATAAAGTTAAGCGAACTTTCAAGTAAAAAGAAAAAAGCAAAACTACAAAAACAAAGACAAGAATTTGGTGACTTTGAAGAAGACGAAAACTCACAGCTAACGTTATTTGTAAAGATTATTGGAACAATTGATAAGCCTCAATTCACCTATGATCTTAAAAAGAACTTGGAAAAGACAAAAGAGAATCTTAAAAGAGATAAGGAGAAAATTACAAATTCTATTGATAAAGATTTAAAATTAGACATTCAACAAATGAAAATTGATAAAGCTAACTGGAAACGTCAAGAAAAAGGAGAATATATTATTGAATGGGAAGAAGGGAAGAAAAAAGATACAATTAAACAAGTAGAAAAAGACGACACAAAGTTTCAAATTGAATGGGAATAAAAAATAAAACAAAATAATACAATGGAAAGAAAAGTAAGAGTACGTTTTGCACCAAGTCCAACAGGACCTTTACATATTGGTGGAGTAAGAACAGCATTATATAATTATTTATTTGCTAAAAAATTTGGTGGAGACTTTCTTCTTAGAATAGAAGATACAGACCAAACAAGATTTGTTCCTGGTGCAGAAGAATATATTATTGAAGCTTTTAATTGGTTAGGGATAAAATTTGATGAAGGAGTTGGTATTGGAGGAGAGTTTGGACCATATCGTCAAAGTGATAGAAAACCAATGTATAAAGAATATGCAGAACAATTACTTAATTCGGGTTGGGCTTATTATGCTTTTGATACTCCAGAAGAACTTGATAAGGTTCGTAAGGAATTTGAACAAGAAAAGAAGAACTTTCAATATGATTGTAATACAAGAGGAGCTTTAAAAAACTCTTTATCTCTTTCGAAAGAAGAAGTAGATAGTCTTTTAAAAAATAATACTCCTTATGTTTTGCGTTTTAAGTTTCCAAAAGATACAGAAATTCATATTAATGACCTTATAAGAGGAGAGGTTAAAATGAACTCTAATTTATTAGATGATAAAGTACTTTATAAGTCTGATGGAATGCCAACCTATCATTTGGCAAATATTGTTGATGACCATTTAATGAAAATATCTCATGTTATACGTGGTGAAGAATGGTTACCTTCATGTCCATTACATGTTATGCTTTATAAGGCTTTTGGATGGGAAAAATCAATGCCAGAATTTGCTCATCTTCCTTTGCTTTTGAAACCAGATGGAAATGGGAAGTTAAGTAAGAGAGATGGTGATAGATTAGGGTTTCCAGTATTTCCATTACAATGGACAGACCCAAAAACAGGAGATATTTCTTCAGGATATAGAGAAAGTGGATATTTACCAGAAGCAGTAATAAATATTCTTGCTCTTTTAGGTTGGAACTCTGGAACAGAACAAGAAATATTTACTCTTGATGAGTTAATTGATATATTTTCAATTGAAAGAATAAGCAAGTCTGGAGCTAAATTTGATTTAGAAAAAGCTAAATGGTTTAATCATCAATATCTTCAATTGATGCCAAATAACAAAATAGCAGAACAATATTTGTCAATTCTTAAGGAAAAAAATATCGATTTTTCTATAGAATATGTTGAAAAGGTAGTTGGATTAGTAAAAGAAAGATGTAATTTTGTAGTAGATCTTTGGGAACAATCTTCATTTTTCTTTGAAAGACCAGAAACTTATGATGAAAAGGTAATAAAGAAACGTTGGAAAGAAGATACTGCTCAAAGATTAAATGAAATAGCTGAAATATTAAATTCAATTGAAGATTTTAATGTTGAAAAAACAGAACATGAAGTTCATTCATTTATTGAAGAAAGAGAATTAAATATGGGACAAATAATGAATTGTCTTCGTTTAAGTTTGGTTGGAGCAGGCAAGGGTCCAAGTTTATTTGAAATTATTTGTTTAATTGGCCAGGAAGAAACTATTGAAAGAATTAAAACAGCAATAGAAAAAATAAATTCTAATGAATAATACTTTTAAAGAAATACAATCTATTACAATAATTGGCAAAGGTAATGTTGCTTGGCAGTATAATAATGCTATCGTAAATCTTGGTATTAATGTAAATTGTATTTCTTCAAGAGGAGAAATAAAAGAAGAGGAGCTTAAGTCAGATTTAATTATTATTGCAGTATTGGATAAAGCAATAGAAGAGGTAGCAGGTAAATTAAGAATTAAAGATTCTATTCTTGTTCACACATCTGGAACAGTGGATATAGAAGTATTGAATAAGATTGCAGATAATTATGGTATTTTTTATCCTCTTCAAACTATTACAAAAGGAATTCAAATAAACTTTTCAGATGTTCCCTTATGTATTGATGCAAATAATGAAAAGGCTCTTGCTTCTCTTATACATTTGGCAAAAAGGCTAACCGACAAGGTATATGAAATAAATACTTCTCAAAGGAAAGAGTTGCATCTTGCTGCTGTATTTGCTAATAATTTTACTAATCATTTACTTGGTATATCAAAACAAATACTTGAAAGGGAAAATATACCTTTTGATATTATATTTCCATTAATAAATCAAACCATAGAAAAAGCAAAACGAAATAATCCTTTTGATGTTCAAACAGGGCCAGCAAAAAGACAAGAAATGGCAATTATGGAAAGTCATAAATCAAGATTAGATGATGATGAAAGAGAGATTTATGAGATTTTAAGCAGGAAGATAATTAAGAAACAAGATTCTTTAAAAGACAATAAATAATATTTATGAAGAATATTGTAGTTTTAACTGGAGCTGGTATTAGCCAAGAAAGTGGTATTAAAACTTTTCGTGGTAGTGATGGTTTATGGGAAAATTATAGGATTGAAGATGTTGCAAATTTTGATTCTTGGCAAAAAAATCCCGAAATTGTACGTGATTTTTACAATCAAAGAAGAAAACAAATTTTTGAAGCAAAACCTAATAAGGCTCACTTTGAATTGACAAGATTAGAAAAATACTTCAATGTTAATATTATAACACAAAATATTGATGATTTCCACGAAAGAGCTGGAAGTAAAAATATTATACATCTTCATGGAGAAATAAAAAAGCTTAAATCTGTAAGGGACCCAGAATATTTTAAAGTTTTGGAAGGATGGGAACATACAAAAAATGATGTTGATGATTTTGGAATATCTTTAAGGCCAGACATAGTATGGTTTGGAGAAGCAGTTCCAATGATTGAACCTTCAATTGAATTATGTCAAAAAGCTGATATATTTATTATTATTGGAACTTCATTAGCAGTATATCCTGCTGCTGGACTTATTAATTATACTCCTTCAAATTCAGAGAAGTACTTAATTGATCCAAATGAAGTTAGTAAGGACATGAAAGGAATTAATTTTATAAAAGAAAAAGCAAGCATTGGTGTAAAAATGGTTGTACATAAAATATTAGAAGAGAATCAAATTATAGAAAAATTGGATTAAGATGAATAAGGTTTTTATAGAAACATATGGTTGTCAAATGAATCAGGCAGATAGTGAAGTGGTACTATCAATACTAGGAAATCAAGGCTATGAATTGACAATGGATATTGATCAATCAGATTTAATTTTGATAAATACATGTTCCATTAGAGATAACGCGGAACAAAGAGTTAAGAGTAGATTAATGGAATTAGAAGCTTTGAAACGAAAAAATTCTAATTTGAGAGTTGGAGTATTGGGTTGCATGGCTGAAAGGTTAAAAGAAGAGCTTTTTGAGAAAAATAAGGTTGTAGATTTAGTTGTAGGTCCTGATGGTTATAGAGATATTCCTTTATTACTAAATGAATATAATAAAGGACAAAGGGCATTTAGTGTTATGCTTTCAGATGAAGAAACATATTCTGAAATTAAACCTGTCAGAATTGGTACAAATGGAGTTAGTGCATTTGTTTCAATTATGCGTGGTTGTGAAAACTTTTGTTCTTATTGTGTTGTTCCATATACAAGAGGTAAAGAAAGAAGCAGAGATTTTGAATCAATTCTTAATGAAGTAAAAGATTTATTTGATAGAGGATATCGTGAAGTAACTCTTTTAGGTCAGAATGTTAATTCATATTTATATGAAAAAGATTACATTAAGGTTGATTTCTCTGATTTAATGGAAATGGTTGCATTAATTTCACCCCTACTAAGAGTAAGATTTTCAACTTCTCATCCAAAAGATATTTCTGAAAAATTGATAAAAGTTATTTCTAAGTATCTAAATATTTGCAAGTATATTCACTTACCAGTTCAATCTGGGAGTGCTGTCGTTTTAAAAAGGATGAATCGTAAATATACTCCTGAGGAATATCTAAAGAAAATTGAAATGATTAGAAATTACATTCCTGATTGTGCAATAAGTACTGATATAATTGCAGGTTTTTGTGGAGAAAGTATAGAAGATCATAATCAAACTCTTTCTATTATGCGTCAAGTTGGTTACGATTATGCTTTTATGTTTTATTATTCTGAACGTCCAAATACATTAGCTGCTAAGAAATATCCTGATGATATTCCTTTAGAAGAAAAGAAAAAACGATTAGATCAAATAATTACTTTACAAAATGAATTATCTTATATTAGTAATTCAAATGATGTTGGTAAAGAGTTTGAAGTTCTGATTGAAGGAGAATCAAAAAGAAGTAAAGAAAAACTTTTTGGAAGGACTTCTCAAAATAAGGTTGTTATCTTTGATAGAGAAGATAATAAAATTGGAGATTATGTTAGAGTAAAAATCACCTCTTGCACTTCGGCAACTTTGATGGGTAAAAAGTAAACTAATATAATTTTTGTCATCAATTAAATTATTATTACTTTTGCATATTATTAAATAAAAAATCTAAACTACTAATGATAAAAAAGAAGATATATAATATCATTTATGCAATTTCAGCAATATTTTTGATGGTTTCATGTACTCCTCAAAAGAATCTAATGTATTTTCAAACAAATGATCCTAAAGACACAACTTCAGTTTATAAATACAATTATCCTCAGGGAGAGAGTAACTATTCTCCAAATTATTTGCTTAAAGAACGTGATGTACTATATATTCAAATAAAATCTTCTGTAGATGCTGAAAGTAATAAATTGTTTTCTGATCAAAATTCATATTACTCTACTCAAAATGAAAGCGGAATTTATCTTAACAGCTATGTTATTGATAAAAATGGAGAAATAAATCTTCCAGTTGTTGGTAAAATAAAATTATCTGGAATTTCAATTGAAGATGCTCGTGCAAAAATTGAAACTAAAGTTTCTGAATGGATTGTTTCTCCTGTTGTAATTTGTAAAATGGTTAGTTTTAAAGTGTCTATTCTCGGAGATGTAAATCGTCCAGGAACATACACTTTTTATCAAGGAAGTGTAAATGTTTTTGATGTTATTTCTGCTGCAGGAGATTTAACATATTATGGAAATCGTCAAGAAGTTAAAATTGTAAGAAAAGCGGCTAACGAAGACATTATAATTAAAATTGATTTAAGAAAAGCTGATCTTTTGAAAGATCCTCAATATTATCTCCAACCAGGAGATATTGTATATGTCCGTTCAAATAAAACTACTAAGAGCTTGAGCTATTTCAGTCAACCTCTTAGCACAATAACATCTTCTCTATCTCTTATTACAACAATCGTAACATTAGTATTTGCACTTAAGAAATAATTATTATGGCGACAAACAATAATTCCCTCCCTCAACAAGAAGAGCAATCTTCCATTGACTTAAAAGAGTTGATGTTTAAAATGCTAGACAAATGGTATTATTTCGTTATTTGTCTAATAGTATCAATCTTAGTTTTTTTTGTTGTAAGTAAGTTTACAACTACTCAATATCAAGCTAAAGCAACTCTTTTAATTAAGAGTAATGAAAATGCTTTATCTCAATTAACACTTCTTTCAAATGATTTTGGGAAAAACAAAGCTAATTTTCAGAATGAGATAGGTCAAATACAATCATTCTCGATGGCGAAACGAACTATAAAAGCTTTGGATTTTTATGTTAATTATTATCAAAGAAGCAAATTCAAAAAAGTTGAAATTTACAAGGATTCACCCTATTTTGTCGAATTGGACATGTTTAAACTACAAACTGTTAACCTACCTATTGAAGTTCAAATCCTATCAAAAGATAAAGTTCAAATTTCTTATAAAGACAAGAACAATTCTTCTCAATATGATTATGGCCAAGATATGTTAATTGAGTCAAATTTATCAATTAAAGGAAAAGAAACTACTCTTAATTTTGGACAATGGTATGAAGCAGATGGAATGAAATTTAGATTAATACTCAATGAAGATATACCTTTTAAAAATAATTTTACAAAGGTTAATTATTCATTTGTTATTAACGACATTGACAAAATTGCAAAAGATTTTAATTCTACTAAAAATAGATCTAATCAACAAAGAATCAACTATAATTAATATTGCTTTTAACTATCCTAATCAAAAAAAGGCAATAGATTATTTAAATATGCTTTGCAAACTATATATAGACCTTACTTTTGAAGAGAAGAACTATATGAATACAAGCACTATTAAATTTGTTGATGCTCAAATAGCTAATATAGCAGACTCTCTTACTAAAACAGAAAGAATTAGGGAAGAATTCCAAGTTAAAAATAATACTGTTGATTTAGGTGGAGATGCAAAATTTCTTTTTGATAAGGCAAATGAATTAGAGACTAAACGTGCTGAAGAATATACAAAAAGACAATACTATGACTATTTAGATAAATATATTGCTCAAGCAGATATGAATGAAGGAGTTGTTGCTCCAGCTGTAATGGGAGTTGAAGATGTTTTATTAAATAGTTTAGTCAAAGAATTAACAACAAGATTAACTCTTAAGAAATCATTAGCTTTAACAACTACACCTAAAAATCTTGAATATCAAAAGTTAATACACGAAATAAATAATATAAAAGGACAAATTCAAGAAAATATCAAGAGTTTAAAAAGAGTTTCAACTATTGCATCAAATGAACTAACTCGACAATTAAATATTTTTCAAACTGAACTTAATAAACTTCCTTCCACACAACGTAACTTAATAAATATAGAAAGACAATTTAAATTTAATGATGAAATTTACACTTTCCTTTATCAAAAAAGAGCTGAAGCAGAAATAGCAAGAAGTTCTGCACTTCCTGATCATAAAGTAGTTGATCAAGCAAGAGAAGCAAATAAGGTTTATCCTAAAACTTCGTTAAACTTAATGATAGCTGTTCTTTTAGGTCTTTTAGTTCCTGCTTTATATATCTTTATTCGTCATCAATTAAATAATTTAATTGAGTCAAAAGAAGATGTTACAAAGATTTCAAAAGCACCTATTATTGGATATATCCCAACAATACAAGAAGAAGGAAGCAAATTAGTTGTATTCGCTAAACCTAAATCTCACATTACTGAAAGTTTCCGCTCAATAAGAACTAACTTAAAATATATTGTTGGAAAAGAAAGGAATCAAGTAATTCTAATTACATCATCTATGCCATCTGATGGAAAGAGTTTTATATCAATGAACTTAGCTTCAATTATTTCTTTAGCTGGTCATAAAACTATTATTGTTGGATACGATTTACGTAAACCAAAACTTCATAATTTCTTCAATTTAAAGAATAATGTTGGAGTATCAACATATCTAATTGGTAAACATTCATTAGATGAAGTAATTCAATCAACAGAGTTTGAAAATTTAGATATTTTAGTTTCAGGACCTGTACCACCGAATCCATCAGAATTGATTGATTCTCCTGAGAATTCGAAATTAGTTGAAGAACTTAGGAAAAGATATGATGCGATTATTTTTGACACTCCTCCGATTTCTCTAATTTCAGATGCAGTTACGTTAACAAAAGAATCAGATATTAATATTGTAGTTGCTAGAGCTGGTCATACAGATAAACGTATATTCTATTCAACAATTGATGATTTAGAAAATAGAGATAAGGTTAAATTTAATTTTATCCTAAATGGTTTATCTAATGCATCAAGCAAATATGGGTATGGAACATATGGAGGATATGGAAAAGGTTATGGATATGGTTATGGAAAAGGTTATGGTTACGGATATGGTTATGGATACTATGAAGATGAATCTTCTCCTAAAAAAACTAAATAAATTATTAGTAAAAATAAACGAGACTTAAAAAAATAAACACCAACTTTTTATAAATAATCACCGTATAAATAAAAATAAACGGTGATTATTTTTATTTAACAGAGCATTTATTTATGAATTAGTTTGTGCTTCAAAATTACTATTCTGAATATATTCATAAATTGAAAAGAGTTTAAGTTCCAAAAATGAAACATTATAATATTCCAATATTTATTCCTCAACAAGCTTGTTTCCATTCTTGTATTTATTGCAATCAACATCACATTTCAGGACAAATTGCTCAACCTACTTCAAGTGAAATTATTTCAAAAATAGATTCACATCTAAAAACATTTAAAGAACCTTATAATGCAGAAATTGCATTTTTTGGAGGTACTTTTACAGCTATCAGTCAACAAAAACAGGAAGAATATCTAAAATTAGTACAACCATATATTAATCAAAATAAAATAAGCAGTATAAGGATTTCTACACGTCCTGACTATATCACTCCAGAAATACTTGAATTTCTTAAAAAATATAATGTAAAAACAATTGAACTTGGAGCTCAATCTCTATGCGAAGAAGTTTTGCAAAAATCGCAAAGAGGACATAGTGTCAAAGATGTTAAAAACGCCTCAAAACTTATCAATGAATTTGGATTTGATTTAGGTTTACAAATGATGATAGGACTTCCTGATGACTCTTTAGAAAGAAGTATTGAAACAGCAAAACAAATTGTTAATTTTGGAGCAAAATCCACTCGAATATATCCTACCTTAGTTATTGAAAATACACAATTGGCTAAATTGTATCGATGTGGAGAGTACTTACCATTAGAAATGTCAGAAGCTATTAATTGGACTTCGAAATTATACAATATATTTCAACAAAACAATATAATTATTCTAAGAGTAGGATTGCATCCGTCTGAGGCATTAATAAGCGGGGAAGAACTTATTGCTGGTCCTTTCCATGTTTCATTTAGAGAGTTGGTATTAAGCAATATTTGGAAAGAAAAATTTGAATCTATTTCTCACAAAAATGCAAATACAATAACTATTTACATTAATCCTAAATTTATTGGTCCAGCAGTTGGATACAAATCTCAAAACAAAATAAATCTACAGAAATTCTACAGAAACGTAATTTTCATAGGTGATTCTAACCTTAAAGACTTTCAATATAACTACGTAATATCATAAATCATTTATTTAGGTCTTTTTAATAGATAAGTATCCATTGTCTCTAAACGCAAAAACGCTCAGTAAACTAAATTACTGAGCGT
>DIOL01000010.1:19598-68479 GCA_002423895.1 Bacteroidales bacterium UBA5515 | reverse complement strand
CAACCTTATTCAGGACGGGTCAAGTCCTTATATAAAACTTATTAATCAAGGACTTTTTACCCCAAAGATGCACATCTTTCATACCAAAAGATGCGCATCTTTCACTATAAAAGATGTGCATCTTTTTTTTTGATAAATTTTAGGGATTGGAGTTTGTTTTCCAGAAATTGAATTTAGGATAAATAGTCCTAAATAAACCTAATGAACGGTTTACATTTGCAAATATACAAAATTATTTTGAATATAATGTAGTATTTGTCATTAATTATATTCCCAAATATTTCAACCAAAAGATAAAGTTAAATTGTATTTAAAAACACTTTGCTTTTACTTCTTAGCTTTTAGTTTTTACCTAAGATAAATATTGTATTTTTGCATTAGATAAAGAATTTATTATGTCAGATATAGCTAATCTTGTTGTATATAAGGCTTCTGCTGGAAGTGGTAAAACCTTTAATTTGGTTTTGGAGTATGTTAGTTTGCTAATTAAGGATACTAATGCTTACAGGAATATTCTTGCAGTAACTTTCACCAATAAGGCAACTGCTGAAATGAAACTGAGGATTTTAACAGAGCTTTATGGAATAAAGATTGGTCAAAAAACAAATTTCTTTGAAGCTTTATGTGAAAGGAATTCTAAAATGGATTCCAAATCTATTCAAGAAAATGCTTCAAGAGCTTTAGAAAATATTCTTCACGATTATTCTAATTTCAATATTCAAACCATAGATTCTTTCTTGCAAAAGGTTATGCGTAATATGGCAAAAGAGCTTGGAATTGGTTCTAACTATAATTTGATAATTGATGATTCGGATATAATTAAAGAAACAATTGAAAGGGTGATTTCTTCTACCGATAAGGATAAAGCTTTGTATGATTGGTATATGGGAATTATTGATAAAAGAGTTGAGGAAGGGAAGAAGGTGAATGTTGAGAAGGAGTTGATTGATTTTAGCAGGAATTTGGATAAGGAGGTTTTTAAGCGTTTTGAATCGGAGATAAAAACTTTGGATAAGGATGTTTTAAGTCAATTTAAACAAAAAGGGAATAGAAGATTGGAGGAGATCAAGAAGAGTTTAACTGCTTATGGAGACAGGTTTGCAAAGATTTTTGATGATAATGGACTAAAGGTTGATGATTTTGTTCAAAAAAGCAGAGGAATAGCTAATGGTCTTCTGGGAATAAGGAAGGAGAATTTTGATTTTAGAGATAAAACTTATTACCAAAAAGCAATTGACGGAATAGATGGATGGTTTAGTGATGCAAATAATCGTTTAAATAAGGCTGATTTAGTTAATGAAACTCTAATTCCTCTTCTTAATGAGTATTTTGAATATTATGATAAATGTAGTCAAGAGTTAAGAACATGGCAAGCAGTTCTTCCTTTTATTGATAATATTGGTCTATTGAAAAATATTGCTAATCACAGGGATGATATTTTAAAGGAAGAGAATAAGTTCTTATTATCCAACACTTCTAAATTGTTATCTGACATAATTCGTTTGGATAATAATTCAGATATATCTTTTATTTATGAAAAGATAGGCTCAAAGATTAAGTATATAATGATTGATGAGTTTCAAGATACATCACTTTTGAACTGGAAAACACTTTCTCCTTTGGTTTTAGAAAGTTTGGACAACAATCAAAGAAATGTTATTGTTGGAGATGTTAAGCAATCAATTTATCGTTGGAGAAATGGAGACTGGAGAATATTAAACAATATTGATAAAGGAATAACCTATGAGGAATCATCCTCTAATCCAAGAATTCCTAATATTGAAACTTTAAAAACAAATTACAGAACTGATAAAAACATTGTTGAGTTTAATAATAATCTGTTTTCTCAAGGCTTAAACCTTTTATGCGATAATATAGAAGAGCTTGATAAAGAAAGAATAAATCAAATTAAAGGAGTCTTTTCAGATGCAACCCAAGAAACAAAACCAAATTCACCTCAATCAGGGAGCATAAGAATGCAACTGTTGGTAGGGAAGAAGGGCAGTTTTGAAGAAAGAATATTAGATACTTTGAAACAAGAGATAGATTATCATTTAGGAAAAGGATACTCTCCAAAAGATATTGCTATTCTTTTAAGAACAAATGATCAAGTAAGCATTGTGGCAGAATATCTTTCATCGCAAAACTATAATATTGTTTCAGATATGGCATTCAGTTATATGTATTCACAAAGCATTAGACTAATAATTGATGCTTTGAAATATATAAACAATAAAGAAAATACTGTATCACTATTTAATCTGAAAAGATATATATACAAGGATGATAAACCTCTTCAAAGTATAGATGAATCACAAAAAATCCCTCAAGAATTAGAATGGATAGCAAAAAAAGAAATCTTAAGAAAACCGCTTTTTGATTTATCTGTATATGTAATTAAGCAATTGCAATTAGATAAAGATGCAAATGAATTATCATTTATAACTTCTTTTTTAGATCAGGTTCAAGAATACACTAAAAACAACTCATCCAACCTTACTGCATTTCTAACCTATTGGGAGGAAGATTTACAAACAAAAAAGATTATAATAAACGATGATTACGAAGGAATAAGACTATTGTCAATTCACAAATCCAAAGGATTGGAATTTCCTGTAGTTATTATCCCTTATGCCAATTGGAAATTTAGTTCTGAAGCAGAATTATGGTTAAAAGAAAATAGATTAGATTCAAGTATTCCAACTCTTTTATCTAAGAAAAGCTCTTTAAACAATTCTTTTTATCATCAAGAATATCTTGATGAGCAACTACAACAATTTGTAGATAATCTTAACCTTCTTTATGTAGCTTTAACTCGACCAAAACATTCCCTTTCAATTATTGGACAACTTTCAGAAAACAAAGACGGAATTGACTTAAAACACATTGATAATATTTCAAAATATCTCTATATTGCGCTTAAAAAGCAACTACAACAAGAAACAAATCCTGAAGGAGATACTCAATATGCCTATTACCTTGAATCAGATAAACAAATAAATGAAGAATTAGAAAATCGACCCTCAACAACTCAACAACTCAACAACTCAACAACTCAACAAACAAATATCTTCAAAATAACTCCAAACTCAATACCACTTCAATCGAGCTTTCTTGACTCTCAAATAAAATACTCTCAAACCAGACAAGCCAAAGAGTTTATTGGCGCACTTAAAAATGATGAAAAGGAAGAATCTTCTCCTCGCCAAAAAGGAATTATCCTTCATAACCTGCTTTCAAAAATAAATACAAAACAAGATATAGAAAAAACCATTGATACCTCAGTTCAAAAAGGAGAAATAAGTCTTAAAGAAAAAGACTATTATAAAAGCATTGTTGAACAAATGCTTTCCACAGAACAAGCCTCCGTTTGGTTTTCTCCAGGATATAAGATTTTAAATGAAATAGATATTATTGTAAAAGAAGAAGGACAAATTACAACCAAACGTCCCGATAGACTTATGATAACAAAAGACAATGAGATAATATTAGTTGATTATAAATTTGCCAAAACAAAGAAGAATATAAATGAATATTCATCTCAAATAAAAAACTACGAGCAATTAATAAAACAAATTGGCTTTAGTAAAATTCAATCCTACCTATGGTTTGTAGACTTCACCGAAACACAAATATCATCTGAAATTGTTGAGGTAAAATAAAGCTAATTTGAAAATCGTTAATTATTTGTTTACAAGAATTTTTTCTCGAGATAGTTGAAGTAAAATAAATATTGTAATTTTGTACTTAGAATTTTTTTAGAAAAGTTGATGAGATTTTACCTTAGTTTTTTAATAGTTTTTTTGACATTGATTTTGTCTCCCAAAGCATATTCTCAAGATATTACTGTTTTTGATACTTCTTATGTGAGAATGTGCTCAAATGAAATTTACTATGATAGTCATTTTATTGAAGTAAATATTGATTCTGTACGTCTTTATGCTGTAAATGGATATCTAACTACTCTTTTGTGTTACATTTTACCTGATGAACATGTAGATACTTCCTTTACTATTCATTTTACTTTTGATTCAGCTTATAATTATACTATTTTTGATACAATTTGCAATGGAGAGATTTATAGCAATTATGGATTTAATGAGAGGGAAACGGGCTTTTATACTCAAAGTTTGCAAACCATTATGGGATGTGACAGTATTGTTAATCTTAACTTGGTTGTAGGGGAGAAATATAATGATACAATCTTTGCAGAGATATGTAAAGGGGAAATATATAATCAGTTTGGCTTTAATGAAATAGATCAAGGGTTTTATACTCATTCTTTCTTAAGTGAATATGGATGTGATAGTATTGTGAATTTATCTTTGTTGGTTCATGAGCCTTATTATGATACAATTTATGATACAATATGCAATGGTGATATTTACGAATATGGCTTTAATGCTGATTCTTCCGGAACTTATATTCAAAATCTCAATACTCAGTTTGGGTGTGACAGTATTTTAGTTTTGTATTTGCATGTTAATCCAACTTTCTCCGATACAATTAAAGCTAATATTTATAAGGGAAATGTATATAATAAGTTCGGGTTTAATGAAAGAGAAACTGGAGTTTATGAACAAAAACTTCAAACTTATTTAGGCTGTGACAGTATAATTTACTTGGATTTGCAGGTTGATAATGTTTTGTTCCCTAATGTGGTAACTCCGAATGGAGATGGTGTAAACGATATTTTTGATATTCACAATTTGATTGAACAAAAAGCTTTTCCAGAAAATGAATTAATTATATATAATCGTCATGGGAAGATTATTTATAATGTTAAGAATATAAAAGAAAAGTCTGACTTATGGGACCCTAAGGCAACTGGTTCTACAGATGGTACTTATTTCTATCGTTTCTATGGAAAACGCCATGATAAGGTTTTAGAGTTTAACGGCTCAATTGAAGTAATGAGATAAATGATTAAAGATGCTTTTCTGTCTCAAGTTGCTATTAATTTGGCTGAAAAATATAAGGGTGATTTCACAAACCTAAATATAATTTTCACCAACCAAAGAGCAAAGGTTTTCTTCAATGAAGCATTGTATAACTACATGCAGAAACCTTTTTTTTCTCCTCAATATTACACCATTAATGATTTTGTAAGTAAGTATTCTCCATTAGTTGAAGCTCAAGAGATAGTATTGTCTTATTATCTATATGAAGTTTATTCAGAAGTTTTTTATAAAGATAAATCTTCAATGGTTAAGGAAACCTTTGAGGAGTTTTACTATTGGGGTATTATGCTTTTGAAAGATTTTGATGATATTGACAAGAATTTGGCTAATGCAGAGAATGTCTTTAAGAATATTGAAGATTATAAAGAAATTGAGAATAGTTTTGATTTTCTTTCTTCGGAACAAAAGAACCTTCTAAAGGAGTTCTTTAATTCTTCTTTTGGCTTCGAAACTTCTTCTGAAATTAAAGAGAGGTTTATAAATGTATGGAATTGTTTATTCGAAATTTATACTCTTTATAAAACTAAATTAAGAGAACATGGCATTGGTTATTCGGGAATGCTTTACAGGGATTTGGTTGAAAAGTTAAGTGAGTTAGAGCAAAAAGAGGATAGTGTTTATTGTGTTGTTGGTTTCAATGTGTTGAATAATGTTGAAAAAGAAATCTTTTCATGGTTAAGAAACACTTATGAAACTCGTTTCTATTGGGATTATGATAATTACTATGTAAATAATCAAAAGCAAGAAGCAGGATTGTTTTTAAGAGAAAATATTAAAAACTTTCCAATGCCAAATGATTTTGAAATAAATACAAATAACATTCTTACCAACAATTTATCTTTAGAGATTATTTCTTGTCCAAACGAAAACTCACAAACTGGATATATTAGTCAATGGTTAGAAAAGCTAAGTTTTGAAAATAAGGATTTAGAACAAAAAGATATTGCAATTTTACTGTGTAATGAAGATTTACTCCCTTCTGTTTTAAATGCTTTACCTCCAAAAATTGGAAATGAAACAACTAAAGTGAACATAACAATGGGATATAAATTCCAGTTAACGTCTTTGTTTACTTTAATTGATAGCTATTTAAACTATCAAAATTCTTTATCAAAAAATTCATCTCCAAAACTTAAAAACCTCCTTCCTTTTGTTGAACATAACTATTTTAAAGGAGAGTATTCCAATGCTACAAAAGAATTAATCAATAATAATGCAATTTATTTAAGTGAAAGTGAAATAAATTCTTTTAATGATATTTCTTCACTTCTTAATTTAAAATCAAAACCTTTAGAACTGATTATAGCTTTAAAGGATATTGTAAAAATTGTTGCTGATAAGAATATTAATGAAGAAATTGCAAGTTCTCATCAAGCAGTTGAAGAAGTTTTGGCTGAGTCTTTGTATAGATTTTCTAATGTATTGAATAATCTTGAAGACTTATTTAAGGAAGAAAAGATTGATTTGAAAGGTAGCCTACTATATAATACAATTCGCAGTGCACTGAATAGTATAATTGTTCCTTTTGAAGGAGATCCAATTAATGGTATTCAAATAATGGGACTTTTGGAAAGCAGAAGCTTGGACTTTAAGCATATTCTTTTCCTGTCTGCAAATGATGATTCACTACCAAATATTAGTATTGATTCTTCATTTATCCCTTTTACAATAAGGAAAGCATATAACTTAACAACAATTGAAAGGAAAATAGCAGTATTTGCTTACTATTTCTACAGACTTTTGCAACATAGTGAGTCAATTCATTTTCTCTATAATGCAACATCAAGCGACACAAAGCCAAAAGAAATGTCCCGTTTTATTCAGCAATTAAGAATAGAAACCAATAAAGAGTTTAAATATAATTCTATTTCTTGTGGTATTAATTCTCCAAAAGAAAAAGTACTTTCTTTTAATAGAGAACAACAGCATATAGATAAAATATTAAAGAAATCCGAAACAAAATTTCTTTCACCAACCTATATTAATGACTATTTGAATTGTCAACTCAAATTCTTCTTCAAACAAATTATTGGTTTAACATTATCTCAAGAGTTTGATGAAGAAATGCAGGATAATGTTTTCGGAACAATATTTCATGATTGTGCAAAACAGTTCTATAATGAAATAATAGAGAAAACCAATACAAGAGAAATAACAAAAAAGGATATTGAACTTCATTCTAAGAATATTAAAAGGATTGTTGATGAAAACTTTGAGATAGAATATCTGAAGATTAAACAAAGAAAAACCCCAAAGATTGAATACAACCAAATTCAGAATATAAAAAAAGAAATTCTAATAAAATATCTTCGCAAACTAATTGAGATTGATAAGAATTATGCTCCATTTAATATTATTGCAATGGAGGAAGGTTTTGATAAAACATTGGAAATTGATGGAAAGGAAATTAAACTTGGAGGATATATTGATAGAATTGATTTAAAGTTTAATGCAGATGGTGATGCCATTGTTAGAGTTCTGGATTATAAAACTAATAACTATGCAAAGAAAGAAGTACGTTTGGATCAAATTTTCTTTAATGATGATGAGACTAAAAAACGAAATGACTATTTCTTTCAAGCTTTTTTCTATTCATGGTTAATTACTAATAACCAAAAATTGCAAGAGCTAATTCCTAAAATAAATTCTTATAAAATTAAACCTGAAATTCTTTATATAAAAACATCAACGATAGAAAATCAAATTAGTGATATTTATCTTTTAAATGATGATAAAGGTAGAAGACTTATTGATGATTTTGATGAAATATACCAATACTTTGAAGATAATTTAATTTCTTGTTTAAAGGATATTCTTTTATTGGATAATAATTCTACATACAATCAGAATAAAAATGATTGTGAATATTGTGATTTCCATTCAATTTGCTATTAGAAATAGAACTAAATAAAATCTCTTTTCTTACTTTGGCACGCTATTTGTTTCTCTAAAAGTAGAAACAAATTAAAAAATTAAATATCATGAAAGCTCAATCAAAAAATCTCGGAAAATTTGTAGGAATGATAGCTATAGTTGTTGCATTTCTTACAGTAAGCTTCAATGCAGATGCTTCTTATTATGGATATAATAGAAATAAAGCAAGAAAAACAATTAACAAAACTGCATATATAATTGAAGAAGCTTATTCTATTGCCGATTATTATGGATATTGGACAGGAAGTAATCTTTCTCGTGCAGTTTATTATAATGATTACGCAGAACACCAATACAATCGCAGAAACTTTCGTAGAGCAATTCATTACTCTCTAAAAGCAAGAGATTATGCTTTAAGAGTAATTGATGGTTGCGATGACTACTGGGATTATTTCTACTATAATAACTATGGATGGAGTCGCTACTATGGTTATAACCCATATTATTCTGGAAATCCTGGATACCACTATGGAAACTACAATAACTATTACAATACTTACTATAATACACATCATAACAATCATGGCAACAACTCAAACTACAACTCCAACAGACCAAATACCTATAACGATGCAAGTGGAAGGAATGGAAGAACAGGAGCATTTGATCCAAACAAACCTAATAATGATAATGGAGGAAATAGATATGGACATTTAAATAGTGGAGGAAACTTTAAGAATATAAATACTGAATCTTATTTCGACAATGAAGAATTGAGTCTCTTGAAAGAACTTCCTGCAGAAACTTCAATGGAAGAAACCTTCAAAAAAGATAATAAGGGAGTTACATTCAATGATAATAGCTTAAGAAGTAATAGTAAACTAATAAATTCTAACCGCACAAGAGCACAAGAATTTAAACAAAACACTCCTGAAGCATCAAGAGCACAAATCAAATTGCAAGAGCCAAAGCGTATAAATGAGGTTAATAGAACAAAAGAAGAAAACAAGGAAAGTAGAATAGACGACTCTAAAAAAGAAAATAGAGTAAGAGAAAACAATACTCCTGTAATGGAAACTAGAAAATATGAAAACACTAACCAAACACCTAACAGAAGAATTGAAAGTAGGGAGAATAAAGATAAAGATTCAAAAACATTTACTCCAGAAAGAAACGTTCAACAGGAAAGAAAAACTATAGAAAGAAAGACTCAAGAAAATAATAACTCCAAAAGAACAATTAACAATAATAAATCTAATCCTCAACCTCGCAGTAGCTCAGTTAGAGAATCAACTCCAAGCAAAAAATCTTCTGAATCAAACAAAACATCTTCAAGTTCTAAAACTTCAAGTTCAAGAGAAAAGAAGTTAGAGAGAAAAAGATAGAGGATAGATTTCCAAAGTAAAGCTTATCAATAAAACAACTAAATAATACTATGTCGGGATATAAGTAAAATTATATCTCGACTTTTTTATTGTAGAAATATAACTTTATTTCATTTTACTGAAACGCCCTTTTAATTTACTAACTCTTCGTTTTAATTTTTTCTTTCTTCGTTTTAATTTGGTGAAACAAGGTTTTATTTTATACTTACTTTTTTCTTGATAAAAAAGTAACAAAAAATCAAGACTGTTCACAAATAAGCTAAAAATTGAAGCCTTGAACTAAAAGTTTATAAACTCGCCTAACGGCTCAAACAGAATAAACTTTTTTAACGTTCAAAACTTCAATTTTCTTCACGCTTATTTGTAAAAGGTCGGAGTTAATTAATGTTGATTTTTTTAATTTTAATTTGTAGATTATTCCTATTCAAAATTTTATTTCTAACTTTGGCTTTGGAAATTAATATATATCCTCACTTATGAAGAAAATAATATTTACATTATTACTTTTTGTATGTAAAATTGGTAATGCACAGAAGTCTATTCCTGATTATAAAATAGATAAAGACACATCTTTTACCTCACTTGGTTTTTATAACTATTTCACAGGAATGATGGATACCAATTATTTTCTAATTGGGCAATTTATATTGGTTTCCTATGATAGTATTTTTGACAAAGGAGATAATTCGTACAGGATAAAAATAATAAATCCTGATGACGGGAAATTGGAAGTTTATTATAGAAATAAATTATTATATATGTTTCCTTTGAAAGATGGTTTTGTTACAGGTGTAGGTTTTGGATATTATATTGCTGACAATAGAGTTGCATTACAAGGAAATTTTAAAAATGGCAAATTAGATGGATTACTTTTTATATTTGATTATCAAAAAAGAGTTTATGAATGCATGGAATATAAAAAAGGTAAATTTTTAAAGTCTATTTATTACATTAATGCACAATCAGAAGAAGATTTAAAATTAAGAAATTCTAAAAGAACGAGTGAAAACCCTTTAAGAAGTGATAAAGTAATTATACTATATTGATATAAAGTTAGGTATTTATTTTGGCTGTTGAACGAATAACTTAAGATACTCCAAAATAACCTAAGGAAAAATAAAAATAAGTTAAGGTTATTTTTCTTTAGCTTTGGTGTCTTTCTTTTGAAAGACAAATTTCTTATTAAGATAGAAAACTAAAAGTGAATTAGGGAGGACTACTATTGCTTGACCAATTGCATCGGAAAGTTTATCTTGATTGATTGGAAGGGAATGAATAAATTGAAGGCTATCTGATGAAAGGATACATTCGTATAATCCTGAATGTCCCAAAAGATAAAGCTCCAAAACATTAACTAAATAAACTAATCCATAAACTATAAAGAAATGGAAAAGAAGCTTATTGCTTTTGTTTTCAAATACAATATAACCAGTAGTCTTATAATTAAAAAGTACTCCAATAATTTGGGAGAATAGCAATGATAGGGAGTAATGCAACCCAATCCAAATAAAGAAAAGGAATAAAAAATAACCAACAGCAGTATTGAGTGCACCTACAAAAAGAAATCTAATAAGTTTATTCTCTATTTTCCAGATTAGTGTTATTGGGTAAAGCAAAATTTTCTGTAGCATATTTTTAATTTAAAAGGCAAAAGTAATATTTTTATACTTATCTTTGTAAATTATTTTTGAAATATTTTAACTTCGAATTGACTATATATTTATGGAAAGACCACTTATATTTATTACAAATGATGATAGTTATTGGGCTAAGGGGATTCAACTTTTGATTAAGCTTATGAGTAATATAGGTGATGTTGTGGTTGTTGCACCACTAACTCAACAAAGCGGGAAAAGCCACGCAATTACAACAATTAGGCCATTGCGATTAAAGAAAATGGAAGAAAGAGAAGGCTATATTGGTTATGCTTGCAATGGAACTCCTGTTGATTGTGTGAAGATGGCATTCAGTATTGTTTTTAAAGATAGAAAGCCAGACTTAGTTGTGGCAGGAATCAATCATGGCTCTAATGCTTCAATCAATACAATTTATAGTGGAACAATGGCTGCTGTTTTTGAAGGATGTGCTGAAGGTATTCCAAGTATTGGATTTTCTGTAGACAATCATGATGTTGAGGCTGACTTTTCTCATTGCAGTTCTTTTATAGATAAAATTTCTAAAGATGTTTTGGAAAAAGGCTTGGATGAACATATATGTTTGAATGTAAACTTTCCTCAAGATGAAATTAAAGGAGTTAAGGTTTGTCATCAAGCAAAAGCTTATTGGAATGAGAGATTTTTGGAAAGAAAAGATCCAATGGGATTTTCTTATTACTGGTTGACTGGAATATATAATTGCAGAGATGAAAACAATAGAGCAGACCATATAGCTATGAAAGATGGCTATTGTGCCATTACTCCAATGCATGTTGACTTAACTGCATATAAAGTTATTGAAGATTATAAAATCCGTTTTGAATAATGATTGACAAACTTAAAAAGGATAATTTTTTATTTGGGTTTACTGTTGGGTTAGCTTCAACAGTTGTTTCAGCAATTGTTTTATTGACAGGTTTATTCCTGTTTTCAATGACTTTCAATGATAATCCAAAGTTGTTCTTGTTTTCTTTTGTAGCACCGATTTTTTTAATGCGTTGGTATTTCAAAACAGAAAACATTAAATCAGCAAGAGGAGTTTTGATTGTTATTATTTTGGGATTGCTTTCTCTGTTTGCTTATTTGTATAGCATAGGTTTAGTAACCACCACAAAACTATAAGGAAGATATGAAATATTATATTATTGCTGGAGAAGTTTCAGGCGATTTGCATGCCTCTTACTTAATGAAAGAGATTAAGTTTTGGGATGAAACAGCAGAGTTTAGAGCTTGGGGAGGAGATAGAATGCAAAATGAAGGTGCAACTTTAGTAAAACATATAAAGGATATGAACTTTATGGGTTTTGTTGAAGTGTTGGCAAACCTGAAAGCCATTCTTAATAATTTAAGAGAATGTAAAAAAGATATTCTTGCTTATAATCCTGATTGTGTAATTTTTGTTGATTATCCTGGATTCAATCTTCGTATTGCTTCTTTTTGCCATTTGAAAGGATTTAAAACCTTCTATTATATTTCTCCTAAGGTTTGGGCATGGAAAAAGGGAAGAATTGCTGTTATGAAGAAAGTTCTGACAAAGCTTTTTGTTATTTTCCCTTTTGAAAAAGAGTTTTTCCAAAAATATAATTTTGATGTAGAATATTATGGTAATCCTCTACTGGATGAAATTCAAGATTATAGAAAAACACAAGATAAGGAAATCTTCTTAAAGGAAAATTCATTAGGAGATAAACCTATTGTGGCACTTTTACCTGGAAGCAGAGTTCAGGAGATAAAGAATATACTTTCTATTCAGATGAGTTTGGTTGAAAAATTTCCTGATTTTGATTTTGTAATTGCAGGTCTTGACACATACAATGAGGCTTTCTATAGAAAATATATGCAGGATACTGATGCAAAGATAGTCTTCAATAAAATCTATTCTCTTTTAAATGTTTCCTATTGTGCAGTTGTATGTTCAGGAACAGCAACCTTGGAGACAGCTTTATTTAATGTTCCTGAAGTTGTTTGCTATAAAGGAAACCCAATTTCTTTTGCAATAGGTAAGATGTTGGTTAATCTACAATTTATATCGCTTGTAAATATAATTTTAAATAGAAAGGTTGTTGTTGAACTTTTGCAAAAAGATTGGAATAAGCAAAGCTTGGAAAAGGAATTTAGAAAGATAGCTTACGATAAAAAATACAGAACAGAAATGGAAATGAATTATTCAAATCTACAAACAATATTGGGTTCAGCAGGTGCAAGTAAGAAGATAGCTAAAAGGATTTACGAAATTATTAGTAAGTAGGAGAGAAAAAAAGAAATGAAATTACGACTTAAAATACAAATACTATTTATCTTTATGTTAATGTTTTCCTTTGGACTAAAGGCTCAAAGGATAAATGTCAGAATTTTTGCAGATACTAAATTAAATGAAATATCTTTTATCCCTTCATTTGGCAAATATTCAATTCAAATAGAAGGTGCAAAACAATTACTCCACAAAACAGATGTTGTTAAAATTAAAACTCAATCAGATAAACTTTCCCTTTCCATTAATGATTCCTTAATTGGTAATTTCAAAGAACTGAAATTCTCTTCAGAAGGCTTAATGAGTTTTTTCCTTCTTCGAGGAAAAGATACAACCCTTGTTAAGGATAGAAGATATGATGATGATTTATTTGTGAGTGTTAAGAATAATGGTTTGTTTTTAATTAACAATCTTGAAACTGAAAGTTATATTGCAGGAGTTGTTCAAGCCGAAACATGGGGAGCAACAACTAATGTTGACTTTTTTAAACTCCAAGCTATTTGTGTTAGAAACTATCTTATTAAAAACATAAACAAACATAAAGCTGACGGATTTCATTTATGTGATGGTGTACATTGTCAAGCATATAAGGGTAGAGCCAATCAAGTTGAGGTTATTCAAGGAGCATACAACAGCAAGGGAGAGGTTATTGTTGATTCATCAGGAAACATAATAGAAACAGTGTTCCATTCCAATTCTGGAGGACAAACAGTTAGTTCGGAAGATGTTTGGGGGAAACCTTTCAGTCATTTGGTTGGTAAGATAGATACTTTCTCTATTGGAACTAAGGCTTATCAATGGGAAAAGTATATTAAAATTAGAGATTGGAAACGCTATTTTAAAGAAAAGGGCGTTAATATCAAAAATGATTCCATTGAAAAAGAATTGCTTAATTTCTCTCAAAAGGATGGAAGAAAGAAAGAAATGCTTGGTGTTTCTTTGGTGCAGATTAGAAAAGACTTTGGTCTACGTTCCACTTTCTTTGATTGTCAAGAATGGGGTTCTGAAGTAAAACTAAAGGGTAGAGGTTATGGACACGGTGTTGGGCTTAGCCAGGAGGGAGCAATAAATATGTGTAATCAAGGTTATGAGTATTGGCAAGTGATTGAACATTATTTCACTGGAGCAATAATTAAACGTTTGGACGAAGAAACAATAATAAATACTAATAAATAAAAAACTAAAACAAATAAATATGAAAAGAATAGTTCTTATAGCATTGATGATGACACTCTTTATTGGAACATCAAATGCACAAAATCAAATAAATTGGTTAAAGATTACTGATGTAGAAAATCAAATAAAAGCAGATGGAAAAGATGCAAAACGTGTTTTCATTGACTGTTATACTGATTGGTGTGGATGGTGTAAGAGAATGGATAAAGATACTTTCTCCGACACAACAATTGCCAAACTAATGAATCATTTCTTCTATAGTGTAAAATATGATGCTGAATCAAAAGAAGAAGTAACCTTTGGAGGCAAAACCTATGTTAATCCAACTCCAAACGGAAAAAGAGGTGCAACACACGATTTGGCAAGAATGCTTTTAGGAAATAGATTATCTTATCCTTCATATTCAATTCTAAATTCCGATTTAACCATTGCAACTGTTATTCCTGGATACTATCCAGCAAAGGATTTTGAACCAATGGTTGTATTCTTGGGAGGAAAATATGAATCAAAATATAGCTTTGATGAGTTCCGTAAGATTTATGAAACTCAAATCAAACCCGATTTAATGAAAGAAATAGACAAAAAGGCTAAAACGAAAAAATAGAAATAATTAATCACTAACCATTAATCATTAATCACTACTTAATGCTTAAAAACGAAATAATTAAACAGCTTCTAAAAGAAAATATAATTTTAGCTACAGGTTGTACAGAGCCAGTAGCTGTTGCTTTATGCGTTGCAAAAGCCAAAGAAACTCTTGGCAAGGAACCTCAAAAGATAGAACTTCACTTAAGTCCAAACATAATTAAAAATGCAATGGGAGTAGGTATTCCTGGAACCAATATGAAAGGACTTCCAATAGCTGTTGCAATTGGTGTTGTGGGTGGAGATTCATCTAAGGGATTAGATGTTTTGAATGATGCAAAAGCTTATCTTGACAAAGCAAAACAATGGCTAAAAGAAAACAATTTAGAAGTTGTTCATGCAAAGGATGTAGATAAACTATACATTGAATGCAGAGCTTATTTCAATGAAGAGTTTTCAAAAGTCATTATTTGCAAAACTCATCAAAACTTTACCCATGTTCAAAAGAACGAAGAAGTAATATTTCATAAGGAAGAAAAAACTCAAGAACAAACAAACACCAATGAAAATGTAATTATAACATCTAAAGATGTTTTTGATTATGCAACTAAAACCAATTTGGAGGAATTGGAATGGGTGATGGATGTTGCAGAAGTTATTAAAGCAACTTCTGAAGAAGGTTTGAAAGGGGATTATGGACTAAAAACAGGTAAGCTAATACTTTCTAATTGCGATTTAACAATAAGAGAAAGAGTTATTGCAAAAACTTGTGCAGCATCAGATGCAAGAATGGATGGGGCAACTTTGGCTGTTTATTCCAATTCTGGCTCAGGAAACCAGGGAATAACTTGCACAATGCCAGTTTATGAATATGGAGTACAGACAAACAAGTCTAATGAAGAAATAATTAGAGCTTTGGTACTTTCACATCTTATGTCAATCTATATTAAACAATATATAGGAAGACTTTCAGCACTTTGTGGAATTGTTAATGCTTCAATTGGAGTGTCTTCAGCCTTGGTTTATCTTCAAGGAGGAACTTATGAACAGGTTTGTTACTCCATTAAGAATATGATAAACACATTAACTGGAATGATTTGCGATGGAGCAAAACCATCCTGCGCTTTAAAAATTGCAGCTGGGCTAAATGCTGCTTTTGACTCTTCAACTCTTGCAATAAGCAATATTGTTGTAGACGAAACTGATGGAATAAGCGAAAAAGATATTGAACGCTCCATAAAGAATCTTGGTAAAATTGGTCGTTATGGAATGGATGAAATCGACCAGATGATACTTGAGATAATGACACACAAAGAGAACTAAATATTAGTTAGTAACTAAATAAATAATAAAGGCAATTCAAATTTTGGATTGCCTATATTTTTTTCCCTAACTCCTTATTTCTATTTGCTAACTCCTTAATATTCTTTGCTAAAACCTTATAAAAATTGAATAAGATAAGGTTTAAATTTGCTATGGTCGTACCATAACATCACTATGGTACGACCATAACACTGTTATGGTACGACCTTAATTAAATAAGGTACGACCATACTGATAGTAACGTACGACCTTACTAAAGTAACATGCCACCTTACTTATAGTATGGTGCCACCTTACTGAATTTATTCCTTATATAAATAAGTTTTTCCTTGATTTAAGTAAGCTATTTCCTTATATAAATAAGGCATAATCACTCAAAAAGAAAAACTTTCTTCATAAATTATTAGATACTTAGGAAATAAATTATTAGATTTGCAAAAATTATAAGTTTTATTCCAATGATAGCTTATATTTATTATATCTTATTCCCTTTCTTCGTTATTATATCTATAATAGCCTTAACTTTTTTTGCTTTTATCATTATATTAAAACAATCAAATCAAGAGCCAATATTTCTCAGTATTGAAAATAATTTAATCCATCAAAAGGAGGTGTAAAATGAAGAAGTTACTATTTATTTTATTAGTTTTTCTAATCCCTGTTATTTATTCTTGCAAAGATAATAATGATGATTCGGAAGATACAACCCATCAAAATACTACTGATTATCCTTCCAATGAATTATGGGGAACTTATATATTGAATGAAAATACTAATTATAGCAAATTTATTTATTACCCTGATTTATATTCTCATTATACATTTAGAAGTTTTAAAGATAAATCTTTTCTTATTTGGGGATATATTGGTCCAAGTATAATAAGTTATGCAGAAATGCACAAAAGAGGAGATTACTACTATGAATTAAGTAATCATGGTGTTCCTTTAAGACCTAATAAAAGAATGAAAGGAAAGTATAGATATAATTATATTTCAGCTTTCTCTAAATATGATTTTGTTGGAATTTACTCCTCTGATACAAATTTCAATGACACAATAGGCACATTTTACTTTAAACAAATTAGTCGTGATACTATGAATTTGAAATAAATAATTGCAATGAAAACAAATGTTTATAAATTAGTATTAGGGTTTTTAATAACTCTATTTGCATTAAATCTTAATGCACAAGATTATGAATATATCCCAATGGTTAAACCTGGTGTTCAGATTTGGACAACTACTACTGCAACTGAAGGATATAGACATTATAATAGGTTTGCTCTAACGGAAGAGGATACTTTAATTGAGGGGTTATCATATAAGAAACTCTATTGGTTTACTGACTCTGTTTTTAATCCTTTATCTTCTGAATGTATTGGAGGATTAAGAGAGAATGAACAAAAACAAGTCTTTTACAAAGGTAGTTCAGGTTATGATAATGAAGATTGGCGTAATGGAATGCTATTTGATTTTTCTCTTTCAGTTGGAGATACTTTCTATTTTCAAAGTGCTGGAATAATGGAATTTATTGTTGGATATATTGATACTGTAGAGATTGAAGGAATTCCAAGAAAACAATTTTATTTAACCAGTATTTGGAATCCAACTAATTTAGTTTGTAAAATTATTGAAGGTATAGGTGATGAATTTGGATTACTATTTGATATTGTTACAAGATTAGCGATTAAATCAACTGCTACAGGAGAGCTTTTGTGTTATGAACATAATGGAGATTTGCAATATATGTCAGAATATATAACTAATTGCAGTAATCCATTTGCAGGACTTAATGATATAATAGAGGAAGATAATTCAATTACTCTTTATCCTAACCCAACAAGTAAAGAAGTAAATATAAGTTCGGAGAATATTATTAATTCTATTGAAGTATTTAATTCCCTTGGTCAAAAGGTTTATCAAACTAATGTAAAGCAAAAGGAAAAAACTCTTGATATTAATTCTTTTTCAAAGGGAGTTTATATATTAGGAGTAAATACTAATAAGGGATATATTCGGAAGAAATTGATTAAGAATTAAAATCAAATCTCTTATAAATATTCCAATTTTGAATATTACTTTCTTTAGGATATAAATTTTAGAATAATGGGAAGAAATAAATAATTGTATTTACTACCAGTTCTTATTATATTCCGATTGAGTTGTTGTTTGAGTTGAGGTTGAGTAGTCGGTGTTGATTTCTTCCAAGTATTTACTACAATCCATTTCAATGCTTATAGTTTCTGGAGAGGTAAAGTCACCTTGATAGAATTTCAAAGAGTTATCTCTTTCGCATCGTTTCATAAACAAACCATAAACAGGTAAAGCCATTGCTGCTCCTTGACCTAAGGCTGTAGAACGGAAATGTATTGAACGCAATTCACCTCCAACCCAAACAGCTGTTGCTAATTTTGGATTAATACCAATAAACCAACCATCGGAATTATTATCTGTTGTTCCAGTTTTCCCAGCAATTGTACTTCTTAAATTGTAAATATATCTCAATCTTCTACCTGTTCCACTTTCAACAACTCCTTTCATAAGGTCTAATACCAAGTAGGAGGTTTGTTGGTCAAGTGCAACATTTGATTTTGATTTTACTGCATCCAAAACAACTCCTTTATTATCGGTTATCTTTGTAATAAAGATTGGTTCAATATGAGTTCCTTTATTAGCTAATGTAGCCATTGCTTGAGCCATTTCAATTACTGACAAATCGCATGTTCCCAAACTTATTGAAGGTACAGCAGGAATGGCTGATTTAATACCCATCTTTCTTACTAAAGAAATAACTGAGCTGGGCGTTGTGTAGTTTTTAATTAAATTAGCTGAAATATAGTTGACTGAATTTGCTAAAGCCCATTTTAGGGTTATCATTTCTCCTTCTCTTGTGTCGTTGGAGTTTCTTGGAGTCCAATTATCATAATCTTCAAAAGTTACTGGAAGATTTGGAAGAGCAAAACATGGAGATAGTTCATTGTCTCTCATTGCTGCAGCATAAACAAATGGTTTAAATGTTGACCCAACTTGTCTTTGTCCTTGAACAGCGTTATCAAATTTGAAATATTTATAGTCAATTCCTCCAACATATACCTTAACGTATCCTGTTTGAGGCTCAATGGAAACCATACCTGTATTAAGAAAATACTTATAGTATTTTAGTGAATCCCAAGGACTCATTACAGTATCTTTTGCCCCATCCCAAGAAAAAACTCTCATTTCTATCTTTTCATTAAAAACTTGTCTGATTTCTTTATCAGAATATCCTTCAAGTTTCATTGTTTGATAGCGTTCTGAATTACGCATAGATTGAATATATGCTTTTTCTATTTCATCTTTTGAAATTCCTGTAAATGGAGCTGAGGCATATCCTTTTGTGTGAGCAAAAAATTGTTTCTGAAGAGTTTTGAAATGTTCTTTTACTGCTTCTTCTGCATAGCGTTGCATTCTTGAATCAATGGTCGTATATATTCTTAAACCATCTCTATGAACATCATAAGGTTCTCCATTTTGTTTTTTATGAGTTTTACTCCATTCTTTTATATAGTTTCTTACATATTCTCTGAAATATGTTGCAATTCCTTCATCATGAGATTGTGGGTTATAATGGCTAATGTCCAAAGGAGTTTGCTTAAGCTTTTCTGCTTTATCCTCTTCTAAAAAACCATATTTTGCCATTTGAGACAATACGGTATTTCTTCTTTCCTTTGAACGCTCATTTCTTCTAACGGGATTATATGCAGTAGGGGCTCTTAAAAGTCCAATTAATGTTGCAGCTTCCTCTGTTTTCAGTTCGGAAGGAAGTTTGTCGAAGAATGTTCTTGCTGCTGTTTTAATTCCAAAAGCATTGCTTCCAAAGTCAACAGTATTCAAATACATTGTAAGAATTTCTTCCTTAGTATAGTTTCTTTCAAGTTTGATGGCAACAACCCATTCTTTTAATTTAGAGTAAATAACTCCTATCTTTGTTTTTTGATCTCTTGGGAAAAGGTTTTTAGCCAATTGTTGGGTAATTGTACTACCACCACCTGAGCCTCTATCTCCACCCAAAACAGTTTTACCCAAAACTCTAAATAAGCTTCTGAAGTCAATGCCTGAATGTTTATAAAATCTAACATCCTCTGTGGCAATTAATGCATCTATTACGTTTTTTGGTAATTCAGAATACTGAACATTAGAACGATTTTGAATTCCAATATATCCTAATATTTCTCCATCGGCAGAATATACTTCTGATGCTAAGTTTGAATTAGGGTTTTCCAATTGTTCAAAGGAAGGCATAAATCCTAACCATCCTAAAGACAAAAAGAAGAAAAACAGGAAAAGAAAAACCATGAAAGCTCCAAAAATCTTCCACATTCTCCTTACATAGATAGAAAAATTATTGCTGTCTTTTTTCCTTTTATCTGTTTTATTTTGAGCCATTATTTTTTATTTCTATTTTGATTATGATATTCAATATGCAAACCAACATCAGATATTCCAACTAAGTTAGAGTCTCTTGTTGCTTGTTGCACTTCAAATCTATAAACTCCTTTCATTGGGAAAATAACTTTCTGAGTAAACCAGAATCTATTATCTTTTATTCTCCCACTTCCTTTTCCAGTCCAAGTGCCATCCAAATAAGCCACATAGCATTCAACAGTATCGCATTTGGTTATAGAACCATCAGGATAAATTGTTTTGATGAAAAAGAATATATTGGAATTTGGATAGTCGGTTGTGTTTCTAAGGTTTATTGCAAAATCATAAAGCCTCATTGTGTCTTTAATATTAACCTCAAATTCTAATCTCTCATTCATATTCCAACCCTTTTCACTCACTTTTTTGTTTTCATCATACACAACATCTGGGTTGCAACTTGTGAAAAATAGAGTTATTGAAAAAAGAATAAATCCGAATAATACCTTTTTCATATTAATTAAATATTAGGATTTGTTTTTGGTTCAGCTTTAATTTGATAAGCTTCAAGGTTGTCAATTGGTTGACGTTTCTTATTCATGTTGATTAATTTCTTAACATCATCAACTGAAAGCATAATGAAATCAGAACTTCCTTCATAAATATACCACATCACTCTGCGAAAAACATTTGTCTTTATGTAATTTGCTTTTCCTTTTTTAGTGAAAATAGGTACTCCAATTTCAGGAAATGATTTTAATTCATCTAAATAAACATCGTATTCAAAATTCAAACAACATTTAAGTTTTCCACATTGCCCTGCCAATTTTTGAGGATTGGAAAAGATTTGTTGAACTCTTGCAACTTGAGTTGAAACAGAGTTGAAAGTGTTTAACCAGCAACTGCAACAAAGCTCTCTACCACATGTTCCAATTCCACCAAGACGAGAAGCTTCTTGACGAGCACCAATTTGCTTCATTTCAATTCTAACTCTAAACTCATCTGCAAGAAGTTTGATCAGTTGACGGAAATCCACTCTGTCATCAGCTGTATAATAGAAAATAGCCTTAGTATTATCTCCTTGATATTCTACATCATTTATTTTCATATCAAGGTTAAGTTTGTTGATAATATCTCTGGTCTTGAAAAGAGTTTTGTCTTCTCTTTCTATTGATTGAATCCATTTTTCAATATCTGCAGCTTTTGCTCTTCTGTATAGCTTTTTTATTGTGTCAGCTTCAGGATTAACTTTCTTCCTTTTCATTTGAACTCTGCAAAGTTCACCAATTAGAGTAACTATTCCAATATCATGTCCAGGGTAACCTTCAACAGCAACAACATCTCCTTCTGTAATTTCTAATCCTTCAGGCAAACGGAAGAAATCCTTTTTTGAGTTTTTGAATCTTACTTCAACACAATCAAAGTTATTTTCAACAAATGGAGGTTTAATATTACTCATCCAATCGTGAATGGAAAGTTTTGAGTTCCTATCCAGTTCAAGTTTATTGACTGGAATATAAGATTGAGGCACATTAATACAGCCTCGAGTAAGCATAATGGAAGGAGTGAATTTGTTTTTCCCTACATCTGGATCTTCATCATAATAAGGATGTGCAAACTGTTCTCCAAAAACAATTTCTTTTTCTTCATCAGCTTTAAGATGTTCAGTTTGCTTGCAACCAGCACTTTCTTTTGAACTGTCAATATATTCTCTTATCTCCTCTTCACTGATAATGTCTATTTGTTCATTATCATTAGTGTTTTCTGCCTCATTATTTTCTATTTCTTCTATATTCATTTTTAATTATTCATTAATAAAAAGCCTAATTGAATTGATAAGTCCAAAAATACTATCTTGGCATTACCATTTCTTTCTATATGTAAAATTGATTTATCTATTTCTTTGTATATTTTTTCTATGTTGTTTTCAGTAATATAGTTTGGGAAGTTATTTCTAAAAGTTGGGTCTGTATTTTCTAATAAATTATTATTTTTTAATCCTGTTTTCAATAAGAAACTGTTTTGAAACACTTCAATTGAAAAGCTTAAAAGTTGCTTTTGTTCTTCTCTTCCTAATTTAACAATATCTGCTTCAATAATTTTTATTATATCTGCAATATTTGAACGATAATAAAAACAACTCCTAATCCATTGAATGAATAATAGCATGTACTTATTATCGGAGGTGTTTTTTTGATTTATATTTGGTAATTTAATTAATTGAGTTCTTGAAATAATAGTTGGTAGAATATTTTCTCTGTCGTCAGTTATAAGCAAAAACAATGTGTTTTCGTAGGGCTCTTCTAAGGTTTTAAGAAGTTTTGGAGCTGCTTCATAGTGCAATTTATCAACACACCAAATAATTACAATCTTATATTCTGCTTCATATGATTTAATGCTTAAAGATTTAATTATATTATTAGCATCTCTAACATTAATTAATCCTTGTTTATTACCTACATCCAGAAAATCATACCAGTCATTTAATTTAATAACTCCTTGATTATTTAAAACAAATTCTCTAAACTCATTAAGAAGAAGTTCTGATGAATTTTTAGAATCAATTTTTTTAGTCGTTGTATTAGGAAAAATTAAATGCAGGTCGGGATGAGATAATTTTGAAATCTTTTTGCAAGAAAGGCATTCTCCACAAGAGTCAGCAATAATTAAACTATTATCTTCGGGAGAGAATCTTTGCTTATTGGTGCAATTCAGATATTGAGCATAAGCCAATGCTAAAGCAAAAGCTTTTGAAGTCTCTTCTCCAAAAAGCAATTGAGCATGACTAACTCTTTTGTTGTCTGCTATTCGTATTAGAGAATTTATTAAATCGTGTTGCTCAATAATTTGAGAGAATTGCATAAATATATATCTATCCTTTTAGGAAGACAAATGTACAACAATTCTCTCAAATAAGCATCAAATTAAATGAAAATAGAATTTTTCTAATATTCAAAATCAACTTCACCTACATTATTGAAGTCTTGTTTTGGGTCAATATCTGCTTCTTCGCGATTTGTACTTCTTTGTAATGAAACAATCATAGCTCCAAGCATCTTTGTCATTTCAACAAGAGTTTCTTTTGATTGTTCGTACTGTTGTTCTGTAAATGCACCAGCTTTGAATGCCATTGATGATAAAACAACGCATTCTCTAACAGCAGTTTTTGCATCTTTTAAGAAGTTAACAAATTGAAGTTTGTGTCTTGAAGAGCCTTCTGCAATATTAACAGAAATTTTAATAGCAGCATTCGCTAAAGGTTCAAGAATAAGTTTCTGTTCATAAGGATTATCACCTTTTACTTGTTCAATAATCCAGTTAAAATAATCTAAAGATTTGTGATAAACTCTTAAATCTTCAAAACGAAAGAAACTTACAGGTCTGTTTTGATTTTCCATAAATTCAGTTGTTTTTTAATAAGTAAATTGGTTTGCTTTTTAGTATATTTTTTTAATATAGTTTTAGTGTTTTCCGATTATTCAATACCAGAATAATATTTCATAAATTGAACTCTATGGAATGCAGAAGCATTCTTATTTTCTTTAGTTGCAAGCTTTCCTTTAAACTGACTTATGGAACTATAACCCTTTTCATTCATCCATTCTTCTAACCTATTGTTTGCATTAATTATAAAATTAACTCCTTCATCATATAAAACAGATACAATTTGAACAGTGTCAGCTCCTGCAAGCAAAAGTTTAATTACGTCTTCAGGTTTATGTACTCCATTTCCTGCAGTTAAGTCGCATCTAATTGCTTCAGACAAGATAGCTGTCCATCTTATAGTATTGTATAATTCGTGGTGACTACTTTTTATATCAACAGGTATCGTTTCAAAAGTATCTATATTAATATCAGATTGGTAGAAACGATTAAAAATATTCAAATTTGTAATTCCCATCCAAGAAATTTTTTGAGCAAAACGAGTAAGAGAAGAAAAATAAGAACTAATCTTTAAAGATATTGGAAGAGAAGTAGCTCTTTTAATAATATGAATAATATCTTCATAAAGTCTTTCAATGTCTTCATGAGATATGTTAATGTCAGAAGGAAGAATAAACATATTTAATTCAATACCATCAGCACCTGCTTCTTCAACAGTTTTAACAAAAGGTAACCATTCAGAAGCGGTAATACAATTAATACTTGCAATAATAGGAATTGTTAAATTAGCTTTTGCTTCCTTAATTAGTTGTATGTATTTTTCAATAGCTTGACCTTTGGTATGTTCTTGAATATAATTATATGCTTCAGGATAACCGCTAAAGTTTGCACTGTAAACTTTAACGTTAACATTCATCTCTTGAGTAATTTGTTCCTCAAATAGCGATTTTAGTATTACAGCACCTGCGCCAGCAGCTTCCATTTTCTTTAAATTTTCAATATTTGCTGTCAATCCGCAACTTCCTATAACTATTGGACTTTTTATTTCAAAGCCCATAAACTTAGTACTTATACTCATAGTATCAATTTGTATTTAGAGCACAAAACTACAAACAAATATTCTATTTTGCAAATAAAAAAAGAAATATTATTTATTATGAAAGTAAAAAAAGCATGATAATTCTTTTTAAGTTTAAAGAAAAATGTATCTTTGCAATCTAAAAATAAAAAAGTAGAAAATAATACATACCTTTTAATATTTATGAGCACAGAACAAAAACCTAAGAATCTTGCTGTAGTTGAAGTAATTTCAAAGTCAGAACAATTTATTGAAAAAAACCAAAAAATAATATTGATTGTAATTGCAGCGATATTAATTTTAGTTGGTGGTTATTTTGGTTATAAGAAACTTTATGCTGAACCTCGTCAAGAAACTGCAGCATCAGAAATGTTTGCAGCAGAACAATACTTTAAGAATGAAGATATGGATAAAGCACTTAATGGAGACGGAAAACATTTAGGCTTTTTAGCAATTATTGATAAATATGGTAGCACAAAGAGTGGTAAATTGGCAAATTTCTATGCAGGAAGTGCATACCTAACAAAAGGAGAATATAATAAAGCAATTGATTATCTTGAAGATTTTAAAGTAAAGGATGTTTTCCTTTCTTCTCAAGCAAAAGCTATGATTGGAGATTGCTACATGGAATTAAATAAAACTAACGATGCAATAAAATATTACGAAAAAGCAATTGTTGATGCAAATGATATGACAACTCCTTTTGTTCTTTTGAAATTAGGTTTGGCATATGAAATCAGTAAAGATAACAAAAAAGCATTAGAAAGTTATAAGAGAATTAAAACAGAATTTCCTGCATCAACTGAAGGAAGAGAAATTGACAAATATATAACAAGATTAGAAAATTTATAAGATAATTTTTTAGTATCTTTTAAAAAAGAGTCACTTGAAAAAGTTGACTCTTTTTTTTAACCTTTAAAAATTAAAAATTATGGAAAAGTGGAAATTTCAAAGGATTATTGTAATCATATCTTCACTTATTTTGATATGTAAGTTTGCTGCTTACTTTATTACCAATTCAGCAGGAGTTTATTCTGATGCAATGGAAAGCATTGTTAATGTTGTTGCAGGAATAATCAGTCTAATGTCACTACGTTGGGCATCAAAACCAGCTGACGATAAACATCCTTTTGGACATGGTAAAATGGAACTTATTTCAGCCTCCATTGAAGGAATACTTATTATGCTTGCAGGAGGATTAATCATTTATGAAGCAATTTCAAGAATTTACTTTCCACCAAAAGAACTTCCTCAGCTTGAAATAGGTATTGTTATCGTTGCAATAGCAGGAATTTTAAACTATTTGCTTGGCTATTGGAGTATTAGAAAAGGAAAGAAAAACTCTTCAATGGCTCTTATTGCATCAGGAAAGCATCTTCAATCCGATACTTATTCCTCAATAGGTTTGATTTTAGGTTTAGTTTTAATTTCAATAACAGGACTTATAATATTGGATAGTCTTTTAGCTTTGGTTTATGGATCAATAATTATTGTTGCTGGTGTTAAGATACTTCGCAAGACTGTTGCAAATCTTTTGGATGAAAACGATATGGAAGAACTTAAAGCAATTACAGAAGTGATTAATAAACACAAAGCAGAGGATTGGATAGATATTCATAATCTTAGAGTTGTTAGCTATGGAAATTCCTTACATATTGATTGCGATTTAACACTTCCATGCTTCTATACAATAAATCAAGGTCATCAAGCAACAGAAAAACTAAAACAGGCCCTTCAAATACAATCAGACGACCTGTATTTTACAGTTCATTCAGATTCATGTGATGAGAAATACTGTTTTCAATGTACAATGACAAATTGTCCAATTAGAAAAGAACCTTGTGCAACTCCTTTTGTATTTAGCGTTGAGAATTTAATAAAACAAGAAGATGACTAAAAGGATTAAATCCCTATTGTTTCTCTTTATTATTCCATTTATATTTCTTTCATGCAGATCCAATTCTAATAAAATTGAAGTAACATTAGAGAAATATAAAGCTTCAGAAGAATATAAAGATAATGTAAATTTAGTTTTCCCAATTATTTCTTGTGAGAACTCAAAGGTTAAAGAAAAGATAAATACATATATCCAGTTAAGTGAGTTAGATATAATTAAGGGTTTAGAAAAGAATAGTATTTTTGAAAAGAGATTTGATGAAGCAAAGTTTACTTTTCCTGGTATTCCAGAAGGACTTTTGGATCTAAATTATCAACTTCTTTACAACGCTCAAAATAATTTTTCATTTTCACTATATCATATCTATCAATGGGCTACATTGAGTTATTGGATAGAATATTATAACTTTAATCCTCAAAATGGAGATAGGTATTACCTTAAAGACTTTTTTGATTCTACAAACTTTCATAAAATGAAAGAATTACTTTATCCTCATTTTAAAGAACTTTTTTATAATGATAATAATCAATGTGAAGATATTGATACAGGGTTTTATTTAGATATTTTGCTAAATGAAGAATATCTTTATCAGGATTTCTATTTTACTAAAGATAGTCTTTTCTTCGACGTATTTAATATTCTTTGTAAAAACTGTAAACCTTGTTTTAAAGAAACAAGATTTGGCGTTCCAATATTAAAAATAAAACATCTATTAAATGAATATGGCATAGCTGCCATGATTAGTGGTGAAAATCTTTATAAATATTCTTATATAGGAGGTGTTCAATTCTACAAAGGGAAAGTAGATGAAAAGTATGATTTCTATCTGCTTTATTCTTTGAATGAGAGAAAAACTTATTTAAATGGAAAATTTATTATTATAAATACAGGAAAAGTGTATAATTTTGAAGGTAGTGTAACAAATAATATATTTGAATTTCCAATTAATGAAATTGACAATAGAAAGGAAGGTTCTGTCAAATTTGAATTTAAAGATAATTGTCTTATTGGTTCGAAATTAGATAGTCTCAATAGAGTTGAATTTTCACTAAAAGCTAAAAGGTTATAGATTTCTATTTAAAAATTAGATTACTCTGCTAATTTATTTGAGAAAATTCTCTCAATAATTTGTCTTTATTTGATATAAATGCATCAAACCCTTATTATAATTGAAAAAGATAAGGATTAAATTTAGTAACATGCCACCATACTATTGGTAAGGTGCCACCTTACTCGAGTATCCTGCCACCATACTTATGGTAAGGTGCCACCATAACGATAGTAAGGTGCCACCTTACAGAATTTATTCCTTATTTAAATTAGTTTTTTCTTGATTTAAGTATACTCTTTCTTTGATTAGTAAATTAGAATCTTTAATCTTTAATATTGATAAAAGCATTAATATTTTGATTTTTAGAATTAATTTATATCTTTGCCGAATAATTCTAATACAAAAGTACTATGAAAAAGTTATTGTCCCTTTCGTTAATTATGTTCTCTTGTTTGAGCTTATCAGCTCAAGATTTAATAGTTAGAAAAAATCCAAAGGCTGAAATTAATTGTAAAATTGTTGAAATTGGAGAGGATTTAGTTTATTATTCTGCTCAATTAGGAGGAGAAGAAAGACGTTTTAGTATAGACAAAAATAATATTGTATATATAAAGTTTGCTAATGGTGAAGTTTTGAAGATGGAAGATTCAATGTTTGGACAAAATCACTATCAGGATAATACTAATAATGCTATAAAGTTTAACTTTTTAGCTCCTTTTATGGGTTTCTCTGAATTTGACTACGAAAGAAGTATTAAGCCTGGACAGAGTTGGACAGCAGGATTGGGTATAATAGGATTGGGTTTCAAGACAATAAGTGTAGATGCAATTGGGCTATCTATATCAGGAGGTTATCGCTTTTATCGTTCACCAGATTATTATTTAAGAAACATGAAATATGCTCACCTGTTAAAAGGAAGCTATGTTATGCCTAAAATAAAGTTCTCATTAATAAATGCTGAATTAGAATATTATCAATATGACTATTACAATAATTATTATGGAAATAATGTTCGTGAAGATAAAAATATTGCAACTTTAAATTTAATGATTACAGGAGGAAAGCAATGGGTGTTTGCCAATCGTTTCCTTATTGATTTAAATGTGGGAATTGGGTATAGCTTTTCAAACATTGATGAAGATTCTTATGATTACTATGAATTAGGCTTAATTTATGGTGCAGGAACTCATTTCACTTACTCTTCAAGTTTGAAAATAGGTTACTTATTCCATGACAAAAAACAACCAAAAACAGTCATTCCTCAATAGCCCAATTATCAAAATAACTTGTGTTTAAGATTATTTTATTTTAGAATATTCTTACATATATAAATATGTAGATATTATTCATAGCCAATAGATTATTGCTATTATGAAGAAGTTACTCTTGTTTATATTTCTTACTATTCTTTCATTAAATGGTTTTTCTCAAGATACTGCTTATGTCAAGAAAATAAAATTAAATTCTATAAAAGTGAATCTTTCTTCTCCTTTATATGGGTTTACTCAATTTACTTATGAAAGACATTTGTTTGAAAAATTAAATCTTGAAGTTGGTGTTGGTATAATTGGTCTTGGAGATTATTATGATGTTTTTCATCAAAAAGGATTAAACTTTAGGGGTGGAGTTAAGTTTATTTTTTGGCACGAAAAAGAGAAACTATTAAAAGGGTTTTATCTTAAGCCTGAATTGTTCTTTTCAGGATATAATAAAGATATTTTAAAATATGGTCAAGTAGCTCATGAAACTACTGATCATGGGGAGCCCTATATTTACTATGTTGATGAATATTATCGTATTCCACATACATTTTACAATTTAGCAGCTGTATTTAATATTGGTTATCAATTTCTTCTTTGGAATATTGTTACTTTAGATTTTAATTTTGGTGTAGGAATAAACTATTGTTTTACTCCAATAGAGCAGGCGATAGATTTCTTCCTTGATAGAGGTTTTATTTATGGTTTATATACTAATGATGAAACTCATTTTGCTCCAGCCCTCTCACGTTCTGTTAAGTTAGGGATAGCGTTTTAGAATAAATTAAAAAGCACCTTTACAATTAATTAAAAGGTGCTTTTGTGTTTTCTTTAAGCCTTATTTCTTATTCAAATGAAATAATAGCTTCTTTAATTATTTCAATTGCTTTTCTTAGTTCTTCTTCGGAAATTACCAATGGTGGAGCAAAACGGATTATATGTCCATGAGTTGGTTTTGCCAAAACTCCCATATCTCTCATCTTTAAGCAAACATCCCATGCTTCTTTTCCGTTTTTAGGACGAATAACAATTGCATTTAATAAGCCTTTTCCTCTTACTAATTCAATCATTTCGCTCTTAACCTTACTCATTTCTTCACGGAAGATATTACCTAAATATTCTGCTCTTTCGGCAAGTTTTTCTTCTTTAACAACTTCCAAAGCTGCAACTGCAACTCTTCCTGCTAAACAAAAACCTCCAAAAGTAGAACCATGTTCTCCTGGTCCAATGGTAAGCATTATTTCATCATCAGCCAAAACTGCTGAAACAGGAATAACTCCTCCAGAAAGTGCTTTTCCTAAAATAATAATATCAGGTCTAATGCCTTCATGATCACAAGCAAGTAATTTACCTGTTCTTGCAATACCTGTTTGAACTTCGTCAGCAATGAAAAGAACGTTATGTTTTTTACAAAGGTCATAGCAAGTTTTTAAGTAACCATTATCTGGAACAAAAACACCAGCTTCTCCTTGAATAGGTTCAACTAAAAATCCAGCAACATTCTTTCCATGTTTTTCTAAAACTTCTTCCAATGCTTTTGAATCATTGTAAGGTACTTTGATAAATCCAGGAGTGAATGGTCCAAATTGTCCATAAGAATCTGGGTCAGTTGACATGGAAATAATAGATATTGTTCTTCCATGGAAGTTTCCTTCGCAGCAAATAATTATTGCTTTATCTTCTTCAATTCCTTTTACCTTATATCCCCAACGACGTGCAAGTTTCAAAGCTGTTTCGTCAGCTTCAGCACCAGTGTTCATTGGCAATACTTTATCATATTTAAAGTATTCGGTAATATATTTTTCATAAGGTCCTAAGCAATCATTATAGAATGCTCTTGAAGTTAAGGTTAGAGTTTGAGCTTGGTCACACAGAGCTTTAACAATCTTTGGGTGGCAGTGTCCTTGATTAACTGCTGAGTAAGCTGAAAGGAAATCAAAATATTTCTTTCCTTCAACGTCCCATACAAAGGCGCCTTCTCCTTTTGATAATACTACTGGAAGTGGGTGATAGTTGTGAGCTCCGTAATGATGCTCCATCTCAATAAACTCTTCAGATTTTGTCATGATAAATAATTTTTAAATGATTTAATGTGCAAATATATGCTTATTTTATTTTAGAAACAAAGTTTTTATTGTCTAATTTCTCCCTATTTCCCTAAAAGCCTTAATAAAGGTGTTGAAATCAGATTGTAATCTGTAATTTCTTGCATAGAGAAGGTTCAAACGGTTTAACGTGCTTAAGTCAACATCTTTTTTATCCAAAGAGTCTTGAGTTGTTAGAATACCTTTTTTTATTTTAGGAAGTGAGTTGTTTGATATAGAACTTATGTTTGAATATCCAATCCAAGTTTTACGACCAAAAAGAACAGAAAAAGCATTCTTCCATAATCCAATAGGTCTTTTAATTACAAAACAAAGAATAGGAGAAAATAGCAAAGTGAAAAAAGAAAGAGCGATATCAAGAAGTCTTTTCTTTCTTTTGTTATCATCATTTGAAATTGAATTTACAGAAATCACATAAAGGTCGGTTGGAGTGTTTATGGTGTTGCTGCCAATGATGAAATCTGTTTCTGGAGGTGCAATAATAAAATGAAGATTGTCGGCTTTCAAATCTGCCATTGTACTAATAATTATTTGTTGAGAAATTGATTTAGCACAAAAGATTACTTCATTAATCTGATATATCTTAATTATCTCCTTAATCTGCGAAATATTGCCAACAAAATTAGGATTATTTGTTTCCTTATCGTCTTCCTTAGCTAATCCAATAAATTCTGCTTGAGCATCGGTTGTTCTCAAAAGATCTGCAACTCTAACAGCTTCTGTCTCATCACCAATAATTATGTAGCGTTTTCTTCTTTCATCCTTTGGTAACCAAGAACCAGTTGTAATATATCTATAAACTATTCTAATTGATATTATAACAAACATTGAAACCACAGCTCCCAAAAGAACTAAAGCTCTTGAATATCTTAATTGTTCAGGAAGCAAAGAGTAGAAAACTAAAATAGTAATCATTCCAAAGAAAACTCCTGATATGATTTTTGGAATACGAATAGGCTTTGAGTATCCTCCAGAAAGGTAAATTGAAAGAAGCCAAATGAAAATATAAATAGGAACTACAACATAAATATATTGCAAAGGATAGTAGTTAGCATCTTGCCAAATATTCACACTCCACCAGGAAACTAAAAGATAGTAAGCTAAGTAAACCAAAACAAAATCTAAAAGAGGTAGGAGTGAGCTTTTGAAAATTCGAGCACAAAAAGCAAAACCAGCTCTAAGCCATATTGCAATCTTAATAAATATTGAAAACAGTTTGGTTTGTTTCTTGGTTAAATGCTTTTGAGCAAAAATAACCATTGCATTATAGAAAGTATAAACATAGTTAAGCGAAGCCTTTTTTGTACTTTCTCCCTTGTAATGAATAATTCTTGCTTTAGGGAAATAATAGTTTTTGTATCCACCTTTTGTTATTCTATATGACAAATCAATATCTTCACCATACATAAAATAATCTTCATCCAACAGTCCAACCTTATCCAAACATTCTTTTCTTATCATCATATAGGCTCCTGCAAGAATATCAACTTCATTTACTTCATCTTCTGAAAGATGTCCCATATAATAATAGGCGTATTTCTTAGAATGAGGGAAAAGACTTGTAAGTCCACTCATTTTACAAAATGAAGCCCATGGAGAAGGAAATCCTCTCTTGCTTTCTTTCAAAAACTTCCCACTTCCGTCAATCATCTTAACTCCCAATGCTCCACAATCTTGATGAGAATCCATAAAGGAAATACATTTTTCAAAAGTATCTTCTTCAACAACTGTGTCTGGATTAAGAATTAAAACATATTCACCCTTTGAAATTCTAATAGCTTGATTGTTTGCCTTTGAAAATCCAACATTATCCTTGTTAGCAATAAGAACAACCTCAGGAAACTTTTCTTTAAGCATTGCAATAGAATTGTCAACGGAGTTATTATCAACAACAAATATTTCTGCTTCAATTCTCTTGCAAGCATTTCTTACTGAGTAAAGACAATGCTCAAGAAAGTAAGCAACATTATAATTGACTATTACAATTGAAAGTTTCATTAAAAGTTTTGATTTTGTTTTGCAAAGATATAATTAAAACCGAAGAAATAAAATATTTATTTATTACTTTTGCACTCATGATAAAAAGAATAAAACCAATACTTATTCTAAACTTTATAATTTTTTGTTTTGTTACTTCTCTTAAAGGACAAAATAATATTTTATTCTCACAAAATCCAAAAATTGACACTAACGATTTAAATATACTTTATTTGAAGGTGGATAATCTTAACTTCTTTAAAGATAACGAATTTAAGGCAGAAAAAGTTAGTGGATACACTCTTCCTGGCTTTCGATTAAGTCCAAAGCTATCACTTGCCTTACATAAAAACATTCTTTTGGAAGCAGGAGTGCATATGATTCATTATTGGGGAGCAAATAAATATCCTTGCTATTCCTATTTAGATATTTCATCATGGCAGGGAGAACAATATCAAAAAGGAGTTCATCTCCTCCCTTTGCTTAGAGCACAGATTTCCCTAAAAGAGAATCTTCACTTGGTGTTTGGAAATTTATATGTAAACAATAATCATAATTTAATACAACCACTTTACAACACTGAGCTTAACTTATCTTCTGATCCCGAAACAGGCATTCAATTAATTTACGATTCAAAACAATTCTCATCAGATGTTTGGGTGAATTGGCAAAGTTTTGTTTTTAGAAATGACAATCATCAAGAAGTGTTTGCATTGGGGGCTTCAACAAAAACAAACTTATTGAAAACAGATAGAAATTTTCAAGTTTATATACCTCTTCAACTAATTGGCCAACATAGAGGAGGGGAGTTAGATACTATAAAAAGCTTCAATATGCATACTCTAATAAACTACTCTGCTGGTGTTGGAATGAGCTATAAATTCAATAAACTTGTTAAGTATGTCAATTTTGAATCAACTTATTCAGGATTTATAAATAATGGAGGAGTTGCAATTCCATTCGATAAAGGATATGGTTTTTACAATAAACTTGCACTTGGGATTAAGGATTTCAATATAAATTTTTCCCATTGGGTAAGTGAAGACTTTATATCCATTTATGGTTCTCCTCATTTTGGGAATATATCAACCAACACTTCTGATCTTATTTTTGATAAGATGCAAATGCTACTTGCACAATTTGACTACTCACTTTCATTATATAAGGATGCATCTCTTGGCTTTGAAGGAAATATAATTTATTATTTGCCTTTTACTGGTGATAGGCCAGGATATGTGAAAGTTGTAAGAAATGATGTAATGTTCTTTTCTTTTGGAATTTACCTTAAGCTGAATCCTAAGTTTAGATTGTATAAGTTTAAAGAATAGAAACTAATTTTTTAATCAGCAACACACCCTTCGTGAGTGTGATTACAACTTGGCTCACAAACAAACAAACTCTTAAATAGTTTGTTCATTGGGTCAACTTGTTCAGGCTTTAAGATTGCCTTTAAATCTTGGTATTGTCCAACATGTTGATCTAAAAGTTCCTTTTGAAACCTTATTATTCTGTTTTCCAATTCCTCAATTTTTTGTGGATTGTTTTCGTTTGATGCCAAATAATCCATTAACATCTCTTGACTAACGTGAAGGCTGTCAATTGCTTTAAGGGCTAAGGCTTGATGTCTTTTTTTAATTTCACCATATTTGTTTGCCTGCTCATCATCCAATGATAGCTTTTTAGCAACAAAACAATTTGAATTTACATTTTTTTCTCTATTATCAACTTGTGTCTCGCTTTTTGTGCAGTTGCAACTCTTAGTATTGAATAGGAAGAAAATATTTGCTGCCAAAAGAGCAATTACAATGATTGATAAAATGATGAAATATTGCTTTTTCATAGCTTGATTATTCTTCTTTTAAGAGTTCTACGGGATAAAGGCTTGAAAGGGCATCGAAATGATTGTCCTTAACAAATTCATTATAGGAGTTGTTTTCTGAAATATTTTGCATTGGTTGATTTGATTCAGGATTGAAAGATGAGAAAATATTAAATCCAATCAAAAGAACTACCCCAATAATGCTCAACTTCAAAACATTCAAACTCCATGAAGGAACAACATAAACATTCTTGTCGTTTATCTTGTTTTGAATTTTTTGAAAAAGATAAGAATTAACCTCTGTAATTCTATCTTTGTTAAATAATGTTTCCATAAATATTACTTGTTTTATTTTTTATAGTTTTCTTTGCTCTATGAACCAAAACCTCAACAGAAGCAACAGAACAATTCATAATTTCTGCAATGTCTTTTTGTGGAATTTCATCATAAATAAACAAAACTAATGCTTGCTTTTGTTTAGACGGCAATTTGTCAATAATCTTATGCAGATGATTCATTTTTTCTTTTTCCTCCATGTTCCAATCTGCTCTATCGTCAGACAGAATTGAATGTTTGGCATCATCAGCATTAACAAAAAACTTTCTAATCTTTTCTTTTCTTAAGTAATTAATAGTCTTGTTAATTGCTATTCTATAGAGCCAAGTGGAGAGTTTTGACTTACCTTGAAACTTATGTGCTGAAGAGAAAATCTCAACAAAAATATCCTGCACCAAATCCTCAGCAACCTCCCTGTCATGAACCATACCATAACACAAATTCATAACCTTCAACTTATGAGCGTTGAAAAAGTCTTCAAAAACCTTTTGATTACCCTTTGAAATTTCTTGTGCTAATAGTAAATCGTCCATATAAATAAAGATAAAGCAGGATTAGATAATACTCACCCTGCTTTATGTTAACAGATTAAAAGAAAATTTATTTTTTTACTTCTGCTTTTGCTTTATCTTTGCAACATTCGTGTTTTTTTCCGTCTTTGTTGCTTGTGCACTCATGTTTCTTACCATCTTTTTGGTCTTTACATTCGTGTTTTTTACCGTCTTTATTGCTTGTGCATTCGTGTTTTTTACCATCTTTGCTTGTGCATTCGTGGTTAGCAACTTTCTTGCCATCCTTATCACAACAAGCTTTTGAAGCGTCTTTCTTGCCGTCTTTTGAACAACATTCTTTCTTAACTTCTTTCTTTTGAGGTTCTTGAGCACTTACAGTTGTAGCTGCAACAAGAGCGAAAGCAAATGCTAATAAAATTACTTTTTTCATTTTCTTTTTGTTTTGTATTAATAATTAACTTTAAGTCTTTGTTAAGACATATAATCTATCTAAACCTTACACTTATTTTCAGAAAAATAACATTTTCCAGATGCAAAAATAGGAAAAAAGTTTAGTTGTTAAAGAGTTTAGATGTTTTTTTGGATTTTTGTCCTTAGATTTATTTATATTCATTGTTAGAACTATGATTTATTTGATTAAATGAATGGCTATGATTTTCTTTCCTGTTAGTTTATTTGGCTAATTATAAAATATATCAATCATAATTAAAAATATGTCCTTTATATTTTGAAATATGTCCATCATATTTTTATTTATGTCCTTTATATTTTTATTTATGATGGACTTATTTTTCATTATGATTGAGTTTTTTGTGAGTTTAATCCTTTACTTGTTTAATTGCTTTCGGAGATTAATGTTTTTAAAGTCATTAAGGTTTCTAACCTCTCTATATTAAGTAAAAATTCCCTAAAATATTCAAATATTCAATTATTCTATACTATACCTATAAATAAAATAATATTTTATTATGAATATTACTCCAGCTAAAAAGCTGAAGAATATTCAATATTTTCAAGCTTTTAAAATTTTACATTTTGGTTTTCTAACTCCTTATTCTATTTTACTGAAACAGTGTTTTATTTTACTGAAATAAGGTTTTATTTTTTTCTTTCCTTATTCTACGAAAATAGAATTATAGTTGAATAAACCATTAATCTGTCTTTTGTGTTATAATTCATATTATTAGCATATTATGATTTTAAATATTCATATTCATTTATTCAAACCTATACATAGTGAATGAATGAATATTTAATCATCATAGAATATTACCCCAACAAAGAGTTGGGGAATATTCAATATTTTCTTGATTAATATAGAATATTCAAAAGTTGCATTAAGTTGATATTTCGTAAATTATTAACACTATATAAAAATATTTCCCTACCTTTGAACATTGAAATAAAATTTAAAATTAATAATGAATAAGTACGGGATTGCTTATCGACTTTGTCGCTTTGCAAAGCAAAGAAATCCCGCACGACGTAAAAGGAGATAATAATATTATGAAGAATTCAATTAAATTAATCTTACTTGTTATTTTGATTACTGCAATATCATGCAATCAGAATAAGAAGAATAATAGTAATCCTAAGCAAGATTATTCAGAAACAGAAAAGTTAATAAAAGAAATTTGTAATAAATCTGATTCTTATTATTTCGATTTTTTTAAAGAAGTAAAGTATTCTATGCGAAGAGGAACATCCTATATAACAGACGTTAAAAATGGGCATAGAGTTCATTTACAAAAGATAAAAAATCAATATTTTTATGCATCTTCTCCAGATTTTGTTTTATATGACTTAGATAAACACTCAAAAGAGTTTGAAGATAAGTATGAATGGGATATTGACAGAGCAAAGGAATTTATTGATTTCTGTTATGAATTTAAATTAATGCAATTGTTTGTTAGAGAAGAAGAACCATATATAGCATTAGAAACTTTAAATGGTGATATTATATACACAAAAGATCAATCACAATTTAATATCATGAGAAAGATTTGTTCCAATTGGTATTTAACCAGCAATGAATATTATAAGTAATGATAGTGTATAGATAATCTGGTAGTGGGTAGTATATCAGATTTGGAGTTGATGATGTAAGGAACTGTAAAGTTAATAATAGATTAGCTTAATAATGAACAAATAAAGTTAATTTGACTGAAAAGGTGAAAAAATAGATCTAAATTTAAAAAAGTATTTCTGTAACAGGATATAAAAAAGTTTTGAAAAAAGGCTTTATTTTTCCACTTTTCCACCTTTCTTGTATAGTTTAAAGATAAACTTCTAAAAGGAAAATTAGTTTGAACTTTCTAAATTAAGAATGTATTGCTTTTTATCTAATCCTCCGCCATATCCTCCCAATTTACCATTATTGGCAATAACTCTATGGCATGGAATGATTATTGAGATTTTGTTTTTACCATTTGCATTAGCAACTGCTCTAAAGGCTTTGGGCTGTTTTATATTCTTTGCTTCCTGAAGGTAGGATATTGTTTTACCATAAGGTATTTGCAAGAGTTCTTTCCAAACTTTTTTCTGAAATTCTGTTCCAATAAGTATTAAAGGTATTGTGAATTCTTTTCTTTTCCCACTGAAGTATTCTTTTAGTTCTTTCTCCACAGAATCCATAATTTGCTTTTCTTCATTATTTATGGGACTATCAGTGATAATACCATTCAATGCTTCCTGCATTTTGTGGAAAAGTTTTGTGAAGTCCTTTCTATCCGAAAAATCTAAAAAGCATAATCCTTTCTTTGTTGTGCAAGCAATCATCTCTCCAAGTGGAGTTGTGATGGTTTTCCTGTAAATTATCTCTTTCTCAAAGGGTTTTTCCATATGAAATGATTAAAGCTTTTTTATTTCTTATTTATTGAATAGCCTTTTAATCCGTAGAATATTAAGTAAATATAACTTATAAGAGGAACTATAAATGAAATAGTCATGCTATTGCTTAAGTCGGCAATTAATCCTTGCAATGGAGGAAGAATTGCTCCTCCAAGTATCATCATAATTAGTATTGAAGAAGCTTCTGATGTCCTGTCTCCAAGTTTATCAATTGCTAAGGTGAATACGTTAGACCACATTATAGAGTTGAATAATCCAATAGCTAACAATGCCCAAACCCACCATAATCCTGCAAATCCTAATATATTCATTCCTATTAGTATCAAAACACTATTTACCATTGCAAATATGGCTAACAGTCTCGCTGGTTTACCTTTTCCCAAATAGAAACATAGGAAGTTAAGCAACATAAATATTAAGAAATACCAAACATTTTCAATGTTTAGTGAGTGAAGATAGAAATTAATGGTATAAATTAAGCAAAAGCTTACTACTGCCAATATTCCCATATATAAAACCTTTAGTTTGGTTTTTATTTTGCTTAATGACACTGCTCCTAAAAATCTTCCAATCATAGCACCTCCCCAATAGTAAGATAGATAGCTTGCAGCTAAACTTTCAGCAATTTTGCCTCCACTAACTGAGGTTAGATAAGCAACCATATTACTTCCTATTGAAACTTCTGCCCCAACATAGAAGAATATTCCTAATGCTCCAAGCCAAACATAGGTTTTTTTGAAGATTGATTCATTTTTATTTGTATCAGATTTTTCTGTTTGTGGTTCTTTAATCTTAGTATTGTGAATAAATAATGCTAATAATCCAAGCAGAAGACCTAAAAATAGATAAGGATATTTAACAGCATCAGCACCAACGGAGTTTTCTAAGAATATTTTAAATATAAAATAACCTCCAAGAGCTGGTCCTAATGTTGTTCCAAGTGAGTTGAATGCTTGAGAAAGATTTAATCTGCTTGAAGCTGTATCTGGTTTGCCAAGCATTGCTACAAATGGATTTGCTGCCACTTGAAGAAATGTTAAACCAATTCCCAACATAAATAACGCAAGAAGAAATATTCCAAATCCTAAGTTAAGAGTTGCAGTTATAGTAAATAACATACATGCAGTACCTGCAATATATAAACCAATTTCTAAAGTAGTTTTATAACCAAATTTATGAATTGGATCTTTTCCTTTTTTTGCTAATAAGAAAAATGCTAATGCTCCAACAAAATATGCTATGAAGAATGCAAACTGAACAATATTTGCTTGAAAATGTGAAAGGTTATATACTCCTTTAAAGTATGGAATTAAAATGTCGTTGAGTGAAGTGATAAATCCCCACATAAAGAATAATACCGTAATAGATATCATTGGGATTAGGTTTGTTGACTGACCTTTATTCTGCTTCATAGTATAAAATATTTGATTTTTCTGCTTTAAATGCATTCTTTGCAACTTGTTGAACGTATTCAACAGTTAAATTTTGGTATGAATTAACTTCATTATTTATTTGTTCAATATTACCTAAATGTTCAAAATAGCATAGGTTCATTGCAATATCAATATTCTTTATTAGAGAAAATGCCATTGTTGATTCAAACTTGTTTTTTACTTTTTGAAATTCTTGAGCATCTATTTCTTCATTTGATATTTTATGCAATTCTCTCATTAGGGCATCTTTACCTTCTTCAAGATTAACATTGTCTGCATATTTTCCAGTTAGAACAAACAAACCTTCTTCAACATCACCTGTTATAAAAGCATTAACTTCTGTAAATAGTTTTTCGTCTTTCACCAATCTATTGTAAAGTCGTGAAGAGCGTCCATTTGAAAGAATATCTGAAAGTAAGTCAAATGCATAGTAGTCTTTTTCAAGTCTTGAAGCCATTGGGAAAGAAATATATATTGCAGATTGAGGAACATTTCTTTTCACTCTAAGTTCTCTTTTTTGAGTTTGAACAGGTTCTTTAATTCTTTCTCTAACTATTTCATTGCCTTTTTCAACCTTTCCAAAGTATTTCTCACAAAGTTCCAATGCCAGTTTTCCATCAAAGTTTCCTGCAATACATAAAATCGCATTATTGGGAGAGTAGTATTTATTATAGAATGACTTCACATCTTCCAAACTCGCATTCTCAATATGTGAAATATCTTTTCCAATAGTACTCCATTGATATGGATGAGTTTTGTAAGAGAGTTCCCTGATCAACATCCAAACATCACCATATGGTTGATTGAGATATCTTTGTTTGAATTCTTCAATAACAACATTCTTTTGAACATCAAGACTTTTTTGAGAAATATTCAGGTTATGCATTCTGTCACTTTCAAGCATTAGAGCTGTTTCCAGATGAGTTGAAGGAAGAGTTATATAATAATCTGTATAATCATTATTAGTAAATGCATTGCTTTCTCCTGCACTTTCTTCAACAATTGCATCAAAGTCTTTGTAATTCTTGCTCCCAGAAAACATTAAATGTTCAAACAAATGCGCAAATCCAGTCTTGTTTGGATTTTCATCCTTTGCACCAACTGAGTATAGCATATTAACTGACACCAATGCAGTGGAAAGGTCTTTATGAAGTATTATCTTTAATCCGTTCTTTAATGTATGGAAACTGTAATTTATCATTAGTCTTTTATAATCTTAGCTGTATTTTTCAATATCCTTTTCTGTAATTTCTCCTTCACAAAGAATTGCCAATCTCTCTGTAATATTCTTTAATTCTCTGACATTACCTGTCCAATTCATTGATTGAAGTTTCTTAATGGCTTGAGAACTTATTTTAGGTTTTTGAATTTGCATTTGTTCAGAATAGCTATCCAAAAAGCTATCCACAAGTAATGGAATATCATCCAGTCTATCATTTAAATCAGGGACTTTAATAACAATTACAGAAAGTCTGTGATACAAGTCTTCTCTGAAATTACCTTTTTCAATCTCTTCTTTAAGATTTTTGTTTGTTGCAGCAATAACTCTTACATCAATTGAAATATCTTTTTCTCCTCCAACTCGTGTAATCTTGTTTTCCTGCAAAGCTCTAAGAACCTTTGCTTGTGCTGATAGACTCATATCTCCAATTTCATCCAGGAAAAGAGTTCCCTTATCTGCAATCTCAAAATTACCTTTCCTCTGTTTAATGGCTGAAGTGAAAGATCCTTTTTCATGTCCAAACAGTTCGCTTTCTATCAACTCCGAAGGAATTGCAGCACAATTAACTTCAACAAAACTATTCTCCTTTCTTGGACTTATATTATGCAATGCTTTTGCAACAAGTTCTTTTCCTGTTCCATTTGAGCCTGTAATCAATATTCTTGCATCTGTAACACCAACCTTTTCAATAAAAGAATACATCTCCTTCATAACCTTGCTGCTTCCAATCATATTTAAAGGATTTAAGCTTGGCGTTTTGGCGTTTGATTTATTATTTGTCTTGTCTTTCTTTGTTGAGGATTTGATTTCTTTTTGATTGGAGTTTGTATTGTCAGCAGAAAGATTGTCTTTAAGTACCTTTAGCAATTTGTTTAAGTCAAGAGGTTTTTCAATATAGTCAACTGCTCCTTTCTTCAAACATTCAACTGCTGTTGCTATTGTTCCATGCCCTGAAATCATACAAAACTTAACAAACTTTTCACTAAGAGCCTTTTCTAAAACCTCAATTCCATCCATTTTGGGCATCTTTATATCGCAGAAAACAATATCATAATCGTTCTCCGTAATCATTTTTAACCCACTAAGTCCATCCTCTGCTTCAGAAACAGTGTGTCCCTCGTATTCAATTATATCTTTCAGAGAATAGCGAATTGCTTTTTCGTCATCAATTATTAAAATCTTGCTCATATAGTCATCTTATTATAAGCCATAAGCCATCTGTCTGGAATTTCATCATTCAAGGCAGTTTGATAGTCGTCGAAAGTACATGGTATTAAATAATGTCTTTCATATTTAATCATCTTATCCTTTGTACAAGGTACTTCCATCCACCAACGTTCACTCTTCTTGCTCTTATAGAAAACAATGGTGTGTGAATCGTTTTGAATTGAAACATAAAACTTCTTATAGCTTTCCTTTTCCTTATATGGATAGTCGTGTTTTCTCCATATGTAGCCGTCAATAAAATACCAGATTGCATGTGCAACCATATGTGAGGTTTGACCATTAATATCAAATAAAGGATTCAGTTCATAAAAACCAATTGATGAACATTTATCACTCATTCCTGCATAGCGAACAATCTTACATAGCTGTTCCCCATAAAGTCCATGTGGAGAAGGATTGGCATTTGCGGGTGCATCACTTTGTCTTACAGCTCCAATATCAACAGTAACCATATCGGCATTTCTAACAAGTGGCTCTACATTATCCAAATTCTCTTGAATCTTTCCAACTCTCTGGCATTCAAAGTAGAGTTTATTCATTAAACTAAGCGTTTCCTTGTCAACAAAATATTGCTGATATGCAACTTGTGTGTAGTTGAAAAGGTAGTTAGGTTCACGGCAAAGAATGGCTGTCAGATATGCTTTTGAATTAAATTTGTGGGCATCTAAACCAATATCAATTGAACTGTCAATGCAGAAAGCATTAATAATCTGCCCAATATTTTCATATCCTCTATAATTGGCAAAGGTAATATCTTGTGAACCTCCAATAATAATTGGTATAATTCTCATCCTGAAAAGTTCAGCCAAAACATCAGCCAAAGCAGTATAGGTGTCTTCAACTGTAGCTCCTAATTTCAAATTTCCCAAGTCAACAATATTTACTTTCTTTTCTAAAGGGAAAAGGTTATAGAGATATTTTCTAACCTGATTGGGAGCAAGCTTGCAGCCATTATTTCTATAAGCATTTCTTTCTTCCTCAACTCCAATTATTGCTATTTCAGCACTGTCAATTGCAGGAAAACTTTCCTCAGAACCATAAACCAAAATTTCATCTCCAAGCCTAACAGAAGACTCATCTTTCTTTAAGCCAATTTCGTCAATATTTAATGGGTTAAAATATAAATCAAATTCCATAAATCAAATTTTTTAAAATGCGTGTGTAAAATTACAAAAGATTTCCCAATTGGAATAACTATAGACTAAACTTTTCACTTAAGACAAACACTTTCAATACCCATTTCCCCTATATCAATTTATCTTAATGGCGCAATTATAAAATCAAATCGGCGAAATCCCACACTATGAAAATACAAGCCATATCTTAAGTTCGAAGACATGAAAACAACATATCGGCGATATGTAAAAAGCGTGACGCCCGTAACGCACCTTGCGTTATGCCCGTCTCGGGGTATGCGTTATGCCCATAACGTAACATGCGTTACGGGCGTCACGCTACCTCCAAGACGCCGATATCGAACCACCATTACGCCCATTTCGCACCATCAAGACGCCTTTATCGCTTTTTCATATCACCTGTTTGCTGTAATTAAATTGAGTAATTTGTTTTTTTATTTACAATATATATAATATCTAATCGTTAGAATTTACATAAATGCAAATTATTTATTAACCCTTAAAAAAGTAAAGTTATGACAATGCTTTTAGTGCGCATATTGCGTAAAATTACAGTAGGTGCTAATCCAGGGATGAAGTATTTGGTTCGTCCTAAAAGAAAGAAAGCCATTGGTTTTGAACAGTTGGCAGACAGGATTCAAGCCCACTCTTCTTTAACAAAGGCTGATGCTTTTGCTGCTATGTTGCAGATGCAGGATGAGGTTCTTGCAGAATTGATGGAAGGAAATCCTGTAAATCTTGGCAAACTTGGCAAACTCACTCCAGTATTTAGTGCCAAGGCAGTTAACACCTTAGAGGAAGCAACCGAGAAAACCATCACTCGTAAGTATCTTCGTTATACCCCTTCTGAAGAGGTAAGAAAGGCTGTTCAAGACATTCCAGTTGAGCTTGACAAGAGCGACCAAATCAAAGGCTTACAACCAAGTTCCAACAATTCAGGAGGATCAACAAATCAATAAACTGATGAAACTTTAACGAAAAGGACGTAATTTATTTGATTGCGTCCTTTTTAATTTATGGGATTTATTAATTCGTTGTAGAAGTTTATATCCGCTACTTATTCATTATTAACTATTAATTATTTATAATTACAACGCCCAATCTGATACACTACCTGACACACTAACGCAGATTATCTTTCAGTGTTAATGTATATAAACTTTTCTTTATATGTCATTTTATTACTATTCTTAGGCAATTTATTTAATTCATTTATTGCTTGCTCAGAACCAGTTTTTGCTGATTTTTCTAAATATTCAATAGCTAATTTTGCAGTTGCTTCATCAATACTATCTAACTTTTCATCTCTATAAATTATACGTATATTGGTAAAGACATCAAAAGAAGCAACATGATAGTTGGTTTTGTTTGACATTATAATTGCGTAAGGCAAAAAAGCTGTCCACCCATCATCTTCATCAAAATACTCTATAGATAAACACTCATAAGCGTTAGTGTCTCCCTCATATAAGATTTTTTTTCTTAATTCATTAATATCATGTCCAGTATCATTTGGGTTACGCTCCATATTGGGTTCTTTCTTACATGAAGCAAAAACCATAATACAAATAATAATTATGTATAGTTTTTTCATATTTTATTCCTCCGCTTTTCTTGGTTTCCAATTTTCCGTCGTGCGGGATTTCTTCGCTGTGCAAAGCGACAAAGTCGATAAGCAATCCCGCACTTCTTTATTAATCCGATACTTATTCAGTATTAACTTTATTTGCTGGCAAATATACAAATTCATTTTGATTAATATATTATATAGGAATATTCTTTGAAGATTGTATATCTTACGGATTATTCATTGGTTTACCAATAATTCCGCACAACGAATTAATGGAAAGGTTGCAGTGTTTGGTATTTGGTTCTATACATTAGTATATATAGGGGATAGTTAACATTGGCTTAACCTAAAGGTAATGTAAACTAAATATGTTTTTAACACTGACTTAACATTCCAGTTATACTTTTGCATTGTCAAATAAAACAGAAAAATATAAATGAAAAATAAAAAGATTAACATGAGAAGAAAACAATTATTTTTAATAGCAAGTTTGTCAATTATGAGTTTGACAGCAAAGGCACAAATGGAAGAGCCTCAAAAGGACACTCTAACTCTCTTGCAGGAACAGATTGATGAAAACAAAGGTAAGATAAAGACATTAGAAAAATTAAAAGTATCTGGATACATTCAAGCACAAGCAGAATTTGCACAACCAGCAATGGGAACTAAAACAGGTGCTAATGGAGGAAAATATAATGAAGATATTGATGGAAAGGATGCTGAATGGTATACACGATATGGAATTCGTAGAGGAAGAATAAAATTCCAATACTCTGAAAAGATTGCAAAGGGAGTTTTTCAATTAGACATTACAGAAAAAGGAGTTGGATTTAAAGATGCTTATTTGGAGATTAATGATCCATTTATAAAAATGTTTTCTTTAAAAGCAGGTATTTTCGATAGACCTTTTGGAGATGAAATATCTTATTCTTCTTCAAAAAGAGAATCACCAGAACGCTCTTTAATATTTCAAAAACTATTCCCAGATGAAAGAGACTTGGGAGCATCATTAATTATTGCAGCACCAAAAGGCTCTTCATTGGAAGGATTAAAACTTGAAGGAGGATTATTCTCTGGTAATGGAATTAGAGTAGATGATAACTCAAAATTGGATTTTATTGGACATTTGAAATATGAAAAAACCTTATCAAATCTATCTTTTGGACTTGGAGCTTCAATGTATAGTGGCAAAGTAAATAATGCAGATGATACATTATATAGAATGAAAAACAATGCCTGGACTATCGAAACAGCAGATACCAATGTTCTAAACAAAAGACAATATATTGGATTTGATGCACAGTTTTCAATAGTAACCATTATGGGTATTACCAATATTAGAGGAGAGTATTTGTTCGGAGAACAACCATCTCTAAAATCTGACTTTGGCTCACCAAAATCCAACACCTACACAATGGCTTCACCATTTAATTATATAAGAAAATTCTCTGGTGGGCATGTTTATCTTATTCAAGATATTTATGCAACACCAATTACATTAGTACTTAAATATTCATTCCTTGACCCTAATACTGAAGTTTCAGGAAATGACATTAAGAACAAAACAGATCTTTCAATGAATACCTTTGGATTTGGAGCAATGTGGAACATTAATCCAGCATTAAGACTAATGGCTTTCTATGAATTGACCACAAACGAAAAGAGTACTTCAATTGCAGGATATGATAAAGATATAAAAGACGACTTATTTACCCTAAGATTACAATATAAATTCTAATAACAATCAAATAATAACAAACAAATAAAAACAAAATACAATGAAAAGTTTAAGAAAAATAGCATTAGCAATAGCAGTATCAATGGCATTCACACCAATGATTAATGCACAAAAGATTAAAGGATCAGACACAGTACTTCCACTATCTCAAAAAGAAGCAGAAGCATATGGAAAGAAAGGTGGTAAGGTAACCGTTACTGGAGGAGGTTCAGGAGTTGGTATAGCAGCTCTAATTGATGGCACAACTGAAATAGCACAAGCTTCACGAAAGATGAAGTTTGGCGAAAGACAAAAACTACAATCAGCAGGTAAACAAGCAAAAGAAGTTGTAATTGCTTATGATGCACTTGCAGTAGTAGTAAATCCTAATAACAAAGTATCTCAACTTACTCGTCAACAATTGGAAGATATCTTTACTGGAAAGATAACCAATTGGAAACAAGTTGGAGGAGATGATATGAAGATTGTTGTTTATTCTCGAGAAACTTCTTCTGGAACTTATGAATTCTTTAAAGAGCATGTTCTAAAGAATAAAAACTATATGTCTTCAGTATTATCTATGCCTGCAACAGGTGCAATAATACAATCAATAAAACAAACTAAAGGAGCAATCGGTTATGTAGGTTTGGCTTATTTGAATAAAGAAGTAAAAGCAATTAAAGTTAGTTTTAATGGAAAAAACTTTGTTGCACCATCAGTAGCTACAGCTAAAAACAAAACATATCCAGTTGTTCGTCCTTTGTTCTACTACTACGAAGTGAAAAATGCAAAGAAAGTAAAACCATATATTGATTTTGTTCTTTCATCAGAAGGTCAAGCAATAGTTGATAAAGTAGGATACATCTCAGTAAAATAGTATAATAACTAAATTTGAAAAAGCAGGAGTGATTAGTTTTACTCTTGTTTTCATTTGAAAAAGTAAGAAATCATTTAATTAATAAATAGCAATTTAAACTTATTTTATTCAATCAGGTTCTTTGAAATAATATAATAGAGGTCTTACATCCACATTGACTTAATATTAGCTTAACATTAAATTAATGAAAAGGTAATAGGTCGAAAAAGACAATATGTTATTAAGTTTTATATTTTTGCTGCGTGAATTATAAAATATAATTTCTGATTATGAAAATAAAGATTTTGGGATTTTGTCTTGCTTTACTCCTCCTTAATTTAGGAGTTAATGCACAAAAGATTAAAGGATCGGATTCGGTTTTGCCTCTTTCTCAAAAGCAAGCTGAGGCTTATGCTAAAAAAGGAGGGAGAGCAACAGTGACTGGAGGAGGCTCTGGTGTTGGAATTGCAGCTTTAATGGATGGTTCAACCGATATTGCTCAATCTTCAAGAAAAATGAAGTTTGGGGAAAAAGCTAAGCTTGTTGCCAAGAAAAAACAAATTAAAGAAGTTGTTGTGGCAAAGGATGCTTTGGCAGTTGTTGTTAATCCTTCAAATAAGGTTTCTCAACTTACAAGACAGCAATTAGAAGATATTTTTACAGGAAAGATAACTAATTGGAAACAAGTTGGAGGAAGTGATTTAAAAATAATTGTTTATTCAAGAGAAACTTCTTCTGGGACTTATGAGTTTTTTAAAGAAGTTGTGCTGAAAAATAAGAATTATAAATCTTCTGTTTTGTCAATGCCAGCAACAGGAGCAATAATACAATCAATAAAACA
>DIOL01000010.1:19330-19499 GCA_002423895.1 Bacteroidales bacterium UBA5515 | reverse complement strand
ATAATACAATCAATAAAACAAACCAAAGGAGCTATTGGATATGTTGGTTTAGCATATTTAAACAAAGAAGTTAAAGCTTTGAAGGTTAGTTTTGATGGTAAAAAATATTTTGCACCTACAATTGAAACGTCCAAAAATGGAACCTATCCAATTGTGCGCCCTCTATTAT
>DIOL01000010.1:0-19177 GCA_002423895.1 Bacteroidales bacterium UBA5515 | reverse complement strand
GAATTGTGCGCCCTCTATTATATTATTATGATATTAAGAAAACAAAGGTTGTAAGTCCTTTTATAAATTTTGTTCTTTCAAAGCAAGGGCAAGATATTGTACGCCAAGTTGGATATATTCCAGTAAAGTAAAAATGTTAATTATAATTGATTTTCAACCTCACAATATAAAATTGAATATTATATGAGAAAAAAGATGTTTAGAGGGAAAAAGTATTTTATTGAAGCTTTATGGGAAGGGCTTTTAAAGATAAGTGGTAGTGTCACAAGTATAATCATTATCTTAATTGTTCTTTTCTTGTTTAGTGAAGGAATGGGAATTTTTAATAAGAAAGTTGTAGAAGACGGATATGTTATTGCAGTTAATAAAAATAATCCAGTTAAGGATTTGACTCCTGAGCAGATAAAAAATATCTTTGATGTTAAGATTGTTTCATGGAAAGAGTTAGGGGTTAATATAAATGAGGATGAGATTACATTATTAAGATTAGACGATATTCCAAACTATTTTCCTGAAGACCAAATTGCCGAAGATATGAGCAATCTTCCTCAAATTATTAGTCAAATTCTTAAAGAACATCCAGGAATGATTGCTTTTATTCCTGAAGATTTTGCTGAGAAAGGTTTCTCTGAGAAAGTACTTGATTTGGGAAATATAAATTTAAAAGAGTTTTTTGGAGGGAAGGAATGGTTCCCAACAGCTCAGCCTGCTCCTCAATTCGGAGTAATCCCAATTGTTATGGGAACTTTATGGGTTAGTCTTGGTGCTATATTGATTGCTCTTCCTTTTGGAATAGCTGTTGCAATTTATTCTGCAGAGCTTGCAAGCAAAAAAGTACATAAAATATTAAAACCTGTTATTGAACTTTTAGCAGGAATTCCTTCCGTTGTTTATGGATTCTTTGGACTTATTGTTATTGTGCCATTAATTCAAAATGTTTTTAATCTGGATGTTGGAGAGACTGGACTTGCTGGAAGTATTGTTTTAGCAATTATGGCCTTGCCAACAATAATAACAATTGCTGAAGATGCTCTTCGTTCAACTCCTCGAGCAATGAAAGAAGCTTCATTAGCATTGGGAGCTAACAAATGGCAAACTATTCTTAAGGTTACAATTCCTTATTCAATTTCAGGTATTACTGCTGGGGTTGTTTTGGGTATTGGCAGAGCAATTGGAGAAACAATGGCGGTGTTGATGGTTACAGGAAATGCTGCGGTAATTCCTCATACACTTCTTGAACCAGTAAGAACAATTCCTGCAACAATAGCTGCCGAACTTGGAGAAGCTCCTAAAGGTGGAGCACATTATGAAGCTTTATTTGTCTTGGGATGTATATTATTTATAATCACTCTAATTATTAATCTTGTTGTTGAATATATTTCTTCAAAAAACAAAAACAAAGTAGCTTAATATGGACTATAATAAAAAAAAGAAATTAAATCAAGCTTCAGCTTTTTGGATATTTAGAATAATGAGTTTAGCTGTTATAGCTATATTATTTTGGATATTGGGATTTATAATAGTAAACGGATTTCAAGCCATAAGTTGGGACTTTTTAACAAAAATGCCTGAAGATGGAATGACCAAAGGAGGTATTTATCCTGCCATAATAGGGACTTTATGTTTAACTGCAGGTTCAATGATTTTTGCCTTTCCTATTGGTGTGCTTTCAGGAATTTATCTTAATGAATATGCTGGAAAAGGTTGGATCGTTAGATTCATTAGAATGATGACTAATAATCTTGGCTCAATTCCTTCAATTGTATTTGGTCTTTTTGGAATGAGTCTTTTTGTAAATACTCTTGATTTTGGAGATTCAATAATTGCAGGTTCACTAACTTTAGGGCTACTTGCCTTACCTGTTGTTATTAGAACAACAGAAGAAGCCTTAAAACAAATAGATAATAGTTATAGAACAGGGAGTTTGGCTCTTGGTGCAACTAAACTTCAAACAATTGTAAAGGTTGTGCTGCCAATGGCTTTTCCAAATATAATAACCGGTCTTATTCTTTCTGTAGGAAGGGTGTCTGGAGAAACAGCTCCAATTATGTTTACTGCTGTTGCTTATTTCCTTCCAATGTTACCTTCTTCAATTTTTGATCAAGTTATGGCTCTTCCTTATCATCTTTATGTTATTTCAACATCGGGAACTGATATTGAAGCTTCAAGAACAATGGCTTATGGGACTGCTTTTGTTTTAATAATGATAGTGCTTATTCTTAATTTAATTGCGAATGCACTAAGACGATATTTTTCTAATAAAGTAAAAACAAATTAATAACTATGTATAATATAGATGTAAACAACCTGAATTTTTATTATGGAGACTTTCATGCATTGAAGGATATTTCAATGTCTATTGAAAAGAATTCTGTAACTGCTTTCATTGGACCTTCAGGATGTGGTAAGTCAACTTTTTTGAGACTTTTCAATAGAATGAATGATTTAATTCCTGATATAAGAATGACAGGAGAAGTTAATATTGATGGAAGAAATATATATGGAAAGGATATTTTGGTTGATGAGCTTAGAAAAGAAGTTGGAATGGTGTTCCAAAAGCCTAATCCTTTCCCAAAAACAATATTTGAAAATGTTGCTTATGGATTAAGAGTAAATGGTGAAAAGAACAAACAGGTCATAGAAGATAGAGTTGTTGAGTCACTTAAAGGTGCTGCTCTTTGGGAAGAAGTAAAAGATAAATTGAAAAAATCTGCTTTTGAACTGTCAGGAGGACAACAACAACGTCTTTGTATTGCAAGAGCATTGGCAATTGCTCCTAAAATTATTCTTATGGATGAACCAGCCTCTGCATTAGACCCTATTTCAACCCTAAAGATAGAGGAGCTAATATTCCAATTGAAAAAAGATTACACGATTGTTATTGTTACTCACAACATGCAACAAGCTGCAAGAGTTAGTGATAAGACAGCTTTTTTCTATTTGGGAGAGCTTGTTGAATATGATTTTACAGAAAAAATATTTACCAATCCTTCAAAAGAGGCAACTCAAAACTACATTACTGGTCGTTTTGGGTGATACATGTTACTTAAAGAAAAAGAATAAACAACGATATATATTAATAATTTAATTAGAGAAAAATATGGCTACATTACATATAGATACAGAATTATTTAAGCTTAAAAACTCATTGCAAGAAATGTGGTTATTGGTTGATAAGCAATTAACCAAAGCTCAAATAGCCTTTATGGAATACGACAAAGCAATAGCAAGAGAAATTCTTTCAAGAGAAAAAATGGTTAATGCTTTGGAACTTAAAATAGATCAGGAATGTGAGAATTTCATTGCAAGAAATAATCCTGTTGCAATAGATTTGCGATTGGCCTTGGCATATATCAAAATTAATAATAACCTTGAACGAATTGGCGATTTTGCTGAAGGCATTGCTGAATTTGTTTTGAGAAATATGAGTGAAAAACTTCCTCAAGAGTTTGCAGAAAAACTTAGAATAGAAGAAATGTTTAATGGAGTCTCTGAAATGTTTACTCTTGCAAAAGAATCCTTGCATGAGGAAAATTCTTCAAAGGCAGAAAAAATATTCGGTTTAGATAATTTGGTTGATGAAATAAATCATAGATCAAATACAATTATAACTGAAGAAATGAAGAAGCATCCTGAAAAAATTGAAGAATATTTATATTTGAATGCTGTTATTCGCAAGCTTGAAAGAATGGGGGATAGATGTAATAATATTGCTGAAGAGATTGTATTCTATCTTGATGCAAAAATTCTAAAACATAATAAGTCTGTTTAAAAAAAGACGGGATATAATTGAAAAAAGACGGGACATATATAAAAATATAAGGGACATATTTTTAAAAAGTCGGCACATATTTTTAATTATATCGGACTTTTTTTCATAAATAAAAGAGAGGCTGCAAAGAATAAATATTTATTCTTGCAGCCTCTCTTTTTATAAGCTAATGTTTATAGCTTAATCTTTTTTATTCTTTATGCTTTATTGTCAGAACCAAGAACGTTCTTTACTTTATGCATATAAAGATTTTTTAAACTGTCTCTTGCTGGTCCAAGATATTTTCTTGGGTCAAATTCTGCAGGTTTTGTAGCTAAAACTTCTCTAACTGCAGCTGTCATAGCCAAACGTCCGTCTGAGTCAATATTTACTTTACAAACAGCACTTTTTGCAGCTTTACGCAATTGATCTTCTGGAATACCAACAGCGTCTTTAATTGCTCCACCAAATTTGTTGATTGTTGCAACCTCATTTTGAGGAACACTTGAAGAGCCATGAAGTACTATTGGAAATCCTGGAATACGTTTTTCAATTTCTTCCAAAATATCAAAACGTAATGGTGGTGGTATTAAAACACCATTTTCATCTTTTGTACATTGTTCAGGTTTAAATTTATTTGCACCATGAGATGTACCAATTGAAATTGCAAGTGAATCAACTCCTGTTTTCTTAACAAAGTCTTCCACTTCGCTTGGTTGAGTGTAATTGCTCTTTTCAGCAGCAACATCATCTTCAACTCCAGCTAAAACTCCAAGTTCACCTTCAACAGTTACATCATATTTATGAGCATATTCAACAACTTGTTTTGTTAAAGCAACATTTTCTTCGTAAGGTAAACTTGAACCGTCAATCATTACTGAAGAAAATCCATATTCAATGCATGATTTACATAATTCAAATGTATCGCCGTGGTCAAGGTGAAGTACAATTGGAATATTACATCCAAGTTCCTTAGCATATTCTACTGCTCCTTGTGCCATGTAGCGAAGTATAGTTTGGTTTGCATATTTTCTTGCACCTGAACTAATTTGAAGGATTACTGGTGATTTTGTTTCAACACAAGCTTGAACAATTGCTTGCATTTGTTCCATGTTGTTAAAGTTGAATGCAGGTATTGCATATCCACCTTTAACCGCTTTTGCGAACATATCTCTTGAGTTCACTAAGCCTAATTCTTTGTAATTTACCATATCAAATTATTTTTGGTTAATAAATATAGATAGTTATTTTGATATTTCGTTAATAAGATTTTCAATTTTATTGTATAAAGGTTTGCTTACCTTAACCAAAGGAAGGCGAAGATAGCATTGAGAAATTTGCATAATTTCAAGAGCTGCTTTTATTCCTGCAGGATTTCCTTCTTCAAAAATAGCATTTGTAAATGAAAGAAGTTTATAGTGTATATCCTTTGCTTTTTTAAAGTCTCCCTTAAGACCAAAGTTAATCATAGTACTTACTTCTTTTGGAAAAGCATTTGCAGTTACTGATATTATTCCTGTGATTCCAGCGCTCATAAGAGGCAAAGTTAGAGCATCTTCTCCAGATATTACTTGGAAGTTCTTAGGTTTCTTTGCAATTATCTCCATACATTGAGAAAAATTACCAGAGGCTTCTTTTATTCCAATTATATTAGGGAAATCATTAGCTAATTGAAGGCAAGTTTCTGCTGATATATTTGAACTTGTTCTGCCAGGAACATTATAAAGTATTACTGGAACTGATGATGCTTCAGCAACAGCTTTGAAATGTTCATAAATTCCTTTTTGTGATGGTTTGTTGTAGTAAGGTGTAACTGAAAGTATGGCACTAACTTCAGAAAGGTCAGTTTTTGCAATTCTGTCAACTAAGTCACTTGTATTGTTCCCTCCCATTCCCAAAACAATTGGAACTCTTTTGTCAACCTGGTCAATCATGCAATCTAAAACAGCCATTTGTTCTTGCGCAGTAAGAGTTGGAACTTCTGCAGTTGTTCCAAGACAAACAATATAATCAACTCCTCCATTAATTACATGTTCTACAATGTTTCCTAAAGATGTAAAATTAATATTTCTTTGTTTGTGAAATGGTGTAACAATAGCAACACCTGTTCCTGTTCCTTTGAAATTTTTATCCATGACAAATTAGATTATTTATATTTTTATATTTGAAAGATAATGGATTAATTGTTTTTGATATTCTCCCATGTTTATATCTTCCAGCTTAAGTAACATATCAAAATGATTACGATTCTTTTCGTTATCAATAGCTATTTTAAATTTGGCTTTTGAAAGAGCAGCAATATAGAAAGGGGCAAAATCATCAGTTATTAAGAAGTTAATCAATACATCAAACTCCTTTTCAATAAACTCACTCACATGCATGCCAGTTGGAATTTGAGAAAGACCTAACTCCTTATCTGTACAAAGAGTAACGTTTAGTGTTTCAATATACCATAAGGGCTTTACATTCCCATAAAAAACTCCCATTACTTCAACTTTGGCTCCTTTTTCTTGAAACTCTTTTGTGACCTTTTTAATTTCATTCCAATTAGTTTCTTTGTCAACCAAGCATACTACTCCAACAGTTTTTGCCGCATTCATAGAAGACATTTCTCTTTCTCTATGATGTTGTTTTAGTTTAATCTTTAGAACTAAAGATTGGATAGTATTTCTTATTTTGTCTATCATTGAGCCTTGTTGTTACATACTTGAAATAATTTGTAAAATTACAACTAATATTTATACGAAACAAATTTTTGATTATTTCGTTTGCTAAAAAGTATTACCTTTGCTTTTGAAAATGAAAATACGTCAAAGAAATTCACGGCTGAAATGGGTTCTGTTTATCATAGCTTTTGCTCTGATAGGCTATTTCTTATATGAGATAAATAAGCTTATTGTTCAGCTTAGGTTTGAGGAAAAGAAAAAAATTGAGCTTTGGGCCAACACCATTAGCAGAAAGAGCGATCTTGTTCAGCATACGGATATTTTCTTTAAGCAGGTAAAGGAAGAAGAAAGGAAAAGAGTTGAACAGTTTATTGAGGCTCACAAGATAATTTTACAGCAACCTTTAGATAAGGAAATAGACTTCTATTTTCGTTTTGTGTCAGATAATAAAACTATACCCGTTATTATTACTGACGAGTTCAATAATATATCACTTTCACAGAATATTTCCCTGCCAAAGGGCTATAATGTATTGGTGGGAGACTTGCTTAAAGAGTTTTCAGTTAACGCTCCTTTGGAATATGAAGTTTTTGGGATGAAGTTTAGACTCTATTATACAGAAAGTAGGGTTTATACTGATTTACATAACATGCTTCTGGATTTGTCCAATTCTCTTTTAAGTGAGGTTACTGAGAATTATGTATTTGTGCCTGCTATTATAACCGATACGAGTAGGAGTGTTGTTTATTCTTCGGGAAATGTAACGCCTGACAAGTTAATCCAGAAGAACCTCCAGAACACTCTCGCTAACATGGAGAACTATAATAAGCCAATACCAATTACTCTGCCTGATAAGAGAGAAGTGCTGGTTTTTTATGAAGACTCCAATCTCTTAAAGATGCTCAAGTATTACCCAATTTTCTTTATTCTGATTTTTGTGGTGATTGCTTTCATTGCATATCAGTTCGTTATCACTGTTAAACGCTCCGAACAAAATTCTGTGTGGGTAGGTATGAGCAGGGAGACAGCCCATCAGCTTGGAACCCCAATCTCTTCGCTTATGGCGTGGGTAGAGTATTTGAAAATGAACCCTGAGAACGAAACCTATTGCTCGGAAATCACCAAAGATATTCAACGTTTGGAAACAATAACACAACGTTTCTCTAAGATAGGGTCTAATCCAGAGCTAAGAAAACAGGATTTGATACCTATTATAAACAATGCTGTTAATTATTTGCGTTCAAGAAGTTCAAAGAAAGTAGATTTCAAGATTAATATTCCTCAAGATAAGGCAATAATACTCCCTTTAAATGAACACCTCTTGGAGTGGGTATTGGAGAACCTTTGCAAGAACGCAATTGATGCCATGGAAGGCGTTGGAGAGTTCCGAATTGATATGATTGAAGAACATAGGAAGATTCATTTAGATATTTCCGACACAGGGAAAGGAATTCCAAAGAGGAACCAAAAGAAAGTCTTCTACCCTGGGTACTCTTCAAAGCAAAGAGGATGGGGCTTGGGCCTAAGCTTGGCAAAGAGAATTATTGAAGAATACCATAAGGGCAAAATATTTGTTAAGCAATCTGCCCTTGGAAAAGGAACAACCTTTAGGATAACCTTCCGCAAGTTAGACCGATAGTATGTCAGGATTATATATTCACATCCCTTTTTGCAGACAGAAATGCCTGTATTGTGATTTCTACTCCTTAGCAACAAAAGAAAGCAAGAAAGCATATCTTGAAGCACTTGCAAGGGAATGGCAGCAAAGGAAAAATGATTTGAACTGGGGAGTAAAAGAACCAATCAAAACTATATATATTGGAGGTGGAACCCCTTCAAGTTTGGATAAAGAGGAAGTAAAATATCTCTTTTCCCAAATCTTGAAAGACAAAACCCTATTTCACCTCAACCTCGAGGAAATGGAAATAACCTTTGAGGCAAACCCAGAGAATTTAACCTACGAATATTTAAACTTCCTTAAAACCCAAACCCCCATAAACCGACTAAGCATAGGCATTCAAAGCTTTTGTGATGACGACCTCAAAGCAATTGGAAGGAGACACTCAGCATTGCAGGCTGCCGACTCCGTACAATTAGCCCAAAAGGTGGGATTTAAGAACATAAGTATAGACTTGATTTTTGCTCTTAAGGATATGAACAAAGAGCGTTGGGAGGAAAACCTGAGGAGGGCAACTGAGCTTAAAGTCCAGCATATTTCGGCCTACTGCCTTACTGTGGAAAAGGGGACTATGCTCAACACTCTTTTGGAGAAGGGAAAGATAACCCTGCCTAATGAAATTGAACAGGAAGAGCAGTTCCTTTTGACTGATGAGTATTTGACCAAAAACCAATACGAACACTACGAAACCTCAAACTATGCCATTGAAGGCTATCGCTCACAGCACAACTCCCTTTACTGGCACAACAAACCCTACCTTGGTTTGGGTGCATCAGCACATAGTTTCAACCTGAGCAAAAGAAGATGGAACGTTGCCAATGTCCATGAATATATTGAGAGCGTAAACCAAAATAAAACCATATACGAGGAAGAAATCCTTACACAAAAGGACCATTACAACGAATACATCCTCAGTGCCACAAGAATTAAGGAAGGCATAAGCACAAGCTATATAAGGGAAAACTTCTCCCAGGAAATTGTTAGCCACTTCCTTTTGCAAATCCCACAACTGCTTCAAAATAACCTCCTCCAACCCCATGGTGACCAATACCTCCTTACCACTAAAGGCATGCTCCTTTCCAATCAAATTGCAGTAAGTCTGTTTCTGTAGAAACTCCACCAAAATATTCACAAATAAAAAATAGACTAAGTTAAATTTAATTTTAACTCAGTCTAATTTTATTTAGACTCAGTTAAAAAACGCAAATGACTGAGTTAAATTGATGTTTTGATGGTTTTTGGAAGTAAAAAAATAGTTTTAGTAACTCTTTAAACAACTAAACAACAATTGATTATCATGGGAGAAAGGGTGGTGAAAATCTAACTTAGTCTGAGCGTTTTTTTACTTAATCCCAGCTTTTTTAGACTAAGTCTAAAAACGACCAGACTAAGTTAAAAAACGACCAGACTTAGTCTAATTTTGCTCAGACTAAGTCTAATTTTGGTTAAAAGGAGTTTAAAGATTAAAAGCTTCTCTTCCAGAATGATGGCATAAAGAGTACTAAAACTGTAACCAACTCCAAACGTCCTAAATACATAAGGGATATAAATATTGCTTTGGCTGAATAGGGAATTGTGGAGTAATCGCCAAAGGCACCTATGTCTCCAAATCCTGTTCCCATATTGCTAAGGCACGAAACACTGGCTCCTGCTGCTTCCACCAATCCCAAGCCCATGCCAACCAAAGCCAAAACTGCCACAACAAAGGTTACTACAAACAAAAGGAAGACTATCAATACGTTGTGAATAACTCTTGGTTCCACAATTTGCTTTTCAAACTTTATGGGAAGGACTGCTCGTTTGTGGAAGCTGCTTTTTATGATTTGCTTGGCGTTTTTAAACAATATTATTAGCCTTATGATTTTCAAACCTCCAGTTGTTGAACCGCTCATGGCACCTGAAAACATTAGAAGTAAGAGTATTAGTGATGCCGATGTGCCCCAGGTTGCGTAGTCGTAGCTTATGAAACCTGCCGAAGTGATTATGCTTACCACCTGGAAGAGGGAATGACGGAAGCTTGCCTCCAATCCCATTGAAGGGTCGTAGATTAATAAAAAGATAACCACTGTTGCCACCAAAATGGCGTATATATAAACTTTAAACTCCTCATTTATAACTATCTTTCTGAATCGTCCCTTTATGGCGTAATACATTATTGGGAAGTTGATACCTGAAGGAATCATAAAGACGATTAAAATATAGTGGATTAAAGGGGAGTATAGCGAGATGGAGGTATTTTTTGTTGAGAATCCCCCTGAGCTCAATGTAGCAAAGGCGTGGCACACTGCATCGAAAGGCGTCATCCCTCCAATCCAAAGGCAAAGAGCGGCAAGCAGAGTCAGAGAAACATAAATTGCCACAATAATTTTACCAGTCGTTCTAATATGAGGAGAAAGCTTGCCTTTGTGAGGACCAGTTACCTCTGCAGCAAACAGAGACATACCACCACCACCAATAAACGGAATAAAAGATATAACTATAACAACTATCCCAACGCCCCCAATCCAGTTGGTCAAGCTTCGCCAGAAAAGTATGCCGTTGGGAAGGGCTTCCACGTTTGTTATAATGGTGGCTGAGGTTGTTGAGAAACCGCTCATTGATTCAAAGAAGGCGTCAAAATATGATTGGGTATAACCTCCCAAAAAGTAGGGTAGGGCACCAAAGATTGACATAACGAGCCATATCATTGCAACAATCATAAAACCAAGTTTGCGGTCAATCTGACTATTCTTCTGCTTCTTTTTGAAAAACCTCAAACCCAGTCCGAAAATCATGGTAATCCCTGTGCTTAAGCTCAAAGGCAATATATCATCTCCCCCATAAGCAAAGGCAACGCCCAAACTCAAGAGCATAAAAACAGCCTCAAGAATCAGCAGAATACCAATTACCCTCATAAGAGTTATATATCGTTGCTTAATCATCAAATTACCTTCTATTTAATTTTAACTATTAAAGATATTTGGCAAAGATACAATAAAGAAAATTATCTTCTCTTCCAGAATGAAGGCATAAAGAGTACAAACACTGTAATTAACTCCAAACGACCTGCAAACATAAGAAAAGAACCTAACCATTTGGCAGCCATAGGGAAGTCAGCATAATTATTAAACCCTCCATTCTTTCCCAATCCTGGTCCCATATTACTTAAAAAAGAAACAGCACTTCCAGAAGCCTCAAGAAAATCTATTCCTAAAATAATTAAGAGTAAAACCCCACAGATATAGGTTATTATGAACAAAAGGAACATTGTTAATACGTTTCTAAGAACTGGTTTTTCCACAATCCTCTTTTCAAACCTTATGGGGATAACTGCCCTTGAGTGGATGCTTTTCTTTAATATGTTCTTAGCCATCTTAAAGAGCAGGATAATCCTTACAATCTTTAAGCCTCCACTAGTTGAACCGCTCATAGCTCCAGAAAACATCAGAAGGAAAAGTAAGAAAACAGCAGGTGTGGCCCATTGCGAGAAGTCGGCATTAACAAATCCTGTGGAAGTAGTTAAACTCACCACTTGGAAGATTGCATGTCTAAAGGAAGTCTCCAATCCTAAGGAAGGGTCATATATTAATGCTGTAAGAATAACTGTTGCAACAATAATTATTGCAAAATATGTTTTAATTTCCTCGTTAATCCAAATCTTTTTGTACTGTTTCTTTATAAAGTAATACATTAAAGTAAAGTTAATCCCTGAAGGAATCATAGAGAGGACTAATAAATATTGAATTAAAGGGCTGTAAGCAGCAGCGGAGTAATTCATAGTAGATAACCCACCTGAAGCCATTGCAGCAAAGGAATGGCAAACCGCATCGTAGAGGCTCATCCCTGCAATCCAAAGCCATAGAGTAGAAAGAGCAATCAAACCAACGTAGATAGAAAGTAAAATTGATCCAGTTTTTTTAATATGAGGTGAGAGTTTACCCTTGTCTGGACCAGCCACCTCCGCAGAAAACATAGCCATAGCCCCACCACCAACAAAAGGGATAAAAGAAATAACAATCACCACAATACCAATCCCACCAATAGCATTAGTTAACTGACGCCAAAACAAAACACCTCTTGGCAAACTCTCCACATCTCTAATCACCGAAGCACCAGTGGTAGTAAAGCCCGACATTGTTTCAAAGTAAGCATCAGTATAGGAAGCATAACCTCCAACATAAAGAGGTAAAGCTCCAAAGGCTGACATTATTGCCCAGATTAAAGCAACAATAAGAAAACCTAATCTTTGGTCAATATGAATAGTTTGACGCTTAATTAACGGAACTCTTAGAAAAAAACCAACTAAAAAAGTCAGAATTGCACTATTAAGCAACGCCATTGTATCACTCCCATCATAAAGCAAACTAACGCCAATGCTTAAAAGCATAAACGCAGCTTCCATCATAAGAAGCATACCCAAAACCCTTGATACTGTAACAAATCTGCTTTTAAACACTATTAAAAAATTAGGACGCAAAAGTATAAAAAAAACAAATATTGAAGTCTTTATTTTAATCTTATTTTCAAAATAATTTTACTCCAATAAAATAACAATATAGAATAAGTTCATTACATATAAATAATGTATGAATAGATTTTCATAAGTAAGAAGTAGAAATTGGAATTTTAGAGTGATTTAACAGTCAAATAATCTTATTAATTATTTAGAATAAAAGGACTAAGCCAATGGCTTAATCCCTTTATGAATATAGTTTGAAAGTTCATCTATGCTCACTCTGTCTTGTTTCATAGAGTCTCTTTCACGAATTGTAACAGTATTGTCCTCTAAGGTTTGAGTATCTACAGTTATGCAATATGGAGTACCAATAGCATCTTGTCTTCTATAACGTTTACCAATAGCATCCTTTTCATCATATTGAACCATAAAATCATCTCTGAGCAAACTTAAAATTTCTCTTGCCTTTTCTGGCATACCGTCTTTCTTAACTAAAGGCAAAACAGCAGCTTTAATAGGACAAAGAACCTTAGGTAACTTAAGTACAGTTCTTATTGAACCATCTTCAAGAGTTTCTTCTTCAAAGCTATGTGAGAAAACAGCAAGGAATGTTCTATCCAATCCAATTGATGTTTCCACAACGTAAGGAACATAGCTTTCGTTAATTTCTGGATCAAAATACTGAAGTTTCTTTCCTGAGAACTCTTGATGAGCTTTTAAGTCAAAATCTGTACGAGAGTGAATTCCTTCCAATTCTTTAAAGCCAAAAGGAAACTCAAATTCTATATCAGTTGCAGCATTGGCATAATGTGCAAGCTTATCGTGATCATGGAAACGATACTTTTCTTCAGGAATACCAAGAGATAAATGCCATTTCTTTCGAGTTTCTTTCCAATATTCAAACCATTTAAGTTCTTCTCCTGGTTTAACGAAGTATTGCATTTCCATTTGTTCAAATTCACGCATACGGAAAATAAACTGACGAGCAACAATCTCATTACGGAAGGCTTTACCTATTTGAGCAATTCCAAAAGGAATCTTCATTCTTCCTGTCTTTTGAACATTAAGATAGTTTACAAATATACCTTGAGCCGTTTCAGGACGAAGATAAACAACGTTTGTGTCCTCACTTACAGAACCCATTTGGGTAGAAAACATTAAATTGAACTGACGAACATCTGTCCAGTTTCTGCTTCCAGATATTGGGCAGACAATACCAAGTTCTTCAATTAGAAGTTTAATTCCGCCAAGGTCATTATTATTCATTAACTCTGCAAAGCGTTTTGTTATATCATCAATTTTAGCTTGATTTTCCAAAACTCTTTGATTTGTTGTGATGAACTGTTCTTTATCAAAACTATCTCCGAATCGCTTATGAGCTTTTTCAACTTCCTTATTAATCTTATCTTCAATCTTTGCAATATGATCTTCAATAAGAACATCTGCACGATAGCGTTTCTTTGAATCTTTGTTATCAATTAAAGGGTCGTTAAAAGCGTCAACATGTCCAGAAGCTTTCCAAATGGTAGGGTGCATAAATATTGCAGAATCAATACCTACAATATTCTCATGCATTTGAACCATTGACTTCCACCAATACTTTTTTATATTGTTTTTTAGTTCAACACCATATTGTCCATAATCATACACTGCAGCCATACCATCATATATTTCACTTGAAGGGAATATAAAACCATATTCTTTTGCGTGAGCGATTATCTTTTTAAATAAATCTTCGTTTTGTGCCATTTTAGTTTTAGCCTTAAATCTTTTCTTTATTTGTTATTATGAATTCATTGAAAGAAGAAACTCTTCGTTGTTTCTTGTATTTTGCATATGTTTTTTGATAAATTCCATTGCCTCTACAGGATTCATATCTGAAAGGAAGTTTCTAACAATTCCCATTCTTCCAACAATGCTTGCTTCCATAAGAAGATCTTCCCTACGAGTTGAAGATGCAACAATATCAATTGCAGGATAGATTCTCTTATTTGAAATCTTTCTATCCAATTGCAATTCCATATTACCTGTTCCTTTAAACTCTTCAAAAATAACTTCATCCATTTTTGAACCAGTTTCAATCAATGCAGTAGCAATAATTGTTAGTGAACCGCCATTTTCAATATTTCTTGCAGCACCAAAGAATCGTTTAGGTTTTTGAAGTGCATTCGCTTCAACTCCTCCAGAAAGAACCTTTCCAGAAGATGGAGCAACAGTATTATAAGCTCTCGCCAAACGAGTGATGGAATCCAAAACAATAACAACATCATGTCCACATTCTGTCATTCGTTTTGCTTTTTCTAAAACAAGATTTGCAATTTTAACGTGTCTTTCAGCTGGTTCATCAAAAGTAGATGCAATTACTTCAGCATTAACTGTTCTTTGCATATCGGTTACTTCTTCAGGACGTTCATCAATTAAAAGAACAATTAAATAAACATCAGGATGATTAGCAGCAATTGCATTTGCAACTTCTTTCAATAGAGTTGTTTTACCAGTTTTTGGTTGAGCAACAATTAAAGCTCTTTGACCTTTTCCAATAGGTGTAAACAGGTCAATAACTCTTGTTGAAAGACTTTCTCCTTTATGTCCAGTAAGTTTAAATTTTTCTTGAGGGAACAAAGGAGTTAAATAATCAAAAGGAACTCTATCTCTAATTTGATCAATGGTTTTCCCATTAATTAATTTTGCCTTAACTAAAGGAAAGTATTTTTCTCCATCTTTTGGAGGACGAATAACTCCACTAACGGTATCTCCAGTTTTTAACCCAAAAAGTTTAATTTGAGATTGAGAAACATAAATGTCGTCAGGAGAATTAAGATAGTTGTAGTCAGAAGAACGTAAAAAACCATATCCATCAGGCATAATTTCCAAAACTCCTTCTGCCTCAATCAATCCTTCTTTCTCAAAATTATAAACAACCTTATTTGATTGATTTTGTTGAGAAATTGGACTTTCAACGTTGATTTCTGATTTGTTACCTTCGGAAGTTTCTTTAGGTTCAATTTTTACTTCTTCCTTTTTTATATCTTTATTTTCTATTTTATCATTTGCAATTGTTTCTGATAAAATAATTTCATCTGGATTAACTACCTGAGATTTTTCTTGAGGTTTATATTTTAACTCAGGCTTTTTAATATTATCTATTTGAGGAACGCTCATATCAAATAAATCTAATTCGCTTTTCATTTTCGCTTTAGATTCCTCAATAGAGTTTTCTTTTATAGCTTGTTTCTTTGGATGTTGTTGGGGCTTTTGTTGAGGTTTTTGCTTTTCAGGAGTTTGAGCTTGTGGAGGAGTTGGTTTTTCGTCTTTAGTTTCATTTGTTTTTAATGATGCTCCAACATTTGATTCTGCAACAGGTTTTGGTTTTAGACGAGCTCTTTTTTGATTTTTTTGTTTTTTCTCAGCTTCTTTAGCAATATCTTCTTCGGCTGGGTTTGCTGCTTGAAAGTCTAATATTTTGTAGACTAACTCTGCTTCTTTAAACTTATTAAACTTTGGAATTTTCAATTCCTTGGCAATTAACTTTAAATCATCTAAAGATTTTGCATCTAATTCAGATTTGTTGTACATAAAAATTAATATGATAAATAAATGTGCGACTAAATCGCTTTAATACTAAATAATCATTTTGGGAAATGTTTGTTTTTTTGAAGGAAAAAATTGTACATTAAATTCCTTAATAACTTTGCAAAAGTAGAAAAAAAAATTATAAGACCAATTAAAAAGCAATTTTTTTATAATTTTGCTAATTCAAAACACAAAAAAATAATAGTATGAAGACTTATATTGACAATTTAAATGGACTGCATATCAAATACATAATAATAAATTTTGTTCTTACTGTTTCAGGATTTATTACAACTTTTATAGTTGGTAAAATAATATCTGATTATAAAATTAATATGTATTTATCTGTGATTATGATGATGATAATTCTTGTGATATTTCTTATGGGCAAGAAAAGATATCAATCTCAGTTATTGAAAATCAGAGATTACCCTATGGGTAAAAGATTAAATGCTCACCATAATTTAAACAAGAAACGTTTAAATTCATATACTATTATGAATGGTTTTGCAATTCTGTTTTTAATTCTTTCTAATAATTATTTATACCTCTTTTTTTCAGTTTTATTCGTAATTTTAATACTGTTAAATAGAAGTAGTAAATTCAAATTGAAAATTGAATTAAATTTAAGTGATAAAGAATTAGAAAATCTTTCACAGCCAGTTATTGAAAAAGGCAAAGAAATAAAATAATCAAAATAAATACTTTTAAAACTTTTATGTTTAAAATACAATCGAAGCAAAAACTTACAGATAACATCTATTTAATGGATGTTTTATCTCCTTGGGTTGCACGTTCAGCTAAACCAGGACAATTTGTAATAGTTATTATTGATGAAAAAGGGGAAAGAATCCCTTTAACCATTTGTGATTTTGACAGAGAAAAAGGAACAATTACTTTAGTGTTTCAAATCATTGGAAAATCAACTCAACGAATGGCTAAACTTGAAGTTGGTGATAGCTTCAAAGATGTTGTTGGTCCACTTGGAAGAGAAAGTGAGTTTGTTCATCAAAATAAAGAAATACTAAAGTCAAAAAGTATTCTTTTTGTTGCTGGTGGTGTTGGAACAGCTCCAGTTTATCCTCAAGTTAAATGGTTTAAGCAACAGGGATTGGATGTAGATGTTGTTGTTGGTGCTAAAACTAAGGATATGATTATCCTTGAGAAACAAATGAAAGATGTTTGCAGAGACTTATATATATGTACTGATGACGGTTCAAATGGAAACAAGGGATTGGTTACAGATGTTATCAGGGATTTGATTGAAAACAAAGGCAAACATTACGATGAGGTTGTTGCAATTGGTCCAATGATAATGATGAAATTTGTTTGCATGTTGACCAGGGAATTCAATATCAAAACCATTGTTAGTTTAAATACTTTAATGGTTGATGGTACTGGAATGTGTGGAGCTTGTAGAGTAAGCATTGGAGGTAAAACACAATTCACTTGCGTTGATGGACCTGAGTTTGACGGACATTTGGTAGATTTTGATGAAGCCATGAGACGTCAATCTATGTATAAAACATTTGAAATTGCAAAAGATACAGACAAACACCATTGTAATTTAACTTCAAGTGTTGAGCAATCTGAAAAAGCTTCTGAGATAGTTGTTGAAAAGTTTAAAAGAGTTAAGGTTAGAGAACAAGACCCTGTTCAAAGAGCACAAAATTTTGAAGAAGTATCTTATGGATATAACGAAAAAGAAGCTATGGCAGAAGCATCTCGTTGTATTGAATGTAAGAAACCAGGATGTGTAACTCAATGTCCTGTAAGTGTTAAAATTCCTCAATTTATTGGAAAAGTAAAGGTAGGAGATTTTGAAGCTGCAGCTCATATTTTGGCAGAAGACACTGCTCTTCCTGCTGTTTGTGGTAGAGTTTGTCCTCAAGAATCACAATGTGAAGGAACATGTATTTTAGGTAAGAAGGGAGAAGCTGTTTCTATTGGTAAATTGGAAAGATTTGTTGCTGATTGGGCAAGAAATAATAAGATAGAACTTTCAAATAAAGTTGTTTCAAATGGTAAAAAGATTGCTATTGTTGGAGCAGGTCCAAGTGGATTGACTTGTGGAGGCGATTTGGCTAAGATGGGATATGATGTAACCATATTTGAAGCTTTGCATGAAGCAGGTGGAGTTTTGGTTTATGGAATTCCTGAGTTTCGTTTACCTAAAAAAGAAGTTGTTCAATATGAAGTGGAAAATGTTAAAAAGCTTGGTGTAAAGATAATCAATGATGTTATCGTTGGAAAGAGCATAACAATTGATGAACTTTTGAATGAGGAAGGATTTAGTGCTGTTTACATTGGATCAGGTGCTGGATTGCCAAAATTTATGGGAATTCCAGGAGAAAATCTTAATGGAGTTTTGTCAGCAAACGAAATTCTAACTCGTTCCAATTTGATGAAAGCTTTTGAAGAAGGCTACGACACTCCAGTTTATAATGGAACAAAGGCAGTAATTGTTGGAGGAGGAAATGTGGCTATGGATGCTGCAAGAACAGCTAAACGTTTGGGCGCAGAAACTCATATTGTTTACCGTAGAAGTGAAAAAGAAATGCCTGCAAGAGTTGAAGAAGTTCATCACGCAAAAGAAGAAGGTATTATTTTCCATACAATGAATAATCCAGTTGAAATTCTTGCTGATGATAAAGGTTGGGTTAGAGCTATAAAATGCGTTCGTATGGAACTTGGAGAACCTGACGAAAGTGGAAGAAGAAGACCATTTGAAGTAAAGGGAAGTGAATATGAGATAGAAACCAATTGCGTTATCATGTCTTTAGGGACAAACCCTAATCCACTTATCATTAATACTACCAAAGGCCTGTCTTCAGAAAAATGGGGAGGTATTATTGCTGATGAATTTGGTCAAACTTCAAGAGAAGGAATATTTGCTGGAGGTGATGCTGTTTCTGGAGCAGCAACAGTTATTTTGGCAATGGGTGCAGGAAAACAAGCAGCAAAAGCTATTGATAAATACATAAAAAGTAAAGAATAAAAACTAATAGATTAAGCTTAAAAAGTCAATAAATAAGCTTTCAATCTAATTAGTCTGACTTGTCCTGAAAAAAGTT
>DIOL01000014.1:84990-85181 GCA_002423895.1 Bacteroidales bacterium UBA5515 | reverse complement strand
CAAGAAACCCGAAGACCAAAGGTAGAGAGCCATGAAGTGAAAAGTAAGTAAGATTAAAGAAAAATCAATAGATATTAATTATTTTTCAAAATGAGTACATGTAATTTGTATTAATGCAGATAAGGGATATATTAAATAAAGGATTAGTTTTCCCCAATTAATAATTGCATAAATTGAAAAATTGTGTTATA
>DIOL01000014.1:84416-84901 GCA_002423895.1 Bacteroidales bacterium UBA5515 | reverse complement strand
ATAAATTGAAAAATTGTGTTATATTTGTTATTCAATCTACGTTGAAAACATTGAATTATGAATAGTTTAGAACAACTCCAAAAAAAGTACAAAGAACTTGAATTGGAAATAAACAGATTAAAGGATATTAATAGAACCTTAAATCAAACTTTTGTTAATTCACAAGTTGCATTAGAGATTTTTGATTCTTCTGGAAAATTAATTGATTGTAATCCTGCCTGTCTTGAAATATTTGGAATTAAAGATATCAGCCAAATTAAAGACTATAATCTTTTTACAGACTATCGTATTGAAACTCAAAAACTGGAAAAGATAAAAAAAGGCGAAGTTGTTAGATATGAATTAATCTTTGATTTCGATAAAATAAATCAATATAATATATATAAAACTAAAAAAACAGGAGTATATATTTTTGACTGTTCAATCATTCCTATTTCTAAAAAAAATGGTTACTTGGTTTTTCTAATAGATATTACCAAACCAAA
>DIOL01000014.1:80505-84315 GCA_002423895.1 Bacteroidales bacterium UBA5515 | reverse complement strand
CTAATAGATATTACCAAACCAAAAGAAATAGAAAGAAATCTACACATAACAAACAGTATTTATAAAGAAAAAGAAGAAATTCTTAGAAGTATTATTGAAAGTACAAATGACTTAATTTGGACAGTAGATCCGATAGAGTTCAAAATTCAAAGTTTTAATTCCGCAGTATATAACTATTTCCTAAAAGAAATAAATGTTACAGTTCAAATTGGTGATACAGCAGATAAGTTCACTCCTAAACATAAAAAATGGACAGGATATTATAAAAAAACTATTGAACAGGGGCATATTGAATTTGTTTATAAAATGACAAAAGGGGATTATACAATGTTTTATTCGTTAAATGCAATGTATAAAGATGGAGAATTATTTGGAATATCTGTTTTTGGAAAGGATATAACAGAGCAAACAGAATTAAAAAAAGAAATTTTCGAGAAAAACAAGCTACTTAGAGAAAAGAACAAGATATTAATAAAAAACGAAAAATTATTTAGAAGATTAGTTGAAAGTTCCATAATTGGAATAATGATTTTTGATTCGCAAAACATATTATTTGTTAATAAAAACTTGTGTAAAATTGCTGGTTTTTCAAAAAAAGAATTTGAGAATAAATTGCCTCATGATTTTGTTCATCCAGATGACAGAGAACACTTTATAAGCGAATTAGAAATAAGAAAAAGAGGAGAAAATTTTAACGATGATATATATTTAAGAGGAATAAGTAAAAGAGGAAATATAATAGACATGCTTGTTCTTTGCTCCACAATAATTATAGATGACCAAATTATATATATTGCAAATATAATTGATATTTCCAAGAGGAAACAAGAAACAATGGAGTTATTTATTGCAAAAGAAAAAGCTGAGGCAAGCGATAAACTTATTGTATCTTTCCTTCGCAATATATCTCATGAAATAAAAACACCTTTAAACGCTATAAATGGATTTTCACAACTTATAGTCGATTCAGTTAAAGGGAATGAAGACTTGGAAGAATATTCTAATTTAATTACCGAAAACAGCAAACAATTAATTGAAATTGTTAATGATGTGATTGATGTATCAAATATATATTCAGATGATTTTTCATTAGATTTCAATGAATTCAACTGCTCTGAAATAATTTATGAGATAAAATCCTTATACCAAAAATTAGCGAACGAAAAAGGACTTATATTAACTTCAAGAACCGACATTTCATCAGAAGATTTAATAATTAATTCCGATAAGCAAAAAATTAAAAAGATATTATCTCATCTTATTTCCAATTCAATAAAATTTACTAAAACAGGAGAAATTAATCTTTACACAACAATAAAAGATAAAAAACTAATAATAACTGTATCTGACACTGGAATTGGAATATCAGAAGAAAATTTAAAAATAATTTTTGAACCATTCAGACAAATTGATTCTGGTGTAAATAGAATGCAAGGAGGAAATGGTGTAGGTTTATTTATAGTTAAATCAATAATTGATTTACTAAAAGGCAGTTTTGATATTAAAACAAAATTAGGAGAAGGAACTACAATAACTATAACAATTCCAATAGGAAAATAAGCTAATAGTTTAAGGTCCTTAAAGTCTTTAAAGTCATTAAGGGCTTTAAATCAAACCTTTTCAGCACTTTTTCTATGACTAATAACCATTAAACCCATAAAAGTCAAAAATCCATTAAGCAACAAGAGCTCAAAATCGAAACTGTAATTAAACCATTTTAGAGAGTTTGCACTTAGTGTAAAACAAATTACTGGTGCTAAAAGACATATTATTGGAACAAATTTATCTTTAACCTCTCTTTTTGTTAGTAGTCCAAAAGCAAACAAACCAAGAAGTGGTCCGTAGGTTATGGAAGCTATTTGATAAAGAGTATCAATTAGGTGTTGGTCTTGATGACGATAATAGAATATAATAACACCAACAAAAAGCAAAGCAAAACAAGCATGAACAATATGTCTTACTCTGGTTTTCTTCTTTTCGGTATAATCTTTTCTATGTTCAAGATTTAAGAAATCAATTGAGAATGCTGTTGTAAGAGAAGTTAAAGCACCATCGGCAGATGGGAAAAGAGCTGAAATAAGACCAATAATAAAAACTACTGCTGCAAGTGGAGTTAAGTGATTTATAGCTATGGTTGGGAAAAGAGAATCTCCTTTAACATTAATTCCCATTTGAGAAGAATACATATAGAGTGCTGCTCCAAGCATAAGGAATAGGAAGTTTACAAAGAAAAGAGTTATGCTAAAAGTAATCATATTCTTTTGAGCAGACTTAATGTTTTTACAACTCAAATTCTTTTGCATCATTTCCTGATCTAAACCAGTCATGGAAATACAAATAAACATACCTCCAAGTATTTGTTTCCACCATGTTAAACGTGAAGAAGAATCAGTAACAAATATTGTTGTGTAATCGCTCTTATAAATTGTGGAAAACATATCTCCTACCGACATATTCATAGCCTGAGCAACCATAACAAAACACATAACCAATGCTGTTAACATAAAGGTTGTTTGCAAAGTATCAGTCCAAATTATGGTTTTAATTCCTCCCCTGAATGTAAAGAGAAGAATTAAGCTTAGGAATAAAACTACTGTTAGCTCAAAAGGCACTCCCCAAGAATCGAAAACAAAGTTTTGCAAAACAATTATTACAATAAACATTCTTAGTGATGCACCCAAAGTTCTGGAAAGAAGAAAATAGAAAGAACCTGTTTTGTGAGAAAAACGACCGAAACGAGTTTCTAAGTACTTGTATATGGATGTTAAATTAAGCTTATAGTAGGTAGGCATAAGAATAAAAGCAATAACCAAATAGCCCAGAAAGAAACCAAACACAGTAAGCATATAAGTAAAAGAACGCTCATTAACCCATCCAGGAACACTCATAAAGGTTACTCCTGAAAGAGAAGCACCAATCATTCCATAAGCCACCACAAACCATGGAGAGCGTTTATTGCCAGAGAAAAATGATTGATTATTAGCCTTACGAGCAGTAAGATAAGTTATTAAGAAAAGTAATAGAGTATATAATATGAATGCCCAGAAAATAATTTGTTCCATAAGTTAGAAAGAATTTTGTATTTTTGTAAATTGCTTTATCTATTTTATTTGAGATACAAAAGTAACTATAATTTTTCAAACTTGATTAATAATTTTATATGGAATACCCTTCAACCTTGGTTGAGAATGCAGTAAATGAACTTTCACGCCTTCCTGGTGTAGGAAAACGTTCAGCACTTCGTTTTGCTCTATATCTACTAAAACAACCCAATCAAACAACAGAAAACCTGTGCAATTCACTTAGCAAAATGAAAGCAGAGATTAAGTATTGCAAGATATGCCATTCTTTATCTGACACTGAAATATGTTCAATTTGTTCACATCCAAAAAGAAATCACAATCAAATATGTGTTGTGGAGAACATAAGAGATATCCTTGCCATTGAAAACACAAATCAATACAGAGGAGTTTATCATGTTTTGGGAGGAGTAATTTCTCCAATTGAAGGAATTGGAATTGGAGATTTAACAATTAATCAACTAATTGAAAGAGTTAAGGAAAAAGAAACAGAAGAAATAATTCTTGCGCTGCCAACAACAATGGAAGGTGACACAACAGGATTTTACATAAACAAACTACTTCAAGGCTGCAATATTAAAATAACAACCATTGCAAGAGGAGTAGCAATTGGAGATAATATTGAATTTGCAGACGAAATAACCTTAGGACGTTCAATCCTGAATCGTATGCCATTCAATCAGGTGCATAATAATAGTTAATAGTTCGTCTGAATCAGGATTTACTTGAT
>DIOL01000014.1:79451-80382 GCA_002423895.1 Bacteroidales bacterium UBA5515 | reverse complement strand
TGAATCAGGATTTACTTGATTTTGGGATTAATAGGATTTATGTATAAAAAATCAAGGAAATCCTCTAATCCTAAAAATCCTGATTCTGATAAAAAGAAAGAAAGAATTAATCTGAGAAAATTTGTGGAAATCTGTGGACAAAATAAAAAGAGAAATGGAAAGAGTAATAATTATTGGTGCTTCATCGGGAATTGGCAGGGAGCTGGCTAAACACTATATTAATGCAGGTTATATTGTTGGGATTGCTGCAAGAAGAGAAAACCTTTTGGAAGAATTGAAAGCAATAAATCCCTCAAAAGTATTCTTTAAGAAAATGGATACTTCTAAACCATGTGCCAAAGAGGAACTTTTGGAATTGATTGAAATGTGTGGTGGAATGGATAAGTTTATCTATTGCTCTGGAACGGGATATGTTAACAAAGAATTAGAATTGGAAAAGGAAGTAAGAACAGTTGAAGTTAATGTTTATGGATTTACTCAATTGGTAAATGTGGCTTATCACTATTTTCAAGAAAAAGGTAAAGGACATATTGTTGGCATTTCATCAGTTGCTGGCATAAGAACATTTTCAGTCTCAGCCTCCTACTCAGCTTCCAAAAGATATAATTCCATGTATTTGAAAGCCATTTCTCAACTCTCAAAACAAAAGAAAGAAAACATTAAAACAACAACTATACTACCTGGATTCATTAAAACAGATTTAATTAAAACCAGAAATTATCCTCTAACAACAAGCTTAGAAAAAGGAGGAAAACTAATTTTTGATGCAATACAAAAAGAAAAAAAGGTAGCTTTTTGCCCATCATATTGGGGATTTATTTCAGGACTAATGCTCTTGATTCCTTCCTATATTTGGGTAAAAATAATTAAATAATAATTCCTGCGTTAATAATAAAACACTAAAATATATGACAACAAAAACAATAAAAAA
>DIOL01000014.1:77910-79325 GCA_002423895.1 Bacteroidales bacterium UBA5515 | reverse complement strand
CCTGCCGTATTAGTGCCTTATGACTTTGGTCCAACATCAGAAATTGCTCTTAAAGAAGCAGTTTGTATAACTAAATATTTGAAGGGAGAGATCTATGTTCTTTCAGTTATAAGAAAGGGTGATTTCTTCTCACAACTTTTCCGCAGTGAAAAAGACAATAGAAGAATTCAAAGAGAAGTTAGAGCCAAATTGAAAGTGTTGGCAACAAATACAAAAAAAGAAACAGGAGTTAGAGTAATTACAATTGTTGAAGAAGGCAACCCAGTAGATGTTATTCACGAACAGGCAGATATTCTAAAAGCTCAATATGTAATTATGGGTAAGAACAAAGAGTCAAAACCCGATTTAAATATTTTTGGAACAAGCATACTTCAAGTTATCAGTGAATCACCATGTCCTGTTATAACCGTATCCGACAATCCAATTCTCGAATGTGGTTTTCAAAACATAGTTCTACCAATTGACCTGACAAAGCAAACCCTTGAAAAAGTATCAAAAGCAATTGCCTGGGCAAAATACTACAAAGCAAACATTCATTTAGTGGGAGTTTTAAGTGGTGGAATTTCAACCACACAAAGCCGTTTGAACCTTAAAATGGAGAAAGCAAAATTTGTTGTTGAGAAAGAAGGTATTAATTGTACAGCACAACTATACGAAAAATCAGAAGAACCAGTTCACAGAACAATTCTCAATCACGCTCAAAAAGTTAATGGCGATTTGTTAATGATAATGACACATCAAGAATTGGGAGTAATGGATAGTTATATTGGAGCCATAGCTCAAAAAATGATTAAGGAAAGCGAAATACCAGTTGTTTCATTCACAACAAGAGCAGTTGAACATAACAACTATTTCGTATCAAGTTTTCTACCTTTCGAACTGCTTAACACAAAAGAAATAAAATATCTTAAAGGTTAAAAGAAAAAGGCATTAAAGAGCTAACACCATCGAATATTTGAACCTGCTTTTCATCAATTTGAACAATTATACGAATTGATGTTTTAAATCTCATTTCCCACTCACTCAACACTTGAAGACATGCACCACAAGGATATGACTTAGAGAATTTATTATCTGAATTTTGAGCAACAACAGCAATAGAAACAACCTTTGCATTTTTTGAATGTGCACCAGCATAAAACAAAGCAACCCTTTCAGCACAAAGTCCAGAAGGATAAGCAGAGTTTTCCTGGTTAGCACCACAAAAAACCACACCACTATCCATCCTAACAGCACTTGCAACCCTGAAATTAGAATAAGGAGAATACGACACTTCCAATGAGTTTTGAGCCTCCATCAAAAGCTCTCTATCTTCCTTTAAAAGCTCTTCAATTGAAGATTCACCATAATTAATTACCAATTGTTTACTTTCCATAATATCTTTTTTTTCTCGTCCACAGATTTTCACAAATTTT
>DIOL01000014.1:76582-77602 GCA_002423895.1 Bacteroidales bacterium UBA5515 | reverse complement strand
GAAAATCTGTGGACAAAAAAGAAATACTTAACATCCAAAATTAACTATATATACTCTAAAAATAAAACTTTTAGTATATTTGCAACGTATTTTCAATGTAAACAAACACACCATGAAAACATTTTTAATTGTAACAGCTGTTGTTCTCATTGCAGGGTTCTTCTTGTTTTATATTATTAAAGAAATGATAAAAACCTACAAGAACAGACCTTACGATCCAGAAGAAAAAGAGAAATTAAAACAGGATGACCGTCTTTAAAGACCTTCTACCACCTTTCCCATTAATTCTATCCCCAATGGAGGCTATAACCAATAAGCCTTTCCGCAGGATATGCAAACGCTATGGAGCAGACATTCTAATAACAGAATTTATATCCTCCGATGCACTACTTAGAGAAGTTGAGCAAAGCGTTGTAAAAATGTCCTTTGACGAAGAAGAACGACCATTGGGGATACAAATATTTGGGAATAACGAAGAAAGCTTAACACTGGCAACAAAAATTGCAGAAAGAGAAAAACCAGATTTCATTGACATAAATTGGGGATGCCCCGTTAAAAAAGTTGCAGGAAAAGGTAGTGGAAGTGGAATATTGAATGATATTCCCAAAATGGTGAAGCTAACCGAAACAGTTGTAAAAGCAACCAATATTCCCGTTACAGTTAAAACACGATTGGGATACACCGAAAACTCAAAACCCATTGTAGAAGTAGCCGAAAGACTTCAAGATGTGGGCATACAAGCCATAAGCATACATGGCAGAACCCGCTCACAAATGTATAAAGGACAAGCAGACTGGACATTGATTGGAGAAGTGAAAAACAACCAAAGAATGACGATACCAGTTTTTGGAAATGGCGATATTGATTCAGCAGAAAAAGTAATAGAATATAAAAACCGCTATGGAGTAGACGGCATACTTATAGGAAGAGCCACCATCGGCAATCCGTTTATATTCCAACAAGCAAAACAACTCTTGGAAAACAAAACCCCCACCCCAATAAGCATTGAAGAAAAAGTAA
>DIOL01000014.1:76084-76448 GCA_002423895.1 Bacteroidales bacterium UBA5515 | reverse complement strand
AATAAGCATTGAAGAAAAAGTAATGGTTTGTAAAGAACATTTTGATGGACTGATAGCACTTAGAGGAGAAAAAAATGCAATATTTGAAATGCGTAAAAACTACTCAGGCTACTTCAAAGGCCTAAGAGATTTCAAACCCTTCCGCCTACAATTAGTAAGCACCACCAACCAAACCGAAATTCAAGATACCTTCAAAAAGATTATTGATTTCTATTGTTAATATAGAGAAGTAACAACAATTCTTCTTTCCAATTTAATTAGTAATTCAAAAAAACTTTTGAGAAAACTCATACTAATAAATATTTAAAACAATCCTAACTTAGAAAATTAAACCTTATTTCAGCAAATTAGAATAAGGAGTTAG
>DIOL01000014.1:71172-75924 GCA_002423895.1 Bacteroidales bacterium UBA5515 | reverse complement strand
AAATTAGAATAAGGAGTTAGAAAAGTGGTTCAAGGCTGGGGATAGGTAGGGGTAAATAAAATTTGCATATAGAATATTATAGATTGGTATTTAGTTTGTTAGAAGGTTTTGGGTGGGGTAGGTGGAGTAAAATGTGGTTTTGGAAACTTTCTAACAATTATATTATTCAAATTATTATTTTATTAATATTTTTGTATATGACTTTTTAAATTCACTTTTTACTCCACCTACTCCACCCAAAAAGCTATAATAATATATAAATCAAATTTTTATACTACGTCTTCTAATTCATTTAAATCCACCTCTTTTCCTATTTCAGTTTTATTTCTTAATAAATTAGTATTTTAATGAAGTTATTATTGTAAGTAAAAAAGTAAGGCAACCTTTTTGGGTTGCCTTTATTTTTTTAATCATCATCCCTTTCTGCAATGATTTCTTTTCGGTAGATTATTTCTTTGTTTTGTTTGTCGTAGATTTCTGTGATGGGGCCATCATCGCTTAAATTGTTCTTATCTAAGTATTTTTCCATTGCTGGGTATACCTTGAATATTCCAATAATTATTGAGAAGTAGCCTTTGTAGGGTATTTTGGTTATAAGGTATTCTTTTTCTGGTATTTGTTTTAGGGAATAGTTTTTTTGAAGTTCGTCTAATTTGTTTTGGTCGTGTGTTTTTATAACACAGCCTACATCTGCACGCAATTTATCTTTATCTGTATCTTCTGGATTATCGTAGTAAATTCCTATGTTTTGTGTTATTTTTAATCCATGGTCGTTTTGGAGTTCATCACTTATGGATTCCATTATTTCTCCACTCTTCGAATAATCTCCCACCAATTGCTTATATACTATGGTTTCTCCTCCTGCTTTCTCTATTTTAAAGTTAAGCTTATTGAAGCCTCCAAAATAGGTGTAAAATCCAAATAGAATTGCAGCTACTACAAGCAAAGCAATCAAAATTTTCTTTATAGATTTCATAATTATCAATTTTTTGAAGATTGTTTTGAAGAGCAAATATACGACAAAAATTCCTCTTTTTTATTTTTCTGTTTCAAATGATAATATTATAATTTCTTATGCGTTTGAAAATGAGTTATTATTTGAAATTATTTTTTATGAAAAGGAAACAATTTTTAGCCTTAATTTTAATTATTGCGGGTGTTTTCACTCTTTTATTTTACAGAAATTCTATTGGAATTAACCTGACTATTTTTGAGTGGATTCTTATTCCTGTAATGCTTTTCGTTAACAAACCTGATAAATTAAATTTTTTGAGCAAGTCTATTCTTGTAACTCTAATTCTTAGCTCCATTATGGTTGCTGTCATCAACACTCCCTGGACAATTTTCATTAATTTTGTTTTACTTTTCTCTTTTAGCACTCTTTTGGCTTTTAAAGGTTTCCGTTCATATATTCATGCTTTTGGTGAATCGTTCATGCGTGTGTTTACAACTCATTTCTCTTCCCAAAACTATTCTGACAAAAACAAAAATGATATTAAACTGACTAATATTTTCATCAAAATACTTCTTTATGGTATTGTTCCTCTTGCCATTGTTCTAATTTTCCTTCTTATGTATTTAAATGCAAGTTCCAAGTTTGCCAGCACTGTTGATCCATTTTTAAATTGTATAGGTAGAATGTTTGAGAATTTGAATATAACCATTGTTTTTATTTTTATTTTGGGTGTTTTTGTTGCAAATATTCTTTTAAGAAACTCTAATCCTGTTGGTCTTTGGGATATGGATATTTCTTCCAAAGATAATTTGGAAAGGAAGAGGATTAAGCATTTTCTTACTTTTAAAAACACTGGTTTAAAAACTCAAAACATAATGGGGATAATAACACTAAGTGCCTTAAATGTTCTTATTCTTATTTTCAACATAACCGACATTCAATCTGTTTGGTTCTTTACGTGGGAAGGTGATTTCTTAAAAGAATTTGTTCATGAGGGTACATGGATATTAATTTTCGCCATTCTTTGTTCTTCTTTAATTGCTTTATTCTTCTTTAAGGATAATTTGAATTTCTATTCCAAGAATAAGCTTATTAAGAGTCTTACCATTGCTTGGATTGCTCAAAACATAGTTATGGCTATTTCTGTTATAATTCGTAACTATTGGTATATGACTTATTTTGGACTTGCTTACAAGAGGATTGCTGTTCTTTTCTTCCTTGTTTTAGCCATCATTGGTCTGGTTACAGTTATCATTAAAATAACTAAAAAGAAAACAGCATTTTATTTACTTAAAACAAATAGTTTTGCTGCCATTATTGTAATTGCTTTTTCAAGTTTTGTGGATTGGAACGTTGTTATTGCCAAATATAATTTCAATAACTATGAAAAATCCTTTGTTGAATATCGTTTTATGGCTACACTTGAAGATTCTTCTCTACCCTACACCATCAAAACCAAGGAAGAGTTAAAAACAATTGATTCCCTTCAAAACAAAGCACTGCCAACCATAACAAGTTACAGTTATTTTTGGGACAGTGAAAAGTATTTTGAAATGATAGAATTAAAGAAAAGTGATTTCTTAGAGAGATACCAAGCCCAAAAACCATTAGAATGGAACCTGTCGGACTATATCACATACAGGAAGATTAAAAAGTAAATAAATTCCAACTTATTTACAATTTATCTGATTTTTGTTTCTTTATTTCATTTATTATATGTTACTTTGCATATAAATTAAATGACAATAAATATGAAACATTTATTATTCTCTATTTCCCTTTTCTTCCTTTCTTTTGGAAGTTTTGCACAATCAATTAATTCATTACCATACTTGGAGCCGTTTGACGATTATGGTGTAAGTTATGAGGGTCATGAAGTACGTCCTTCATACTGGTCAGTAAGTTCAATGCATTCTAATGCAACAGATAATGTTTTACCTTATATTACTGGTCAGTATTCTTCTTCTGCTCCTGGCAGCTTGTTTATAGGTCAGGGCGGAAGAGCTCGTTTACCACAAATTACTAATTCTATCCCAATGGATAGTTTAAGAATTAAATTCAAGCTTATGTCTACTGTTGCCAACAGTACTTTGAAACTTAATTTGTCTGACGGATCGTATTATCCTGATAATTTTATAGAATTTGCTTCTATCACTCCTACTATATTAAACACATGGCAAACATATGAAGTTTGGATTGATACTGCAAATGCTCTTTTCCCATATATAAAGTTATCCACAGGAACAATTGACAATATTGAAAGTTTATATATTGATGATATTGAAATTTCTTATCAAAACACTTGTGAAAGACCCATCAATCTTAATGTTACAAATATAAGTGCCAATTCTGCTACCATTGGTTTTACTTCACAGGACAATGAAACTCAGTGGGAAATTCAGTATAAATCTTCTTTTGACATTTCATGGTCAAATGCAACTACTGTTTCAAATATTACAACAAATCCATACACTGTAACCGGTTTGGCTAATTCTACTCCTTATGATTTGAGGATTAGAGCCATTTGTTCACCTTCTGAGCAAAGCGACTGGACCACTACACGTTTTCATACAAGCATTTCTACTCTACCTTATTTGAATTCTTTTGATAATTATGGAACCGGGGTAAGAATTATGCCTTATGGCTGGACTAAAATAAGTGACTACAATACTTCTACTTCAACAGTATATACATATAACTACTCTCCTCCTGGCGGATTAGTAATTATGACTAACTCAGCCAATAATTATGTTATTGCTCCTAAAATTGACACTTCAATTCAGCTTAATTCGATAAGAGTTAAATTTCAATACAGTGTTATGTCATCAGCAAGTGGTTTAATTGTTGGTGTTATGACTGACCCTTCGGACACAAATACTTTTGTTCCTGTTGGACAAGTGAGTGCTGATTTCATTTCAGTATGGGAAGAAAAAGAAGTTTTGTTAAGTTCCTATACAGGAAATGGAAAATATATTGCTTTCAAAACTCCTCATAATTCACAATCAATAATTGACAACCTTGAAATAAGCACTATTCCTTCCTGTATAAGACCTGGAAATATTACTTTAAATGTAAGTGCCAATTCGGCAACAATTTCATTTACACCTCAAAACAATGAAACTCAGTGGAAAATTCAATTCAAACAATCAGCCGACACCTCATGGGCAAATGTTCCTGTTTTTGATTTTTCAAATACTCCTTCATTCACAATGATTGGTTTGCTAAGTACAACTGCTTATGATGTCAGAATTAAATCCATATGTTCTGCAAATGACAGCAGTGAGTGGGCTTACTCTTCATTTTTAACTGCAATTGACTCATTGCCATGGACAGATTCTTTTGACAGTTATGGAACGGGATCAACAGTTTTCCCTAAATACAGCTGGAAAAAAATTGTTAATTCTTCAAATAATATTAATATTTCCATTTCAAGTGGTGGATTTTCTTCACCAGGTGCTTTGAGATTCAACACTTCTTCAACTGCGAGCAGTTATGTTGTTTCTCCAAAAGTTGACAGTTCAATACCTTTAAATACTCTGAAAGTAAAATTTAAATTAAAAATACAGTACAATACTCATAAATTGATTGTTGGAGTTATGTCTAACCCGACAGATGCTAATACTTTTGTTCAGATTGAAGAGTTTAATCTAAATGAAGCAAACACATGGAAAGATGTAGAGGTTTTGTTTAACTCCTATAATGGAAATGGTCAGTATATTGCTTTTAAAACAGCTGATAATTCAGGCACTTGTAATATTTATATCGATGATTTTGAAATTTCTTCTCTTCCTTCTTGC
>DIOL01000014.1:61745-71073 GCA_002423895.1 Bacteroidales bacterium UBA5515 | reverse complement strand
AAAATCCCGCCGTTTCAAAATTTCTTCTCTTCCTTCTTGCGTGCGTCCTTCTCAATTAAATGTTTCAAACATTACTCCAACAAGTGCAGAAGTTGCATGGTATGCTGATAATAATGTCAATAATTGTGAAATTGAATACAAGCCTTATTCCGACACTTCTTGGCAAAATGCAGTGAGAGTTTCCAACATAACTACAAATCCATTTACTTTAACCAATCTACCTCCATCAACAGTTCTCTCATTAAGAATCAGAGCCATTTGTTCAGCTACTGATAGTAGTGAATGGACATATTATGAAGACCCAATTTATGGAGAAAATTTAGATTTCTCTTATGGTAATTTTGCTGGTTGGAATTCATATTATTCTCAAAATACAAGCACAGCTTCTTCAATTCAATTTTCAGACTGGACTAAAACTATTGGAGATTCAAACAGTATGATATCAAGCAATATGTTTTTAAATGTTAACAGTGATACAAACGCAAGCGATGTTAATATTCCAAATCTTAAAACTATTCCTTCGGGATATAAAAATTCTGTCAAAATCAACATCTACGATTATTCCACAGCAATAGCAAGCAAGCTTACTTATGATATGGATGTAAATTATTCAAATTATTTACTTACTCTTAATTATGCAATAATTTACTCAAATGCTGCTTACAATGGTTTTACTGGACCTAATTATTCAATTGAAGTTCTTAATTTAATTGATTCAAATGGAATGCTGATTGAAAACGGAAGGGTTTTTCCTGATGCATATTATGACACTGTTGGAGTGAATTCACCTGTTGGCTGGAATACTTTCGGATCATATACTGTATATAACTGGAAACCATGGACTGAAAAGCAGATTGATTTATCAAGCAAGGTTGGACAAAAAGTCAGAGTAAAGATAATAACCTCCAAACCAAAAAATTCTTTTGCTAAATCATACAGTTATTTTACTGGAAAGACAGAAGGGTTTCAGGAAGGGACTTGCTATCCTCCATTAACAGTAAATGTTGATGCTGTTGGTTCAACATATGCAAATATTAGCTTTGACCGAACATTCTCAACTGACAGTAACTGGATTATTCAATATAGAAAAATTGGTGATACAGTTTGGAACCAAGTTGATTTCGACACCAATAATTATATTCTTAGAAATTTATCTCCTGAGTGTAACTATGAGGCTTTTGTACAAACTCTTTGTACTGACTCCACCTACTCTGATTCAAGTTATATGATTAATTTCTCTACTCCTGCTCTGTATATTGATTCAATGTTTAATAATCAAACTGCTTATCTTTGTGGCGAATATTTCTACGATGATGGTGGTGAAGAAAATAATCATTCCAATAATACTAACTATACTTTTACCATTTGTCCTACTCGCAAAGCAACTGATCCTTTTTCTGTAAATAGAGCATCTGTAAGGTTTGATGAGTTTTCTCTTGGACAAGGTGATGTTTTGAGAGCTTATAGCGGCAGGAGCATTAATCCTCAAACTCAATTAAATATTGAAAATACAATTGATTTCACTGGAAACTTTTTAGAAAATAAATCACTAATTGCCAACCTATCTGACACAAGTGGTTGCATTACTTTCAATTTAATTACTGACCCTGCCGATTCTTCTTTTGGATTTAAGGCTTATGTTGATTGCATTGATCGTTGCCAAAGAGTTATTGCTGATTTAGATACTTTCTTTACAAAATATGATACCCTGGGCAATATCTCTAATCATTTAATTAAAACCATTACAGATTCTGTTTATTCTTCTTTGGATAGCTCTTGGACATATAATACTTATAGAACAATTGATTTTTGTGAGGGTGATTTAATTGCACTTACTGCTAAACCACAATTCCCTGACAATAATTCTCACTATAATCAATCTGCTAATAATTGCATTTATTATTGGAGTTTTGGAGATAGATATTATGATACAATTCATTATAATAATATGGTTGGACATATTTGGACTTTGCCTAAGGCTTATAAATTAGAGTTAAATATTTTGGATACATCTTTCAGTTATTTGAATGAGGTTGGTTGCAGGAGTGAAAACGATATTAATACAATTATTAGGATAGCTCAAAATCCAATAAAGAGTGTTAAAGCTCCTGCTGAAATTTGTTCTGGAACTCCTTTTATGTTAAATGTTGGTCTTGATACCAACTCTACAATTGTTATTGATTCAATTAAAAGAGTGGAAAAAATGACTGGAATATTTGATTCTCTTGTTTTTATTCCTGATGGTCCAAATTGTTCTTCTCCATATATTGAAACCTCTATTTTCTTTGATGAATTCTTACCAAATGAAACTTTTGATGATATTAATGACATAAGGAGCATTTGTATTAATATGGAACATTCCTTTACGGGAGATATTTCAATTGAAATGTTTTGTCCAAATGATCAAAGAGCTGTTCTTAAATATTTTAATCATGTAGGAAGTGCACAAATGGGACAACCTGTTGATTATGGTTCTGGTTGTGTGATGTCTCCAACAAATCTTCCTGGAATTGGTTGGACTTATTGTTTTTCTAATCAATATTTAGATTCTGCAAGAGGTGTTCTATCTGGAAATATGATTCCTGTAATTGACTCTTCAAACACAATTAATCATTCAAAATATTACCAAACTCCTGTTCAAAATGCTACAAGTATTACATCTGGCTGGGAAACACCTGACTTGAATGGTTTTAATACTCTTATTGGTTGTCCATTGAATGGAGAATGGAAAGTAAGAATTTCAGATTATTGGGCTATTGATAATGGATTTTTATTCTGGTGGAAATTGGATTTGGGACAAATAACAACTTGGGATTATCAATCAAGTTTGGATACAGTTTTAGTTGATGGAGCAAACAATTATAATATTTCTAATGATACTGTTATTATTACACCTCCAATTGACACCTCAGGACATTTCCGTTATGAAGTAAGTATAATTGATGATTTTGGTTGCATTTGGGATACTGCAACATATTTGAATGTTGCTCAAAGTCCAATCTTAAATCTTGGAAGTGATTCTTCAAGCTGTACACCTTTTAGCATCCAATTAGATTGTGGAAATCCTGATGCTACAAGTTATTTATGGCTTCCAAATGGTGATAAAACTCAAACAATTATTGCTAATTCTCCTGTAACATATGACTCTTCAATTTCCTATATTGCACAAGTTACTAATTACAATGGCTCAATTTATTGCACTTCTTCTGATACAATAACTTTATTTGTTAATTCAACTCCATTAATTCCAACAAACTTAAATATAGAAGAACAGCACAATTTATTTAAAATTAACTGGCAATCAAATGCTCAAAGCTACGAATTGTATAGAAATGATACTTTAATTGCCCTTACACAGGAATTGGAATATATTGATTCAAACCTTATTCATGGTAATACTTATTGTTATAAAATTAAAGCTTTAAATGGAATTTGTGAAAGTGATTTATCTAATGAAGCATGTAAAACATTCCTTGACATTAATACAATTGAAACTATTAGTTTCAATGCATACCTCTACCCTAACCCAACCAGCAATAAAACAATTCTAAGAGTTGAAGGATTAAAAGAAAATGCTCTTGTTAGAATTTATGACATTACAGGAAGATTGATTAAAACTTTAGAACTAAATACTGACCAAAAAGAATTGGAAATCGACGTTCAAAACTTTACAAAAGGTGTTTACAACATTAGAATAAACAATTCAACAACTAACATTACAAAGAAATTAATTGTTAACAGATAAAAATAATAAGTTGATATGAAAAAATTATATATAGTTTTATTTATCTTTGTTTTAGGGATAAGTTTTAATTCAAATGCAGAATCATTTTCTTCTGTAAATAGTGATGGAGATACAATTTATTATTTAATCACTTCTACAACCAGTCCTTACAAAGTTTCTGTAACATATAAGGGTAATTCATTTTCTACATATATAGATGAATATATTGGAGATATTACAATTCCAAGTTCGGTTCAATACAATAATATTACTTATTCTGTAACTGCAATTGGTAATAATGCTTTTTATAACAATACAAATTTAACTTCAATCAATTTTCCATCTACAATTACTACTATTGGATTATATGCTTTCAATAACTGTTCTGGACTGAACACATTAACTATTCCTGAAAATGTTACAACTATTAATACGAGTTCTTTTTATGGTTGTAGTTCAGTAGATACTTTATATTTTAATGCTATTAATTGCAATGATTTTTTTTCATCAAGTGCTTTTTATGGTTGCAGTAATTTGAGTACAGTATTTATTGGCAATAATGTAACCAGAATTCCAAGTAATGCATTTGCTAATTGCAATGATATAACTTCATTAAATATTCCTTCTTCTGTAAATTACATTGGTCAATCTGCTTTTAAAAATTGTACCAATTTAAAAAATATTAATATTCCTTCTTCTGTCACAATTCTAAAAGCACATGTTTTTAGAAATTGTGATTCATTATCAAGAATTTCTATTCCTTCTTCTATTACTTTTATTGATGATTTTGTTTTTGCTGATAATGAAAGTTTAGATTCTGTAATTATACCTTCATCAGTAACAAGTCTTGGATATCGAATATTTGAAAATTGTACTGGCTTATCTCATATTATCATACCAAATTCAATAGATACTTTACCTGATTGTACTTTCCATAATTGTAGTTCTCTATCTTCATTAAATACACCTTCCGTTACTTATCTCGGTTCAGAAGTTTTTTCTGGTTGTTCAAGTTTAACGAATTACACTTTACCTAATAATATTACTAATATTCCATACAATACTTTCCGAGGATGTACAAGTTTGACTTCTATAATCATTCCTCAAAGTGTTACTGTTATTAATAATAATGCATTTCAATTCTGTTCTTCACTTACCAGCATTGATTTGCCAAATAATCTTTCATTAATCAAAAATTATGTATTTGATGCTTGTACTTCTTTATCAAAAATCAATTTCCCAAGCACTTTAAGTTCAATAGGTAATTATGCTTTTAACTATTGCTCTAATTTGGATACAATTCTCATTGATCGCTCAAATCCTCCTACAATAAATTTATCAACTTTCCTAAATATCCCTAATGATTTTCTCATTATTCTTCCTTGTAGTTCTCAACGTAACTATCAAACTGCAAATTTTTGGAGTAGTTTCACAAATTATAAAGAATTAGACTCTTGTTTATATACTATTAATGTTCAACCAAATGATTCAATTATGGGAGCAGTTACTGGTTCTGGAACATATCCTTTTGACACTATAACCATTACCGCTACTCCATTTCAAGGGCATCGATTTGCTTTTTGGAATGATGGAGATACAAATTCAGTAAGAACAGTTATTGTTTCAAGAGATAGTAATTTTACTGCAATATTTAAGGAAGTTGTTTTTTCAAATATTAATGACACTATTTGTCAAGGTCAAACATATCCTTTTTTTGGAAATAATTTAATAACAGAAGGTTTATACTCTAACACTATTTCAGTATCACAAACAAGGGATAGTATAATAAATCTTCAATTAAAAGTAAACCTAATTTATTCTATTGATATTTATGACACAATTTGCGAAGGTGAAACTTATACTCAAAATGGATTTAATGTTGATACATCAGGAATATACACCAATTCCTTACAGACTATAAAAGGCTGCGATAGTATAATTAATCTATATCTATATGTTAATCAAAGTCCAACAACAAACATTCAAGCTTCAATTTGTCAAGGTCAAACATATTCATTAAATGGTTTTAATGCTGACACTACTGGATTATATACTTTAAATCTTCAAACTTATAAAGGTTGCGATAGTACAGTTAATCTTTCATTACTTGTTAATCCAAAATACACAATAGATATTCAAGGAGAAGTTTGTGAAGGTAAGTTCTATTATCAAAATGGTTTCTTTGAACATATGCCAGGCATTCACACTCGTTATCTTCAAACAACAAAAGGTTGTGATAGTATTGTAAATCTTCATTTAATAGTTAATACAAATTTTACAGACACAATTTTTGCTGAAATTTGTCAGGGAGAAGTATACTCTGAAAATGGTTTTAATTATTCAGTTGACACATCGGGTTTATATACTTTAAATCTTCAAACAATTAATGGCTGTGATAGTATAGTAAATCTTCATTTAACAGTTAATCCAAGTTTTAGTGATACTATTTTTGCTCAAATTTGTCAGGGAGAGGTTTACACAGAAAATGATTTCAATGCTGATAGCTCTGGCATTTATTCTCAAATTTTTCAATCAATTAATGGATGTGACAGTATTATTTATTTATTGCTTACTGTTAATGAAATCACAACTCCAACCAACCTTACTTTAAATAATATTGCAAACTATATTGAACTGAATTGGGATGGAGAAGAAGAAAACTATATTATTTACAGAGATAATGATTCTTTAACTGTAACTAATGTAAGAACATATCAGGATACTAATGTTGTTGAAGGTGTAAATTATTGCTATAAGATTAAAGCATTAAATGGTGAGTGTGAAAGTGATTTATCTAATGAAGAATGTAAAACTTTCCTTAGCTTAAATACTATTTCAACCAATAGTTTCAACGCATACCTATACCCTAACCCAACCAGCAATAAAACAATTCTAAGAGTTGAAGGATTAAATGAAGATGCTCTTGTAAGAATTTATGACCTTACTGGAAGATTAGTAAAAACATTAGAATTAAATTCTGACCAAAAAGAATTGGAAATAGACGTTCAAAACTTTGCAAAAGGTGTTTACAACATTAGAATAACCAATTCTTCAATAAACATTACTAAGAAATTAGTTGTTAATAGATAAGATTGGATATTAAAAACTTAAAATCACATACAGGAAACTTAAAAACTAAATAAGCTTTATTGGGTGTTATATAATTTTATTGGGCATATGAAATAATAATAGGGCGTTTTGAAAACGCCCTTTCTTTTTATAAAATAATTCCAAGATATTTTAACATATTTTAATATACATTTTCTGTTTTTTAGTGTTTATATTGTTGTATAACATTTAAAAAAAATTGCTATGAAAAGAAACATTAAACAAGTATTTGCTATTTTAGCTATGCTTCCATTTGTATTTGTGTCTTGCACACAAGAAACAGATGATCAAACTACACCTGTTAATCAACAAACAATTAATCCTAATAAGAAAATTGTGACAGATATGCATTCAATTATTGGGAAAACCTCAACAGAAGCTATCGCATATTTAGATCAAATCTGTGTTGGTTGGAATTTCGATATTAATACAACAACTAAAAATTTTTCGTATAGAAGTCCTGATAATACTAAATCTTTTGATATATGCTATGGACATTATAATGGAGATTTGGTTTATAGTGTGAATTACTTTTATTCCTTAAATTCTAATCCAAGAAACTATTTTCAAGTTTATGAAGATTTTGAGGATGCATTAAATAATTTTGGTGATTTAGACAATTTTTCTGGTTATATACAATATACAGATGGACATGCTACAAATTGTTTTAGTACGAGAGAAAGTTATTTAAATGAATATAAGTTGAAAAAAGAAACAATGAATTGTACAAGTGAAATTATTGCTTTTTTTGATTCTATCTCAGGTCATAGAACTAATGGTTCGGTTAGTTGGTCAGATGGTACATATAATGACCAAAGTGCAAGAATAACTGTATCAATTTTCAACGATTATATAAAATAATAATTGTATAATAATAAATTACTGATTTTTTTCTTTTAACTTTATAATAAAATCATTATTAACTGAGTTTATTATTCATATATTTATGGCATAATTTTTGTAGAATATATTTTATCACAAATAAATTTACGCAATATGAAAAGAATAGTTTTAATGATTGTGGTTCTTATTGGATTGGGAGCCTATAATCTTAATGCACAAGAACCTATAAAAGAGAATAATTCTAATCAAAATCAATCAAAAGTAGATCCTCAAACAATTAAAGCACAAAAAGAAGCTGAAAAGGCATTAAAAAAGGCTGAAAAAGCTCAGAAAAAAGCTGAAAAGGCTAAATTGAAAGCTGAAAAAGCTCAATTGGAAGCTCAAAAGCATTTAGATAAAGCAGATAAGGAAAGATATAAAGCTGAAAAAGTTGCTGAAAAAGAAAGGAAAAGATTAGAAAAACAAGCTAAGAAAGAAGCTAAGAAAGCACTGAAAGAGGCTAAGAAAGCTGAAAAACAAGCTAAGAAAGAAATTAAGGAAGCATCTTTTTAGATGCTTTTTTTGTGTATAAACATATTAAATAATTATGAATTTTCTATTTGTTATTTTGTAGATTAATTTTAATTCGTATTTTTGCGAACAACAAACAAATGTTTTTTTAAGAATAAGAATTATATCAATCTAAGCAATAAATTTGTAAAAGAAAATCTATAATATTATGAGTGCAAATAATTGTAATCCAACAATAGAAAGAAAGAAATTAGGATTTTTAGATAAATATTTAACTCTTTGGATATTCTTAGCAATGGCCATAGGGGTTGGTTTGGGATATTTCTTCCCAAGTATTTCTGATAATATAAATCTTATGTCAAAAGGAACAACAAATATTCCTCTTGCCATTGGATTAATACTAATGATGTATCCACCTCTTGCAAAGGTTAGATATAACCAAATGAGAAAGGTTTTCAGCAATAGAAAAGTATTAAGTGTATCTCTTATTCTTAATTGGATAATTGGTCCAATACTTATGTTTATTCTTGGTATAATTTTTTTAAGAGATAAACCAGAATATCTTATTGGTTTAATTCTAATTGGTTCTGCAAGATGTATTGCTATGGTTATTGTTTGGAATGAATTGGCAGGTGGTAGTAGAGAATATGCAGCTGGATTAGTTGCGCTGAACAGTATTTTTCAAGTATTGTTTTATAGTGCCATTGTCTACTTTTTTGTTTCAATACTTCTACCTTTGTTTGGAGTTGATAGCTTGGATTTGAATATTGGGATGGGACAAATTGCTAAAAGCGTTGGAATTTATTTAGGTATTCCTTTTGTCATGGGTATTATAAGTCAGCTGTTTTTAGTAAAATTATTTGGAAAGGATTGGTTTTGGAATAAGTTTATACCATTTATTTCTCCTATAACATTAATAGCTTTACTATTTACAATAATTTTAATGTTTAGTCTTAAAGGTCAATTAATTGTTCAAATTCCTTTTGATGTATTTAGAATAGCAATACCTTTACTTATTTACTTTACTTTAATGTTTTTAATCAGTTTCTTTTTAGGGAAGAAAATGGGTGCAAATTATCAGCAAGATGCAGCCATAAGCTTTACAGCTGCTGGTAATAATTTTGAATTAGCAATTGCAGTTGC
>DIOL01000014.1:60118-61622 GCA_002423895.1 Bacteroidales bacterium UBA5515 | reverse complement strand
TTTGAATTAGCAATTGCAGTTGCTATTGGAGTTTTTGGAATAAATAGTGGACAAGCTTTCACTGGTGTTATTGGACCTTTGGTGGAAGTTCCTGCACTTATAGCATTAGTAAACTTATCACTTTGGATTAAAAAGAAATACTTTCAGAAAAGCATAAACTAAGAAATACCTTTAACAAATTTCTTTCACCCTTAACACTAAACTATAAACTTTTCACTACCTAACAACGACTACTTTTTCAACCAAATTTTCAATTTTTAAGAAATAAATACCTTGATTATAGTTTTGGACTGGAATTTGATATTGATTAGTGCTGGTTTTATGATTTGATAGCTTCCCTTCTTTAACTATCTCCCCCATTTGATTTATTATTTGGAAACTCAGGTTTTCTCTTTTTGGGTTCGATAATGTAAATTTAATATTATCTTTTACTGGATTGGAATTTAGTTTTAGATTTGATGGGGTTTGTAGAGAAATTTCATTTGTTGAAACTGGGTAATATTGATTAGTTGTTGATGCCAAATATGTAATTGAAAAACCTAATTGGGCAACCTTTTTCAAATAGTTATAGTTGAGAGTTGAAGAAATGTCGTTGGAAGTATGATAAAAAGGATGTAAATATGCTTCTTGAAGAAAAATTGCTCTTCTTCCCCAACTATAATAGGACCAAGAGTCTGAAAATTGATTCATTTCTGTTGTTATTATTGGGTTTAAAGATGTGTAGTTAAGAGCTGTTTGTTCACAAAAATCAGTAAATTCTTGCGAATTATCATAATAAACTAATCTTACAGAATCAGCATTTATGGTATCAGGATTATATCCTATCATATCCATATTCAACATTGCTGAAATATGTTCATTGTATCTGTAATGAGATTGTTGAATTGCATAACTACTACCATGTAATCCTAACTCTTCGGCTGCATAAAGTTCAATACGAAGAGTTTTTATTGGCTGAATATTATATTTTTGAAATAATCTTGCCATTTCCAATATTGCTGCTACTGATGATGCATTATCATCGGCTCCTGGCGAATTATTGAAATATGTTAAAGTATCAAATGAAGCATAGCAATCGTAATGAGAACCAACAACAAAAAAAGTATCTGGATTAATGGTTCCTATTTTATCTGCAACAACATTATATTGCCAACCAGTATTAATTATTCCTGAATAGTAAGGATATTCAAAATTCTCCATATAGAAACTGTCAATTTTAGCATCCCAGCCATAAGACTGCAATCTGTTTTTAAGATAATTGGAAACCTCAACCCTGTTTGGATTGAAAGCATATCTTGAACCAAAATTTTGTAGCTGCTCAACGTTATATTTTAGAGAATCAGGATTTATTTCCTGATTATATATTATCAATTCTTCATTCAGTTGAGAAAACGCATTAAATGGTAAAAGAATAACTAATAAATTGTACCAGTAACTTAACATGATTGTTTTTCTTTTCATTTGGTTTTGGTTTTAAAGAATTTAAGGAGCTTAAAGACCTTAA
>DIOL01000014.1:58410-60010 GCA_002423895.1 Bacteroidales bacterium UBA5515 | reverse complement strand
TTTAAGGAGCTTAAAGACCTTAATTGAATTAACGTCCTTAAACTCCTTAACCTCCTCATAATTTTGTGCGAAAAACTAAAAAAAGTTATTTCACAATCTTCATTTCATTAATCAAGTTTTTTGCTCCTGCAAATTTATCAATTATGAATAATACATAACGAATATCAACATTAATACAGCGTTGCAAATCTGGGTTGAAAGTAATATTTCCACTCATTGCTTCCCAGTTTCCATCAAATGCAATACCTATCAATTCTCCCTTTGCATTCATTACTGGTGAACCGGAGTTACCTCCTGTAATATCGTTATTGGTTATGAAAGCCACAGGAACTGTTCCATTAACTCCATACTGACCATAATCTTTGGTGCGATAAAGTTCTTTAAGTTTTTCAGGTACTGTGAATTCCCAGCTTGTGTTGTCTTCTTTTGAGATAATTCCTTCAAGAGTTGTAAAGTTATTGTAAGTTATACCATCTTTTGGCTTGTAATCTTTAACTTGTCCGTAAGTGTAACGAATGGTTGAATTTGCATTTGGTGCAAAATGTTTTGGACTTTCCATTTCCATAACTCCCTTAACAAAAAGTCTGTTAGCTTTATTTAAGTCAGCATATGATTTTTGAGCATCTACCATACGTTTGTTTGCATTATCTACAAACATTCTGTAAATTTCAAACACTGGATCTTTTGCAATCTGGTCAGCAGTAGGATTTGCTAAAAGTTTTTCAACTTTTTCAGGAGTTACCATTTGTGATTTGTTGAAAATGTCATTAGCTAATTTTGGAAAATCATAACGATATTTGAAAGCAAGGTCTAAGAAATCTTCACTTTGCTGAACCATTGGAACATTTTTGAAAAATACATCCATTCCTGCTGCAAGAAGTTTTTCTTCGGTTGAATAGTTGAAATCTTTAAAAATTTCTTCAATTCCTTCTTTTGCCTGTGCTATTATCTGTTTTGCCTTGTCAGAATTTCCATTTTCTCTAAGTTCTTTTTCAAGTCCTGCAAGTTGACGGGCAACAGAAACAGCTGAATTTCCTCTTAATATGGCTTCATTTGTGTAAACTCTCAAATAATCGTATTGGTTAGTTGTTGACATTGCAGTTTCAAGGTCTTTCAAAACAGTTGAGTATTCTGCTTTTCTTTCAGGCGTTTTTTCAATCCATTTTGCGAATCTGTCTTCAATATCTTTTTTGGTTTGATAAACATTCAAGTCATTTAAACATTGTGTTTGACCAATATAAAATTTCCAATAGTTTGAGAGTTGAGCAAATTTGCTTGCATATTGAATTCTAACTTTTGCATCTTTACTCATATCCTTATCCATAACTTCACGTATTGCAGTTCTTGCTGTAACTACTGATGGATTGTAAACATCAATTGCTTGTTTAACTCCATAGCTTGTAAGGAAACGATCAGTTGAACCAGGATATCCAATAATCATTGCAAAATCATTATTCTTAACACCTTTCAAAGATATTGGAAGATAATGTTTTGGTTTCATTGGAATATTGTCTTTTGAATACTCAGCAGGTTTTCCATCTTTTGAAGAATAAACTCTAAACATTGAAAAATCTCCTGTATGACGAGGCCACATCCAGTT
>DIOL01000014.1:54880-58291 GCA_002423895.1 Bacteroidales bacterium UBA5515 | reverse complement strand
GTATGACGAGGCCACATCCAGTTGTCAGTATCAGAACCGAACTTACCTATTGATGAAGGTGGTGCTCCAACCATACGAACATCTTTATAAACTTCATAAACAAAAAGAATGTACTGGTTTCCATCAAACATTGTTGCAACCTGTGCAGTATAACCAGTTCCTTTTTCTGCTTCTTCTCTGATTTTTTTGATGTTATCTCTAATAATGTTACCTCTATTTTCTTCTTTGGTTTCTTTGGTAACATTTTGCAAAACCTTAGAAGTAACATCTTCCATTCTTATAAAAAATTTAGCTGTTAAACCTGGACAAGGTAATTCTTCCTGTTTTGAATATGCCCAAAATCCATTAATTAAATAATCGTGTTCAACAGTTGAATGTTGTTGAATTTGAGGATAACCACAATGGTGATTGGTTAATAGAAGTCCTTCATCTGAGATAATTTCTCCTGTACAACCTCTTCCGAATTGAACAATAGCATCTTTTAGTGAAGCTTGGTTTATGTCATAAATCTGTTTTGGAGTTAATTTTAGACCCTTAGCTTTCATATCTTTGTATGTCTGCTTATCTAAAAACATTAGCAGCCACATACCTTCATCAGCTTTCGCCAGTGGTGCAAAAGCAAATATTCCAATCATTAGGAATAGAATAGTTTTTTTCATGTTAATTTATTATTTTATTTAGTAATTATTTTCTTCTGAATTCATTTAAATAAATCCTCGTTTCACTGAATTAAATCCTCGTTTCATTAAATTATTTTCTGAAAAGAAAAAATTAATTTCAGATAAAAATTTAGACACAAAACACTACTTAATCTTTCTATTTATGTAATTTTTATATTCATATACTTTCTTTTCATAATTATCATCTTCAAAAAGTTCAGATGATATAATGAAATCAGCAGTTGCCCTGTTGGATGCAGTTGGAATATTGTACATAACAGCAATTCTCAAAAGTGCTTTCACATCAACATCATGAGGATGTTGTGACATTGGATCCCAAAAGAAAAACAGTAAATCTATCTTATTTTCACAAATCATAGCACCCAGTTGTTGATCTCCTCCAAGTGGTCCTGATTTAAGTTTAGTTACTGTTATATATTCTCTTGAATTTGCAGAAATACCTTTATTTATTTCCTCTTCAACCATTCTTCCTGTGGTTCCAGTGCTTACAATATTATGTTTGGATAGTTTCTTTTTGTTGAAAGCTACCCATTCTGCCAAATCTTTCTTACAATCATCATGTGCAACAAGTGCAATTGTGTATTTATTTCCTTTTTTCTTCATTTTTTCTATTTTAAAACTTTTGAACGTTGTTTTTTTGATTTAAATATATCTGCAAAACTTTCATATTCCTTTTTATAGGTTATACCTAAACCTTGTGTGTATGGACTTACGTTATATTTTGTAAAGTCATTTGCATTTGATTTATTGAACACTTTAAAACGGAAAGCATCAGTAAATTTATATTCTGCTTTAATATCTCCAATAAAAGAAGATGTTGCTTGTGCTTGCTGCTGTGTTTTCCCTCCAAAAACAGAGTTAAACTCAATTTCCCATTTTCCAATACTCTTTGAGAGGTTTACGTCAAACTGGTCTGAAACAGCTTCTGTTCCCGGTGTGTAGTTAACCCCAACATCCACAAAGGTTATCATATTGGTTACTATTCCAGCCATTTGTCCAAATGCTAATCCAAATGCAGATGATGAAAGATTGGTTGATGATTGAGTATTGTTTTCAACTACACTTGTATAGAATTGTCGTGATAGCAAAAGTGAAACAGTTTGTTCAATCATTTGCTTTTCATCATTTCTATCTATATGCATAAATAATTCATCAACTGTTTGCTGATCAGTGTTTGGAAGTTTAATATCAAACTTAGGAAGAGGATTCATTAAATTTCCTGAAAGCAAAATAACACTGTTCACATCCACCTGCTTGCTATATTTGTCTCCAAGTATTGGTGCAAGTGATGCTTTTGTTTTATAAACTGCTGCAACATCTATATAAGCATTTGTAGGATTTCCATTAAACTGAATTGTTCCTCCTTCTTCCAATACAAAGGTTTTATCAATTAAATTAATAATTGACATTCCAAATGTTCCATTATCAATATTGACTAAACCATACATATTGAAGTCACCTTTATTGTTTATATCAATTTTCAAATCTCCTTTACCAGAAGCCAATAAACTACCTCCAATTTGTGAGAAATTCATTGGAATTGAAATAATGGCATCAGGTGTTACTTCCAAATCTACCCTTACATTCAAATTCATATCCTTTTGAGGAGTTTTTGCCAATTGAACAGTTGAATCTTTAAGAGTGTTGTTAAGTGATGTAAATTTAATAAATGAATTGTTAGACACACTTGTTTTGCTTGATATAGGAATTACCAATTTAGTTCCTTTTTCAGTTTTTGCTTTAACAAATATATCTAAGGTTGATAAATCACCCAATATTGATGCTTGTGCAGAAGCGTAAGCTTGACCGTAATACATTTGATCAGAAGATGCATTTGTGTTAAGAATTTTTATCTTCTCAGCATTTGCTTGAAGGTTTAGATAAAAATCTTCAAATTTATCATGTGTTATGGTTCCAACAATATTTAATTTATTATTTTGAGCATCAGTTAAAAGAAAATTATCGAGAATAAATTTATTATTATCAATTTTCATGGTGTCAGTGAAAAAATACTTTGTATTAATCATATTGATCTTCAAAGCACCATCTTTACAAATTAACTCTCCTCTAATATCTGGCTGTTTAAATGTTCCTCTAATCTTAATATTATCACCACTTATAAATCCCTGAGGTTCGGAAGCAAAACTTGAAATAAATTTATCAATAACCTTTAAATTGAAGTTTTGAAGACTTAAATTAAGATTAAAATTGTTTTTCTTGCTTTCAGGATATATAAATCCTCTAATAGCAAGTGGTGTGTTTTGTATTCCTTCATTCCCCTTATACAAAACTCTCACATCAACCATAAACTCATCAAAGTTCAGGTTATTGCTAACGTTTAGCTCAGTAAATCCTAAGAGATTATTATTTATTGATAAGCTATCAATTATCAAATTGGATGTAAAGAATGGTTTTGCAAACAAGCTTTGGAAGGTTATATTTCTATTTATCTTTCCTGCAACCTCAACATCAACATCTTTTAGAAATGGATTAAGAAATTGAAGGTCAACATTCTTAAAATCAACTTCCATTTTATCTTCACTACTTTGTGAAGCAATACCATTAATCACTATGCTTTCTTTTAGTCTATTAAGAGAAAGATTCAAAATAGCTAACTTATTACCATTATAGCTTAGAATATTTTCATTATTAATTTTTATATGCCTGCCATAAATTTCCAATTCTGAATTCTCAAACTCTCCTTGAATATTATTCTCTGTTAAAAATGACT
>DIOL01000014.1:11699-54756 GCA_002423895.1 Bacteroidales bacterium UBA5515 | reverse complement strand
ATATTCTCTGTTAAAAATGACTTAAAGTTCAAATTACCTGAGGTTCTGTTTTGGGTTAAATTATCGGAGAATTTAAAAGAAAAATCAAGCTTTTTGTTATCTGTAAAAACATCTAACGATAGGTTTTTCAATGACAAACTATCGGTTAACTGAAATTTTGAAGTATTAACTAAAACATTTAGTATATCTCCTTTTGCCCTGGCATCCAATTCAATATCCTCAATATTAATACCTCCTGCATCAAATTTATTTGTATTTGCATGAAGAGTTATTTTCTGATAAGGATTGATGTAACCTTTAAGAGTTGTGTTATTACTTAAAGTTAAGCTTGGAGCAAAAAGAGCAAAGATTGGTTTAGGATTTTTCAAAACCACATTATAGGTTAAATCGGATTTAATTTGATAGTTATAGTCTAATATATCTTTATTTGGGGTTGTTTCTTGTGTTTTATTGAAATTAAAATCAGGAATATATCTTTTAACAATCCAAGCAATATCTTGTCCTATTGTTTCAAAAGAATATTTCCCTTCCATATAGAAATCAATCAAATCGGAATAAATTGTAATTATATTATTTTCATCCCCATAAGAACTCATTTGAGCATTAAAATTCTTTATTTCAAAAGCATTGGTATCTTGAATTCTAAATAATAAATCCTCAATTCTAAGATTTCCACTAAGATGATTTAAGTCTAAGTTTTGAATATCTGCAATCATTTTCCCTGAAATGGAAGTTGTGCTATCAGCAAATTTATATAAGTTAAGCTTATATAGGTCAGCATTTGTTATGTCAGCATCAACATATAGAGTTTTTTTATCTCCAATATAAAATTCAGAATATGCATTTAGATTAACATCATTGTCTTTAATGGTTAATTGGGCAGTAACTTCTTTGTTTAACATTCCTCCTTCAATGTAAACTGAATCGTAGTTGATACCCTTAACATTCAAATCCTTTAAACTTGCAGTTAAATTAGCTTCCATAGTGTTTAAGTCTGTTCCCTTAACCTCAGCTTTTGCACTTATACCTGCTGTGTTTATAAATTTTTGATTTAGCAGATATCCAACATCAAACTTATCTGAAACAATATCTGCATAATATGTTGTTGTCTTGCCATTATTTATTGAACTTCCAACAACATCAATATCCCCTATCTGTGTTTTTAGAATTGCAGAAGCATCAAAATTTTTGATTAAACCCGCAAAATGAGCCGTCATATTAATCTTTCCCAATTTTCCAACCATTTCAGGAATTGGCAAATTCTCCAAAAGCTCACCCAATTGCATTGATTTATAATCTTGATAGCTTGTTTGAATGGTTTCTGCCTCCAAATCGTAAATTGTACTATCAGGATCAGGAAGTCCAACAATTGTTCCTTTTGCTTTCACATAGGTATCTCTGCCAGTTCTAACTTCCATTTCATCACAAATTAAATTGGAAACTGTTCCTCTAAACTTACCACTAACAGAAGCTTTTTGTTCGAAACCATTTATAACCTCTGCCCAATAGGTGGCATCTTTCATCCCTGCAACACTACCTTTCTTGATTTCTCCCTCACAATAAACAGAGTCGATAAATTTAGAATATGTTTTCCATGTAGCGGTATTCATTTTTGCGTCAAAATACAAATCAGAATTAAGTGTTTTAAGGTTTGCATTCTTTGCGATAATTGTTCTGGGAGAAACAGTAAATTTTCCAGATATGTTTTTCACTTCAAGACCAGAATACTCCTTTGCTGCAAATTTTTCAATAACAACATTTATAGAATCTTTAATAACTGAAATATCTTCCATTTCAGCACTAATATTTCTATAACGCATATTGTTTATGGCAACCATATTTTGAGGATAAACATCTTTTTTATCTCGTAATTTAAGTGAAAAATTGACATCTTTCAATCTCAAACTGTTAACCTCAACAACAAATTGCTTTGACTTAGGTTTCTTTTTCTTTGGTTTATCGCTTTTAAAATAATCAATAATAAAACCAAAATTCAACCCTTCTTCTCCCACTTCAAGATTAAAAGTTGTGTTTTCAACCTTAACACTGCTTACTTTTATTCCCTTTGATGAAGGTAGTTTAAGAATTTTAGCAGAAACATAATCAGCACAAAGAATTGTATCACCTTTTCTATCTTCCAAATAAACATCTTTCAAGCTTACTCCATCAAAAATATTTATGCTGACAGCACCAATTCTAAATTCCGTATTCCACTCCTTAGAAAAATAATCTGAGGCTTTTGCGGCTAAAATGGATTGTACTATGGATGTATTAAGAAAAGCTATAATAAAATAGACCAATATAAAAGCCGTCAATAGTGAGTAACTAATAACTTTAACTATTGGCTTTAAATATCTTTTTTTAGGTTTTAGTTTGTCTAAATTCATTACTTTTGCAAATATATTACTTTATTTTGCATTATAATGTTACACGCGCGTAAATAATTTATAATTTTTCAAACAAATAAACGGCTAAACAAATAAACGAAAAACATAAAATGGCATATATATTAGCAATTGAATCTTCTTGTGATGACACATCAGCAGCAGTAATTAACGAGAACAGAGTACTTTCAAACATTATTGCATCTCAAAAAGTTCATGAAAAATATGGAGGTGTTGTTCCTGAATTGGCATCAAGAGCACATCAACAAAATATTATTCCAGTTGTTGATACTGCAATAAAAGAAGCTGGAATAACTAAAAAAGACCTTTCTGCCATTGTTTTCACACGTGGACCAGGATTATTGGGTTCTTTGCTGGTTGGAGTTAGCTTTGCAAAAAGCTTAGCAATGTCACTCAATATTCCACTAATTGATGTTAATCATTTGGAAGCACATGTTTTGGCTCATTTCATTAAAGATAGTGAAGATAAAAAATTTCCTGAATTTCCATTTCTCTGTCTTTTGGTAAGTGGTGGGAACACTCAAATAATTCTTGTTCGTTCACCATACGATATGGAAATTATAGGCAAAACCATTGATGATGCAGCAGGAGAAACATTTGATAAAGTTGCTAAAATTCTTTCACTTCCCTACCCTGGTGGACCACATATTGACCGTTTAGCAAAAGAGGGGAACATTAATGCTTTAAAAATTGCTGAATCACATATTCCTGCCTACGATTATAGCTTTTCAGGAGTTAAAACCAGCATTCTTTACACACTTAGAGATAAACTGAAAGAAAACCCCGATTTCCTGGAAGAAAACCTTAATGATATTTGTGCCTCTGTTCAACATAGAGTTGTAAGTATGCTTTTAAAGAAGATGGAAAAAGCAGCAAAAGATTTAAAGGTTAAAGATATTGCTATTGCAGGAGGAGTTTCAGCAAATTCCTATTTAAGAGAGAAACTTATTGAATTGGGTAATAAAAATCATTGGGGAGTTTTTATTCCACCATTCCAATACACCACTGATAATGCAGCTATGGTTGCCATTGCTGGATACTATAAGTTTTCGAAAAATGATTTTGCATCATTAGATAAAACAGCTTATACTCGTTAAAAAAAAGAGAAGAGAATGAGGGTATTTCTAATTGGATTTATGTTTAGTGGTAAAAGCACAGTTGGGAAGAAACTTGCCTCAATAATGAATTACAATTTCATTGATACAGACAAATACTTTGAACAAAAATATAAAATCTCCATATTAGATTTCTTTGAAAAGTTTGGAGAGGAAATGTTTCGTAAATTTGAACACGATATTCTTAAAGAGTTAGTTGTAAAAGATAACATTATTATTTCCACAGGAGGAGGACTACCCTGCTTTAATGAAAATATGGATATAATCAATCAAGAAGGTATTTCCATCTATTTAGAAATGCCATTTAAAGCAATAATCAATCGTCAAAAAAACTCCAAACAAAAACGCCCCCTACTTCAAAACAAAACCCAGGAAGAAATAGAAGAATATCTTAAAGCCCTCCTAACCCAAAGAGAACCCATTTACAAAAAATCAAAAATCACAATAGAGGCACAAAACGTTAACTTCTCTGCTTTAAAAGAAGTTATTGAAAACACCTAATAAACACTCTCAAAATATTTTTGAGTAATTTTTTCATTCTGAGGAGACAAATAATGCCAATTCAAATCATGGTGAATTGAATCTATAATAAAATAGCAAAATTTATTTTTATCTTTTTCAAACATTAAATTCCTTTGATTTAACTCTTTAATCTTTCGGTTATCTTTATAGAAACAAACATTAAATGTTTTGTTATCAAAGAAAATACTATCAATTATTGTATCGCTTTTAAGTCCTTCTCCTCTAAAATAAGAATATTCATGATAAATTATTTTATATTTACCTATCTTTCTTATTCTTTCATTATCTGGTTGTTTAAATATTGTGGTATCAATAATTTGTTCTAACTTATAAGGTGCTAAATAATAGTCTAAAATAATAGTATCATTTTTTACATCTTTGATTATTGGTATTGGGTCAATGTCGATATTATCAATTGAATAATGACTATTATTATCAATAAGACCTAAACTATTTGATTCCCCCCATTTATCATTTAGATAAAGATAAAATATAGTTGAATCATTAACTTTATAAATCTGGTATGAATTATTGAAATTTATATTTTCTTTTTTTGCACAACTATATAGGAATAAGACACAAAATAAAATAATAATCAACTTATTAATTCTCATACTAAATATTTTTTGAAATAAGTAATCTATTTTGAATAATTTTACCTAATTTATTTTATTTCCAAAGCCAAAGTTATAAATAATATTTTGAATAAAACCAATTAACAAATTAAAACTTAAAAATAGCCATTAACCAAAACTGACCTTTTACAAATAAGCGTTAAGAAAATTAAAGTTTTGAACGTTAAGAAAGTTTATTTTGTCTGAGCGCAGCGAGTTTATAAACTTTTAGTGAAAAGCTTCAATTTTTAGCTTATTTGTGAACAGTCTTGATTTTTTGTTACTTTTTTATCAAGAAAAAAGTAAGGAAGAAAAGATTTAGTTTCTTTGTAAATACAAAAGATAGTAAGAAAATAAAACCTTATTTCAGTAAATTAAAACGAAGAAAGAATTTACTGAAACGAAGAAAGAAAAAATTAAAACAGCGTTTCAATAAAACAAAATTTAAAAGTAGTTTTGAATAAAAAAATAAGTCAATAATAATTTAATTTTTGATTGACTTATTTCAAAATATGTCGGATATATTTTAAATTATATCGGATATATTTTTATTTATCCTTAATATATTTTTAACTATGATTGACTTTTTTTGAGAAATGTTTTATTATTTCCCTTTTTACAGTATTTCTTTGCTTTGTAATGCTACAAAGTAGATCAACAATCACAAATTAATTAATACAGAGCTTATTTTTCAGAATATAGGCTTAAAAAACAATAAGCTTAATTCCCTATTATTTTATTATTATTTCTTTATCTTTTGGATAACGAACCGAATAAGTAAAAGTAATGGTTTTTGCTTCTAATGCTTTGAATGATAAATCCCAATTTAGTTTTCCTGTCTTTTCATCGTATTTTGCATTTGCCTTATCAATTGGGGTAATTGTTATTGATTCTGTTTCTGAAAGTGGAATTTGGTCTTTAATATCAACATTTACATTATTTTGGGTATTGTTCTTTATATTAAGGGTTATTGTATATACTACTTCACTACTATTTCCCATTATTCCTATCTTTTGTGGTTGTGATTTGGTTAGTTTTCTATTTACTACTATTCTTTTTTCTTTTCCTATTGGTATTGACAGTGAGTCATTGGTTTGCAGTGGATTTATCCATGTTTGACTTACATAATTATTATCTACATATATCTTTGCTGCTGCATCCATTAGTTCTAAGTCTTCCCAATTTGGAATTAGTGCTGACAGGTAAACCACTTTTTCATTTTTTGGTACTGAATAATACTTATAATTAATATTGGTTGTCACTGATTCTAATGGAATTATCTTTGCATTATCATTATCCTTTATGGTATAGTTCATTGCAACTTGATATTCTTTCCCTATTATACTTCTTTGTATTGTTTGCTCTGGTATATCATTAACTAAATCTGATGGTTGTTTTTTTGTTTTATCGTCTTTATAATATGAATATGGATAGGTAAAGTTCAGGTCATTTTCAATTGATATTCTTTTACCTGATTCAGCTGTTCCTACCTCTATTAATGGCACTGCATAGTCTACAATTGTCACTTCACTAAGCATTTGTGAGCTTGGTTCAAGTGCTATATCTCCATTCATAGAATATCCTGTTGGACTTACATATACTTCTTCCTTTTTAGCCTTTTGATAGCCTACAAAACTTGCTACTATTTCATAATATCCTGCATCTAAGGGTTGTATTTGGTAATTACCATCAATATCTGTTTGTGCTCCTCCTTTTTGTTGTCCTTCTCGTAGCACTATAACATTTACAAATGGCATTGGTTCATTGGTTTTCTTATCTGTTACTGTTCCTACTAATGTACCTACTTTTGGATTTCCTTCTAATTTTCTTGGTTGTGGTTGAGTGTTTGTATATGTTCCTTGTTGAGAGGTGGATTGGGTTTGTGATGCTTTATTTGATGTGTTTGAGGTTTGTGTTAATTGATAGTTTCTTGGTTTTATAGAATAATATTCTGGTTCTATCTTTGCTATTTGTCCTTGATTATTGGGTTCTTCGGTTGAGAATATTAGTTTTACATCTTCCCAATCTTCATTTGTATATTGTTTGAGGTTGGCTTTTAGGGTTAGTTCTGCTGAGTCTTTATTGGTTGTAAATTTTATATCGTAGAATGGATCCCATTGGATTTCCCCTGCCATATAATTATATACTAAATTTGCTTTCTTTACCGGCTTTTCACAATAGAGGTTTACTTTTATATAGGTTTCTGTTTTGTTCAAATTATCGTCTTGACTATCTCCTTGAAGTATTATATTAAGATTTGCTTCTGTTATTTCAATTATCTTATTTATATACTCTAATTCTTTTTCTTTGTATTGAAGCATTGAATTGACCTGGGTAATCTTTTCACGGAAATAATTTAAACCTTCTTTTATTTTTGATACTGTATCTATTTGAGATGTGTTTGAAATTACTTTCATTTTCTCCAATGATTTTTTCTCCTTTTTCAATGTTGAAATAAGGTTCCACACTTCTGTATGCTTATAATTAAGCAATTCAATTGAGTCTTTAAGTATTTTTACTCTTTTTCTGCTTTCTTCTGATAGTTTTTCTTCTGCTACTTTATCAGCTCTAACAACTTGTGAATAGGGAGAAAACTCCATTATCATAAACTCATCTGAATTATTAAATTGAATACTTTTGGTTTCCAATTTATCTGTATTCCCTGCAAGGATAAATTCATTGAATCCTTTTTTTAATGATAATTCAACACTCTTTTCAATTTGAGCTTGTGTTTTATATATGGTTACTTTACTAATTTTTGCGTAAACCTTATTGGTGTCTTGTGCATTAAGTGTAATGCTTAATAAATAAATAAGACAAACAAATATTATATTCTTTTTCATGACTTTCTCGTTTTTTTAGTTCAATATTATTTCAGCCAATCTTGGATATCGTACTGAATAGGTGAATGTAATGGTTTTAGATTCTAATGCCTTTAATGACAAATCCCAGCTAAGCTTTCCTGTCTTTTCATCATATTTTGCATTTGCCTTATCAATTGGAGTTACTGTTATTACCTCTGTATTGGATAAAGGAATCTGGTCTTGAAGATCTATGTCTATATTCTTTTGTGTGTTATTCTTAACATCCAAAGTAATTGTATATACAACTTCTGCATTATTGCCCATCATTCCTATCTTTTCAGGTTTTGTTTTTGATGATTTTCTGTTTACTGCAATTCTTTTTTCTTTTCCAACCGGTATTGAAAGAGTATCTTCGGTTTGTTGTGGATTAATCCATGTTTCACTAACAAAGTTATTATCAACATAAATCTTAGCCACTGCTTCCATGAGTTCCAATTCTTCCCAATCAGGTAATTGTGCTGAAAGATATACAATTCTATCCTTCTTTGGGATGGTTGAATACTTATAACTAATCTTTGTACTCATGGATTCTAATGGTATTATCTTTGGATTATCATTATTTTTAATTGAATAATTCATAGGTACTTGGTATTCTTTACCTATCATACTTTTTGAAAATTCTGTATTATTAGAAGAATTAGATTCTGATGATTCAGAACTATTTCCAGATTCTTTCTTTGCTACTCCATTCACATAAGTTACTGAACTTGATTCTACTTGCGAGGTTTTTGATTTGCTTTGAGAATAATTGGATGAATTATAATTTCTTGGTTTAACTATAAAGTATTCTGATTCTATTTCTGATACTTGTCCTAAATTATTTGGTTCTTCGGTTGAGAATACCAGTTTAACATCTTCCCAATCTTCCTGAGTATTTTGTTTTAAATTGGCTTTGATGATTAAATCAACTGAATCTTTATTGGTTGTGAATTTAATATCATAATATGCTTCCCATTCTATTCCATATACCATATATGAATATTCTAATTTTGCTTTCTTAATGGGTTGTTCGCAATAAAGATTTACTTTAATATAGGTTTCTGTCTTGTTTAAATTATCGTCTTGATTATTATTTTGCAGTATCAGATTAAGGTTTGACCTTTCAATATCAATTTGTTTATTTAATGCTTCTCTTTCTTTTTCTTTCTTTTGAATCATTGCATTGACTTCAATCATTTTATCATGAAAATAATTTAATCCATCTTTCATTTTTCCAACTGAATCAATTTCATTTGGAATTGAAATTATTTTCATATTTTCTAATGCTCTTTTTTCCTTATCTAATGCTGAAAGAGAATTATTTACCTCTGTTGTTTTATAAACAAGCAACTCAATTGAGTCTTTAAGTATTTTTACTCTTTTTCTGCTTGCTTCCGATAATTTTTCTTCTGCTACTTTATCGGCTCTAACAACTTGTGAATAGGGAGAAAACTCCATTATCATAAAGTCATTTGAGTTATTAAATTGTATGCTTTGATTTTCTAATTTGTAGGAATTACCTGCAAGAACAAATTCATTAAAGCCTTTTTTTAACGAGACTTCAATACTTTTTTCTATTTGTGCTTGTGAGTTATAGATAGTTACCTTATTTATTTTGGCATATACTTTATTGGTGTCTTGTGCATTAAGATTAATGCCTAAGAATAAAGATATACAAATCAAGAAAATAGTTCTTTTCATGTTATCAATCAATTAATATTGTTATTTACCTGCAAAAGTAAAGAAATAATTTCATAATATCAATCGATTTTTAAAAAAACAATTAAAAATATCTCAATTTAGAATTTCAGAAAAAGATTTATCCTTTTCAATTTTTGATTGAGCTTTTGAATTTTAGAACAAAACTAATTTACAAATTAAAAATTAAAACCTAACACTAACTATTAACTAAACCCGACCTTTTACAAATAAGCGTTAAGAAAATTGAAGTTTTGAACGTTAAAAAAGTTTATTCTGTCTGAGCGCAGCGAGTTTATAAACTTTTAGTTCAAAGCTTCAATTTTTAGCTTATTTGTGAATAGTCTTGATTTTTTGTTACTTTTTTATCAAGAAAAAAGTAAATAAGAAAGAGAAAAACCTATTCGTAACGTATAGCTTCAATTGGATCGAGATTGGCAGCTTTTTTGGCTGGATACCATCCAAAGAAAATTCCTGTTATGGTACATACTGCAAAGGAAAGTAAAACCGAAAATGTTGATACCGTTACTGCCCATCCTGAGGCTAATCTAATGATGAAAGAAACTCCTGAACCAAACAAAATTCCAATAAGTCCACCTGTTATGCTTAAAATTATGGCTTCAACCAAAAACTGAGCAAGTATATCCCTACCCCTTGCACCAACTGACATTCTTAAACCAATTTCTTTTGTTCTTTCAGTAACTGAAACATACATAATATTCATAATTCCAATACCTCCAACAAGCAATGATATTCCTGCAATTGAGCCTAAAAGTGTTGTTATGAAAGTTGTAATGGTTTTTATTTGATCAAGAATTTGTTCTTGTGATTCTACATAAAAATCTGGCTCTTTACCTTCTTCTGACTTATGATTCCTTTTTAAAACATCAGTTATTTCATTCATTGCTCTTGTAGAATATTCTTCACTGAGAGATGAAGCAAAAATTGCATGAAGGTGATCTATGGCAACAATACGTTTTTGAACAGTAGTGTAGGGTGCTAACAAAACATCATCCTGATCTTGTCCAAAAGTGCTTGAACCTTTTGATTTTAAAACACCAATAATTTGAAATGGAATACTGTTATATCTAATTATCTTACCTATTGGGTCTTCACCATTGGTAAATAACTTCTCAACAACTGTTTTACCCACAATACATACTTTTGCAGAGTTTTTTATATCCGATTCAGAAAAACCAACTCCATCTTGAATCTTGTATTTTCTAATATCCAAGTAATCCTCATTCCCACCTTCCACTCTTATTGGATGATTATTTGAGCCATAAATCAATTGACCACTTGCAGTAACATAAGGAGATACTCCTGAAAGATATTGACACTCCATTTCAATATCCTTATAGTCTTTTATTTTTAAGCTTTCCATTGCAGAGGATCCTTTTGAAACTCCTTCCCTGTTGAAGTTTGGTTGAATCATAATCATATTGGAGCCCATATCAGATATTTCTCCTGTAATGCTTTGTTTGGAACCTTCGCCAATGGCAAGCATAATGATTACAGAAGATACTCCTATGATTATCCCAAGCATGGTTAGGAAACCCCTCATTTTATTATTCATCAATGCCCTTAAAGCAATTGATATTAAATTATTCAAATTCATAATTAATCTTCTTTTGGCAATGAATCCAACATTTGTTTTGCACTTTTTATGTTTTCATTAAGCTTATCCTCAATAATTCTTCCATCCCTTAGAACAATGTTTCTTGAACTGAACTCTGAAATTTCAGGGTTATGTGTTACAAAGATTATTGTTCTACCTTTTGAATGTAATTCTTGCATAAGGGTAAGTATTTCGTAGGATGTTCTTGAATCTAAATTACCTGTTGCTTCATCTGCCAAAATCATAACAGGGTCATTAACCAAAGCTCTGGCTATGGCAACTCTTTGTTGTTGACCTCCTGACATTTGTTGTGATTTATGAAGCATTCTATCCTCCAAACTAACATCAATCAATGCTTTTTTGGCTTTTTCTTTTCTTTGTGCGGCTGAGTATTCTGAATTATAAAGCAAAGGTAATTCAACGTTTTCCAAAGCAGTTGTTTTGGGTAAAAGATTGTAGGATTGAAAAACAAAACCAATTTTTCTATTTCTGTAAATGGCTCTTTCGTTTTTGCTCATTTTTGCAACTGGCTTTCTATCCAAAAAATATTCTCCATCAGTTGGAGTGTCCAAGCATCCAAGAAGATTTAGCAATGTGGATTTACCACTTCCCGATGTTCCCATAATGGTAACAAACTCTCCTTCCTGAACAGAAAAGCTAACACCTCTCAAAGCATGAACAGTTTCCTCTCCTACTTGGAAATCTCTTTTAAGATCTTTAATTTCAATAATCGTATTACTCATACTTTATTAGTGTCTTGGTCCAAACATTGAACCATCTTTCTTTAATATTGAATTATCAATTGTACCTACAACAATTTGTTCTTTCTCTTTCAATCCTCCTATAATCTCTGCCTTTGAACCATTATTTATACCAATTTTAACTTCTTTTGTTTTTAATGTATCACCTATTGCCACCCACACAAATTTCTTTTTCTTATCCTTTGGCTCTTTAATTATCCATTTTTTACCCAATAAAGATTGGTCTGGCTTAAAGCTTAAAGCTTTTGATGGTATTGATAACACATTGATTTTTTCATTTGTGAAAATATTCACACTTGCTGTTAATCCTGGTTTAAGTTTAAAATCATCATTTGGAGCATCAATAATAACTTCATAGGTAACAACATTTGTGGTTGTGGTTGCATTTAGTCTCACTTGTTGAACCCTGCCCTGAAACGTTTCATCAGGATAAGCATCAACTGAAAACTCAACCTTTTGTCCTTCTTTAATTTCTCCTATATCTGCTTCATCAACACTTGCAACAATTTGCATCTTGGATAAATCCTGAGCAATTGTAAACAAAGTTGGAGTATTGAAACTTGCAGCAACTGTTTGTCCTTCTTCAACAGCACGTTTTAAAACCACTCCATCAATTGGAGAATAAATGGTTGCATAAGCCAAATTGGTTTTACTCTTGGTGTAGTTTGACTGAGCCATTTCATAACTTGTTTTTGACTTATCATAATTATATTTTGCCTGTTCAAACTCTGCATCACTAATCAACTGTTTTGAATGCAATTCTTTTTGACGATTATAATTCAGTTTTTGAAATTCAAACTCAATCTTTGAAGCATCAAGGTTAGACTTCATTGCTTTAAGTTCATTATCCAACATTTCCTTATCAATCTCTGCCAAAAGCTGACCTTTCTTAACCACAGAATTAAAGTCAACATATAACTTCTTAATAATCCCCGAAACCTGCGTTCCAACCTCCACCTGATTGATTGGCTTAACTGTTCCTGTTGCAGTTATCAAAGTGCTAATATTTTCTTTAACCACCATTTTCTTATCAAGGGATATTAGATTTTTTTTCTTTGGAGAAAATATCAAAGACAACGCAATTATAATAACTATTATACTTGCTGAAATTATTATTATTTTCTTTTTCTTTGTCATAAGAATTTACTTTTAACTAATTATTTCTATGATTATTAATATTTAAGATCTAAGGGTTGCAATTGGTAGAAAAGCATCAACTCCTTGCTCATAATGGCTTGAAATTTTGATTGAAGCATTTCCTGTTGAGCAGTCAGAAGGTTATTTCTTTCTGTCATCAGTTCAATTGTATTTTTCATACCAAGATTAAACTTTTCTTCAACCAGTTGATAAGATATCTCTTGCGAAGAAACTTTTGCCTTTGCAGCAATAAAAGAGTTTTGATTGTTTATAGCATCAAGATAAAGAGTCTCAATAATTTTCCATGCATCCTTTTCAGCAAGGGCAAGTTCCAATTCTGACTGTTGAATTGATATATCTGCTTTCTTAACATTCGATTTGTTTTGTCCACGAGAAAAAATAGGAACAGAAATATTTAAACCAACCGATTCAAAGAAACCACTCTTCAACTGGTTCATCAAATTTAAAGTACTTTGAGAACTATGACCAGTATTAAGACCTGCATTTAAACTAATTGTTGGATAATAACCTGCTTTTGCAATACTTCTTGACAGTTTGGATAACTCAATATTATTCTTGCTGTTTGTAATTCCAACAAAATAATCATAGCTGTTTTTGTAAATATCGTTTAATGATTGAAGTGGAGCAACAACATCCTCATCACTAATCCTAGGAATTACAATATCAATATCATCTGTCAACTCCAACAACTGTTTTAAATCTAATTTCGATTTTTGCAAAGAGTTTTTAGCTTGAACCAATTGATATTTATAAGAAACATTTTGACTTTCAAGCTGAGCATAATCAGCCTTTGAAATACTACCAGCCTTCATCAAAGCTTCTGAACGTTTTAGTTGTTGTTCCGAAAGTTTCAAAATAGCATCCTGAATATTTACAGATTCATTAGCAAAGAGAATTTCAACATAATATTGAATTATAGCAACAGTAATTTGATTTTCTGAATTTTTAATCTCCAACCTGCTAATCTCTTCCTGCTTTTGACTTTGAAGAATATTCTTTCTCAATCTCCCACCATTATAAAGAGTAACCGAACTGTTCAACCCATAACTGCCAGTATAAGACAGTTTATCTAAACCAGAAGATTGTTTTTCGTTGTAATAAGAGAGGTTTTGACCACTACTGAAACTAAGGTCAGGATAAAGAGCTTGTCTGGCTTCATAAGTTCCCACTTGACTTTGCTCATAAGTTAGCTTAGCTTTCTTAACAGTTAAATTATGTTCCTTAGCATACTCAATACACTCATTCAAATTCATTGTTTTTCTGTTCTCCTGTTGAGAAAAAGCATAAGAACACAAGTTTAAAATCACAACCAAAGCAATAAACCTTCTCATAAAACTAATATTTGATATTTATTTGATTTATCATTTCTAAATCCCCCATTCAAAAGAATTTACTTTACATACTAAAAAAACTTAATTTCAATAATATTATTGCAAGAACAGGAAAATTTTCCACAAAAATAAATCGCTGCCTTTAATCAATTAAAAACAGCGACTTACACCAAACCATTTATATTCCTATTAAACATAAATCAAATAACTTTTTAATTCTTTTTACGGATAATTAAGGAATAAGGTTATGGATTTAATAAAAAGTAGGATAAGATAAACCTTATTATTCAAATTCGTTGGTAAAAAAATAAATAATATTACTATTTTAAGACCTTATTTCAGTAAAATAGAATAAGGAGTTAGTAAAGGGATTTTTTAGTGGAAATAGTTAGAGGTAAACAGGGTTTTTATTATTGCTTTATTTGCTGACATATAGTTTGTTAGGAGGCTTTTAGTTAGAGCAGTTAGAGGTAAATTGCATTTTTAGAAACTTTCTTATAATTTATACTCAAAACTATTTATGGTTTTTTGAATTTTGTATACAACTCTTTTTTCTCACTTTTACCTCTAACTGCTCTAACTTAAAATGCTATAATATTATATAAATCATACTATTATGCAATATCTTCAATTTCGTCAAAGTCCAACTCTTTTTGGATAAGCGAGAAATTAAGAGTGATAAAGAAAATAAAACCTTATTTCAGTAAAATAGAATAAGAAGTTAGTAATATAGAATAAGGAGTTAGCAAAATAGAATAAGGAGTTAGCAAAATAGAATAAGGAGTTAAGAAATTAGAATAAGGAGTTATTGAAAACAAATCTCAATCATAATCAAAAATAAGTCAATCATAATTTAATTTTTGATTGACTTATTTCAAAATATGTCTGATATATTTTTATTTATCCTTGATATATTTTCAACTATGATTGACTTTTTTTGAGATATGTTTTAATTCAATATCAAATTAACTCCTTTTGGTTGGCGGACTGTGTAGTTGAAGGTTATGGTTTTTTGTTCTAATGCTTTTAGGGAGAAGTCCCAGGTTAGTTTTCCTATTTTTTCATCGTATTGGGCATTGGATAAATCACCTGCTGTTATGGTTATTTTTTCTTGATTGGATAGAGGTATCTGGTCTACTACGTTAATGTCTATTGGGGTTTGATTGTTATTCTTTATTGAAAGGGTTATGGTTACCACAGTTTCTGTTGTGTTAGACAGTAATCCTGTTTTTTCTGGTTTTGTTTTAGCCACTTTTCTATCTACTGCCACTCTTTTGTCTTGGCCTATTGAAAGGTTAAGGGTGTCTTCGGTGTTGGATGAGCTTATATATGTATCGTTTATATAATTGTTTTCAAGGTATATTTTACCATTTGCATCCATTAATTCCAAGTCTTCCCATTGTGGCATTAGAGCTGAAATATATGCTGCTTTTTCAATTTTTGGTATTGTGTAGTGTTTGTAGTCGGCTTTTGTTGATTTGGTTTCAAGAGCTATAATTTTTTCTTTTCCATCGCTTATTATTGTGTGTTTCATCCCTATTTCATATTCTTTTCCTAACATTGTTAGTTGCGATACTGTCATTTCGGAATATTTTGTTGCATTAGCCATTGGGACTGCATATTCAGCTGCATCTTCTGAAACACCAGATACTTTTGCACCTAAACTTTCTACATTATTGGCTTGTTTTCTATAAGTTCTTGCGTGTTGTTGTTGAGGTTGTAAATAGTAAGGATATAGGTTTCCTAACATTCTTCCAGAATTTGGTTGCTCGGTTGAAAAGATTAGTTTAACATCGTTCCAATCTTCTCCTGTTTGTTGAGTTAATTGTGCTTTTAGAACAAAGGATGCAGGATCGGATGGTTTGGTAAATTTTACATCGTAGAATGGTTGCCAGTAAACTCCTCCTACATTATATGTATAGCTAAGTTTGGACATTGGGATATTCTTATCACTGTAAATATTAAGTCTTATATAGTATTCATTGCGTGGTTGAAAGTTATTTTCTGCTCCTTGAAGTATAATATTTATTTGATTATTTATCTCATTTATTCGAATACTTCTTTTTGATACTATTGCATTTTCTTTTTGAAGCATTTTACTAATCTCCATCATCTTATCTCTATAATAACTTAGTCCATCTTTAATTTTTGGTATTGAGTCAATGGATTGTGGTTGAGACATTATTTTCATATTGTCCAAAACTTGCTTTTCTCTACTAAGTATTGAAACAAGAGTGTAGGAATCGGAGTTTTGGTTGTTTAACAAATCAAGGGAGTCTCTTAGAATTTTTAGTCTGAGTTTTTTATCTGCTGATAGTTTATCTTCGGAAGGTTGTTTGGGTTGAACATATTGCATAAATGGAGTAAAATCAGTTATAATGAAATCGTTGATTGAGGTAAACTGCAAGCTTTGAGTTTGCATATATTGTGAATTGCCTGAAAGTATTATTTCATTATTTCCTTGTTTGAGAGGGAATGAAACTGTTTTTTCTATTTGTGCTTGTGCCAAAAAGACTTTAACTTGATTAATTTTCCCACTGTAAGTAGGCGTTTCTTCTTGTGCAAAAGCATTTAATGTTAAGCTAAAAACTAATGCTAAACTAACTATTATTCTTTTCATAAAACTTAATTATGTGATTATTGTAAAAACATATATTTATAATGTGAATTTTAAGCAAATATTGTACCAAAGTAGTATTTTGAAAATTTGATTTCTAATTTTAAGTGAAAATATTTATCTTTGCAGATTGTATTAAAAGAAAAATAATAAATCTTATGAGTGATTTTGCTGCAAAATATGACCCAAAGCTAATTGAAGATAAGTGGTATGATAAATGGACAAAGGACAATCTTTTCCATTCAGAACCTGATGAAAGAGAACCTTATTGTATTGTTATTCCACCACCAAATGTAACTGGAATTCTGCATATGGGACATATGCTCAATAACACCATTCAAGATGTTTTGGTTCGAAGAGCAAGAATGCAAGGCAAAAATGCTTGTTGGGTTCCCGGCACTGACCATGCGTCTATTGCAACAGAAGCTAAGGTTGTAGCTATGTTGAAAGACAAGGGTATTGACAAAAAAGACCTTACAAGAGATGAGTTTCTTTCATATGCATGGCAATGGAAAGAGAAACATGGCGGTATTATTCTTGAACAGTTGAAGAAACTTGGTGCTTCTTGCGACTGGCAAAGAACTCGTTTCACCATGGAGGATGCTCTTTACGAATCGGTTATTGATGTTTTTGTTGACTTGTATAACAAGGGCCTGATTTATCGTGGTATTAGAATGGTGAATTGGGATCCTAAGGCATTGACTGCTTTAAGTGATGAAGAAGTTATTTTTAAGGAACAAAACTCCAAGCTTTACTATTTAAAATACAGGATTGAGGGAGAAGATAATTTTGTTGTGGTTGCAACCACAAGACCTGAAACAATTTTGGGAGATACTGCTGTTTGCGTTCATCCTGAGGATGAAAGATTTGCTCACTTGAAGGGAAAGAAAGTTATTGTTCCTATTGTAAACAGAGTTGTTCCAATAATCTACGATGAATATGTTGATAGAGAATTTGGTACTGGTGCTTTAAAAATTACACCTGCTCACGATATTAACGACTATACTCTTGGTTTGAAACATAAACTTGACAGCATTGACATTTTCAACGATAACGGAACTCTTAACCATTTTGGAATGCAGTATGAAGGAATTGACAGGTTTGATTGCAGAAAGAAAATCGTTGCTGACTTACGAGAAACTGACCTTATGTTTAAGGAAGAGGACTACACCAACAAGATTGGCTGCTCTGAAAGAACTGATGCAGTTATTGAACCTAAGCTTTCTGTTCAGTGGTTTTTGAAAATGGAAGACATTTCAAAGAAAGCTCTTCAAGTTGTGGAAGATGATGTAATCAAATTCCACCCTGCCAAATTCAAAAACACTTATCGTCACTGGATGGAAAATGTTAAGGATTGGTGCATTTCTCGTCAATTGTGGTGGGGACAAAGAATTCCTGCCTACTATTTGCCAAACAGAGAGATTGTTGTTGCAAAATCTAAGGAAGAAGCTTTGAAGATTGCAAATGAAAAATTCCCTGCTGAAAACTACAAACTTGAAGATTTAAGACAGGATGAAGATGTTCTGGACACATGGTTTTCTTCATGGTTGTGGCCAATTAGTGTTTTTGACGGAATCAGATATCCTGACAATAAAGATATTAATTACTACTACCCTACCAACGATTTAATCACTGCTCCTGAAATTCTTTTCTTCTGGGTTGCAAGAATGATTATTGCAGGTCAAGAATACAGAAATGAAATACCTTTTAAGAATGTTTATTTAACTGGTATTGTTAGAGATAAATTGGGAAGGAAGATGAGCAAATCGCTGGGAAACAGTCCTGACCCAATTGGTTTAATTGAAAACTATGGAGCTGATGGAGTAAGGGTTGGTATGCTTATGGCTTCACCTGCTGGTAACGATCTATTGTTTGACGAAAGCTACTGCGAACAGGGGAGAAACTTCTCCAACAAAATCTGGAATGCTTTAAGACTTGTTACAGGTTGGGAAATTGCTGATATTGAACAGCCACAACATTCAAAAATTGCTATTGACTGGTTTAGAGCAAAACTTAATGAAACTCTTATCGAACTTGAAGATGATTTTGCAAAATATCGTTTGAGTGAAAGTTTAATGAAGGTTTATAAGCTTATTTGGGATGATTTCTGTTCTTGGTATTTGGAAATTATTAAACCTGCCTATCAGAAACCAATTGACAGAACAACATACACAGAAACTATCAAGCTGTTTGAAGACTTAATGAAGGTTCTTCATCCTTACATGCCTTTCCTTACAGAAGAAATTTATCATATAATTGAAGACAGAAAAGCAGATGATTATATTATGCTTGCTCAAATGCCAAAAGCTTTTGAAAACAGTTCTACAATAGTTGCTGACTTTGGTTTTGCTCAGGAAAAGATTTCTGCTATTCGTCAGGTTAGAAATGAAAAGAATATTGCTCAAAAAATTGCCTTGGAACTTTTCGTTAAAGAATCTTTAAATGAAAATAAAGAATTTGACGGCATAATAACCAAGCTTTGTAATATTTCAAATCTTGAATATATTTCAGACAAAAAAGAAGGTGCTTTGTCAGTTATGGTTCGCACAACAGAAATGTTTATTCCTCTTGGAGATACAATCAACAAAGAAGAAGAAATAAAGAAACTTCAAAGCGATTTGAAATACTATGAAGGTTTTGCCAAGAGTGTTAAGGGAAAACTGTCTAATGAAAAATTTGTCAGTGGAGCTCCTGCACAGGTTGTAGAAAATGAAAGGAAAAAACTTTCTGACGCTGAGCAAAAGATAACCTCAATTCAGGAACAGTTAAAAATGTTATTATAAAATACAGAGACGTGATTAATCACGTCTCTGTATTGTTTTATCACTTCTCTCTGATATAAAATAGTCTCTACAAATAGATTATTCAATAATGTATTCTTTATCTAGTTAAAAATTATTACTTTTGTAATCATTAAAACTAAATATTAAGAATATGAAACTAAATACTAATAACATTAATCAGGAAAAGTTTACTATTTACTTTTTATTGTTATTAGTATATGTCATTACTTTCTATCCTTTAACAAAGGTCGGATTCACTGTTGGTGATGATATTGATTTGTATACCGAAACATGCAAAGGTCATTGGGGTCATGTTGTTGGCAACTGGCCATTTCTTCAAGGCAGGTTTTACTTTTTCTTTTCTCGCTACATTCAAACTGTACCTTATTTAATTGATAATCCTGTCTATTTCGACTTAACTTATATTCTCCCTATTGTTGGATGTTTTGTTCTTTTCACAACTCTTGTTCACAGGGTTTTTAAGAGCTCTTCTATTACTCTTTTTACTGCAATTCTCCTTTCTTCAAGTTTTCAAATTATAGGTTTTCACTCCATAACTACTGCTTATCCTTTCTTTTTTACAACTGGATTTTGCATAATCTTAATTGGATTGAATGTTTATATTTCTTCCTTTGATTTAAAGAAAAAGAGCTATTTATACACTTCTGCAATCCTTATGTTTATTGCAACTTTATTTTATGAAACCTTTTTGATGTATTATCTGGTTTTCTTTATAGTTGCTATTTGGAAAAATAATGTTTTTGCAATAAGAACAAAGGAAATATATTTAAAGACTTTAAGAAACCTAATTCCATTCATTGTTGGAGGCATTGTATATTTGATTGCTTATTTTGGTTTTCAATATTTTTATCCTCCTAAATATACTGGTGCTAATCTTGCAAATGATATAACAATTGGTGGATTGTTTTCAACCGCCACTTTAATGAGTAAACTTTCTTTTCCTTTACAGGTATTTTATGAATATAATGGTTTGCTTTTTAAGCATACTATGAGTTTGGATGGTGTTTTCAAAACTTGCAGAATGGATTTGGTCGTTCTGATTCAGGGATTGATTGTAATGGTTTTGGCTTATTATGCTTTGAATAAATACAAAACTGTAAAGTATATTCACTTGCTTTGGGGTTTTGTGGTTGGGATTTGTTTGGTTTATATTCCACTTTTGATTGTTTCTTCTTCTTCAAGATACTATTTGCAAAACTGGCATAGCTATGTTCCTACATTTTTCGCTTTCTTTGGATATGCTTTAATGTTATTGATGGTTTTGTTTGCTATTTTAAATCTGGTATCTTTTTCAAAACCTTTAAGAATTATATTTCAAGTTTTTGTCTGTCTTCTATTGTTTTGGGTTAATACACTTACGCAGTCGGGCAACAGAGCTGTTGCAGCGGATATGGAAACATCAAATATCCGTTTTGAAATGGCTGATTATGCAATTAAACAGGGAGTTATTCCAAACCTCACAACTAAAACTCCTGTATGTTTTGAACAGACTCACAACACAACTTCCTATATGGGAGAATGGGTAACAAAACAGTATTTCAGCTGGAAAGATTTCTTTGTCAAGCAATTGGGAAAGAAATATAATTTCATTGATAACTATGAAAAGTTTGTATTAAAGAACAGCAAGCAGGATAAGGTTTGGGTATGCTTTTTCAGACAATCAACAAAGACTAATGATGCAATTATGTATTTTGCAGGATTGAGTGGAAACCGTTTGGCAAAAACTCAAAATGAAATTGTCTGCGATACAGTAATTGTTATGTATCACAGTCCTTTTAAGACTTTTAATGTAAGCATTGCAAGCGAAAATATTGGGGATAGTGTTCTTATTAATAATATGCCAATAAATTCAATTGGAAATTATCACAGTGCAAACTTAGATGTTTCAATTAGAGAAAAACATAATAATTCTGTTTTCTGGATTGTTGGTAAAAACCTCATTCCTTCTACCCTTACGATTAGCAATGTTTTAAATAGTAGTCAAACATTACACACTAAATCAACAATCACTCTTTCAGAAAAAGAAAGAATTAATGATATTATTCAAGAGATAAGGAATACTCCTTCCTGGTATAAAAATGTTGAGGGAAAAGCTAAGAAAGAAAACATTAGCATTGAAGAAGCCTTAAAGAATGATGCTAAGTGGATGTACGATAATGAAAGGGTAAACAAATAAAAAAAGCAGAACTAAAAAAATAGTTCTGCTTAATGGTTAAATATCTATTTGAGTTAAGATTAATTTTCTTTTGCAAATTCTTTATAGAAATAAGGTATTGTTTCTATTCCTTTAAAAAATTGTTCCAATGGGTAGTTTTCATTTGGTGAGTGAATTGCATCTGAACCTAAACCAAAGCCCATAAGAATTGATTTAATTCCAAGTATTTTTTCAAATCCTGCAACAATTGGAATTGAACCACCACTTCTTGTTGGTATTGGTCTTTTTCCATAAGTTGTTTGATATGCTTTTTCTGCTGCTTTATAAGCTGGCATATCAATTGGAGAAACATAAGCATAACCTCCATGCAATGGTGTAACTTCAACTTTAACACTCTTTGGAGCTAAGCTTTCAAAGTATTTTTGGAAACGTTCTGTTATTACATTATAGTCTTGGTCTGGAACTAAACGGAAAGAGATTTTTGCATGTGCAGTTGAAGGGATAACTGTTTTTGCTCCTTCTCCCTGATAACCTCCCCAGATTCCACAGCAGTCTAATGAAGGACGAATACCTGTGCGTTCAATTGTTGAATAACCTTTTTCTCCATGCAGTTCTTCAATATTTAATGCTTTTTTATATTCTTCTTCATCGTATGGAGCTTGTGCCATTAGTGTTCTTTCTTCATCTGAAACAAAAACAACTTCTTTATAAAAATCAGGAACAGTAACATGATTGTTTGAATCAGTTAACTTAGATATCATTTCACAAAGAATATTTATAGGGTTTGCTACTGCTCCTCCATAAAGTCCTGAATGAAGATCTCTACTTGGTCCTGTAACTTTTACTTCAACATATCCCAAACCTCTTAATCCAGTTGTAATTGAAGGAACATCTTCTGCAATCATTCCTGTATCAGATACAAGGATAATATCTGCTTTAAGCAATTCTTTATTTTCTTCACAGAATGGATAAAGTGATGGAGAACCAATTTCTTCTTCTCCTTCAAGCACAAACTTAACATTGCAAGGCAATTGATTGGTTTTAACCATATATTCAAATGCTTTTGCATGCATGAATGATTGACCTTTATCATCATCTGCTCCACGTGCCCAGATCTTACCATCTCTAATTTCTGGTTCAAAAGGAGATGTATTCCATAATTCAATTGGATCTACTGGCATCACATCATAATGACCATAAATCATAACTGTTTTAAGTTTTGGATCAATTATCTTTTCTGCATATACAACGGGATTTCCCTGTGTTGGCATAATTTCGCACCTGTCAGCACCTGCTTCAAGAATTAACTGTTTCCAGTATTCGGCACATCTTAACATGTCTGGCTTGTGAGCTTCAATTGATGATATTGATGGTATGCGAATCAGATTAAATAATTCATTTAAAAATCTTTCTTTGTTTTCTTCAATGTAGTTCTTTACAGTATTCATATTATTTTATTCTTATTTTTTAATTCTTATTCTTCTTCCTCAAAATATTCAGGAAGAACTAAGTCATCTTTTGAAAGTACTGGAAAATTAATGTAATCTCTAATGATTAATGCAGCAGGGAATATTTCTTTTAGTTTAAGATATGGTCCAAATGCATCAAGTTTTGTTAAATAATCTCCACATTTTACAGTGAAATTTGGTTCTTCAAAAAACACATAAGCTCTTAAATCGGGGAAATTACTAATTATCTCATCTCTTAAATCAAATGCCTGTTGTTTAGAGCCTGCACCTGTAAAAACTCCAACCTTAATTCTAAATCCTATTGCTGTTCTTGAAATTTCATTAAAAGCAATATGTTGTTCAAGTATGGTTTGTAATCTACCATCGGCAACTACTTCAACCTGAGCTTTTGTATTTTGTGCGAATAGTGTTAGTGCAAATAATAGTGTTAGTATTTTAAGTTTTGTCATTTCTTTAATTAGAACTTATTATTTTGCAGCTCCATGGAGTTGAACATTTGGAACAATCAAAACTGGGAATGGAGATAGATTTATCATTTGTTGTGAATATGGTCCAAGGAATAGGAAGTTTGTAATAGTCTTTTCTTGCTCTACCATAGTTACAATAAGATCTGCATTTATATTTTTAGCATAATCTAATGTTGCTGTTGTGATATTTTCAGTGTCAACAAATTCAGTTGTAAATGGTAATTTATGTTGAGCTAAGAATTTCTCAACACTTAATACAAAACCACGTACTTCATTTCTTACAGACTTAATATTACTTGTTTGAATTCCCAAAATACAAATATGAGATTGAGGGAACATCTTTGCAAATTCAATTGTCCAAGGCACCTTTTGGCGTGTATCTCTTGAAGAGTCAATTGGAAGAACAATCTTTTCAAGATGTTTATCAAAATTAAATGTTTCTCTAACTATCAAAACAGGTGCTTCACATTCAATAACTAATTTAAAAGCATTTTGACCAGCATATTTTTCATCAAAACCACTTCTGCCATGAGCTCCAATAACAAGTAAGTCTGGATTTTCGTCCTTAACTAATTTAGCAATTGCCAGATAAACCTTTCCTTGACAAATTATGTATGATATGTTTTTACCATTCAATTTAGGTTTATAATCTGATGCTATCTTATTTAACTCTTGTTGTGCTTCTTCTCTATCTTTTTCTTTGGTTTCGATCCAAGCCATTAAAATATCAGCTCCTGTACGATTAGCAATATCAACAGCCAATCTTAAAGCAGTCATTGAGGATGTAGAAAAATCAATTCCAACTATAATTTGAGACATCATAAGCATTAATTTTTAAAATTAATAATTTATTTATTGGTAACTTATTCTGGAAATTAGTACCTTTGCAAATATAATTTTCCAATATAATTTTTGGCAAATATAGGCATAAAATTTAAAAAACAAAAATTATTTCGTAATTATTTTGTATGAACGAGAATTTGGATCCCAATCCATCAAGACTAAACAACACTGAAAAAGACTTTGAAAGAGCTTTAAGGCCTTTACATTTCGATAGTTTTGCTGGGCAACCTCAAATTATAGAAAACCTTAAAATTTTTGTTCAGGCTGCGAAGGAAAGAAATGAAAGCTTGGATCATGTTCTTTTACACGGACCTCCTGGATTAGGGAAAACAACCCTTTCTCATATAATTGCAAATGAGCTTGGAGTAAATTTAAAACTAACATCAGGTCCTGTTTTGGATAAACCAGGAGAATTGGCAGGAATTTTAACTAATTTGGAAGAAAATGATGTTCTTTTTATTGACGAAATACATCGTTTAAGTCCTGTTGTTGAAGAATACTTGTATTCTGCAATGGAAGATTATAAAATAGATATTTTAATTGAATCAGGACCAAATGCACGAAGTGTTCAAATTGCACTTAGCCCTTTCACTCTTATTGGAGCCACAACTCGATCTGGACTACTAACTGCACCACTTCGTTCTCGTTTTGGAATAACATCTCGCTTACAATACTATAACCACGACACTCTTAATAAAATCATAAAACGTTCTGCCAATATTCTAAACACTCCAATCGAAGACAACGCATCGGAAGAAATTGCAAGAAGAAGTAGAGGAACTCCTCGTATTGCCAATCTTTTACTTAGAAGAGTTAGAGACTTTGCTCAAATAAAAGGCAATGGAACAATTACATTAGAAATTGCTCAAATGGCACTATTGGCATTGAATGTTGATAAGAATGGATTGGATGAAATGGATAATAGAATTCTTTCAGCAATTATTGATAAATTTAAGGGAGGACCTGTTGGACTAACAACCATTGCAACTGCTGTTGGCGAAGATGCTGGAACAATTGAAGAAGTATATGAACCTTTCCTTATTCAGGAAGGATTTCTGATGAGAACTTCCAGAGGAAGAGAAGCAACGCCATTAGCATATCAACATCTTGGTAAAAATTACATAAGCAAACAAGGAGATTTAGGAAGCTTATTTGATTAATGGTTAATGATTAGTAAAAAGGTCATTAAAATCATTAAAGTCATTACAAAAAAAGAAAAAATTAAAAATTAAAAACAATAAAATATATGGCAACACATAAAATCAGTGCTAAGAAACTAACACTAAAACAAGTTGAAAAAATATTAAATTCCAACACAAAATTAGAGTTATCAGATGATGCAAAAGAAAGAATAAACAATTGCAGAAACTATCTTGATAAGAAAATGGAAACCCAGAAAGAACCTATTTATGGAGTAACAACCGGATTTGGTTCTTTATGCAATATATCAATCAGCAAAGAAGAACTTTCTCAACTTCAAAAGAATTTGGTTATGTCTCATGCCTGCGGTATGGGAGAAGAAGTTCCAGAAGAAATTGTAAGAATTATGCTTTTAAACAAAGTTCAATCACTTTCTTATGGTAACTCAGGAGCTCAACTTGTTACAATTGAACGTTTGATTGCTTTCTACAATGAAGGAGTTTACCCAGTTGTTTATCAACAAGGTTCTCTTGGAGCATCAGGTGACTTAGCACCTTTGGCTCATATGTGCTTACCTCTTTTAGGACTTGGAGAAGTTTATTATGAAGGAGAACGTTACAATGCAGAAGAAATAAACAAGAAATTTGGCTGGGAACCAATTGAACTGAAATCAAAAGAAGGTTTGGCACTTTTAAATGGGACTCAATTTATGAGTGCTTATGCAGTTTGGTGTATTTTGAAAGCTCAAAAACTTTCATTCCTTGCTGACCTTATCATGTGTGTTTCTTTGGAAGCATTTGACGGAAGAATTGAACCTTTCTTTGATCCAATTCATCAGGTTAGACCTCACAAGGGACAGATTGAAACAGCTAAAAATATTAGAGAATTTTTGGAAGGAAGTGAAATCATTAAACAAAAGAAACAACACGTTCAAGACCCATATTCATTCCGTTGTGTTCCACAAGTTCATGGAGCATCAAAGGATGCTATTGGTTGGGTAGCAAGTGTAATTACAACAGAAATAAATTCAGTTACCGATAATCCAACTGTTTTCCCTGAACTTGATGAAGTTATTTCAGCAGGAAACTTCCATGGTCAACCTCTTGCAATTAATCTTGACTATTTAGCTATTGCAGTTGCTGAACTTGGTTCAATTTCTGAAAGAAGAACTTATCAACTGATTGCAGGAAAGAGAGACCTTCCTTCATTCCTTGTAGCTAATCCAGGATTAAACTCAGGTTTTATGATTCCTCAATACACACAAGCATCAATTGTATCTCAATCAAAACAATTATGTACACCAGCGTCAGTTGACACCATTGATTCATCACAAGGACAAGAAGACCATGTTTCATTTGGTTCAAATGCTGCAACAAAACTTTATAGAGTTGTAAATAACACAGAAAGAATTCTTGCAATTGAACTTTTCAATGCTACACAAGCACTTGAATTTAGAAAACAAAAAACAGGTTTAAAATCATCTGATGCAATTGAATCATTTGTTGAAGAATACCGCAAGGAAGTTAATTTTGTTAAGGAAGACGAAATTATGTACAAACTAATGCATAAGAGCGTTGAATTTCTTGACAACATTGAAATTGTTGAAGAATAGTTTTTAATGATTAATAATATTTTACCACAATAAAATAAATGGGACTTACGTAAAAATAAGTCCTGTTTATTTTAAAATATATCTCACTTATTTTTATAAAAGCTCTGTTTATTTTTAAAGCAAATCGATTAAATGGCATTTTTACCAATAACAAAAAAAGAAATTGAAAACCTTGGGTGGGATTATGTGGATGTAATTATCGTTAGTGGCGATGCTTATGTTGATCATCCCAGCTTTGGACATGCTGTAATTGGAAGAGTGCTTGAAAACTCCGGTTACAGAGTTGCCATTATTCCACAACCCAATTGGAGAGACGACCTTAGAGATTTCAAAAAATTAGGACAGCCACGTTTGTTTTTTGGAGTAAGTGCAGGAGTTATGGATTCAATGGTAAATCATTACACTGCTTTAAAAAGAAAGCGTAGCGATGATGCTTACACTCCTGGTGGAGAAGCAGGTTACAGACCTGATTATGCAACTATTGTTTACACTAATATTCTCAAAGAAATTTATCCCAATACACCGGTAATTCTTGGAGGAATTGAAGCCTCAATGAGAAGAAATGCTCATTATGATTACTGGTCAGACAGCTTAAAACCTTCCATACTTACAGACAGCAAAGCAGATATGCTTGTTTATGGAATGGGAGAAAAAACAATTGTGGAAATTGCTGAAAGATTGGAAAAAGGAGAAAAGATTAGCGAGATAAAAGACATTTATCAAACAGGATTTATTTCAAAGGATATTCCAAAGAATGATGCTTGGAAAACCATTGAACTGCCTTCATACGAAGATTGTTTGAAAAGCAAACATAAGCAGGCTGACTCCATACTTCAAATTGAAAAAACATCAAATAAGATTATTGGTGAAAGACTGGTTCAAAAACATGGAGAAGATTATATAATTATCAATCCATTCAATCCAAATTTTTCATCCTCTGACCTTGATAAATCATTTAATTTGCCTTACGAAAGAAAACCACATCCAAAATACATTAAGAGAGGAAATGTTCCTGCCTTTGAAATGATTAAATATTCTGTAAATATTCACAGAGGATGTTTTGGAGGATGTTCCTTTTGCACAATTGCAGCTCATCAGGGCAAACAGATTATTTCAAGAAGTGAAGATTCAATTCTGAAAGAGATTGATTTAATTTCACAGGACAAGGATTTTAAAGGATATTTAAGCGATTTGGGTGCACCTTCTGCAAACATGTACAGGATGAAAGGTATTGACTTGAAGATTTGCCAAAACTGCTCCAAACCTTCATGTATATTCCCAAATATTTGCAATAACCTGAACTTTGACCATAAACCTCTTTTAGATTTATATCAAAAAGTTAGAGCATTGCCATACATTAAGAAAGCATTTATTGGAAGTGGATTAAGATATGATTTGTTTATAGGAATTGATAAGGACAGGGAAAAGAAATATCATACAAAAGAATATTTTGAAACAGTTTTTCAACATCATATTTCAGGACGTTTGAAAGTTGCACCGGAACATACGGAAGAGAAGGTTTTGAACTTGATGCGTAAACCTTCATTCAATCAATTCATTTCCCTTAAACATACATTTGATGATTTAAACAAGAAGTTTAACCTGAAACAGCAACTTATCCCCTATTTCATTTCATCACATCCTTTGTGTACATTGAAAGATATGAGTTCACTTGCTCAAAAGACCAAGCAATTGGGATATAAATTGGAGCAGGTACAGGACTTCACACCTACTCCAATGACAATATCAACAGAAATGTATTATACTGGTATTAATATAATGACCAAAGAAAAGATTTTTGTTGAAAAAACCCTTGAAGGCAAACGCAAACAAAACCAAGCATTCTTTTGGTATAAGAAGTAAAAAATATCTTCTTTCTTCCCTTTTAATTATTAGTAAATGCTCAAAAATAACTAATAAAATTTCAATATATAAATTTAGTTATCAATAATTAAATTAAATATTGAATCAATTACATGATATTTATTTATGAATATTTAATATCCATAAATATTAAATTCGTACATTTGTATTATTATATATTATTGCAATTATAATTAGCGGATTCCGAAAAGCTATAAGAGTAGGAGAAAAATTTAAAAAATTTATTATGAAATTTATTTACCAATTATTTAAGCTATTTGTATTAATGCTTGTTATTGGAGTATTTGCTTCATGCGATAAAGATGAAGAGCCAATAAATACAACAATTATTGACCCTTTTAGCAATGGGGGAACAGAAAGAAATATGATTGTTGTAATTAGTGATATACATCTTGGTGCAAATCTTGATTATGCTGAATGCAAGGATAATCTTAAATCACTTGAAAAGATGCTATACAAAGTTAAAGCCTCTTCAAATGTTAAAGAACTTGTTATTGCAGGAGATTTACTTGATGAATGGTATGTTCCTGCCACAGTAAACACTTATGAAGGAAATAATCAAGCTGACTTTGTTCAACGTATAGCCTTAGCAAATAAGGGAGTTGTTGATGCCATTAACTCAATAATTCAAGAAGGAAACATATTAGTTACTTACGTTCCTGGTAACCATGATTTAACCATAACACCTGAAAATGTTAGTCTTATTTTTCCTGGGATAAACCAAGCAAGAGATAACGAATTAGGATTGGGTACATACACCCCAGTAGATATGCCTGTACTTGCAATTGAACATGGTCATCGCTATAATTTCTTCTGTGCTCCTGACCCAATTTCAAATCAAGATATTGCTCCTGGCACAATTCTGCCTCCTGGATATTTCTTTACAAGAATAGCTGCTCTTCATCACGTTCAAGACTGCCATACAGCTGGTGATACCATGCCTGTTGCTCCTCAAAGCATTACAGGAGATGAAAGTCAAACCCTATTATTAAAATATTGGAACCTTTGGCAATGGGCAATAAATTACCTACCAATAGACAATAAATTTGATGAAAAAATGATAGTAACCAATGTTGATGGATTCACTGGCAATTATTCAATCAATGATTTATTACCTTTCCAAGCAACACCTGGTGGTGTTATAGATGTTAATCTATATAAGGGTATTCAAGACACATGGGGTCAGAGACAAGCTCTTAATCATGTTGAAGTAAACATTCCTACTTCTCAGGCAATTGCTAATTCAGCACTTGCAAGTGAATCAGACAATCAAGCAAAGAATCAATATTTTTTAAATCCTAACTCAAATAAAAGAATTGTTATTTTTGGACATACTCATTTTGCTAAAATCATAGCATCAGATAACCATAATGGTCAAAAATCAATTTATGCTAACTCTGGCACATGGATTGATCATAATAATGTAACACCTTCAACAATGAATTTTATTGTAATTACTCCTCAAAACTCAGATGCTTCTTCAAAAACATACGTTAAACTTTACACCTTCAAAAATGAAGTTGTAACCAAAATGGCGGAAGACTCAATGCGTTACTAATAGACAACTTGAATTAAATACATAGAATAAAATGTATTTAACAAGAAAAGGTTTCAGTGGTATTAATCTACCCTGAAACCTTTTTTATTCTATTGACAAATAGAAATTCTCATTAGAACATATCTTATGAGGAAAATTTATAGTGTTTATTTAACTATAAACTTTTGTCTTACGGAGTAACCATTTTTGGTTAATTCCAGAATATAGAAACCTGAATTAAGATCTCTTGTGCTGATTTTAGTATCTCTAACAACATCACCCTTAATTCTCTTTCCTGTTACATCGTATATTGAGTAAATCAGGTTTTCTGGGTTATTGTTATTGAAAATCAAATTCAAATCTTCTTTGCATGGATTAGGGTAAATTGAAATCTCATTTATGTTTTCTGCTTCTTCTGGCAAAGCAACTTGATTTAATAATTCTAATTTATCCACTCTTAACTCATTACCAATAGCATTTAAAAAATGAACGTTTCCCATTGAATAATGGCTTTTAACAAACCCATTTAAACTTGAAGTGAAATTTACAAAAGCAGAATCAGGTGTTTCATTATTATAATAATGCATGCTCAAAGTAACCTTTGTCCATGTATTAACTTCTGTTCCTGCATAAAACCAATGTGCATAGCCAATATTATTACCTTGTTTATCAAATTTGATAAAGAAATACGCAGTATCAATTATTTCAGGAGCCAATGTTGAAGGATAGTATTTAAAATAAAAGGAACAATAATTTGGTCTATCTGTATAGCTATCCCCATCATGTGGACCATCAACCAAAGACAAACTACCTAAAATTGCCAAAGCAAGAGTGTCATAAAGATTATAATCAGGTATATCAATGGGTGAAGATACTAATCTTAAAGAGTAATTACCATCGTATGCATCTGTGCTTCTAAGGGTACCCATTTGAGGATATTGGGCTGAAAGAATATTAAATGAGTACCAGTTATCCAATTCGTAACACCCATTAACTTCTGACCAATTCTCAAAACTTGAATTAGGAATTTGAGCCTGAGAAAATGAAAAAGAATATGTAAACAGAAAAAGAATAAAAAAGATAATATTTTTCATATCCATTATGTCGGAGTTTAAAGTGCTGACACCGCACTTTTAATTGAATTACAAAATGTAATCCAAAACAAAGATAATATAAACACAAAAAAAATGCAAGAAATTTCTTTAAGAATTTATTTTTACTGAAACGCTGTTTTAATTTAATAACTCTTCGTTTTATTTCACTGAAATAAGGTTTTAATTTACTGAAACAAGGTTTTATTTTATTAGAATAAGGTTTTATTTTGGAAAGATGCACATCTTTAATAAGAAAAGATGCACATCTTTTGGGTGGAAAGACGTGCATCTTTTTATTTTTAAGAATTTCTATAATTAGTCAGTTTGCGAAAAACTCCTACATATATAAATAGAGTTTAGTTTTTCAAAGATACAAAATTTATTTCAATTATAGATATAATTCTTATTATTTTTTAGTTTAGAATTAAGCTTTTAAATTATTTTTTCTTCAATAAATTATCATAAACCTTATCGTCTTTTATTATTGAAATAGCTTTTTGTAAACCTTCATCTGTATCTTTTATTGATTGATAGTAATAATTAACACCATAAAGGTTTCTTGCTACCATTGCTTTTAGAGTAGCCTCAATATAAACATCTGACTTTTTCATCATTTCAGCCATTTTCTTATCTTCATTTTGTGCTTTCTCTACAATTGTTTTCAATAACTCAGGATTATTTAAAAGTTCATTTGCATAAATTTGATAAGATGTATAGTTTGGTTTTGTTGTGTCTTTTACTTGTTCAAAAAGATATTCTCCAACCATTTGATTTACCCATTCTTTTTTAATTTCATTATGTTCCACTCCTTCTTTTTGAGCATAAGCAGTAAATTCTTTCATAAGATTTAATGAAGAATAAGCTTTGTTAAAATCTTCAAATGTAGGATTTTGTTTTAAAAATTCCGTTCTGTGTTCATCAACCCATTGCATTGTGAAATTATTGAATATTCCTTTTGAACGAAGATTAATTAAATAGTCTGATGCTCTTGAAGTGTCAATTGGAACAAACACATCGGGCATTATTCCTCCTCCACCATATACTATTCTTCCATTTGAAGTTGAATATTTTAGAGAATCAGGAAATTTAATTGAATCAGGAGTTATAAGTTCTTTGTGTTGATAGCGTTTCATATAATCATTATAATATGAGTCTAATCCATCATCCCAAGGTTTTTGAATACAACGACCACTTGGTGTAAAGTAACGAGAAGTTGTAAGTCTTATTTGAGAACCGTCAGGAAGATTGAAAGGTCTTTGAACAAGTCCTTTTCCAAAACTTCTACGACCAACAACCACTCCTCTGTCCCAGTCTTGAATGGCACCAGTTACAATTTCACTTGCAGAGGCAGATGTTTCATCAATTAATATTATAAGTTTTCCTTTTTCAAATTCTCCCTTTGACTGGCTTTTGAAATCATATCGTGGTGAAGAAACTCCTTCTGTGTAAACAATCAGTTTTTCATCATCCAAAAACTCATCACTCAATTTGAAAGCAACATCAAGATATCCACCTCCATTTCCTCTTAGGTCAAAGATTAGTTCTTTCATACCTTTGCTTTTCAAATCTTTTATTGCATTAACAACTTCTTCCTGTGAATTTTGAGCAAATCTGTCTAAACGGATATAACCAAGTGTTTTGTCAAGCATAAACCATGTGTCAACACTTGTGATTGGTATTTTATCTCTAATGATATCAAATACTATTGGTTCTTTTCTCCCTTTTCTTTCAACTGTTACTTTAACCTTTGTTCCTTTTACTCCTCTAAGATGTTTAAAGACCCAATCAGTTTTGATTGTATCACCAGTTGCAATATTATCATCAACCTTAATTATTTTATCTCCTGGCAACATACCGACCTTTTCAGAAGGACCACCTCTAATTACATCCACAACATAAATTGTATCTTTCATAATTTGGAATGAAACACCAACTCCATCGAAGTTTCCAACCAAAGGTTCATTCATTTTGTCCACATCTTCTTTCGAAATGTAAACTGAATGTGGATCCAATTCTTTTAGCATATTTACTATACCTTTTTCCACAATTTTTTTCATATCGGGTTTTTCTGCATAGTAATATCTAATCATATTCAATGTAAATGACATTTTATTGTCAGTTGCCAGAAGCTCGTTTCTATCAATGCTTTGGGCATTTACGAAGCTTGAAATTATAAAAAATAAAGAAAAAATTGTTTGTTTCATACAATATTATTATTTTTGCACACGTTTTGTAATTTGTAATTTGAATTGCAAAATTAGTAATTTAATTAATAAATCAATGAGTATATACGCAATTATCATCATCATTACTACTATTCTTACCTTTATCGGGCTTTGGAAAGTATTTATTAAAGCTGGAATTAAAGGTTGGTATAGCATAATTCCTATTCTTAACGCATGGTATGCTGTAAAAATTATAAATAAAAAGTTTTGGTGGTTTATTTATTGTCTAATTCCTTTTATAAATATATTTGTTGCGATGCTAATCATTATAGAAATAATGAAGTGCTTCCGCAAAAATGGACTTTTAATTCAGATTGCAGGAGTTTTATTTCCTTTTGTTATCTTGCCTTTGCTTGGGTTTTCTAAGAAAGAAAACTATACACATCCTTCTGAATTACCAAAAATTAAAAATTCATCAGTTAGAGAATGGGCAGATGCTATATTATTTGCAATAATTGCCGCATCCGTAATAAGAATGTTTGGCTTTGAAGCCTACACCATTCCAACATCCTCAATGGAAAAATCTCTACTTGTTGGAGATTATCTATTTGTAAGTAAGGTTGCTTATGGACCGAGAGTTCCGAACACGCCTATTGCATTTCCTTTGGTTCATCACACAATTCCTCTTTTAAACATCAAGTCATACGTTGAATGGATAAATTTGGATTATCATCGTTTTCCAGGACTTGGCAAAGTTAAGAGAAATGATGCTGTTGTGTTTAATTTCCCAGATGGAGATACTCTTTCAACTGCCTATCAAAGTGCAGATAGTTATTATAGCTTGGTTAGAAAATATGGCATGGATAGAGTTTGGAATTCTCCACAAGAATTTGGACAAATTATAACTCGACCTGTTGATAAAAGAGAAAATTTCATCAAACGTTGTATTGGACTTCCTGGTGAAACAGTTTCAATAGAAAATCAAATTGTTCACATTAATGGAAAACCTATTGAAAGTCCAAAAGATTATCAAGTAACATATAAAATAGAAACAGAAAATGGAGCTTCTTTAAATGAAAAAGAATTGCTGAATATTGGAGTTTCTAAGGAAGATATGGATATGATGTATCTTTCCTACTATATTAATTTGACAAAACCACAAATTGAAAACCTTTCAATTACACCTTATGTGTTAGATGTACAACCATTAGAAAGTGAAGGAAAATCCTATTCAGCTTTCAATAAACTGCCTTGTAAGATTATTTTCCACCCTGAATTAGTGGACAAGGCACAAGCGTTAAAAATGGTTGGAGTTGATAGCAATGAAATTAGTAGTGCAATTAATTACCCAACACTACCTCTTTCAGTTGAATTGATTCAAAAAATTAAGAAATTCCCTTATGTAAAGTCCATAAAACCTGTTATAAGCATTAAAGGCTTTAAAGAAAAAAATCTATTCCCTTATGACGAAAGTTTAGATTGGAATGTTGATAATTATGGACCTGTTTTAATTCCTAAGAAAGGAATGACTGTTACACTTACCCCTAAAAATATTTCTTTATACAAAAGAGCAATAACTGCATTTGAAAAGAATACATTGGAACTAAGAGGTGGTAAAGTATTTATTAATGGGAAAGAAACCAAAACATATACATTTAAAATGGATTACTATTGGATGATGGGAGACAATAGACATAATTCAGCAGATAGTAGATTTTGGGGATTTGTTCCAGAAGACCATATTGTAGGCAAAGCTTCATTTGTATGGTTAAGTCTAAATAAAGATAAAAAATGGTTTAGTAAGATTAGGTGGAATAAATTATTTAGACTGGTTGATTAAAAAAATATATATACAAAACAAACAAACATTGAAAAAAAATGAGTAAAATGAGAAAATTAACAATCCTATTGGCAGAGGGAGATTTGAACCTTGGACCAATAGTAAAAACCTTTCTTGAAAAGAATGAGTTTAACGTAAGATTAGTAACCGATGGACAAGCAGCAATTAAAGCTTATTCTTCTGAGGAAATTGATTTTGTGATTCTGGAAACATCACTTGAATTAACTGATGGTTTTGATGTTGCAGATAAGATTAGAGATTTAGACCCATCAATCCCAATTATGTTTATTTCTGACAATCATAAAGAAACAGAAGATATAATTAGAGGTTTTGAAATTGGAGCAGACGATTATGTATGCAAACCTTTCTCTATGGAAGAAGTACTTTGCAGAATTAACGCAATAGCTCGTCGTTCAATTGGCTCTCGCCCAGAAGACAATATCTTTGAAATAGGAAACTTCTATACTTTCGATTTCAACCGTCATCTACTTTCATTTAATGGAGATGATAAAAATCAACCAGAAGACATTCGTTTAACTGGTAAAGAAAGTGAATTATTAAACATCTTCTGTTTAAGCATGAATCAAACTGTTGACAGAACTGTTATCCTTCAAAAAGTATGGAAAAACAATTCTTACTTTAATGCAAGAAGTATGGATGTTTACATCACTAAAATCAGAAAATATTTAGTGCATGATCCAGAAGTTAAATTAGCTAATCAACATGGTGTAGGTTTCAAACTTACAGTACATAAGAGTAAATAATTTGATTTAAGAATTATCTTTACAAAGGAAAGGGAGCAAATGCTCCCTTTTTTATTTTGTATAAATGATAAGAGAAGCTCTATTTCTATTAGAGAATACATTTTACATTAATAATTAATCCAAACAAAAAAAGGGAGCTACAAGCTCCCTTTCATATATAAATTAAAGTATTATTACTTCAACAATAATTTGTTATAGTTTTGAAGTGATTCCAATGCATTAGTTTTAACACTAATGAAATCCGTAATTCCTTGATTTTTGAAGTTTTCAATTTGGTCAACTGGGTTACCAGCAACAACAATATGATTTACTTTTCCTTTTAATAGAGGAGTTACTCCTGCAACCAAATCAACATATTCTTCATCAGAAGAACATAGAACAACTATTTCAGCTTTTGAATCCAAAGCAGCCTTAGCTCCTGCTTCTGCTGTATCAAATCCAGCATTGTCAATAATTTGATATCCTGAAACAGCAAAGAAATTAGAAGCAAAACCAGCTCTTGCCTTACGCATAGCTAAATTACCATAAGTTAAAAGGAATACTTTTGGTTTATTGCTTGATTTTTCAACTTCCAATCTTAATTTTTCGAAAGGTTCAGCCAAACGATCACAATTCAAAGTTTTTATTTCATTTGCTGGATTTTCATAGCCATGACAAATTGATTCAATCTTTGAAGACATTTCTTCGTTTTGGTTTGGATATTGATTTGTTCCCAAAATTGTTGTCTTACGCATTGCAACTTCTTTTGATCTCTTTTGAGCAGTTTTATTAACCTCATCTTGAATGTAACCTTCTTTAATAGCTTTTAAGAAACCACCCTTTTCTTCAATTTGTTTGAAAATATCCCAAGCATGAGAAACAATAGAAGAAGTTAAATTTTCAATATAATAACTACCAGCAGAAGGATCAACAACCTTATCTAAATGAGATTCTTCTTTCAAAAGAACTTGTTGGTTAGAAGCAATTCTACGAGAGAAGTCATCACTTTCTTTAAATGCACAATCAAAAGGATAAACTGAAATTGAATCAGCACCAGCAATTGCAGCAGACATAGACTCAGTAGTTGTTCTTAGCATATTTACATAAGGGTCATAAATTGTCTTATTGTAGAAAGAACTTTCAGTGGCAATAAATAAATCATAAGCAGAATCACATTTTGGATTATACTCTTGCATAATTTTCTTCCATAAAATTCTTGCAGCTCTAATTTTAGCAATTTCCATAAAGTAGTTACTTCCTGTTGCGAAAGCAAAAACAGTTCTGTATCCTACTGAATGAGCAGGAATACCTTTTGCTGTTAAATTAGCAAGATATTCATTTGCTGCTGAAAGAGTGTAAGCCAATTCTTGAACAATTGAAGCACCTGCATTATTGAATAGATGACCATTAACAGTAACAGCATCAAAATTTGGAATATTTTCTTTAATTAAATTAATAATTTGAGCACCTTGTTCAGCTATCTCATCATCAGAACAGCATAATTTTCCAGAATAAAGAGAATAGATATAAGGATCAAAATTCATTGAACCATAAACCTTTGTTCCGTCAATTGATTTTGCTTTAACATAAGCAATAAATCTCTTAGTAAGTTCCAAGAAACAAGTTGCGAAAAAGAAATTAACCTTAACCTTAGTTAAATCAATACCATTAAGAAGAACTTCCAAATCCTTATCAGATTGAACCTTTGAAGCATCAAAACCGATAGAATTAACACCTCTTTTCAATCCTTCAAGAGCTATTTGATTAGCTAACTTAATATCTGACTCAAAGATATCTTGACGAATATCCCAATTATTATCTTTCTTTGTAGTTGGTTCAATATTTAAATCTTTAATATTTTCTGCCCTGTAATATGGTTTAACATCAATTCCTTCAATAGTTTTCCATATCAATTTTTTTTCATAATCGCCACCTTTAAGGTCAGCCATTATTACTTCTTCCCATTGCTCTGTTGAAACAGGAGGAAACTCAGAAAAAAGTTTATCGCTTTTCATATTTATTTATATTTTTAATTTTCTGTTTTTCAAACAATCAGACATTCTATTTTAAGCCATTCTGATTTTCTTTAAATTAGTTTGCAAAATTAAAAAGAAATCAAGATATAACCTAATCTTTGTTTTAGAAAATAATAAAAACGTGAATTTAATACCAATAAAACAAGTAGAGACGTGATTAATCACGTCTCTACATAATATTTATTTGCTATCCTTGATTATTGAACAATAAGTTTCTTAGTTTGATTTATGCTTTCGCTTACAATTCTAATTGAATAAACACCCTTTGCATATCCACTTAAATCAATATCCATTTCAGTTGTTCCTTTGTTTATCTTATGGGTTTGAACGATTCTTCCAACCATATCATAAACCAAAACATAAGCCTCAGAGTTTAATCCTTCTATTTCCAATTTCACCTTATCATTTGCTGGGTTAGGGTAAAGACTTATAAAGATGGAATTTGTTTCTAAATTATTTAAGTTTAAACCATCAAACCAGAATCCTGCAATGTCCCCATAGCTTATTCCAGCATCGTTTATTATAAATGCCTTATAGTAATAATAAGTTTGTTGAATAAGATTTGATATTGTTTGGTTAAAGTTTGTCATCCCTTCATAAAATTCTACTTCAACCGTATCAACATTACTTGAATCAATGTTTAAATTAACATCAGTTGAATATGCAAATCCTATTTTAATATTATCCAATGCATTACCCACACTGACTAATGTTCCATTTAAAGAAACGGAAGAATCAGAAATATTGGTCACACCCTGAGTTATAACTTCACCTGAAATAACTGGAGTATGAAGTGTTGTAAATGTTCTAACGGAATCGTAATATGTTGCATTTACAGTTGATGCAAAAGTTCTTATTTCATAATTAGTGTTTGGAGCGAGATTTGATATTGTGGTTGAATAATCAGTGACAGGTAGATTAATTGTATTCCATGAAAGTGAATCTGCATGTCTCCATTCAATACCTTTTGAAATTACTGGATATGTACCCAATATTAATTGAGTATGAACATAAGCCGAATCGCTAAAGGCAACAATGCTGTCAACAATTGGCTTTGCTGGGTAATGATATTGCCATATTTGAACTGGATACCCACCATTTAAATTTGTTAAAGTATCAATTGTCCATGGGCAAGGAGGAACAGAATCAAAATTTAAACTGTTACCCACACTTGAAGAGATAGATACAATATCAAAATGTTTCAGTTGAGAATAAGTTTTGGGATAAATACCACTTGAAGAACCTGTATAAACACCTGGGAAACCTAAAAGTGAATCAGAATAATAGTTATTTGAAATTACTCCTCCAGAGATTACATTACCAATAAAACAAGAATAATGCACATTATAAAGCTGTGGAATATCAAATAATATTGGTGCAGAATAAGAATTATATACAGAAGAAGCATAGTTATAACCAACCAAACCACCAACTAATGAAGAATTTCCACCAGTAACATAAAACCTGTTTCTTGAATAGGAATTTTTAATTGTTGACCCACTGTTATATGCAATTAAACCACCAACTTTCATACCAATACCAGAAGCATTAATTGTTCCTTCTGCAAAGCAATTATTCATCACTGAATTCCCATAGAAATTACCAACCATTCCTCCAGCAGTTGCATTTTGCTCATTAGAAGTAGCATGTATATTACTTTTAGAATAACAGTTGGTTATAGTGGCATTGTTTGTATGACCAACAAAACCTGCAACATTAGATTTCCCAATAGATATGCCATTAACAATTCCAAGATTTTTTATCTCACCATCTTTAACATAACCAAATAATGCAACATTATACAGATTAGGTTTATTCACTGTCAAATTCAGAATCTTATGTCCATTTCCGTCAAAACTACCTTTAAAAACTCTTGAAATATCTGATGAAGTAGGAGAAGTAAAACCACCTATTGGAGTAAAGAATTGCGAACTGTCAATTGTGGAGCTATGAAAGTCAATATCATTATTCAACTTTAAATATTGACCTGTGTAGGTATTGCCATTCATAACACTATTTGAAACAGCAAGTAAATCACTCACATTATTTATAATAAATGGATTATTCTGGGTTCCATCACCCTGCCATGAAGTTCTTGCAGTAATAATATTGCTAAAAACAGTGTCATTTCCAACAACAACAAAAGCCTTGATATTATATTCAGTATTAGGAATAAGATTATGTAAGGTACAATTGAAATTAGTATCCATAACATTTACAGTATTCCATGAGCTTAAAGTTGATTTCTTAAATTTTATACCCCTTGACAAAACATAACTTGTATCATTAAACACAACATTCAAACTGATTGAATCATAGCTCACACTTTCAACAAAAATCTTTAATATGTTCATTTGCCATGAAAGAACAGGAAAACCATTATTTAAAGACATATTGTCTTTTGCCCAGGGAGATGTAGTTTGTGAGCCATTTAAAGTAACAATCATTGAAGAATCTTTCAGTTGAGCATCTGTTTTAGGCAACAAATTGCTTGTTGAAAAGGAATTAACACCCAAACCATTATAACCACTAATAGCAGTTGAGTAATAACAATTTGAAATTGTTGCACTGTTATAAAGTTGACCACAGAAAAGACCTTCTTTGGTATTAGTTGGAGCAGAAAAACCAGTTGGAGCAGAATATGAATTGGTTATAAGAGTGGAACTGTAGGAACCGTTACCCACCAAACCACCAATATTACCATTTATTATAGCAGAAATTGCATTAACATTCGAAATAGCATAACAATTGTTCATCACAGAATTATAAAGAGCTCCTACCAAACCGCCACAACTTGCAGCAGTACTTGAATTATTAATGGAAACATATGATTTTGAGAATGAATTTTGAATAGTACTATTGGTTGCACTTGCAACTAACCCTCCACTATTATAAGAACCAACAAAATATCCATTAACAACCCCTATATTTTGAATTGTTGCATTTTCAATACTGCCAAAAAGTGAAATAGAATTAACACTTGGAGTATTTATAGTCAGATTTTTAATAACATAACCATCACCATTAAAATTTCCTTTAAAACGATTTCCCACAGCGCCAGTCATTCCCCATCCACCAATAGGAGAGAAAAACTGTGAACTGTCTGTTTGTCCACTAACAAAATTAATATCATTTACCATTATGAAATAGCTGTTCAAATAGAGAGTACCATTACCAACATTGTTTGATAATGTAATCAAGTCTTTTACATATTTAATCTTATAAGGATTTGACAAAGAGCCATCTCCACCACTGAATTGTGAAAAAGAAGTAAACGATAAAGATAATAAAGACAAAAGAAATAGAATTTTTTTCATAATATTGTTAATAGATAATGTTTAATGATTGCAAACTTACAATAATTAATTAAAACAGAAACAAAAGTTGGAAAATAAAATCAACCCTTTACATCAGAGTTAAGTAAATTGGGGAATTTTTATTTTTAAATTGGAGATACTTTTACCTATTACCTTTTACTTTTTACCTATTACTTCTATTTACTGCACAATAAGTTTCTTTGTTTGACTAATACTATCATTCATAATTCTTATTGAATAAACACCCTTAGAACATCCACTTAAATCAATATCCAATTCAGATGTTCCTTTGTTTATCTTATGGGTTTGAACGATTCTTCCAACCATATCATAAACCAAAACATCTGCCTCAGAGTTTAATCCTTCAATTTCCAGTTTGGCTTTACCTTCTGTTGGGTTTGGATATAGTTTTGTTGAGATATTTGTTCGTTCTATATTTTCTAATCCAAGATATGTGTAACAAATAGTATCACTAAACGCACTTTCACAACCATTACTATTTTTAGCTTTAACCTTATAGCAATAAGTTTCTCCATCAATCATATTAAAATTATCCCAATAGTTTGTGACATTAACATTAGCTATTAAACTATCATCGCGATAAATATTATAACTTTCAGCATCACCCTGCCAACCAATTTCAATATTATTAGTCGCAATATTATATATGCTCAAATTTTGAGGAATATTAGGTAATGGACTTACAATAAGACTTAAATTCACAATACTATCACAACCATTAATTGTTTGAAGGTTTTTAGTATAGAAACCAGAAGTGTTTTCATTAAAGTCAAATTGAGTGTATGTTTCGCCTTGACATATTTCAGCATAGATTGTATCATTATATATTGGATTAATACTCAATGTTAATATCACACTATCACAACCATTATATAAAGTATAAACACCAGCTGAATCTATATTTGCTCCATAATTAGTATAATAATTACCCTGACATATTGAAGTATCAAGATATTTAACACCCACAAAAGTTACTTTATTTGTAAATTCATTCTAATAGTAGGAAGATTGATAAGAAGAAATAGAACTACAAGGAACATATAGAGGAATTGATTTGTTAACATTATCAAAAGTAAATTGATTAATAGAAGGAGGATTAATTGCATGACTTTTTATTGATGCTAAACTATTACAACCTGAAAGAATATTATCTCCAATTGAATTAACAAAGTATGGTATTGTTATTGAGGTTAATCCACTGCAATTTTCAAAAGAATAATTACCAATTGAAGTAACAGAGTTTGGAAT
>DIOL01000014.1:11321-11534 GCA_002423895.1 Bacteroidales bacterium UBA5515 | reverse complement strand
GAGTTTGGAATTGTTATTGAAGTTAATCCACTGCAACCATAAAAAATACCATTTGGAATTGAAGTAATATTGTTTGAAAGAGTTATTGAGGTTAATCCACAATATTGAAAAGTCCAACCACCTATTGAAGTAACAGAATTTGGAATTATTATTGAAGTTAATCCTGTGCAATTTGAAAAAGTCCAACTACCTATTGAAGTAACAGAGTTTGGA
>DIOL01000014.1:4253-11195 GCA_002423895.1 Bacteroidales bacterium UBA5515 | reverse complement strand
GAGTTTGGAATTGTTATTGAAGTCAATCCGCTACAATCAGAAAAGGCATTATCTCCAATTGTAATAACAGAGTTTGGAATTGTTACAGAAGTTAATCCTGTACAATTAGAAAAGGCATAATTGCCAATTGAAGTAATAGAATTTGGTATTATTATTGAGGTTAATCCAATACAATTGCAAAAAATATTATCACTCAATAAAGTCAAAGAATTTGGAATTGATACAGAAGTCAAACTACTGCAATTCATAAAAGCACTATTCCCTATTGAAGTTACAGAGCTTGGAATTGTTAATGAGGTTAATGCACTACAACTCTTAAAAGCCCAATCTCCAATTAAAGTAACAGAGTTTGGAATTGTTAATGAGGTTAATGCACTACAATTTATAAAAGCAACAACGCCTATTGAATTAACAGAGTTTGGAATTGTTACTGAGGTTAATCCACTACAACCAAAAAAAACACCCTCATTAATTGAAGTAATAGAGCTTGGAATTGTAATAGAAGTTAATCCCATGCAATCTGCAAAGGCATAATCAGCAATAAAATTTACAGAGTTTGGAATTGCAATAGAAGTTAGTCCAGTACAATAATAAAAAGAATTATTACCAATTGAATTAACGGAGTTTGGAATTGTTAAAGAAGTTAATTCAGTACAATACCAAAAAGCATTAGCACCAATTGAAGTAACCCTATAATAATTCCCACTATAAAGCACTGAATCTGGAATTGAAACTGCTCCCGAATATTCATTTGCATAAGCTTCATTCGAAATTCCTCTAAATGTTACTTCAACAGTTCTTGGTGAAACAGACGATGTAATATTATAATAGATTGTATCTCCATTATAAACTGAATAAAAATCTTCGGCATTGGTTTTTATATTTACTGCAAATATTATCGCCAATAAAATTAATAATAACTTTTTCATAACAATGTAATTTATAGGTTAAACATTTGTATTTTTTATTTCCAAAAAATATTTTATTAACACAACAAATATAGTAAAAATAATAGCAAAAAGCAAATATTTAACTTAAAATCAGATAAACACACATATCCTGTTATATACTAAATTAGATTGTTAACAGATTAGTCTAATCATTACTATTAAAAAAATAGAAGCGTAATAAATCACGCCTCTACTTAATACATTAGTTGTAATATTGATTATTGAATAATAAGTTTCTTAGTTTGTGCTTATAAAACAAAGAAAGAATTTATTAAAGTAAAGAAAGAAAAAATTAAAGTAAGGAGTTAGTAAATTAGAATAAGGAGTTAGCAAATTAGAATAAGGAGTTAGCAAAATAGAATAAGGAGTTAAGAAATTTGGTTTTAGAGAGATTTAAAAATAAGTCTTTTTGGAAAGAAAAAACATTGATTTCAAATTATTGTCTTAATTTTGCGTTTCAAATTCACAATACTTACTATGGATAATAATTCTTGGGTAAAAAAAACTACCCTTTTCCTTACCAGTCAAGCAATTTCGCAGTTTGGTTCCACTTTGGTACAGTTTGCCATTATGTGGTATATCACCTTGGAAACCAAATCGGGAGTTATGATGACTATATCCATAATTTGTGGTTTCCTTCCAACCTTTTTCCTATCTCCATTTAGTGGAGTGTGGGCAGACAGGTATAACAGAAAGGTAATTATTGCACTATCGGATTCTTTTATAGCCTTTGCCACTCTTATATTGGCAATATTATTCCTAATGGGCTATAAGTTTATCTGGCTTTTGTTTGTTATATCAGCCATTAGGTCATTGGGCTCTGGAATGCAAACTCCTGCCATTGGAGCCATATTACCACAATTTGTTCCTCAGGATAAGCTAATAAAAGTTAATGGAATAAATAGCACAATTCATTCAGTTGTTATGCTTATTTCTCCAATGTTTAGTGCCTTTTTATTGAGTGTTGCAAGCATTGAAGCAATATTTTTTATTGATGTTTTCACTGCCCTTATTGCTGTTTTCACTTTACTTGTTTTCATAAAAATCCCTCCACATAAAAAAGCTTTGGACAGAAATGCCACAACCTATTTATCCGATTTGAAAGCAGGTTTAAAATACATTAAAGCACATAAATATATCAAGCATTTCTTCCTATTCTGTATATTCTTCTTCTTCCTAATTGCACCTGTTTCGTTTTTAACTCCTTTGCAGGTTACTCGTAATTATGGAGGAGATGTTTGGCGACTGACTGCCATTGAAGTTGCGTTTTCTGTTGGGATGATGCTGGGAGGTGTTATTGTCAGTTACTTTAAAGTCTTTAAGAATAAAATCCACACTATGGCTTTTGCTTGTTTTCTAACAGCCATAACAACTTTTGCTTTGGGATTTAGCATAATCTTTTGGATATATTTATTTATTATCTTCACAATGGGAATTGCCGTTCCACTATTTCATACCAATTCAAATGTATTAATTCAGGAGAAAGTGGAGCAAGAATATTTGGGACGAGTATTTGGGATACTTACAATGATTTCAAGTTCAATGGTACCATTGGGAATGTTGGTTTTTGGACCACTTGCCGATGTTGTTTCAATAGAAGTTATTCTTTTGGGCACAGGAGCAGTTTTAATTCTTCTTAGCATTCTACTCTCCAAAAATAAAGAGCTCCTTTCTCACGGGAAATAGACTTTTTGGGAAATAAAAAAAGTGTAACAAACCCTTTGGTATATTACACTTTTCTTTATTTATAATTATTAAATAACTATTTCTTTGCTGGTGCTGCTGGTTTTCCTTCCAATTGATTAATTAGTTTTGCATCAGCTTGTGCTCCTACTTTATCGCCAAGTTTGGTTTTTGCAGTTGCTCTACGTTTTAAAGCATTTATATGTTTAGGGTCGTTTTTGATTACCTTGTCAAAGTCACCAATTGCTCCTTTATAGTCACCTGCATTGTATTTTGCAGCACCTCTACGGTAAACATTATCAAAGTTAGCAGGTTGTAGTTCAACCAGTTTATCCCATGCAGCAACTTCTGCCTTATAATCTTTCAAAGCACTGTTTAAAGCAGTTAATGCAGTGTAAACCTTAACATCACCTTTACCCAATTCAATTACTTTATTGTAGTCAATAATTGCAGCCTTGTAGCTTTCAGGAGTTTTTATAATATAATTAGCATAAGCACGATTATTGTAGTATTCGTCATTATTAGGATTTATAGAAATAAGTTTATTGTAATCTTCAATAGCAGCTGGCCATTGGTTTAAATTAGCATAAGCACTTGCTCTGTTTTCTAAAAGTTTAGCGTTATTAGGTTCTTTTGCCAAAACAACTCCCAATTCTTTTGCATAACCATTCAAATCATTAACATTCAAATAAGCATTAGCTTTTGCCAACATTGTTGGGATATCATTAGGATTTTTTCCTAAATATACATCATAGTCAGCAATTGCTTTTGCTGCATCTTTCTTTTCAGAAAAAGAGTGACCTCTAAGCAAATAAGCACCAGCTTCTGATTGATCTTTTTCAATAAAGATAGAAAGGTTCATAATTGCATTATCATAATCTTTTAAATTATAGTATGCAATTCCAGAATAATAATAAACATGATTCCAAGCAGGAATTTCCTGTTTACAAAGTCCAGCTTTTGAAACCATACCTTGCCAATCCTTAGCATCGTTAAGTTGTTGATAAGTGTCAATCCATTTATTAATCTTTTCTGCCTCTTCTGGCGTTTGTGCATTTGCTGCAAAGCAAACAATTGATAGCATTAAAGCTAAAACTAATCTTTTCATACTCTTATTTTATTTAATTATTTATTTCCTGCAAAAGGTATTAAATCACTATAAATGTGAATCTCTAATTCCGAAATTTTCTATTTCTTTTTTAACGTATTAATATTAATTTTGTTACTTCCCAATCCCTATAATTGAAATTTAAGATAGGTTATTGGCTTACCTTCTTTAAGATAAATGTTTTCGTAAAATGTTCTAATTGATATAACATCTTCAATAATATTTGACTCATAAAGATTATTGGTTGAAATCAAAACCTTTCTGTTTTGGGGAATCAAAACCTCATTTAGAGTGTAGTCATAAAGCTCCTGTGAGTCAGTTTTCAAATGAATAACAGCATCATCTCTTAAAACCTTTGCATAGTTGTCCAAAAAGCGAGGTGAGGTAAGTCTTTTGTTAGGTTTTTTCAATTGTGGGTCAGGAAAAGTTATCCAAATCTCACTCACTTCCTTCTCTCCAAAATAGAAGTTCAAAAGCTGAACATGAGTTCTTACAAAAGCAACATTATTAATTTTCTCATCAACCGAAGTTTTGCATCCTCTCCACATTCTTGCACCCTTAATATCAATTCCAATAAAATTCTTATTCGGGTATTGCTTAGCCAGTCCAACAGTATATTCACCCTTTCCACAGCCAAGCTCCAAAACCAAAGGGTTATCATTCTTAAAAAACTCTTCTCTCCATTTACCTTTTAAATAAAAACCATCCTTAACGTCTTCATATTTCATTTGAAACATATTATCGAATGTTTCATTCTCAGCAAATCTTCTTAATTTATCCTTTCCCATTTGTCTTTTTTGTCCACAGATTTTCTTTTTTTGTCCACAGATTTTCACAAATTTACACGGATTTTTTCTTTTCCAATTGTTACTTATATGTGGTCTATTTTATGTTATTTATCTTAATCTGTGTTAATTTTATATCGTTTAATTTATATAGTTATTTATCTGTGTTAATCTGTGTAAATCTGTGGGCAAAAAACTATCGTAAGCCTTTAACTTTTGATTCTATTGCTACAAAGTCTTTTAAATAGTATGGTTCAAAATATGCTATATCTTCAAAATCTTTTTTCTCTAACTTCTCCAAAGCCATTTCTGCCATTAACTCAGCATTTAATAAAATATCTTCTTCCAATCTGCAATTTGGTTTGTCAGCAAAAAACGGCATAGATTTCTTAGCTCCATTACCAACAAAAACAAAATCCGTGCCATTGTTTAAATATTCATCATAAATACCCTCTTCAATAACATCAGCACTCAAAGGTTTAATAACATTTCCCTTAGCATCGTAAATCTCACAATACACCTCCATCCTTCTTGCGTCAATCATAGCAACTACTCCACTTTCAGCATATTTTCTCTTTGCACCCTTCTCCAAAATTCTAAGAGTTTCAATACTTATAAGAGGAATATCCAAACCATAAGCAAACCCTTTGGCAGTAGAAACACCAATCCTAAGACCAGTATATGAACCAGGACCCTTGCTAACAGCCACAGCCGAAAGTTCAGAGTATTTAGCACCAGCTTCATCCATAACCTCTTGTATTAATAAAGAAAGTTTTTGAGAATGAGAATTAGGAATAGAAATCATTCTACTGGCCACAATATCCTCACCCTTAAACAAAGCCACAGAACAAATTTCAGTTGAAGTTTCTAAAAGTAAAATCATTTTATTATAGTGAAAATTGAAAAACTAAAAGTAATTATATAGCAAAACCATATTCAGAGCAAAAGTACAAAAAAAATGCTAATCTCAAAACTTCTTTCAGTTTGATTTTTCGTTTTTCACTTAAAAAATGTATCTTTGCACATCAATTATGCGTCTGTGGTGAAATTGGTAGACACGCCACTTTGAGGGGGTGGTGTCGGTTTTCGACGTGCAAGTTCAAATCTTGTCAGACGCACAATCACTTTTTTAATTAACTTTTATGATCCTAAAAATACATTCACAAGGCATTGAACAAAGTCAAATTGAAGAAATTTGCGATTGTTTGGAAAGAGGGGGTATAATCATATACCCTACCGATACTCTTTATGCATTTGCTTGTAAGTTAGGAATGATGAAACCTTCTCAAAGGTTGGCAAGCTTAAAAGGGAAAAAGTTTGAAAAGAGCAATTTCTCCATAGTTTGCAGTTCCATTTCACAAGCCTCAGAGTTTATAAAACCCATCTCCAACAACCTGTTCAAACTGCTTAAAAACAACACACCTGGTGCATTCACCTTTGTTTTTCAAGCCTCAACCAAAATACCTAAAATACTTCAAACCAAAAAGAAAACAATAGGTATAAGAATTCCTGATTCTGAAATAGTGCTAAGTATTGTTGAACAATTGGGTTATCCACTTATAACAACATCTCTGCCTAATGATTGTGTTGAGGATGAATGTTTCACCAATCCTGATTATTTTGTTGATTTATATGGCGATAAAGTTGATTTGATAATTGATGATGGCATGTGTTCAAAACAACAATCCACAGTTGTAAGTTTAATTGACGAAGAGATTGAAATCATAAGAGAGGGATTGGGACAATTAGAATACTAACAACATCGTTTAAATAAGCAAATAGAAAATTGCTAAGAATTATGAACGTTAGTAAACATATTTATTTTCTACTGTTTCTTATCACCTTTCCAATACTTGTGTTTTCACAAAACATTCAGGAAGATGACTCCCTTTCCTACTACAATTTTATTGCAAAAAAAGAATTGGATTCAGCCAACTACAAAAAAGCAGTAAGCATTGCCGACAAAGCCATTAAGGGAGGATATGTTTCAAATAAAATTCTTAAAACAAGAGCCATTGCAAACTACAAACTCCGTCAAACCAAAAAAGCATTCTCCGATATTGAAGAAGTGATAATGAGCGATGAAGACCTGATGGATATATCCCCTCTTGTTTCACTTTATTATCTTAATATTGAATCTTCAAGCAATGCAATCAATGCCTTAGTTACTTCCTACAATGAAGACAATAGAGCATTTTTCCTTTCACTTGAACTGATTAACGAAAGAGACTATAAACGCATTATTGAAAGCATTGACAAAACTATGACTGGTGAAGATTATCCAAAATCGCTCTATGCCATTAAGTCAATGATAAACTACACCTTTAAGAACTACAACGATTCCTACACCGACATAACAACAGCACTGGATAATGACCAAACCAACGGAATGCTCTACTATCTTATGGGAGAGTTA
>DIOL01000014.1:2886-4085 GCA_002423895.1 Bacteroidales bacterium UBA5515 | reverse complement strand
CAAGCTTCAATTCAGCCATCCTTAACAACGAAACCTCCACCACAACCTACAAACAAAGAGCCATTGCCAAAGGATTTATAAACGACTTTAAGGGAGCCATTGACGACTACGATATAATACTTAAACGCCAGCCCAAAAATGCAGAAATCTACTACCTGAGAGCCATTGCAAAAAACTACTTGGCCGATTATAATGGGGCATTATCTGACCTTAATAGAGCCATAAGTATTAGTGATACATTTTCATCTGCATTTAATTATAGAGGAATAGTATATATAAATTTGGGAGATTATGGTTCTTCTCTAATTGATTTTTACAAAACCCTAATTTACAATCCCAACCACCCTTTCACACACAATAATATTGGAATAGCACTAATAAAAACAGGACAAAGCTCAAAAGCAGAAGAGTTTTTCACAAAAGCCATTGCATTAGATTCAAAACATGCAGATGCCTACTACAACAGAGGAAAGCTTCTATTGGAAAAGAAAAACATTTTTAAAGCCAAACATGACCTCTTAACAACCATAGAGCTTAACTATCAAAACCCCGATGCACACTATCTTTTGGCACTTATATACATTGATGAGAAAACCAAAAACCCTCGCTTAAAAATTGAAGATAAGATATGTAATGAATTAGAAATTGCCTCCGGAATGCAACATCCAAAGGCAACTGAATTATTTAATAAAACTTGTCAAAAGATTGAACCTGAGCCACAGGAAGAAGTTGAAGAACCCCTGCCAGAAGAAAACCCAGAAGAAACCCCTGAGGAAGAACCTTTTAAAATAAATTAGTGTTCGCTACCACATCCAGTGGATAATCCCTTAGCTGTATTCTTGCAACAAGAAGGTAATTTCTCAATAGCTCTTGCATCTGCTGCAACACCATTAGCTTCCACACCATTCTTAGCCAATGCTTTTGCTATCTTTTCAACAGAGGTTGATTTTGGTTTAAAAACAACAGTAACATTCTTATTCTCTACCGAAACCTCAAAACTCTTAACCCCTTTTTCATAAGCCAAAGTTTTTTCAATAACAGGAACCAAACTCTCACAACAGAATTTATTTAAAGTAATAACCGCTGTTTCTTCCTTAGCCATTTTTTTATTGTCATTATCCTTTTGAGCAAATCCAAAACTTGCCACCATTAGCATAATTGCTGTAATAAAGATTGTTTTTTTCATTTCTTATTTTTTT
>DIOL01000014.1:2066-2635 GCA_002423895.1 Bacteroidales bacterium UBA5515 | reverse complement strand
TCTGTGCAAATCTGTGGACAGAAAAAATAATCTGTGGACAGAAAAACTACTTAATTGTCAAACGTAGTCCAGCGTAGAATAGTCTTCCCATTACTGGGGCGTAAACTACTGAGGCATCAAAATTATTGCTAAACGGTCTGTCAGCTCCAATAACTGGGGTGTCTTGTGTGTAGTTGGTTATATTTTCACATCCAACATAAACATCAACATGTTTAAACTTACGAGTTACCTGTCCTAACATAAATATATAAGGGTCAGCATATCCTTGTTTATCTCCAATATTATTAGGTATTCTTTGTTTTCCATTAAACTGAGTTGTAAGGTCAAAAATCCATTTATCATATTTTGTTTTGTAAGACAACACAACCAATCCCTTCACCTTACTAACATAAGGTTTTTCCATCAACACACCATTATAAGTTGTTTTAACATCGTTGTATCTTCCTGCCAAAGTGATGGTAAAGCTCTTTATTGGTTCAAGCAAAATATCCATTTGGAAACTGTTTGAATAAGACTTGCCATTAAGATTGTAGAAAATAGCCTTTCTTGGGTCCTGATCCAAATCCATA
>DIOL01000014.1:0-1954 GCA_002423895.1 Bacteroidales bacterium UBA5515 | reverse complement strand
AGATTATAGAATATAGCCTCACGAGGATTTTGTTCCAAATCCATAACCACTTGATTTAAGAAATTGGTATAGTAGTAGTCCAAAGTAACAGAAAACTCTCTTTCATCCTTTGTTTTAAACGATTTATGAATATTCAAACCACCATTGAAAGCATCCTCCATTTTCAAATCCTCATTAATAGTAATTTGACGAGAAGAAGCCAATATACCAAAATTATCAGCAATAATATTAGCACTTCTATAACCCTTTCCAGCAGCACCTCTAAGAATTAAATCCTTATTGATTTTCCAACGGAAATGGAAACGTGGAGTAATTAAATTTTCTTGATAATGAGAATTATAGTCGTAACGCAAACCAGCAGTAGCAGTGAATTTTTCTCCATAAATAAATGAGAACTGACCAAAGGCACCAGGAACTATCTCTTCCTTATAGAAAGCCTTATTATATTGATGCAAAGCAGTATTAAACAAAGTTCCATTTCCAATAGCCACATAGTCCTCTTTTAAATTGGTGTAACGCATTGAAGTACCAACAGTGTATTGATGACCATGACGAGTTTCATTTGCAAAAAGGAAGTTACCATACAAATCACCCTGTTCACCCATATAGTTGTTTAGACCAAAGAACTGATCATTCTTAAAATATGTTCCTGTTATTTGAGTACCAATTGAGCCACTGTGACCAATCATCCAACCATTCTTAGTGAAGAAATGCAACCTATCAACATCACCACCCAAACCATATAAAGCAGTATCCCCTTTCATATCGTGATTAAAACCCAACTGACCACCTGTTCTACGTTCATGAAGATAATTTACCAATGTGTGTGAATGAAAACCCTTACCCTCATATTGCCAACGATTTGCAATATTAAACTGCGATTGTTTTGGATAATCCATAAAACCATCCATACCCAAATGATCTATTTCTTGCCAATTATAAGAAGAGTGTAACAATAACCCAGTATAAAGTCTATCATTAACTTTAATATTAGATTTAAGATTCAACTCCCCCTTCAACTCCGAATTCATATAAAAATTCAAAAAGAAAGGATCAGCATTCATAGGCTTATCATATTCCAAATTAATTTGACCAGTAACAGTTTCATAACCATTCAAAACATTAGCCACACCCTTACTGATTGAAATACTCTCCATCCAACTGCCAGGCACATAACCCAACCCAAAAGGAGCACTCAAACCACGTAAGAAAGGCATATTCTCCAATAACAACTGCGAATAAACACCAGTCAAACCCAAAAGCTGAATTTGTTTAGAACCACTAACAGCATCACTGTAACCAACATCCACACTGGCAGTGTTTTCAAAACTCTCACCCAAATTACAACAAGCCAAATGCTTTAAACCCTCAGAAGAAATAATCTCCTTTTGCTCCACACTCATCTTAGAGAAGAAAGAACTCTGTTTTCTTTCATTAATAGAAATTGCAGAAAGCATAGTATTATTCTCTTTCAAAAACAACTTAACATTAGCCATAGGTTTATCCACCATAATAGTATCATTATGATAACCAACATAACTAACCACAAGCTTTTTAGTCTTATTATTAACAGGTAAAGAAAAATTACCCAAGCTATCGGTAGAAGTACCCTTTTTAGTACCCTCCCAAATCAAATTCACATAAGGAAGTTTTTCCTTAGTCTTAATATCATAAACCGAACCTTCAAATTTCTGTTGAGCAAACAAAGAGCCAAACACAAGCAAACCAGCAAGGAACATGGATAGTCTTTTCATAAATAAATACTTTCTATTTTTTAAAATCATTTTGTTAATATAGACACAAATTTCCCACAAACATTACACCAACAAAAGAAAAAACTTTTCACTTTTATTTTTTCACTTTTAGCTTTTCACTCCTAAATTCACCCCTCAATCCCCTGAAGGGGAAGAAACAACTCAACACCTAAACGCCTCAACATTACCAACCGACCTTT
>DIOL01000013.1:69825-93190 GCA_002423895.1 Bacteroidales bacterium UBA5515 | reverse complement strand
AACTTTTTTCAGGACAAGTCAGATCAAAGTCAAGTTTAGTAAGATTAATAACTTATCTTTTCAGATTAAATCCTTATAAACTCAGTTCTAAAAGAGACTTTTTTATATTTATATGCTTAATTCCTGTGTATAACTGACAAAATAGGTAACACGCAAATTGTCATAGAGTTTTCAACATAATGAAAACTTTTGTCAATTTGGGTAAAAGTTTTCATTATGCTGAAAACTTTTCGGATAAATTAATATTATTCTTTAGGGATTATTGGTTTTCTTGTGATAAAACCCATTGAGCATCTTCTCTTAGCTGTCTTTTCAGACTAATGTTCTTTTCTTTGGATTTCTTTTGAATTTGACTGTACCAGTTTGAATCGTTCTTTATGTTTTTAATTATTTGATTCAACTTATCCATTTCTTCTGCTGATGAAAGCTTTTCTTTCTCTTCCCAAGTTTGGATTGGATATTGTATTTCTTTTGCTGGGATTTGTTTTATCTCTCCTTTCAATGGTATTTCTATAAGATTGGTTGGCTTTAGGTCTTTTTGTTTTGAAGTTAAAAAGTCTCCCCTCACCTGGGTAAGAAGAAGCTTTGATTTATTGAGATATTGATTTTGTACAAAGTAAACAACCCATACCTTTGTGCTGTCTTCTCTGTAATCAACATAAAGGTCCTGGTAGTTATCGTAAATATCTACATTCTTCTCACTTATTTTATAAACATAATCTTTCCAGTTAAAGCTCTGAAGTGTTACCCATCTGGCTAAGTTTGAAGTTGTGTTGTGTGCCTGACCAAGATATATTATTTGTTTATCAAGATCTTGTATTGGTTTTTCTTTAATAAGTCTTTTAACCAAGATTAGGCGTTCGGTTGAGAGTTTTATATCGTTTCCTACTGCATTATTCAGTCTTTGACTTTGAAAAGCAGTAAAGAAAACAAGCAAAGAAATTATCAGGATATAGGTTTTCTTTATCAGTGGATATTTCTCTAAAAGGTTTTTTATTAGCAATATTATTGAAATCAGACTAATAGTGTAGGCAAAGAAAGAGAAAAAGGTTGGAACATAGTTTGTAAGTCCTTGAAGATAGTATTTCTTTGTGATGGCAATAAAACTTTGAGGCAGGAAGGCAAAAAGTATTCCTGTAAGAAAAAGTATAATAAGGGTTTTGGATTTAATTTTTGTATTTCTTATCAGGGAAATATAAGTTAAGATTGCAATTAGAAGAGATGAAACAAAGAAAAGCATATTTGTCAGGGAAAACAATGGAGTTGTTATCAGGTGCTTGTAGTCAAAATACACTTGAAGAGGAAGAGCATAGAGAGTCAGGTTATAGATTGTGTCTAAAATTCCTGTTGGAGATAAGTTTTCTGCTATTTGCAAGCCTGCGTATTGAGGAGGATTGTAATGTTTAAAGCCAAAATATGCTATTAAATACATTGCTCCAAAAATTATATATGGTATTAAATCTTTAAAGACTGAAAGAAGGGTTTGTTTTAAAGGTTTGTTATCATTACCTCTTTTCCAAAAGGCAAGAACAGGGAAAACAAGATAATATATCAGGAAGGTTTCATAGTAATTACTTGCAATAAACATTAGGTAAGAAGAAAGGAACAGGTAGAATTTTTTGTTTGAATTGTAGTAAGAGATCATTAGGGAAAATGAAAACAAAATCATTGCAAGAGCAGATGTAAAATAAAAAGGATAGGAAGTTGTGGAACTGTGGAAACCCATTATTTGGAAGGTTGAAATAAGCAAAAGAGAAGACAAAAGGGTGATATTGGAATTATTGAATAGTTTATTAATTAATTGAGCAAAAGCTACAAAGCATAAAGCAATTGGAAGTATATAGAGAGTGGAGAAATAAAGAGGAGAATCTATCAGATAAGGCAAAGCATAAATCCAGCGAGTAAGGAAGAAATAGAACCTGCCATGCAGATAGGGCAAATCACCAACAACTTCTGGCCATCGTCCTGAGGTGCAAAGAACATATAAATCAATATCATCTCCAACAGTAAATCCAATCTTGGTTAATGGGTAAAGAGCAATAATATAGATAATGAATAAAAGAAAATTTACTATTCTTTTTTCCTGCTTTGGTTCAATTGCACTGAGTTTCATATTTCTTTATTTATGTAATTTACTCCTTATCCTCTTCTCTTAAATTCTGAAACAATAATTCCTGTTGCAATACTTGCATTTAGAGATTCTGCTCTCTGATTTATGGAGAAATTAGGTATTGTTATTGGGTTATTAATTAAAGGAATTATCTCATCACTTATGCCGTGAGACTCGCTGCCAATAATAATTATCCCTTGCTTCTGAACTTGCTTTTCGTATATATTCTCTCCATTTTCAACAATAGTTCCATAAATTGGATAATCTTCTGGAAGGTTTTGAAGATATGATTTAAGATTATGATATGAAACATTTACCCTGAATAAAGAACCCATTGTTGATTGAATTGTTTTGGGATTATACTGGTCAACTGTATTCTCAGAACAAATAATATCTTCTATTCCGAACCAGTGAGCAATTCTTATTATTGTTCCTAAATTCCCTGGGTCATTAATTTGGTCTAAGGCAATAACCAACTTGTCTTTTGAAACAACTTCCCTGGGTAAAGGAGTTTTTACAACAGCCAAAACCTGATTGGGAGTAGAAAAAGAACTTATCTTCTTTAATTCATCCTCGTTTACCTCAATTATATTATTGGCTTTATTATTTATTCTTTTAGAATTATCATCCAACCATTGTTTTAAGGCGCAAATTGTTTCTATTTCATATGATGAATTTAAAAGTTCATTAACAACCTTTACTCCTTCAACAACAAAAACCTTATCCTGATTTCTATACTTTGATTCTTTATAGGAAGATATTCTCTTTATTTGTGCTTTGGACAACATTACTTATTTGTTTTATAATTGCAAAAGTAAGTCTTTTTGTAGAATATATATAGATTGAGAAATAAAAAAAGACCTTTGAGATATTTCCCAAAGGTCTTATTATAATTTTTGAATTATTATAGCGATTATTCAGCTACAACTTCAAATTCAATTTCTGCTTTAAGATCCTTATAAGCTGAAATAGTTGCTTTATAAGTTCCAAGAGTTTTTATTGAATCACCCTTGATAGAGATTCTTTTTCTGTCAATTTCAATATCAAATTGTTGTTTGATTGAATCAGCAAGTTGAATTGAATTAACTGAACCAAATATCTTACCATTTTCTGATGCCTTAGCTCCTATCTTCAATCCTGTAATTTTAGCATATGCTGCAACTAAAGTTTCTGCATCCTTACGCAATTTTTCTTCTTTAAAAGCTCTTTGCTTAAGGTTTTCTGCAATAATTTTCTTGTTTGAAGCAGTTGCCACCATTGCATATCCTTGAGGAATTAGATAGTTATTTGCATAACCATCCTTAACCTTAACTATTTCATCCTTGTAACCAAGGTTAGTCATATCTTGTTTTAATATAATTTCCATCTATGATTCCCTCCTTAATTATTTTAATAAATCTGCTACATAAGGCATAAGGGCCAAATGACGTGCTCTTTTAACTGCTTGTGCAACTTTCTTTTGATATTTGTTTGAAGTACCAGTTAATCTTCTTGGAAGAAGTTTACCTTGTTCGTTAACAAACTTTAAAAGGAAATCTGCATCTTTATAATCAATATACTTAATACCACTTTTCTTGAAGCGGCAGTATTTTTTTCTTTGAGTTTCAACCGTAATTGGGGTTAAATATTTTATTTCTGTTTCGTTTGCCATTTCTCTTCAATTATTTAATATTAATTTTCAGCTTCTTCTTGTGATTTAGGCTTAACAGTATCTTGTTTTGCCATAGCTGCTTCTTGTTGTTTTCTCATTCCACCTGAGCGTTTCTTTTCGTTATATGCAATTGCATGTTTGTCTAAAGAAACTGTTAGGAAACGAAGAAGTTTTTCATCTCTTTTGTAAGCTGTTTCAAGCTTAGCAATAAGTTCTCCTTCTGCTTTAAACTCTATTAAATAATAGAATCCTGTTGATTTCTTTTGGATAGGATATGCCAATTTACGCATTCCCCAATTGTTTTCATAAACAATTTCAGCTCCACTTTCAGTCAATAATGACTGATACTTTTGTACCGTCTCCTTTATCTGTTGTTCAGATAAAACGGGAGTCATAATGAAAACGGTTTCGTACTGTCTTACCATTAATATATGATTTGAATTAATAAATTATTTTCTTTTCCATTGAAAAGAGTTTGCAAAAATACAACATTTTTCCATTCTTACAACATTTTACACCTAAATTTTAAATCAAATATGTAATTTACAATATTATTTCTCACTAAAAAAAGCAAGAAAAAAGAAAAAAGAGGAGCTATATTTACAATATAACTCCTCTTTGTGTTGAATATCTGTTTTGATTATTCGTTTTTGCCGTGGCAGTTTTTATATTTCTTACCACTTCCACAAGGACATTCTTCATTTCTTCCAACTTTCTTTTCAACATGAACTGGTTGAACTTTTTGAGGTTCTGAAGGATTGTCTGCTTTAAGTTCTTCTCTTGTTGTTCTAAGTTTTCTATTATCGCTTTGAGGTAACTGAGTTTGCTTTACTTCACTTTCTCCAATAGGAAGATTTGCACGACAAAGGAAAGAAGTTATATCCTTATTGATTTCATTAATCATTTTTTCAAACAAGCCAAAAGATTCTAACTTGTAAATTAACAATGGATCCTTTTGTTCATAAGAAGCTGCTTGAACTGATTGTTTCAAATCATCAAGTTCTCTTAAGTGTTCCTTCCATGCATTGTCAATTATATGTAAAGTTATGCTCTTTTCTATTGAAAGTCCAATTTCTTTTCCATTAGTTATATAAGATTTTTCAATTGGTGCAATAGCATTCATCATCTTTACTCCATCAGTTACAGGGAAAGCTATGTTTTCGTATGTATAGTTTTTACTTTCGTAAATGTTTTTAACATAAGGGAAAGCTAATTGTGCTATTCTTTCCATTCTTTCCTTATAGGTTGAATAAACTAAGTCAAAAAGCTCTTCTGTTAAATCTGATTTCTTTGAACTAAAGAAAGCTCTACTTTCTTGAATTGGACACTCCATTGATGTTAACTTAATGAATTCAAGTTGGAATCCTTCAAAATCTCCAGCATTATGATATTCATTAATCATATACTCTAAAGTATCATACATCATATTGGAAATATCAATAGAAAGTTTATCTCCATATAGTGCATTACGACGTTTTGAATAAATAACTTCACGTTGATTATTCATTACGTCATCATATTCCAATAGTCTCTTTCTTGTTCCAAAGTTATTTTCTTCAACCTTTCTTTGTGCTCTTTCGATGCTCTTTGTCATCATTGAGTGTTGGATAACTTCTCCTTCTTTTAGTCCAAGTCTATCCATAACCTTACTCATTCTATCAGAACCGAAAAGACGCATTAGGTTATCTTCCAAAGAAACAAAGAACTGACTGCTACCTGGGTCACCTTGACGTCCTGAACGTCCTCTTAACTGACGGTCAACTCTTCGTGATTCGTGTCTTTCAGTACCTATAATTGCAAGTCCTCCTGCATCTTTCACTCCTTCACCAAGCTTGATATCGGTACCACGACCTGCCATATTTGTTGCAATGGTAACTGTTCCTGCACGACCTGCCTCAGCAACAATATCTGCTTCTTTTTTATGCAATTTAGCATTTAACACATTATGCTTAATCTTTCGCATTGTAAGCATTTTGCTTAACAGTTCTGAAGTTTCAACTGATGTTGTACCAACCAAAACTGGACGTCCTTCTCCAACAAGTTTTTCAATTTCAGTGATAACAGCATTGAACTTTTCACGTTTTGTTTTATAAATTAAATCATTTTCATCCAAACGAGAAATTGGACGATTGGTTGGAATAACAACAACATCTAATTTATAAATATTCCACAACTCTCCTGCTTCTGTTTCAGCTGTACCAGTCATCCCAGCAAGCTTTTTGTACATACGGAAGTAGTTTTGAAGTGTTATGGTTGCATAGGTTTGGGTTGCTGCTTCAACTTTAACATTTTCCTTTGCTTCAATTGCCTGATGAAGGCCGTCAGAATAACGTCTTCCCTCCATAATACGACCTGTTTGTTCATCAACAATCTTTACTTGATTGTTAACAACAACATATTCCACATCTTTTTCAAAAAGAGTGTAAGCCTTTAGAAGTTGGTTAATGGTATGAACTCTGTCAGATTGAGTAGCATAAGATTGAAGTATTTTTTCTTTTCTTTCTGCTTTTTCTTTTGGAGTTAGTTCTTCTTTTTCAAGTTCAGCAATTTCACTTCCAACATCGGTAAGCATATACATCTTTGGATCTTCTCCCAATTGAGCAAGATATTCCATTCCCTTATCGGTAAGTTCTATTGAGTTTACTTTTTCATCAATAATAAAGTAAAGAGGGTCATCAATTTTATACATCTCCTTACTTTGGTCTTGCATAAACTGGTTTTCAGTCTTAAGTAAAAGTGATTTCATTCCTGGCTCACTCAAAAACTTAATTAAAGCCTTATTCTTTGGAAGTCCATGATGAGCTCTAAGTAATAAAATTCCTCCCTGGCGTTCTTCTTCTGAAGTTCTTCCTTCCTTTAAAAGATTTTTTGCTTCAGCAAGAATTTGAGTAACAAAAACTCTTTGAACATTATAAAGTTTTTCAATTACTGGACGGAAACGTTCAAACTCCTGGTCATCTCCCTTTGGTGTTGGACCAGAAATAATAAGTGGTGTACGAGCATCATCAATCAAAACTGAGTCAACCTCATCGACAATTGCATAATTATGTTTTCTTTGAACAATCTCGTTTGTGTTATTACACATATTATCTCTTAGATAGTCAAAGCCAAATTCATTATTTGTTCCATAAGTAATATCTGCATTATAAGCTTGACGTCTTTCTTCAGAATTAGGTTCATGCTTATCAATACAATCAACTCTTAGACCATGGAACTCAAATATCATACTATTCCATTCAGAGTCACGTTTTGCCAAATAGTCATTAACAGTTACAACGTGAACTCCTTTTCCTGGTAAAGCATTCAAATAGATAGGAAGAGTTGCCACAAGGGTTTTTCCTTCTCCTGTTGCCATTTCTGAAATCTTTCCTTGGTGCAATACAGCTCCTCCGATAAGCTGAACATCGTAGTGAACCATATCCCAGGTTACTCTGTTTCCTCCTGCTAACCAAGAATTGTCAAAGAATGCCTTATCCCCTACAATATTTACATTATCCTTGTAGGCTGCCAATTCTTTATCATAATCATTTGCAGTAACCTCAACCTTTTCATTTTCTGCAAAACGTCTTGCTGTTTCCTTCACAACAGCAAATGCTTCTGGAAGAATATCATTTAATACCTTTTGTGTCTTATCATATGCTTTTTTTTCCAACTCTTCCAATTCAGAGTATAGAGATTGTTTTTCAGCAACAGGCATATCCAATTCTGTGTCTATTCTTTGACGAATTGTATTAACTCTTGCTTCTTCATCTGCTATTTCATTATTAATTCTTTGCTTAAACTCTTTGGTTTTATCTCTAAGCTCATCGTTGGTTAGGTTTATAACTTTATCGGAATACACTAAGCATTCTTGTAGTATTGGCTTAAGTTCTTTTAAATCTCGTTGAGACTTGTTTCCGAAAAGTTGTGAAAGAAAATTTGACATCTTTATTCTTATTTAACTGTTATTTTAATCTGTTAATGAAAGTTTCATTAATTTTAATTGTTCAATACAATCAAAATCTATTCCATTTTAATCAATCTGCAAAAATAGCATATTTATTTGTCAGTTTTGACAAAAAAACTAATAAAACAATAAATAACGAGGTAATAATTAGATAAATTATCTACAACAAAAATAAGGTAATTAAATCTTTTGAGGATTATTTAACTAATAGAAGGTTTCAATTGTATAAATTGGTATTCCAATCAACGGAATAATTTTTACTGAAATAATACTAAGCATCCTTTTTTATATCTTATTTCACAATAAGCAAACTAAGAACAATTACTTCTTAATTTATTTTTATTTGATATAAGCGTATCAAAACCTTATTATAGTTAAATAAGATAAGGTATAAATTTCTTATGGTACGACCATAGTTTAATTATGGTACGACCATAATGGTGTTATGGTCGTACCATAACTTCAGTAAGGTGGCACCTTACTGAAGTATCCTGCCACCTTACTTATAGTATGGTGCCACCTTACAGAATTTATTCCTTATTTAAATAAGTTTTTATTTGATTTGAGTAGACTATTTCCTTGTTTAAATAAAGAGGAATAGGATATCCATTAGAATATTAAGCCTTAAAATATTATTAAGACTAATAAGTTAGAGATAAAATAAATGATTTAGTTGGATGAAATGCTTTTGGGATTTCGCTTATTTAGATTCTTTCAAGCTTTTGTGAATATATATCTAAGGCAACTATTGCTGCTGTAAAAAACCAAAAAGGAATGGATAACTTATCGGTATCAAGGAAATTGTTTAACACTCCATGAGTATAGTAAGTTACTAATGACATGGTAAGGAATATTGCTAACTGTCCTTCTGTTTTGTTTTGAGCTCTTTTATATACTTTAATGCCAGTGTAGATTACTGTGGAAAAAAGAATAATTACAGAAATCATCCCCAATACTCCACTTTCGGTCATTGGGCCAAAGTATTCGCTATGTGCATTACCTAAGTTACCTGCATTTGTGCTTATGGTTGATAGTTGATATGACTTTTGGTAACCAGCATATTCAAATTGGTAGGTCCCTGGTCCCCATCCCAAGAATGGTTTTTCTTCAAACATTCTAAAGGCACAAGCCCAACGATTAAGTCTTTCAACATTTGAGGCATCAGTGCTGATATTTGATATTGAAGATATGTGTTCTGCAATATTTCCTGAAGAGTCTTGATTGTTTTTCTCCAACAATTGAAGTATTGGAGTTTGAAAAGCAAAGAAGAAAAGAATTCCTGCAAAAAGTACAGTTAGTATTAATTTGAGCTTAATCCTAAATTTTAGTATCAAATATATTCCAATTGCTGGCAATATACTCATCCATGCTGCTCTTGAATAGGAAAGAATTAATCCTGTAAGGAAAACCCCAAATAAAGCAATGTAAAATAATCTTCCCCATTTATTTGTTGATTTAGAAAAGATAAAAAATGAGGTTATTGTCAAAAACATTGCAAGGATTGCACCATAAGCAGTATGGTCATTATAGAATGGCTGCATTATATAGAAACATTCGTCAAATTCAAAGCCTTTTTGCGCAAAACTAATTGTTGCATAAATCACAACAAATACCAGGGAGATTGCATAGAAAATATATGTTGTTTTAATTCTCTTGAAATTGGCAAACAAAGGTATTATTGCCAAATAGAAAGGTATAATATAAAATATCTTTGAAGCAAAGAATTTGAATGAAACCATTGGCCTAATACTTGTAAATGATGTAATCAACATCCAAAACAAATAAAAAGCAATTGCAAGTGATATTGGGTGTGTGAGAATTTTTGTGTTATATTTACCATCAACCAAAACTTTTATTGAAAAAACAAGAGTAAATAAGATTAACAGTGGTTCTGTTGGAAGTGTCATTGCTGTTGTTTCACTCACCAGCATATTTATTGACAAAGGTGTAAGTAATGCAATTAGATAAAGTACTTTGTCTAATTGATAATAGTATAAAAGCAAAAGAAGAAGGACAATTGGTACTACTCCATAAATATAATATTCATAGTCAATGTAGGAATAGCCAATCCCAATAAATAGAGCACAAAGAGAAGAGATTATGATAATAGTTTTAGTTCTATCATTCACTCTTTCCCAAAGGCCAAGAAGTGGAGAAAGGATTTTCTTGATATAATCAATTATTTGATTAAGAAATCTCATTTTCTTTCTTTGCAACTTTTTTCTTATCTCTAAGTATTAAAACAAATATTGCAAGAAAAGAACAGCCAATTCCTCCAAGTATAGCAATAATTGAACGTTTTGGTTTGTCTTTTAATTCTGAAGGATATGCTGAATCTATAATAAAATCGTTTGGAACATTGCTTTGAGCATCAACTTTAACCTGTTCAAGCTTTTCATCCCAATTCTTAAGTGTTTCTGTCTTTCTTTCCAATAAGATTTTCATTGCAGAAATATCTGGTCCAAATTCTCCAATTTGAGATAATTTATTTTCTAATCTTGAAACAGCACCTTGATTGCCTGAAGCAATTTGTTTGGCAAGTTCTTGACTCATTCTATCTGACATTTTTTCTGGGTCATAAATCTTATGTTGCATAGCAACTTTTGCAAATTCACCTGCCAATGAATCAATTTCTTTTTGTAATCTATTGCGTGAGGTTGAAAGAGCAATAACTAAAGAATCCATTTTAGCTCTTTTCATATCATTTCTCAATACCTGCATTTGTGAAGCCATATAATTGGCAATATTTGCAGCATAATGAGGATCTGTATCCCAAACAGTAAGCTTTACACCTAAGTTTTCTGTTCTTTTAATTTTAATGTTTGAAACTAATCTTTGATTGAGTTTATCGCTTCTTGCTTGAGTGTTTTCAGCTTCAATTCCATAATGTTCTGCCAAATTAAATTTGGATATTGTTTTAGATATTATGGTGCTTGAACTAAGAATTTCCATTAAATATTCAGCATCCTTTTCTTTTCCAAAACTTAACGCATCGTAGTTATCCATTTGCGAAAGAACTGCTTTTGAAACAGCATTTGTTTCAGCTGGCATAAGGGTAACTTGTGACTTGTAGTAGTTAGGAAGCATTAAGGAAAGTAGTCCTATTATTATTGTTGAAATAATAAAGACAACTATTAAAGTAATCTTATGCTTTAAAATAAAGCTAATTGAACTTTGTAATGTAAAGTCGTTAGTTGAATTGGTTTCAATCATATAAAAACTTGGTTTTAATTAGTACCCCCGAGCAAAATATTAATTATTGTCGAATATATATTCATCCATTCATTTCAATATTGTCTTGCAGGGAGTTATAATTTTTCATTCTATTTTTGTCTGTTTTTTTATATATTATGTTGTGCAAATGTTGTGCAATTTTTATATATTTGCAGAAATAAAATACAACATTTCAAGTGGCAAATATACGTGCTTTTATCAGAAGTTCCAAAAAAGAGTTTGCGAAAATACGATTTAGACTAACAGACGGAAGAATGGTACAACTATTCTATGTTAGTGACATATTAGTCAACCCTAATCAATGGGATAATAATAGAGAATGTATTAAAGCAAAGGTATTAATAAACAACATTGAAAGGAATAAGATTAATAATAAAGTTTCAGAGACAAAGAGAATAATATTACAAGCATTTGAAAACTTAAAACAATCATCGGAATATATAACAAGCGAAAACCTTACAAAGTATGTTGATAGATTAATTAATTCAGATAACAATAAAACATTTAATCTTGTAGAAGATAATAACTTTTTTCAATTATTTCAGAAGTTTATTGACTCTTCAAAAGTTTCAACTAATAGGCTACAATCATATAAAGTCGTCATAGGTAAATTAAAACGCTTTGAACTCTACTATAGATTAAGCATCAAAAATAATTTTATATTGTCCTTAAACACGTTTTCCGTTGATATTTTGGACTTATTTGAACAATACTTATTTAATGAGGTAAGTATTATGGAAAAATTTCCAGAAATATATAAAGAAGTTCCAAAAACACAACTTCCAAAGCCAAAAGGACAAAACGCAGTTACTTGTATCCTCACTATATTAAGAACGTTTTTTAATTGGAGCATAAAGAACAATCATACAAATAACTATCCATTTGCACAATTCAAGCTCAAACAGGAAGTTTACGGCACTCCTTTTTATCTTACTATTGAAGAAAGAAACACTTTATATAATTACGATTTTTCTTATTCTAATGAGTTAGAAATACAAAGAGATATTTTTATATTTCAATGTGTAATTGGTTGTAGAGTTTCCGATTTATATTCATTAACAAAGAACAATATTATTAATGGAGCTATTGAATATATTGCCTTGAAGAAGAAAAACGATCCTGTTACATTAAGAGTTCCACTTAATAATATTGCAAAAGAGATTATAGATAAATATAAAGATTATAAGGGAGAAAAGCTATTTCCTTTTATTTCTCAGCCTAAATATAATTTTGATATTAAAAAGGTATTAAAACAAGCAGGTATTGACAGAGTTGTTACAATTCTTAATCCATTAACAAGGCTACAAGAACAAAAACCATTATATGAAGTAGCATCCACTCATACAGCACGAAAAACATTTATCGGCAATCTATATAAGCAAGTTGAAGATCCTAATCTTATCAGCTCTCTTACAGGACACTCAGAAGGCAGTAAAGCATTCGCAAGATATAGAGATATTGACGAGGAGATGAAAAAAGAATTAGTTGATTTGCTTAATTAATTCCCAATCCTACTCCTCTTTTTTTAATGTTTTGGTAAAGATAAAATGGAAATATATTACAAAACGTATCTCAATTTCGAAGACTTGAAAACTGCATATCGGCGATATGATAAAAGCGTAACGCCCGTAACGCACCCTGCGTTATGCCCATCTTGGGGTATGCGTTATGCCCATAACATAACATGCGTTACGGGCGTCACGCTACCACCAAGACGCCGATATCGAACCACCATTACGCCCATTACGCCCATTTCGCACCATCAATACGCCTTTATCGCTTTTTCATAACGCCTGTTTACTGTGAGTAAATTGAAGAATTACTTATAATAAGTTGATAATTTGCAACTTGAAACGAGAAACTTTATTAACTCCAATTCTGATACACCACATCATAAAATCTTCTTTGGTTGTTGTTTTAAGTTCGTTTTAAAGGATTAAAAATTGGAAAAGACAGAATAATATTCTGTCTTTTCGCTAAACTCATTTTAATAATTAATGTTTTTCAAATACTTACATCATCAACTCCCAATTTGATACACTACCCACTACCCCAAATCTGATACACTACCACCATTTTTAAAACTTTCCATAACTGATGTGGATAAGCTCATTTTTAGAAAAATCAAGAAAATAAAATTCTGTCCAATTATACACTTGATAGCCTTTCCCCCCTATAGGACTTTCATCCCTATAATAAATTACGGACATCAAATATTTATCTTCTGATAACTTTTGTAAAAGCTCTGTGGCTATTTTATCTCCTGATTGTTCTTCCTCTACAAATGCTTTAAAATCTTTTAATTCTTCGTTTGTAGGTTTGTGCCACTTTATTACAGCTTTTTCCTTTTCCGAAATAACATTGATTGGAAAATCTGATAGTTCATTTAAATTCAGCTTTCCTTCTATCTTGTAATTATTATATGTTGTAATTCCTGTTTCTTTTGTATTGGTTAATTCCAATCTGTTATAACTTGGCAATAAATATTCTGCTTGTTTTTGAATTGGACTTTTACATCCAATAAATAATATTGCAAAAACAAAAATCAATTCTGTATTTCTAATAAATCTTCTCATTTTATATCGACTTTATTATTACAAGGAGCACAATAAATTTTAAAGACCTTCGGATCCCCTTTATAATACATATCATTAATAGCTCTGAAAACGGGATTACTGAAGTCATGTTTATCTAAATAACCATTTTTACCTAATATAACTTCTCCTGTTTTTTCATTTGTAAGAGTAACTTTAATATTACCATAAACTCTTCCTGTATCATAGTTACCTTTCCCGTCATCAAAGAAGTCTATGTATCCATTATTTTTCTTTGCTGCATCCTTTACATCATTAACCGTTTTAGGACTTAAATCAATCTTGCTACCATCAACAAACAAAGGTTTCCCATTACCTTGGTTAGACCATTTTGTTGCCTCATCAAAAGTCAATTTCCCGTCCCAATCAGGTCTGTTTTTTAATCCTGAATAATGATTGTTTAATTTTACTTTAGCATCATCACTACTTAAACCCTTTACTCCTAAATTATTTTTTAATGCTTTATCGTGTGACATTCCTTGTGTAAAATTTTTCTTATTCATTACAATAGCTTTACCTTGTAACCCTTGGTTGTCAGTCCCTAAAAAGTTACCATGTGTATCATATATCGGTGCACTAAACGTCTCCCTTCCATCCGGATCGACAAGCATGATTGGATTATTCGCACAATAGTTATAAGATGTTAGGTGTGGGTATTTGTCTGATAGTGGGTCTACGCTTAGCCAGATGCTTGCCCAGTCGGTGTAGTAGCGGGCTCCGAAGTAGTTGTAACCTGTTTCTTGGTCTTTTTCTTTGCCATTGAACTTGTATGGAGTTTCAAATTGAGAGACGTTGTATTTCATATCTACCCAGTCTTCTCCAAATGGTAAGTAGACTAATTGTTGGGTTTCTGCTCCTGAGCTGTCGGTTAGGAAGGAAGCACTGCCCAAGTGGTCGGAGTGGTAGTAGAAGATAGGTTCTCCTGAGTTTACTTGAGTCTCGTATTTATTTATGATTGTTTCATATAAGTTTGCATTATTTATGTATGGTGTTATTTCCATGCATCCTTCATATGTAATTGTAATTCCTTCTGTTTGTATGCTTCTTTGTTCTTCATAGTCCATTTCCATATGGTCTACCTTTTGATTAACATTTTGCAATTCTCCACTGCCTATCTTTGAACATATCCTCTTGCCTTCTTCAAAGTAATGCTTGGTGTAACCTTTGTCATTAACGGTCACAAGGGCACTGGCATAGAGGGTTTGTTCTGTAAGGACTGGTGAATACATGGTTTGTCCATTTTGGATAATTTCTAATATGCCTCCTGTGAGTTTGAGATTTCTTTCGCCTGTGGCATCATAATTATAATAGGCTCCCATTTGATTGTCTTTCACTGCTTGCAGACGATTGTCTTCTGTCCAGCAGAGATGCCTTTCATTATCAATGCTTTTGTCAATATGGTTTATCATATTGCCTTTTTCATCCCAGTTAAAAAAATGTTCATTTCCTGTATTATTGTCTATAATATGTTTTAAGGCGTATGGGTTTCCATTGACTCCGTAATCATAAATATTTTCATAATCCAAAGAATCGGTGCCTTGATTGTCTATACGTTGTCCTCCTAAATCCTTTTTCAGTATCTTTCCTGAAGGACTGTATGACATATAAAGATTATAATCTATACTGGTATTATTCCAGTCGCCATGAGCAGATTTTAATTGATATATATCATCATAGGTATAATCTTGTACATAAGGATTTAGTCCTGTATTTTTTATTTGTGTTATATTACCTGCTAAGTCGTAAGCATATTCCAATTTCAATAAATCTCCATTTGGATTTATTGTTTCCAGATTTGTCATCCTGAGCATTTTAGGATCATAGGTATAATAGGTTCGCGTTTGATTACCATTAATAACTGCTGTGCGTTGTTCGTATTTATCATAGGTTATATCTTCTATATATACAGTTGTTCCTATATTTGGTTTATAACCTTCAACATGTTTTAGCAATCCTCCTAAATTATAACTATAAGTTACTGTTTCATTATCTGGATATATAATCTGTTTTACTCTGTTCCAACTGTCATATTCCCACTCTGTTGTAAAAGTAAAGGCTTCGGAGTTTGGTACTACATAAGTATGGCGATTTCTTATCAATTCTCCCATATTACCATATTCAAATTCTTGTACTCCAGTAGCATCCTGCTGTTTGATAAGTCTGCCTGTTTGGTTACCACTGCCTGTTCCTCCATATTTATACCACACATCATTCCAGTATTTGTCCAAATAGCTAACGTTAATTAACTGGTTAAAATTGTAATTGTAAGATATTTCTTCTCCTGAGGACATTGTTTGTTTTGTTAAATTCCCTGCCTGGTCATATGACCAGTTTGTCTGTCCTGCACTTGGATGATTTCTACCTGTTCTTCTTCCCATCATATCATATTCATAAGAGGTTGGTTGCCCTTCTGGGTCTATGCTGTTGGATAACTGTCCTAATGCGTCATACTCAAATTGTGTTGATGTGTTGTTTGCTGCTGTTATCTGAGTTTTGAGCTGACGATGGTCTGAATATATTGTTGTTTGCTTGCCATTCTGGTCGGTAGTTATAGTCTTAAAACGTTTAATACTGTTCACATCCTGTCCAAAACCATATGCATTTTGGCTTGTTGTCATATCAGGATAGGTTACTTGCAATGGTCTGTCTAAAACATCATAGGTTGTTGTTGTATAGTATGTGCTGAATGAAGCATTAAATATAGTGTCATCTATTAAAACGTCTTCCTCTTTTGGTTGATATTGATTTATTACTCTACCAAAATCATCATAAATTACCCTTCCTGAAATAGCTCGTTTCTCTACTCCTCCTATTTCTATATCTTTCTTGATTTGAAGTATTCGGCCTAATCTATCAGAAAATGTAACTGTTTTTATATCATTTGTTGGATGCTCTGGGTCATAATGACTTGTTCTTGACCAATAAATATAGCTCCCTGGAAGATTATAATACTCATATTTTATCGTGTATAATTGTCCTGATGCTATTTCCTTTGGTCCCCGTATTGTTGAAATTCTTCCTTGTTTATCATATGTATATTTTATCTTATTACCTGCTATGTCTGTCGTTTCAATAGGTTTTCCCCAACGATAATCATAAATAGCACTTGATGTATAGCCTAAACTATTATTTACTTGTGTTGGGTATGTATGAACAACAGGATCGTATTTATAATCTATTTGGAGACTTTGTCCATTGCTATTTGGTGGTAAGATTGTTCGAGAGATATTTCCGTAAGTATCATAATTATAGAAATATTTACTATTATTTCCATTATTAATAATTGTAAGATCTACCATTTCTCCATTCTGTCCTATATTAGCAAAACGTTTTCTCAATACAGTATTTCCTACTTTAACTGTTATAGTATCTGATATACCTACTATATACTTATTCAAATTCTCATGATAATCAATGTATGATGAAACACTATCGTTAGCTACTGTTATACCATAATCTTTATAGTATTTTACATTACCATATTTGCCATATTTAAACTCTTTAAGGGTTGTTATTGCTAATATACTCTGTCCTTCATAATGCTTTTGTTCTTCTGTCAACAAATTTGGATAAACACTTCCTTTGCATAAATCTCCCATATTCATAATATTTCCTGTTGAGATTTCATGTAATCCAAAATTATAAAATGTTTCTAATTTCTTGTTTCCTTGAGCATCTATAATACAATCTATTTTCTTTATTCCTTTAAACATATAATTAGAATTATGGTAGGAAGATATAATCTTTCTTTCAATTGCACCTACATTCCATTCCATTGTAATTACAGTATCAAAACCATAATCCTCTCTCTCAAAACGATCGTATTTTCTGTTTTTATAACTATATGTAGTTTTTATAATATCAGCAGATGCAGTACTAGATACACCATATTCAGTTAATAAAACTTTTGACATAACCCAATGTCTTTTACTTGATTCTGTTGTACTATTTGGCATTTCGTAATCAATTTTAATCTTTGAATCCGTTGGTAATGTTACTTCTCTTAAAAGATTAGCTTTAGCAATAGTTAAAGAGAATAGTCCTGTAATATCGTTTGAGCCTAACATTTGATCAAATAAATAATCTGGACATCCATCATTATTTAAGTCCGTAAATTGTTGCATAACATTATTAAGATTATAACCTCCTCCAGCTTGAGGATTAAATATGAAATTTAAACATCCAAATAAAGAAAATCCAAAACTAAATGAACCATTTAAACTTAAATCATGACTAATACTATTAGGTGCACCATATCCAGAAGTCCAAATATTTCTTTGATGCAAAAGATATTCTACTGTATCAAATTGTTTTCCCAAATTAAACTTTACAAAGAGTTTCCAATATAATGGAGTTCTCTCAATATATACTAAATCAAATAATCCATCTCCATTTATATCTATTAGTTCTCTTTCTGTAATATTTTTTGACGAATTTGCACTAATTCCTCCAGACAAACTCCTATTAGATATATTAAAATTAGTTGTTAGAAATGGAGTTTGAATAATTTCTCCAGTGGCATCACTACCAAAGCATCCTCCAGTTGTTACTGAACTTCTCATTGATTGTGGAGTATTCCAAGAAATATCTTTTCCAAAATAAGTGCCATAATTTAAATAAACTTCACCATTATCTCTTGATACCTTGTCAGGCAAACCATCACCATTAATGTCTATCCATGTAAAGACTAAATCTGAAGAAGAATTTGATAACAACTTTACATTACCTGACATTTTTATATCTCCTTTTTTATCTCCATTAGATGCCACCCTACTTATCTTAGGTAAGGTTCCTCCAGCAGCAATACCAGTTGATTCATAACTTGAGAAATCTATACTCTCTGAATTATTTACGTGAACAATCTTTTTGTTTCCTAATCCTCCTTGAGGTTTTGTTAACTGAACTTCTGATTCTGAAATAATATCAGGATAACTATCTCCATTTACATCCATATAATCACTTAATACTCTCATTTCTCCTTTTGATTTACTGCCTGATAATTCAAAGGAACCAATATTCATATTCCCATTTAGGTTATAATAAGGTTTATTTATAGATTGTTTGTAAATAGTTTTAGCTCCAGTTTGTCCTGTAATTATTGGTACAGGATAGTCTATAATATTTTTAATGCTATCACTTACATAATTAATTACATTACACATGGTATCTTTATTGATATAATTAATATTACAATAACCAGCCCATGCATTCTTTTCATAGTCAGGGAACATTGGAAAATAGTGTCCTGATAATGGATTTACTCCTTCTATATTAGTTTCTGGATTATTAGAAAGGGATTCTATATTTAAGTTTGGAAAATTAATTCTGGCATTATCATCATCTTCCTGGGTTGTAGAATAATTTTGTGTAGATAGAAAGTTTGCATTATAATTATATACTAATAAACTTTCGTCAATATAATCTAAGTCTGACTTATATCCAAATTGCCCCCAATTTCTATAAATACTACAATATTTAGCATTTACTGAGTCATGATAGTTTGTGTATAAACCGGATTCTAATAATGCAGTCTGACCAGATAATTTTGTATTAAAAGTCATATTTAGATCATTATGTGGGACATAATAGTCAATATAATATTCTGTACCTTGTGGAATATTTAAAGTTATTATATCATTTAATTCTTGATTAATTAATATCGAGCCAGCAAATAATAAACTTGTTGTTCCATCTTGATTTTTCTTATATATTCTTTTAGAATTTGCGATATTATTATAATAATTAGTATAATAATAAGTACAAGCATAAAGTGTTGAAAAATTTGTTTTTATAACTACTTTTACTTCACCTCCATTATCCCTTATTTGATGAGTTGTTAGATTAGGAATAAAGTTAACTACTCCTACTGGAGTGGTTAATTTTTTACTTGGTTGTTTCTGATAGTTGTATGTCGTTTTTTCTATAATTGGATAATAAGTGAATATGTATTTAGGATTTTCAGGAGTACCTTGGAAAACTTCATCTACAACTGATATATCTGTTTGATCTTCATTATTTCCATCCACGTAATACATTTTTGCCTTTGCATTTACTGTTTGCCATTTTACTTGCCCTGAGGATGATAATTTAAACCATATTGAATCATTTTTATTAACTTGTATTTCACCATTTGGGTAATATAGGTAACTTGAATAACTTGCATTACCTATATAAGTATTTTGATTAAAAGTAGTATCTATTATATGAGTATTATTTTTTATTATTTCAAGTCTTAAATCTTCATTTAATGAAGTGGGTATATTTAAAAAAACGTCTATTATTATTTTCCCTGATATTGGCATATGTATTTTTTGAGCTCCTCCATTTACAACAAAATCAGTAGTTGGTCTAAATACAAATATCTTATCACCATTGGCATCAGTAAGATTTTGATAATATTCAACTGAAGTGTCTGCTACAGATTGATAATTTATTACAGGGTCCCAATATATTTTATCGTATTCTCTTGAACTTAATGATTCCATCCTAAAATATATTCTATCTCCTTTATGTACTTCAATATTATCTAACGTTTGATTATGTTCATTATTAAAAGGATAAAGGCTTAGATAACGATTGTATAATGGGGAATTGCTATTTTTTGATATACTTATCTTAACACCATCCCTTATTCCTTTTCTTTCCCTTAAAGAGTTCCAATCTGGACTTAATTTCGCAGTTGAAACAATTTTAATAAATCCATCATATGGTGATATCCATGTTCTTACAGGATCAATATCTGGCATATAAGTATAATTATTATAATTACAAGTATCATAGGAATAGGAACCCATGCCAGGAGGACATTGTTCTATACCATTATTACTAGGGTTAAATAACGATTGTTGAATAATGTTACAATTCCCTCTAAATAAATCTTCATCAACATCAATATTATTTAAAATATAATCTCCACATACTCCTCCCATCTTTATTGTATCTTCTTTAGACATATCTGTAAACGTAGGAAGACCATAAACCAATTTATTTATATACATTTTCCCTCCTTCAACTATATCTATCAAACCATCTCCATTTATGTCAGTAAAATAAGTTTTTGTGCTTGTTTTTGTTGTTCCCCAGCCTATATTCCCTCCTGCACCTAGTGTAATGGTGTCTTTGTTATTCTTAGTAGGAGTTTTCAATTGAGCCTCAACACCCCAATTATGTGTAGAACTAAAAGAACTTAAAAAGTTATTTATATTATCTATTTGATTTAGCGAATTTGAAAAATAATAAGGTTCTAATGAAATCTCATCATTTTCATTAGGAGTAAACAATCGATAAGAAATTCCCCCAAAAATATTTTTATAAAGCTTATCGGGATATCCATCACCATTAATATCTATTAAAGTAATTGTTCCTTTTGTATCTTCATAATTATAGCTATAATTACCTCCAACTGATAACCACTTCAAAAATGGATTTGTTCCTATACCAATATTTGCTCCTATTCCTATATTGAAATTTGTTGATACCGATCCTCCTATATTACTCTTATTTACAATAGAGAATCTATTTAATTCATCTAAACTTATATCTGAAAATTCTTTTGTATATATTTTCCGCAAAAAATTAAAGGAATTATTAATACTTTCATATTCATACTCAAAAATATGTTTTTTTAATTTAGGTTGTTCAAAACAAGCTTCACTAAAATCAAATCCTTGCCGTTCCAAACTATCCAACTCTACAAAGCTACATAATAAAGTTTTTCCAAATGCACCCTCAGTAAAAGCAAAACATATTGTATTTATTGTATCTGTCATTCCAGATATTATATCTATTTTCTTTAACAACAGATCATTTACTTCCTTAAATCCATATCTGCCAGAATTTGTTGCATCTTTTCTTTCAGTGTCTATAGTAAAACTTATATTATAATTGCCAAGTTGATCTCCTTGTCCAGTATAATTTATATTTGACAAATAAACTTGTTGCCCTATTGTATTTTCATTTGAAAGAAATGTATTATAGTTATATTTTATATTATTATTATACACATCTCTTACTTCTGTTAAATACCATTTTGCTATATTCCTTTTTTCTATATCTTGAGAAATACTAGACAATACACTATTTGGATTTAATTCATTAGTTTCTATTTTTTTACCATAAAAATATCTCGTTCCATTTTTATCTATTACTTCCCACCAATAGTTTTGAGGAGTTGTTCCATGTCGTATTATTGTTTTGAAAGCCCCTTCAACTCTTGGGTAAAATTGCATACCATCTGCATATCTTAAATCAAAATCTCTTCTATAAGCTGGTTTATTTAATATAAGTTTATCATTTTCATCCTCATAACCTGTTACCAAAGTTTCTCCATCCAAAAGATATGTCTCTGTTTCATAAATTTCGTTATATAATGGTACTCCCCAACGAGTCTCAACACTGATGCAAGATACACTTAAGTCCCAACCTAATCCTAACCAACTGCTTCCTCCAGAACTATTATAAGTAATATTCAAATCTGGCTGCATGCCTCTTCTGCCTTGCGGTATTGTGATAGGATAATTCAAATTGGCAGTTCCTTTATTATTGGCTTGTGGTGGGCTCATCATAGTTATTCCATTTAATGGTTCTGCTGCCTTTAAATCTTTAATTGAAGTTGGTGTATAAGCCATAGCATCTGATGTCTCAGGTGTCTTAAGAATACCATTAATATAGTCGGTAAAGTGATTGGTACGGGAATAAACTATGTGATTTAACTCATCCACACTATCTCTTTCAATCTTTTCCCATTGCATTGATTTGTTATTATAATAAAAGGTATAAATATCCTCAGAGGTATATCCAAATGGTATATCCATGGTGTCATAAACCATAGCTATGGCAATATCTCGTTCAAAGGTTTGTCCATCTGGCAAGAATCTGTATCCATTATGGTAGCTTGTTAGGTTGACAAGGTTGCCTGGCAAAAGGGCCATATCTTCTGTGGTTAATGGGGTAATGCTAAGTGGAACTTTATGTTTTACAGATTGCTTATCTATAAGTAATGCTACTCCTGTATGTTTTGCTATCAACCATTCTGTTGGTAATATGTCATAGGTTTTTACTAAATAGCTAAAGGTGTCAAACATTACTGGCATAATGCTATTGTCTTTCTTAAATAAAGATAAGGAATAAAAACTTAAATCTAAAGGTTGGTCTTTTGCTTCAGATGTGTTTGAATTAATTATATTTAATTCTTGCATTGTATCTTGTGCAGTAATGCCTCCAAAAGGATTTGTTTTGGGCAGTGTATTTGTTCTTATATCTGCTTTAGTTATAGTATTTGAGGTGTTGTCTTTACTTGTACAGCCTGCAAAGAAAAGGCATAATAATACTAATATTAAACTACTAAGAGTGAAAAATTTTCTTCTCATAATTATATATGTTTTTATGATTGTAATTAAGGTTATTATCTAATTTTCGGGTATTAGATTTGTTTTTATTTTACTATAACTAATTTGATGGTTTTACGTGATGATGGACTTTCTACTTGAATAAAGTATACTCCCATTGTGTCTATTGTGTCTTCTATCTTCGTATAGTGTCCTGCTTCAGGTTTTGTGTATCTGCGGATTTCTTTACCCATATTGTCACTGATTCTTATGGTTAAGGATTCGGGATTGCTTTGTTTTACTATCAGTGTAAATAATCCTGTGGATGGGTTGGGATGAAGGGTTAGGATTAATGTTTCTGCGGTGGTAGAGTTGGTTTCTCCTTCTTCTGATGTAGTTGTCTTGGTTATAAGATATCTACTTAAACTGTCTGAATGAATGGCTATACTGAAGTAATCGCTGCCACTTTGGTCGGTATCCCACTGAAGGTTGTGAAAATATACT